>CALDUK010000006.1 GCA_937924905.1 uncultured Paracoccaceae bacterium | reverse complement strand
CGTCATGGCCCCATCGGCACGGTCGAACTGTCGTTTGAGGGACGGTTCACCCGATTTGGCAACCTGGCCAAGCCCTGGCAGCAGGATGGTGAATTTTGAGACACACCGGAAACCTTAACGGTTTCCGGTTCACCTGTTTTTACCCCGAGGGGCTATTGCGGCGCGCGGATTTTCAGTCGGGTGATCCGGTTGTCTTTCCGCTCTAACACTTCAAATCGCCGACCGTGGAAGGAAAACACCTGCCCCTTGGTTGGAATGGTCTGTGCTTCGTGGATCACCAGACCTGCGACCGTCACGGCTTCTTCGTCGGGCAGTGACCAGTCCATCGCCCGGTTCAGATCGCGGATCGTCATGGCACCATCGACCAGCACGTCGCCATTGTCAGCCCGGCGAACCGGGTGATCTTCGTCAATGTCGAATTCGTCGGTAATCTCGCCGACGATTTCTTCCAATATGTCTTCCAGTGTGATCAGCCCTTCAAGCGCGCCGTATTCATCAACCACCAGCGCAAAATGCGTTGAACGGCGCAGAAATTGCCGCATCTGTTCATCAAGCGAGGTCGTCTCGGGCACAAAATAAGGCTCCATCGCGACCTGCATCAGATCGAAACCTTCGAACGGATCATTGCCCGCACTGCCAGCAAAGCGAGAGTAGACCGCGCGCAGCAAGTCTTTGGCATGCAGAACGCCGATGATATTTTCCTGTTCGTTTCGGAAAATCGGCAAGCGCGTGTGGTTCGAGTTCAGACAGATCTCTAGCACTTCCTGCGGCGGCAGGTCTGCGTCGATCATTTCAATCTGGCTACGGTGAAGCATGATTTCTTCCACCGTTCGATCCGCCAAATCCAGCGCGCCCAGAATACGGTCGCGGTCTTCTTTTTCGACCACACCTTCGGAATGGCCCAGTTGTAAGGCCCCCGCGATTTCATCCCGCACCGCCATAATATGGCTTTCCGGGTCAATCCGAACGCCGAAAATGGCCAAAACCCCGCGCACAATGGCGCGCACTGCGGCAACGATTGGGGCCAGGACAGTGACAATCACCGCGATCGGGCCAGACACGCGCGAAGCCGCCGTTTCAGCGTTCGAAATAGCATAGGTCTTGGGCAGCACTTCGGCAAAGATCAGGACGAGAAGCGTCATGACAAGCGTTGCCAAGGCCACGCCGCTTTCGCCGAAAGCCCTCGTGAACATCGCGGTCGCAAGCGAGGTTGCCAAAATATTCACCAGGTTGTTGCCCAAGAGAATCGAGCCAATCAGCCGTTCGCTGTCTTCGGTCAGGCGCAATGCACGCCCTGCGCCCCGGTCACCTTTTTCGGCGCGCGATTTCAACTGACCACGCGACGAGGCTGTAAGCGCCGTTTCACTTCCCGAAAAGAAGCCCGAGAGGACGAGCAGAAACAGAATAGCTCCGCACACGATCCAGAAGGCGGCGTCAATCATTGGGGCACAGGTCTCCGTTTTTCCTTGTCAGCCAAAGGCTTTCCCGTCTTATGGGGGTCAGAGACGGTCCATTCAAGGGAGTGGTTTCAAATGCGTGTTGAGGATTTCGGTCGTATGGACGGGCCAGTGGTCCTATTCGGCGGTCCGTATTCCAACTTGCAGGCGCTTCAGGCAATGGGCCAGGTCATCGGCGAAAGCGATGCGATTTGTACAGGCGACATCGTTGCCTATGGCGCGTCACCGGCTGAAACGATCAGCCAGTTTCGCGCAATGGCCGTGCCTTGCGTCGCCGGGAATTGCGAACGCCAGATTGCCGACGGGGCCGACGATTGTGGGTGCGGCTTTGACGAAGGGTCAGCCTGCAACATTCTGTCGAAAGGCTGGTATCCCTATGCTTTGTCCCAATGCGATTCAGATGCTGCAAATTGGCTGGGCGAGTTGCCCGAGATTGGCGTGTTTACCCACCAGAACCGTCGCTATGCAGTGATCCATGGCGGGGCAACCGCGATTAATCGGTTTATCTGGCCATCTTCCCCGGACACGGTGTTTCTGGAAGAGATCACAGCACTTGCGCCGCTGACCGGAAAGATCGACGGCATCGTCTCGGGACACAGCGGCATCGCGTTTCATCGCCGGATCGACGGGTACCAGTGGATCAATGCTGGCGTGATTGGCTTGCCACCCCACGATGCCCGTCCTGAAACACGTTATGCTGTGTTGGACGATGGTGAAGTCACGATCCACAGGCTGTCTTATGACTTTGCCGAAGCGCGCCGCGCGATGGAAAGCGCTGGCCTGACCCAAGGCTATCAAGAAACGCTTGAGACTGGCATATGGCCGTCCGAGGACGTTCTGCCTTCTGCACTTCGCAGGTAAAGCCTAGCTGGCGTCTTTGGCCAATGGGTGATGTTCAAGCACAAGTTCTTTCAGGCGTTCGTCCAAGACATGGGTGTAAATCTCGGTCGTTGCGACGTCCGCGTGTCCAAGCAATGTCTGGATGGTTCGCAAATCCGCGCCGCGCGCCAGCAAATGCGTTGCAAATGCATGCCGCAATGTGTGCGGCGTGACTTTTCCGGGCGACACGCCTGCGGCAACCGCGATCTCCTTGATCAGACCGTAAAACCGATGACGCGTCAAAAACCCCGTTTTGCCGCGCGACGGAAAGAGATACTTGGACCCGCCGCCACCGTTTTGGGCCTTTAACGCGTCTTCCATTTCGTCGCGCAGCGTCAGCCAATCCATCAGCGTTTCGCGGGCCAAAGGCGACAGCGGCACCATGCGTTCCTTGCCGCCTTTGCCGCGAACCAAAAGCATCCGGGGATTGCCGCGCGCGGATGAAACCGGCAACGAGACAAGCTCGGTGACGCGCATCCCGGTCGCATAAAGAAGTTCCATCAAACACCGGTTGCGCACCTGCTCGGCCCCGCGTCCGGCTTGCCCTGACGCCACAAGAAGCCGATCGACTTCATCTTCGGTCAGCGTTTTCGGCAGGCGCTTTTCGCGTTTCGGACCTTTGATATTGATGGCCGGATTGTCAGTGCGCCAGTTTTCTTCGAAAGCAAACCTGTAGAATTGGCGGATCGCCGACAGCCTGCGCGCGCGCGTGGCATGGCTCATGCCCGCTGTATCCAGATCGATCAGGTATCGTTCGATATCCCCGCGTTCTGCGGCCAGCATGGTTTGCTTTGTGGTGCCAAGCCAGCCCAGAAAGTCCTTTAAGTCCCTGGCATAGGCCAAAAGCGTGTTTTCTGACGCGTCCAGCTCGGCGGCTTGCGCTTCCAGGAAAGTGGCAATGTCTTGTGACGACATCAGGCGGCCCCTTCTATCAGAATCAGTTCGACAGCAATCTGCCGGGCAAGATCGTTCAAGCCGATTTGGCGCAAAGCGGTCAACGCTTGTACCGTGGTTTCCGGGTTGCCACTTGCCCCTTCGGCGAGGGCAGCCAAAGCCCGCAAGACAACCTCGCCTGTGCGCGCTTCTTTCAAAAGAGGGGCATACCCGCCTCCGGCTTCGATTGATGACAGACCCCTTAGAATTGCGCTGGCAAAAGCATCGCCAGGCGGCGCAGGCCGCGACACGCCGTTCACCATATCCAAAAGGAAGCGATCTTGTTCGGTTTCCTTTGCAAATTGCGAGGCAAGATCCGGGCGTTTGGCAAAAAGTGCGATTTCAAAGGCAACGGCTGCGCCTGATCCAGTCAGCGCTTTGCCATCCAGTTTTGGGACAATCCAATCCGCAAAGGCCGACTGATAGCCCATGTCAGCCACCAACCGCCAGGTTTCGCCCAATTCGGACTGAAGCTGTGCGTCCGCATTCCGACGAAGCGTTTCTTCCAACGCCCGGATGGCGCGCACGCGGTCCCAAACCCCGCCTGACGCGGCAGGGGACCGTTCGTTATAGACCACCAGTAAATCGTCAAACGTCACGGCCCCGGTCGCAGCCAGCCGTTCAGCGGCGCGCAACCGGGTTTTCCACCCTACGGTTTCGCTAAGATCGGCCGTTGCGAACGCCACCGGCAGTTGATCGGTGGGGATACGTTCGCCCACCGCTTCGAATAACCGGTACTCTAGCGGCGTTGGCACCCGGGGCGCGGCAGGCACTGGTTCGTCTTCGAAGAGTTCCGGGTCGAGAAATATTCGCAAAAGCGCGTCTTCGTCCGGCGTCAGAATGCCAAGCGTTTCGGCATTGCCTAATGTCAACGCCGCGACATCAAATTGCGCCAGTCGCGCCAGACAGAAAATGCGGGCTGGATAGGTCGGCGAAAGCTCGGGCGATTTATCTATCACCTGACAGGCAGTTGTTTCTTCACCCGTCAAAAGCGCAATGTCGAAACTGCGGCGAAAATACCGTGGATCAATTCGGCTGGTTTGGCCCAGTAGGTTTTCGGCGGATTCAAGATGGCCAAGCGCCAGCAAAGTGTCGATGCGGGCCAAAAAGAACCGATCGTCGATACCAGCATCAATCGGGGGATCAAGCCTGGCTTGCAAAAGGTCCGTCAGGAAAGTTCGAATGGATGGTGGGGCGTCGCGGCCAAGTTCCAATGCCGCCAAATCCTGGACCAAATCGCCGACCGTACTTTTACCCCATATGGCGACCGGAACGCCAAGGGCAGCGGCATCTTTGGTACCCAACTGGTCAGGCACCGCAGCGTCCAGGGGCGCGACCTGTATTTCATCAGGCAGATTTGCCGAAGGCCCGTTGACCACCGGGGCCTGCAGGGGCGGCGCATCCACCGAATTGGAAAGCCAGTCAATCGCCGACAGCGGGTCATCCCGCTCGGCCACCGCGGGTGTCACCGTCAAAATCAGAACAAGCGGAAAAACGCCCCAGTCAATTGCCATCCAATGTCACCGGTTGGCTGACATCGCTTTGTTCCGCGCTAAGATCGCCCAGATAGGCATAACCGACGACCGCAGAACCGATCAGCACGGCAAGCACGAACAGAAATTTCAGAAGTCTCAACATGCGCGAAACCTTTTTGCCTCAAAGCCTTATGTCAGGCCAGCCCCCGCTCTCTGACGGATTTGATAGCAATTATAACTGGTCTTTTCCGCAAGATCACGCCATTCCATGCTTGGATCTCAAAAAGAACGTAAGGACGCGTCTGTTTTGCCATTCCGACTAAAGAAAACAGTCGTCATGGTCGGCATGATGGGCGCGGGCAAGACGGCGATTGGCACCGCGTTGGCACTTCGCCTTCAGGTTCCGTTTCGCGACAGCGACGCCGAAATTGAAAAGGCGGCAAATTCCAGTATTGCCGAAATTTTCGAACGCGATGGCGAACCGTTTTTCCGTGACCGCGAAACAGAGATAATTGGTCGGCTTTTGGATGATGCGCCCGCCGTGCTTTCCACAGGCGGCGGCGCATTTCTTCGTCAGGAGAACCGTCAGATGATTTCCACCAAAGGGGCATCGATTTGGCTGCGGGCTGAACTGGAACTGCTTTGGCAACGCGTAAAGCACAAATCAACGCGCCCGCTTCTTCGCACTGACGATCCGCACCGGACATTGGCCGACATCAAAGAACAACGCGATCCGATTTACAATCTGGCCGATATTACGGTGGACGCAGATTTTGACCTGTCTATCGAAGACATGACCGACCGCGTTATCAGCGCCATGTCGGACCGCCCAGACCTTTTGGAAGTCATAGAATGAACCGTGAAACTGTCACTGTGCCCTTAGGCGCCCGCAGCTATGAAGTGCGGATTGGGCAAGGTTTGATTGCCAGCACGGCGACCGAGATATCACCGCTTTTGCCGCGTCCGCGCGTTACGGTTCTGACCGACGAAAACGTCGCCGCTGTACAGTTGGAAACGCTGCGGGCCGGGCTTGGCGATATTAAAATGTCCCACCTTGCCCTGCCTGCAGGCGAGGCAACCAAAAGCTGGTCTGCGCTGGAAAAGACGGTCGAGTGGATGCTTGACCAAAAGATTGAACGCCGCGATGTGCTTGTCGCATTTGGCGGAGGTGTGATCGGAGACCTAGGCGGGTTTGCCGCAGCCGTTTTGCGCCGTGGCATTCGGTACGTGCAAATCCCCACGTCGCTTTTGGCCCAAGTCGATAGTTCGGTCGGCGGCAAGACGGCAATCAATTCGGTTGCTGGCAAGAACCTGATCGGCGCGTTTCATCAACCGGCGCTTGTTCTGGCGGATATCGGGGTGCTCGACACCTTGACCAAGCGGGATTTTCTGGCGGGCTATGGCGAAATCGTCAAATACGGGCTTTTGGGAGACGCAGCTTTTTTCGACTGGTTAGAGGAAAACGGACCGGCTTTGGCAAAGGGCGATGCGGCATTGCGCACCTATGCTGTTCGGCGGTCGGTCGAGATGAAGGCCGATATCGTCGCGCGCGATGAAACCGAACAAGGCGACCGCGCGCTGTTGAACCTTGGCCATACTTTTTGCCACGCGTTGGAGGCCGCAACAGGCTATTCAGACCGGTTGCTTCACGGCGAAGGTGTGGCAATCGGTTGTGCTTTGGCGTACGAGGTTTCGGCACGGCTGGGTTTTTGTTCGCAAGAAGAACCAAGCCGTGTCCGGTCGCATCTAAAGTCGATGGGGATGAAGACTGATTTGGCGGATATTCCCGGCGACTTGCCAGATGCGTCAAAGCTGGTCGACCTGATGGGTCAGGATAAAAAGGTCGTTGATGGACGCCTGCGGTTTATCATGGCGCGCGCCATCGGCGATGCTTTTGTCACCGATGACGTGCCAGGTGATGTTCTGATATCAACCTTGAACGACGCGTTGCGCGCCCGGATTTAGAACGGGATTTCGTCGTCCAGGTCTTGACTGGCCGGTGCCGGGTTTCCGCCACTGCTTTCGCCGCCATAGCTATCGCCGCGGTCGTCATAGCCGCCGCCGCCACCGCCGCCTGAATTATCATTGCGACCGTCAAGCAAGGTCAGTTCACCCCGGTAAGGGCGCAGGACCACTTCGGTTGAATACCGATCTTGACCCGATTGGTCCTGCCACTTGCGCGTTTCCAACTGGCCTTCCAAATAAACTTTCGAGCCTTTGCGCAAATACTGTTCGGCGATACGTGCCAGAGGTTCCGAGAAGATCGCGACCGAATGCCATTCGGTGCGTTCGCGCCGTTCGCCCGTGTTCCGGTCTTTCCAGTTTTCCGATGTCGCAATCCGCAGGTTGCAGACTTTGCCACCGTTCTGGAACGTGCGCACCTCAGGGTCCCGGCCCAGATTGCCCACCAAAATGACCTTGTTGACCGATCCCGCCATGTACTCCGCTCCCGATTCTCTGACTTGAGTTTCGACTAACTACATCATGGTTAACCGGGGATGAACAAGGTTTTGCGGCAGACGCGCATGAAACCGCTAGATGTCCAGTTCGACCGATACCGGAAAATGGTCCGAAGCTGTCAACAACGCCTCGCGCAACTCGGGCGAGCGTTCGCATGCGGGGTCGTCAAAGGGATGCCAGATGCGCCAATCGCGCGCCATTGGGCGCAGATCGGGCGAAACCATCACATAGTCCAGCAGGGTTTGAATCCAGCGGCGTTTCTCGACCATCCAGAACCGCGCACTGGTTGGCATCCAGCCCAACGGTCGCCGGATAACCGTTTCAGCATGCGGATCGTACAGCCGCACATCGTCATCATCGCCGATGACGATTTCAACGCCCGACCGCCCGAACAGACGTTCGTATTCGTCCAGTCCAGGGCCATCATTGAAATCGCCCAACACCACCAAGTGTTCGTCGTCCGAAAGAATGGTCTCGACCCGCTCGCGCAACCAGATGCATTGCGCCAATTGTTTGCGCCGGTTCTCAATCGCAATGCGCATGACTTGTTCCGGGTTCCGCGCTCCGTAGGGCGCTTTGGACTTGGCATGCACGCCGATCAACCGCAACTTGGTGCCGCCCTTGGTTTGAACCGCCAGTTCCAAAGGTGGCTTTGACCAACGAACCTTGTCGGGCGCGGTATCGACATCAAGATCAATCTCGTAAGTCTCGTCAAACCGAGGCTGACCTTGCGGATCATGAACCGCCGTCAGCGCATCAGGGTCATAGAGAAATGCTATTTCCTGTTGCGTATCATTCACAAACCCCATAACAGCTTTCCGGGCCCGCAAACCCACCTCGGCTGCAAAGGTTTCTAACGCTTTGGTGCCGTCCCGCTTGCTGTGGCTGTCGGGGGCCTCGATGATCATCACCGCGTCGGCATCAATGGCGTTGAAGACAATCCCCAGTGCTTCGGTCTGTGCGCGGCGGGTGACATTGTGACGGCCAGACCAGTCTTCATCGAAATGAAGCGAGCCATCCTTGTTGAAAAGGTTCGAAAACCATTCGATATTATAAGTCGCAAACCGCATCACGCTTGACCTTCGTTGATGGCTTCCCATGCACGATTGATCGCAACCATACGCTTTTCTGCCAGTTTGATGGCTTCTTCCGGCACACCGCGTGCAATCATGCGATCGGGGTGGGTGTCGCGCACAAGCGCGCGCCAGGCCTGACGGATCGTTTCCATGGGCGCATCCGGTTCGACCCCGAGAACATCATAGGGATCGGGCTCAGCATCCGGCACAAAACGGGTGCGCAGCGATTTGAATTCGCGTTCGCTTAGCCCGAAAATATCGGCAACCTGCGACAGAAAATCATCTTCTTGCGGGTGATAGGCCCCGTCCGCGACAGCAATGTAAAACAACCCTTCCATCAAGTCGCAAAGCGTACCGTCAGCGGCGTCAAACATACGCGCGATGCGGCTGGCATAGTCGTCAAACCCGGCCACATCCTGACGCGCCAGATTGAACAGCCGTGCCGTGTTGGCTTCTTCTTCGCGGGGGATCGAGAAAATCTCGCGAAACGCGGCGACCTCGTCTTTGGTCACCAACCCGTCCGCCTTTGCCATCTTTGCACCCAGCGCAATGACGGCAATTGTAAACGCGACCGAGCGTTCCGGTGGCGAGCGAAGTTTTTCAAAAACAGCGCTTAGGCTTTCGCCCGCACGAAGAGCCGAGATTGCTTCGGTGATGCGTTCCCAAATCGTCATTGCCGGACACTATCCGCGCGCCCGGCAAGATTGAAGCGACAGAAATGGGAATGCGGCACTTTTGGCCGATCTTGCGGGCACTGGCTAATCCTTAAGCAGCCATTTCCGCATCAAGACCAAATCCATCCAGCGCCCAAACTTTAAACCGACCTTTGGCAAATTCGCGATCTCTTCAAACCCAAGCTTGGCGTGAAACGTAACGCCACTTGGGTTTTCACCGCTGACACCTGCCCACAGCGACGCGACGCCGTTTTCGCGGGCGTGATGTTCTGTGGCTTGCATCAAATCACGCCCTAGGCCGTGCCCGCGCGCGTCGGGACGCAGAACAATCGTGTGTTCCATCGCGCGCGCATATCCAATGCCCCGTCTGAATTGGGTGTATGACGCAAAGCCCAGCATTTGATCATCCGCTGTCGCCACCAGAAAACACGGAAGGTCGCGGATAGACGCCGCGATGTCCTCGGGCGTTTTTTCTTCGGAATTAAAGGTGATTGCCGTATCGCGGATGATCAGGTTTTGGACGCAGGCAATGGCTTTGGCATCCGTTTCCCGCGCGGGACGGATGATCATGCAAGCACCCGGACGCCTTCGGGCGTCTGTATGGCGGCCATCAACCGCATCATGGGGCCCGGGCGCAGCGCGACATGCCCCAAACCGTTGAACGCGGCAAATGCGGCTTTCAAACGGTCCGCTTCGGGGTGGAACACATCCAGCTTGGTCAGCCTGGCCCCAAGATCGGGCAGTTTTTCCGAAGGATGAGGGCTGCCTGCGCCCCATTCAATCAAGGCTGGCATGGCATCCTCAAAGGGAAGCCGGCCGCTGTCCGGCACCCCCATCGACCAATGGAAGTCTCCGCGCGCCAGTTCATAGGCTACGCCTGTTCCGCGCGGCGCGGCGTCCAATGCGTCGTCCAGATTGTCGGTCCGGCAAACCCAGTTGGTCATCCGGGGTGCATCAGAGAAATCATCCAACCCGAACCAACGCCGACCGGCGGGACCTGCGGCGCCCGGATCAATGGAGATTACCTCTAGGTATTCTTTCGGCCCAAGCGACATCAGCAGATTATGCGTGCCCATATTCGGATGCTTCCCGCCGGGAGAAAGGCGAAGACCCAACACGGATTCGACATAGCTTGCCCCCTCTTCAAGCGAGCGGGCGGCAATCACCAAATGGTCCAGGGCAAGAGAAAACAGCATATGACGAAACTGCGTCGCTTGCACACAAAGAACAAGGGCTTTCAACCAAACGCCGAACGCGTCAGCGGCTTTGTTCACCTTCGGAACCGCGCGCCGTCATGGCGCCAGACATGCCCCCAAAGAAACGCTTTTTCAGCCTTGGCAAAACGCCATTTTCTGCAATCCAGGCTGAATAGATTTGATAATCCACGTCTGCCATCAAGTGCTTTTCTTCAGTCTTCGCGCGCATGTAATAGACGCCGTTCACCATCAACAACAAAACCGAATTTCTGACCGACACCATCGGATCATCGGCTGTCGTCAAAAATGGCATCGCCGCGAACCACCAATAGATATTCTTCGACAGATAAGCCGGGTGTTTGAAATAACGATAGGGCCCAACTGTTATGATGCCCCGGTTGGTCAGGTTCGAAAACCGAATACCAAAGATCACCGTAGACGCCGCGTAAAGCCCGGTCAGCACAGTCATGGCAATGCCCCAAATGATCAACGCAACCGGCGCATCTGCCAGCCAGTACTTCCAGTTTTCGCCGCCTACATGATAATTCAGGAAACCTTCGTCCTTGATGACTGAGAACGGCGGGTAACAAATCAAGGCGAAAACCCAGGCAGAATGATAGGGATTTGTCGTTCGGATATGGCTATCCAGTGGACGAAAGGTCATCACATAACCGAACGTGCCAAAGCAAATGTCCAGAAAGAACAACAAAAAGACCAGCGTAGCGAAAAATGGGATAAGGCCCGAAAATAAGTGCTCGGTCGAAAATGCCATGGCCGAATTGAACGTAAACGGGACAATGGAAAATAGGAAAGCCAGGAAGAATGCTTTTACGCACCAGCCAAGCAGATGATCTTTGACCTTGTCCAGATCAACACCGTTCCGCTTGCCCAGAACAAAGCGACCAAAATGCCAAAGTTTGTCTTTGGGTTCGATCATATGGCGGGTCACGACGACCACGTAAAAGGGCGACACGAGCAGAACCAATGGAGCCGCGATTTTCAAGGTTGCGACGTATAGTTTGAAGCTGTCGTCTTGATAGGTATGCAGCATGCCATACCCAAACGCGATCAACGCAAATGTTGCCAAAAGCCCCAATAGCTTGACTGCAACCACATGCGATATGTCTGACCACGGATGCTGGACCGACCAATCCATACCGGTGCTGGGACGCCGATGCACCTTGTCGACACAGACATCCCACAAGGCCGAGGCAAATGCGGTGCCACCCATCACGATGAATATCATGGCAAGGCTGTCCCAGCCCTTCGCGATGCCAAGCGCCATCAAGAAAACCATGGCGCCAGCCCCGGCCAGACCCGACCCAATGCTAACGGCAGATTTAGGATGTTCCGACATAGGCTGCCTTTTCATGTGGCGCGAAACAATGTCGAACCCCACTCTGAATTGTTCTCTGTTCACCGGAAAGTCTTGACAAAAATATGGCGCCGAGAGGAAGAAAGCAGGGCGATTGACCAAGCTTTTCCCACGAACAGCGTGGCATTTCCCACAATTTCACCTAGCGTCGTGGCATGACTTTCGAAGCTTTCATTGCGCTGATCGGGTTCGCAATTGCGACATCTATCACGCCCGGTCCCAACAACCTGATGCTGATGGCTTCGGGTGCGAATTTCGGGTTCCGCCGCACCCTGCCGCATATGTTGGGGATCAGTCTTGGCCATATGTTCATGGTGGTTTTGGTGGGGCTTGGGCTAAGCCAACTGTTCGAACGCTTTCCAGTCCTTCACACTGCCATGCAAGTCGCAAGCATCGCCTATCTTCTTTATTTGGCTTGGAAAATTGCCAATGCAGCACCCCCAGCGGAAGGCCACCAGAAAGGTAAACCCTTTACCTTTTTGCAGGCAGCCGCCTTCCAATGGGTTAACCCAAAAGCGTGGTTCATGGCGATTTCGGCTGTCAGCGTTTACGTCCCCGACAAGACTTTTGCGGTGATCTTTTTGGTCGCCGCCACATTTGCCTGCACAAACTTTCCATCAATCTTTGTCTGGACCGCGCTTGGTGTTCAATTGCGACGGTTTTTGACCAGCCGGACGCGGCTGCGCGCTTTCAACTGGACAATGGCAGCCCTGTTAATGCTGTCGCTGGTGCTTATCTTTTAGCTGCTCAGCCGCGCGACGACCGGATCAATTCCAGAATGTCTGCCGCCGCTTCGGGAATATTCGTGCCGGGTCCGAAGATCGCTTTCACACCTGCGGATTTCAGAAAATCATAGTCCTGCTGCGGGATCACGCCGCCACAAATCACGATGATTTCGCCTGCACCTGCTGCCTCAAGCGCCTTGATCAATTTCGGGGCAAGCGTTTTATGTCCAGCAGCTTGTGACGAAATTCCAACCACATGGACATCGTTATCGATGGCGTCCTGTGCGGCTTCGTCCGGGGTTTGGAACAAAGGCCCGACATCCACATCAAAACCGATATCGGCAAACGCAGTTGCAATCACCTTGGCCCCGCGATCATGCCCGTCCTGCCCCATCTTGACGACCAGCATGCGCGGGCGCCGCCCTTCGACGTCGGCAAAAGCTTCGACTTTCTGTTGGATAGCTGTGAAGCCTTCGTCGCCCTCATAGGCGGCTCCGTACACACCGGCGAGCGTCTTCACCTCGGCGCGATGGCGACCGAACACCTTTTCCATAGCCATGCTGATTTCTCCCACAGTGGCGCGCGCGCGTGCGGCTTTGACCGCCGCGCTCAACAGGTTTCCGTCCGAAGACGCCGCGTTTTCCAAAGCCGTCAGCGCCGATGTGCAGGCCGCTTCGTCCCGCGTGTTGCGAATGGTGTTCAGACGCGCGATTTGCGAAGCCCGGACGGCGTCATTGTCGACCTCAAGAATGTCGATCGGGTCTTCAGTTTCCTTGCGGTATTTGTTGACCCCCACGATGACCTCTTCGCCCTGATCAATCATCGCCTGACGGCGGGCAGCGGATTCTTCGATCCGAAGCTTCGGCATGCCGCTTGCGACCGCCTTTGTCATACCGCCCATTTCTTCGGCCTCTTCCATCAGGGCCCAGGCTTTGTCGGCCAGTTCCGCCGTCAGGCTTTCCACATAGTAAGACCCCGCCAAAGGATCGACGACATTCGTGACGCCGGTTTCTTCCTGCAAAATCAGTTGAGTGTTCCGGGCAATGCGCGCGCTGAAATCGGTTGGCAAGGCAATCGCTTCGTCCAGCGCATTGGTGTGCAAGGATTGCGTTCCGCCAAGCACCGCGCTCATCGCCTCGTAAGCGGTGCGGATGACGTTGTTATAAGGGTCCTGCTCTTGCAAAGACACACCGCTGGTCTGGCAATGGGTGCGCAACATGCTGGACCGTGGGCTCTTGGGACTAAATTCGCTCATCACGCGTGACCACAAAAGCCGGGCGGCGCGCAGTTTGGCCGCCTCCATGAAAAAGTTCATGCCGATCGCAAAAAAGAACGACAAACGCCCCGCGAACGCGTCCACATCCATGCCGCGCGCAATCGCGGCGCGCACATATTCGCGCCCATCTGCCAAAGTATAAGCCAGTTCTTGCACCAGCGTCGCCCCGGCTTCCTGCATATGATAGCCGCTGATCGAAATCGAATTGAACTTGGGCATATTGCTGGCGGTGTATTCAATGATGTCGGCCACGATCCGCATCGACGGCTCGGGCGGGTATACATAGGTGTTGCGCACCATGAACTCTTTCAGAATGTCGTTCTGAATGGTCCCGGACAGGGCAGCCTGATCCACCCCCTGTTCCTCACCGGCAACGATAAAACTGGCAAGGATCGGGATCACAGCGCCATTCATCGTCATCGACACGCTGACCTGATCCAAAGGAATGCCGTCGAAAAGGATTTTCATATCTTCGACGCTGTCAATCGCGACGCCTGCTTTGCCGACATCGCCCAAAACGCGCGGGTGATCGCTGTCATACCCACGGTGCGTCGCCAGATCGAATGCGACCGAAACACCCTGCTGGCCAGCCGCCAGATTGCGGCGATAAAACGCGTTCGATTCTTCCGCCGTCGAAAACCCGGCATATTGCCGAATGGTCCATGGCCGCCCGGCATACATCGTTGCCTTTACACCACGCGTGTATGGCGCAAATCCCGGCATGTCGCCCATATGGTCAAGCGACGCGGTGTCCTCGGCCGTATAAAGCGGCTTGACGCGGATGCCTTCGAGGGTTTCCCAATCAAGATCATCCAAGGCGCGTCCGCGCAGTTCTTTTTCGGCCAGTGTCTTCCAGTCACTCATCGAAAACTCTCCTCTGATCTGGGCGGAAGCAGGATTTGCCAAAGAAATTTTGGTAAATTCCTCAAAGAGTTGTCGTCCGCCCTTCGCATTTTGGCAAACCGGCATATATTTGCCAGGAACGGAGACGCAAACATGCACGCCACAGCGTTGAAAATTGCAGGATTTGTTGCCTTGCTGACCAGTGTCGGGCCAGTTTGGGCGACTGACACAACCGAACCCGACGCAATTGCGGTCTGGGAAGCGGACAAATCCACCATCTTTGACGCGGCAGATGTCGAAATAGACGCCTTTAAATGGCGGGCGCGCCCGGTGATCGTCTTCGCTGACAGCGCAATCGACCCGGCTTTCACCCGGCAACTGGACTTGCTGAACGACCGGCTGGAAGAACTGACAGAACGCGACGTGGTCCTGATTGTCGACACCGCACCAGACGACCGTTCAGCCCTTCGCACCAAGCTGCGACCGCGCGGGTTTATGCTGACGCTGATCGGCAAGGATGGCGGTGTCAAACTGCGCAAACCTTTTCCTTGGGACGTGCGCGAATTGACGCGGCAAATCGACAAAATGCCTATTCGCCGACAAGAAATTGTCGATGCAAAAGCCGACGCGGCCTCAGAGGCAGATGAATAGCGCATCACCCCGTCCCACCGACTTCAAACACAAAGCCTGCACCGTCGGGCAGCCCTGCTGCCCAATCTTTCAAGTCGGCCTGTAAACCCGCCGCTTCAGCCGCGTTTCGGGCGTAAAAGCTTACCACGTCGCCGCCCAGAAACGCGCCGCCGTGGTTAAGCAAAACCAATCGCCCCAGCGGGACCCAATCGGGACCAAGCGACGTTCCGACCCAGTCGTCATAAATCATCGCAACCCGGACGCCATGGTCATCCGCCAAAGCGTCCGCCCACCCGTCTGGGGCATTGTTTAGACGCAAGCTCAGCGCGTCTGCCGATGCTAGACCAAACAGGTCCAGAACATACTCAGAATTGTCCCAGGCCACATAGCCCAGATCATTGACCGCAACGGGGGCTTTGACAAAGTCTTTCGCAAATCGGGCCATCTCACCGTGTTGAAGCCGAATGGCCCGCATGCCCGCTGTGTTCGTGTCGATGTTCGGGGCATAGGTCAAAACCCCGGCGATCAAAGCCAAAGATAACACCACCCGGCGCACGCCTGTGGCGACTTTCGCCAAAAGCAGACAAAGCGCGCCCACAAGCGCCGCGATCAGATAAATCTCGTACCGATCCAACCACCCGGTTGACGCAAAGACCAGATGTGCCAGACCCGATGTGGCGACCGCCAGACCGATCAAGGCACGCCCCTTGTCACCGCGATGCGACACGACCATCGCAATAAGTGACGTCACAATGGTCAACCCAACCAACAAACGTCCGCCATGCGTGGCGACGTTTGAACGAAGGGTGTTGCCTAAATTTGCCAGCCCCCCCTCTGCCGGCGAACCGGTCGCAGGCAGCTTCGCCGTCACCGAATTTGGCAATGGGTCCAGCCCAAGTGCAAGCAAGGCACACATGAACACAGCGGCGGGCAAAACCGCCAAAAACCCAAGCGCGAGCCCCTTCACCGGCTGTCCCGAGATCAGAACAACACCAGCCGCTGACAATGCCAAGGCCAGACCTTCCAACCGAAATGCCGGGGCCAGCAGAACACCAAGCCCAAGCAAAACCGGGACGCGCCCCTCCTCAAAAAATCGCCACAGGCCCAGAACAATCGCAAGGCTAGCGGCCGTGTGCAGCATGTTTTCCATGCCCGAATAGGCCGTGTTCTGCATTGAAAGCGCAAACGGCGCCACGAATGCCAACACCACCCCGGCCCGTCCAAGGCGCGCCTTGGCAATCAACTGCCCCAAAAGCCAGGCCGCAACGATCAGGCCAGCCACGTTCCAGCCCAGTGGCAAAAATCTTTGAAACTCACTGCCCGCAAAAGGCATCAAAAGCACAGGGTAAAGCGGGGACGACGCCGCCGAAGCAAACTCGCCCGCGTTCACACCATAGCCACGGGCCGCAATTTGTTCGGCCATGGCCAGATGAATATAGACATCATCCAACGGGTATTCGAACACCCAGCCGTTCTTCGCCATGGCAAAAGCCATAAACAAAGCAAACGCCACGACCGCGCCAAAGACAGCGCTGCGTGCATAGGTTTGCTCAAAGTTCTCGGTGGTCGGCGCGTACATCCGCTCTATTCGAACTCCATGATCACCTCATCGACGGCCAGACTGTCGCCTGCCGCAACCTTGATCGACTTGACCACACATTTCTTTTCGGCCCTCAGGATATTTTCCATCTTCATCGCCTCAACCGTGCAAAGCGCTTGGCCGTCCTGTACCTCGTCCCCTTCTTCGACATTCAGCTTCACGATAAGCCCCGGCATAGGACACAGCAGCATTTTCGAGGTGTCCGGCGGCACTTTGACCGGCATCAAAGCGGCAAGCTCGGCGGCGCGTGGCGTTAAGACCGATACGGACAACTCAGCCCCACGATGGCGGACATGATACCCATTGCTGGCAGGCGACACTTTCAAAACCAATGGCGCATCGTCTATGTCCAACTCGGCCAGTGTCTGACCCGGCACCCATTCGCTGGCCACACGCATCGCTGCACCATCGGCGAATTGAACGGTTGCGCCGTCCGCATCGGCCGCAATACCAATTTCAAAACGATGGTCGCCCACGCCTACAATCCAGTCTTCGCCTACCTTCCGGGTGTGATTGCCAAGCCGGCCCGAAATGCGCGACCGCCGTATCTCGGCAACACGGTGCATCGCTGCGACCGCTGCAGCGATCCGTCGGCTGGTTGTCTCATCCGGTGTGATACCGGCAAAACCGTCCGGGTATTCTTCTTCGATGAACGCCGTTGTCATGTCGCCCGAGATGAACTTCGGATGATCGTAAACCGCAGACAAAAAGGGAATGTTATGCCCGATCCCTTCGACCTCAAACCGGTCCAGCGCAACGCGCATTTCTTCAATCGCAGCCGCGCGCGTCGGCGCCCAGGTGCAAAGCTTGGCGATCATCGGATCGTAATACATGCTGATTTCGCCGCCTTCGAAAACACCGGTATCATTACGAACAGCGCGGGTGTCTTCGGCCAATTCAGCAGGCGGGCGATAGCGCGTCAGACGGCCAATCGACGGCAAAAACCCGCGATAGGGGTCTTCTGCATAAAGCCGCGATTCCATCGCCCAGCCGTTGATGCTGATATCATCCTGCGTCAGTGTCAGCTTTTCGCCATGCGCCACCCGGATCATTTGTTCGACCAGATCAATACCAGTGATCAATTCGGTCACGGGATGTTCCACCTGAAGGCGGGTGTTCATCTCTAGAAAATAGAAGTTCTTATCGCCGTCGACGATAAATTCGACAGTGCCCGCACTGGCGTATCCAACAGCCTGGGCCAGGGCAAGTGATTGTTCCCCCATCGCTTTTCGCGTTGCCTCGTCCAGAAACGGAGACGGCGCTTCTTCGATCACCTTTTGGTTCCGACGTTGGATCGAACATTCGCGTTCGTTCAGGTAAACACCATTGCCATGGCTATCGCACAGCACTTGAATTTCGATATGACGGGGTTGCGTCACAAATTTCTCGATGAATATGCGGTCATCTCCAAACGAATTGGCAGCTTCGTTTTTCGACGATTGAAACCCTTCACGGGCCTCGTCGTCGTTCCATGCAATCCGCATACCCTTGCCGCCGCCCCCGGCTGAGGCTTTGATCATCACCGGATAGCCAATCTGGTTCGAGATTTTGACGGCCTCGTCCGCGTCTTCGATCAGGCCCATATAGCCTGGAACGGTCGAAACCGCCGCATCCTGCGCGATTTTCTTCGATGTGATCTTGTCGCCCATCGCCTCGATTGCGCCTTTGGGTGGGCCGATAAAGGCAACACCGGCCGCGTCCAAAGCTTCGGCAAACTTGGGGTTTTCCGACAAAAACCCATAGCCCGGATGAACCGCCTCGGCGCCAGTGTCTTTGATCGCCTGCATCACCTTTTCGATCACGATATAAGACTGGTTTGCGGGCGGTGGCCCAATATGAACTGCCTCATCAGCCATCTTCACATGAAGCGCGCTTTCATCCGCGTCGGAATAAATAGCCACTGTTTGGATGCCCATCTTGCGCGCCGTTTTGATGACACGACACGCAATCTCGCCCCGGTTGGCGATCAGGATTTTCTTAAACATTTTTCCTCTCCGTTTCGGGGAAACCTCACAGTCGCCTCACCGTTCGGTGCGCAGGCGTTCAACAATTCTCCGGGCATTGTGTTTCGCCAGTGAGGTTGAACGCGTGCCAGCCTGACCCAGCGTGAATTGCCGAAATTCATCGGCAAGCGACGGAGGAAACCATGACAAGACAAAGACTTCTGGCAGGGACCGCAGCGCTTGCAGCGTTGGTGCAACCTGCCTTTGCTCAGGACGCGCGTATCGCCGAGCTGGAAACGCGTGTGGCCGAGTTGGAAAACAGACCCCAGCTGACGTTTGGAACAACCGGAACCGAAGTGTCGATCTACGGGTTCGTGCGGGCCGAAGCATTCTATGACAACGACTTTCAACAGGGCGACCTGACCCGAACAGGCCGTATCGGCGAAGCGGCCTTCGCAACCGACGGCGCGTTTGACACAAGCGTACGGGTGTCGCGGTTCGGCATCCGCAGCGCTACTGAAACCGACATCGGAACCATCGGCACCCAGCTTGAATTTGACCTGTTCGGCAGCGGCGGCGATGACAGCGGTTCGCCCAACCTGCGGCTGCGCCACGCGAATGTAACGATTGGCGACACGTGGCTTGTCGGTCAGTTCTGGACGAATTTCATGCCGCTTTCGCACTATCCGCGCACATCCGATTTTAACGGACCCGTTGGGATCACCTTTGCCCGCGTGCCGCAAATTCGGTACTCGTCGGGGGTTGGAAATCTCGACTATTCGTTCTCGGTCGAAGAGAGCAACGGCGCGTCCAGCGACCCGGTCTTTACCGCTGCTGCCGACTATAATGCTGACAACTGGTCGGCCCGCATCGCCGGTCTGACGGGCCAGGTGGCGTCGGGTGGCTCGACGTTCAGCACGAACGCCATCACCCTGTCGGGCAGCGTTCAGCCATGGGACGGCGGTGTCATCTCGGCCACTTATGTCTCGGGCGACGGGATCGGCGACTATCTGATCGGGGGCGGTGACGCTGTTGTCGGCGGCAGCGTCAACGGGGCCGATGGCTATACGTTGGAAATTCGCCAGCAACTGGGCGAACGCTGGAATATCGGGCTGGCCTATGGGCGCGAGGATTACGACCTTGCCACCTCGACCGGCACCATCGATTTCACCGAACTGGAAACGGTCCACGCCAATGTGTTCTACAACCCGACCGACCGGTTGACACTGGGGCTGGAATACATCCACGGCGAACGCACCACGTCGGCTGGTACAACGTTCGAAGCCGACCGCATCGGGGCGTCCGTGACGTTCTCGTTCTGAAGAATTAGGACTGCCGCAACACAGTGTGGCGGCAGTCCTTTGACGATTAGAAGTTGTTAAGGTCGTCCGCGAGCGCGCCTGCCCCTGCGCCCAGAATGGCACCTGTAAGACATTCGCCTTCTTGCACAATGTCACCGGCCAGACAGCCAGCGGCCCCGCCGACAAGCGCGCGTTCGATATCGGTACCCTGACTACAGGCCGCCAATCCCAGAACCGCGAATATTGCGACGATTGAAAGTTTCTTCTGCATCTCGTTTTGCCTCTTTTATTATTTTGGGTTTTCCCCCGCCCGCGACCAAGCGGTTTTTCCCTTTGATAGGCAATAACAACAGGTGCCGGACGCAGATTTTGGGCAATTCGACGCCGAACGCACGAAGGTCTGACCGGAAAATTCCGGTCAGACCACCGTGAAGGGGAAGGGTAACGGTTTTGACAATCAGAGGCGGCAACCCTGCTGGGGGAACCAGCCTCTGCACCTGACGTTACTTCGTTCGCGTAACCGATAAAGGGAAACGGCCCTGGCCCACCCAAACCGGCAAGTCTTTGCCATATCTGGGAAATCCAAGGCGAATTCATGCCACCCACGTCCCGTCAAAGGCATCCGGGAAGGTCGCGCGCGCAAGATTTTCATCCAGTTTCATCAGCGCGTCATAGCTTTCAGGATCAAACGGGTCTTCGGCAGGCACCACCTCGCGACCGAAAAGCCACGACAAACGGCCCGCATCCAGATTACCGCGTTCGAAAGGCGCGTCGCCGAAATGCTGCCAAAGACAGGCAACAAAGGCCGCATCTGCATCACGATCCTTTTTCTTGCGGTCCGCAAAACGTTCGCGCGCCACAAGTTTGGTCACGCCGCGCGGGTTTGCCCGACGAATGGTGAATTGAAAATCCGTTCCGGGAAACCGCCCCGGAAAGCCACGATGCTTTAGCATGGTGCGTCCTTCCGGATGGTGGGCGTTCTCTGAAATGCCCGGCGATCAGCCGTCAGCGCTGCGCGGAACAACCAGCACGATATCTTCTTTCTCGGCGCATGCGGATGCCACCAAGATGAAAACGATTGCAATGATTTGAGAGAGTTTTTGCACAGTGCCCCTATGCATGGGTGTGGTCGGGACTTTGAAAGCCCCGACCGAAGAGGTTCTGAATCAGAACTTCTCCATAACTTCTTCTTCCATGACCATGGGCTCTTCCATGGGCTCTTCCTGCTGAGCGCAGGCAGCGAGAACTGTGAAGAGGCCAAGGGCCAGGAGGGCTTTGAGGGTATTCGACATGACTGTCTCCTTCGATCCGTCGAGGCCGTATTGTCTGCTCGGCCTTTCCAAAAGTCCCGCACGTGAAACACGTACGGCATGACACTAACCAACCGCAAACCCGTGTCCAGTACGAACATAGAGGCGACGGCGGTTAAATGCTGATTAACGCATTTCCCGCGACTGTTTCCAGCCCCAAAGGTGAAAGCGCAAATATTCAAGGGTCTGTGGCAAGAAAGCAGCACGTCAGGGTCCGTTCACAAAGGAATGTTGTCGTGCTTTTTCCACGGATTCGTTTGGTTTTTGGTTCGAAGCGACGCAAATGCGCGGGCCACACGTTTGCGCGTCGAATGCGGCAGGATCACTTCGTCGATGAACCCACGCTCGGCTGCGCGAAACGGATTGGCAAAGTTTGTTTCATATTCTTCGGTGCGCGCGGCAATCTTTTCGGGGTCATCCAGTTCCGACCGATACAGGATCTCAACCGCCCCTTTCGCCCCCATGACCGCGATCTGCGCTGTGGGCCAAGCATAGTTGAAATCGCCCCTCAGATGTTTGGACGCCATCACATCATAAGCGCCACCATACGCTTTTCGCGTGATAACGGTGACCTTGGGCACGGTTGCTTCGCCATAGGCAAACAGCAGTTTTGCCCCGTGCTTGATCACGCCGCCATATTCCTGTGACGTTCCCGGCAGAAACCCGGGCACATCCACAAAGGTCAGTATAGGGATCTCAAAGGCGTCGCAGAACCGGACGAAACGGGCAGCTTTTCGGCTTGAATCGATGTCCAGAACGCCTGCCAGAACCATCGGTTGGTTGGCAACGACGCCGACGGTTTGACCTTCGACGCGGATGAATCCGGTAATGATGTTTGCGGCGAAGTCTTCTTGCAGTTCATAAAAATCCCCTTCATCCGCGACCTTCAGGATCAACTCCTTCATGTCATACGGCTGGTTCGGATTTTTCGGGACCAATGTGTCAAGACTATGATCGGCGCGTGAAGCTTCGTCGAAAAACGGGCGCACAGGTGCTTTGTCGCGATTGTTGAGCGGTAGAAAATCAACCAGCCGGCGCACTTCGGCCAGCGTTTCGACGTCGTTTTCAAACGCGCCATCCGCGACCGAGCTTTTCTTGGTATGGGTCGACGCCCCACCCAGTTCTTCGGCGGTGACGACCTCGTTGGTCACCGTTTTCACGACGTCGGGGCCTGTGACAAACATGTAGCTGCTGTCTTTCACCATGAAAATAAAGTCGGTGATCGCGGGCGAATAAACAGCCCCCCCCGCGCAAGGCCCCATAATAACGCTGATCTGCGGAACTACGCCCGAGGCCAGGATATTGCGCTGAAACACTTCGGCATAACCGGCAAGCGAGGCGACACCTTCCTGGATGCGCGCGCCACCTGAATCGTTCAATCCAATCACCGGCGCGCCATTTTGCATCGCCATATCCATGACCTTGCAAATCTTCTGCGCATGCGTTTCAGACAGTGACCCGCCAAACACTGTGAAATCCTGGCTGAACACATAGACCCTTCGGCCATTGATCGTGCCCCAACCGGTGACCACCCCATCGCCTTCGGGGCGCTGGGCCTCCATGCCAAAATCGGTTGTCCGATGCTTGACGAACATATCAAATTCCTCGAACGAGCCTTCGTCCAGCAGCAATTCAATCCGTTCCCGCGCGGTCAGCTTGCCTTTTGCATGTTGCGCGGCAACGCGTTTTTCGCCACCGCCCATCCGGGCGGCAGCGCGGCGCTTTTCAAGTTCGGCCATAATACCGGACATGGGCATTCTCCCGTCTGCTTTTGCGCAGGCTACAGTTCTGCAATGCGGCGGGGAAGCAGAACATTGGCAATTTGCAAATTTTGCGAAGCGCTAAATCTAATTTTTGCAAATCCGCAAATCCGATCCGGCACTTCTAATTGAATGGACAGACAGCCAACCACTGCTAACATTAAGCCATGACTGAAAAGATCGTCGTCCGGTTTCTCGACCGCACGACACCTCCGCATATACTGACACTTGTTCTTATGGCCGGCTTGGGCGCCATGAGCATGAGCGCGTTTCTCCCTGCCCTTCCCCATATGACCGAGTATTTCAACACGCGGTACGATGTGATGCAGCTGTCGGTGTCGGCCTATCTGGCGACAACGGCCATCCTGCAACTGATCATCGGCCCGATCAGCGACAGATACGGGCGGCGCAAGGTTACGTTGATCTGCCAAAGCATCTTTGTCGCGGCAACGCTGGGATGCATTATAGCCCCCACGGTCGAGGTCTTTTTGCTCTTTCGTATGCTGCAAAGCGCGGTGGCCGTTGGTCTGGTCCTTAGCCGCGCTATTGTGCGCGATATGGTCCCGCAGAATGAAGCCGCGTCGATGATTGGCTACGTGACAATGGGTATGGCCCTTGTGCCCATGGTGGCGCCAATGATCGGAGGCGCATTGGACGAAGTCTTTGGCTGGAAATCTGTATTCTGGTTCCTGGTGGCGGGCGGTCTGGCGGTCTTGTGGTTGTGCTGGGCTGATCAGGGCGAAACCGGTGTCGGCGGCGGGGTCAGCTTTGCGCAACAGGTCAAAGACTATCCGCAGTTGCTGACCTCGCGCCGGTTCTGGGGGTACGTTCTGGCGTCTGCCTTTGCCTCGGGCGCATTCTTCGCGTTTCTGGGCGGCGGGCCCTATGTGGCGGTCAACGAATTCAATTTGTCGTCGTTTTGGGCCGGCGTCTGTTTTGGCGCGCCCGCTGTTGGATATGCTGCCGGCAACTATCTGTCCGGGCGGTTTTCAGTTCGCTTCGGTATCAACTGGATGATCCGCACAGGCGCGATCGTCGGCTCACTTGGCCTTTTGCTGGCCACGGCGCTGGCCGCGCTTGGCAACAGCTCGGCGATCCTGTTCTTTGGGTTTTGTACTTTCGTCGGGCTGGGCAACGGCATGGTGATCCCAAATGCCAGCGCCGGGATGCTGTCGGTGCGTCCGCATCTGGCTGGCACGGCAAGCGGGCTGGGCAGTGCAATTATGATCGGCGGGGGCGCAGCGCTTTCGGCATTCGCGGGCGCGGTCATCCAAGGTGGCGGCGGCAGTTTGATACTTTTGGTCATTATGACCTGCTGTCTGGTCATGGCGCTTGGCGCGATCCTGTATGTGATGTGGCGCGAAACACAGCTGCGCCATGCCGAAAGCCCGCCCTCGGACTTGTGATATTTGCAGGTTTGCTGCAATTTATTTGCAAGTATTCACGAGGCCACCATGGCAACGCAAAAACTCTATGCAGGCGCAAAGCTGCGCGAGACACGTCTAAGACGAAACCTTACGCAAAAAGCATTCGCCCAGCGCCTTGGCGTATCGCTTCCCTATCTGAACCAGATGGAAAACAATCATCGCCCGGTTTCCTCAGCCGTTATACTGGCGCTGGTTCAGGAATTTGACTTTGACGTCAACGAATTGGCGATGGGCGAAGGCGAACGCATCGCGTCTGATCTACGCGAGGCGTTGGCCGACCCCGTTTTCACCGACACCGTTCCTCAAGCCGACTTACGGCTTTTGGCGACGAACGCGCCCGCTTTTGCCAAGGCCTTTTTGTCCCTGCACCAAGCCTATCGGCAAGCCAATGAACGCATGGCGTCGCTGGACGAAGCCTTGGGGCAGGATGGCGTGCGCCCCGGCGCGTCACCTTGGGACGAAGTGCGCGATTTCTTCCATTATTGCGACAATTATATAGACGCCGTTGACCGCGCCGCCGAACGCCTGACCACCGATACAAGCGTTGATCAAGCCATCGCCCACGCCTTTGAAACCCTTGATGTCACAGTCCAGACCGGCAGCCCGGATCAGGCCGTTCGGCAATTTGATGAAGCCACGCGAACGCTTTGGCTTTCGCCGTTGGCAAGCGTTGAAACGCGCAGGTTCCAGGCTTTGCACCAGATCGCATTGATGACACAGCACGATTTGATCGGCGCAACGCTGGATCTGGCGCGATTTCAAAGCGACAGCGCACGCGCCATCGCCCGCATCGGGTTGGCCAATTACTTCGCAGGCGCTGCGCAAATGCCCTATACTCGCTTTTTGGACGCCGCCCGCACCAAACGCCATGACCTCGAGCTTCTATCGCGCGCGTTCGGGGCCTCGCTTGAACAAGTCGCACACCGGCTTTCCACACTACAACGCCCGGGCGCCAAGGGTGTGCCTTTCTTTTTCGTCCGTGTCGATCAGGCCGGAACGATCACCAAACGCCATTCAGCAACGCATTTGCAATTCGCCCGCTATGGCGGAGCCTGCCCCTTGTGGAATGTTCACCGTGCATTTGAAACGCCAGGACGCTTCTTGCGCCAATTGGCCGAAACGCCTGACGGCGTGCGTTATTTGTGCCTTGCCCGCGAAATTTCGGTCCCGGTCCACGGTGCGGCGTTCCGGGCCCCTGTTCGCCGGTTCGCCATCGCACTTGGCTGCGAGATCAGCCACGCCGCCGATATCGTCTATTCGGATGGGCTGGATTTGAAAGAACACACGGGCTTTGAACCTATCGGAATATCCTGCCGGATTTGCGAAAGGCGCGATTGCCACCAAAGATCTATCCCGCCATTGGAAAGCAAGCTGACCGTGTCTCATAACAAACTCGGTGTCCTGCCCTATGAGATTGCCGGATGAACCGGGCGACAGGCAAAGCCTAACGCAAGATGTCTTCGACGGCGTCGGTGATCATTTTCAGACAGGCTGGTGTTGAAAACCGGTGATCCGCATCTTTGGCCAATAGCAGGGTCATGTCTTGGCCTTCAGCATGTTCTAGCAACCGAAACGCTGTATCGACTGTAACCGCTTCATCCGCTGTGCCGTGCAAAAAGCGCGCTGGCATCGGCAGCGCCAAGGGCGAGGTCAGAACAAGATTGGACCGGCCTTCGTCAATCAGGTGTTTGGTGATGATATAGGGGCCGTCATCATAGGCGCTTGATATTTCAATCCGACCTTCGCGTTCCAACGTTTGACGCTGGGCTTTTGTGAAGCTGGTCCAATATTTGTCTTCCGTAAAATCCACCGCAGCCGCGATGGTAACCAATCCTGCGACACGTTCGGGCATCCGTTTGGCCAGCAAAAGCGCGATCCAGCCACCCATGGACGAGCCCACCAACACTTGCTGACCATCCGTCAGCGCACGAATGATTGCGCCTGCATCCTTGGCCCAGTCGCCAATCGAACCGTCTTCAAACGCACCACCGCTTTCGCCATGCCCGGAATAGTCAAATCGCAGAAACGCCCGGCCGGTCGATTTGGCCCAGCTTTCTAGAAACAGCGCCTTGTTGCCGTTTTTGTTGGAATTGAACCCACCCAGGAACACGACGCCCGGCCCCCGACCATCGGTCTTGTCATAGGCCAGATGCCGAATGTCGGCTTTGTTTTGCCGGGCCATGCTGTCGCCTCCTGGGCTGTGTTGACCCAAGCTAAACAACTGACGCGCAGGCGCAAATCCTTTGCGCGTTAGCCGCCCAGATAGCCCTGCTTTGGGCGGTAGAACACCTTTTGATTGTGCAAACGCCCCAGCAATTCTTTCACAGTCCGCAGCTTCGCCGCACTGTCTTCGCACGCGCGTTCCACCGCAGCGCTGGAAAGCGTTTTGATCTGTCCGCGCAATGCGTCTTCGATCAAATCCATCTCGCCCAGATCAATATTGAACTTGTCATTGTACTTGGTCATAGCCCGGTCTCGCAGCTTTGATTTGTTTTGACTAACATGCAATCAGCCAAACAAATGTCAAGCGTAACGCGCTGTTTTTAATGGTGTACTTTGGTACACGCCACTTAAACTATTGGGTTTAAACCAAAACTCCGTTGACAGGCTTTGTAAGTTGACGCATGGCTGGCGCGTAAACCCGCAACCGGGCGTTCCGTGGGCGCCAAACTGACGAGGAGACCGGCTGATGGCCCAGATTTCCCTTACTTTTCCTGACGGCAATGCACGGCGTTTCGACGCTGGTGTGACACCTGCGGATGTCGCGGCCGATATATCAACCTCGTTGGCCAAAAAAGCGATCAGTGCGACCGTAGACGGTGAACACTGGGATATGGCCTGGCCGATTCAAGCGGACGCGACAGTCGCCATTCATACAATGAAGGACGACGCGCAGGCGTTGGAATTGATCCGGCACGACTTTGCCCATGTCATGGCGCGCGCGGTGCAGGCCATTTGGCCAGAGGTGAAAGTCACCATCGGCCCCGTGACCGACCACGGTTGGTTTTACGACTTTGACCGGGACGAACCGTTTACGCCCGAAGACCTTGGCCAGATCGAGGCGAAGATGAAAGAAATCATCAACGCGCGCGACGCAGTTCGGACCGAGATCTGGGACCGTGACCGGGCCCGTCAGTTTTACCTCGATAGCGACGAGCCGTATAAAGTAGACTTGGTCGACCGCATCCCCGACGGTGCTGATCTGCGCATGTATTGGCACGGCGACTGGCAAGACCTTTGCCGTGGCCCACATCTGCAGCACACCGGGCAACTGCCGGCAGACGCTTTCAAACTGATGGGCGTTTCGGGCAGCCATTGGTTTGGCGATACGTCCAAGAACCTGCAACGCATCACCGGCATCGGGTTCCGCAACCGCGACGAACTGAAAGCCCACCTGACCTTTCTGGAAGAAGCTGAAAAGCGCGACCATCGCCGCTTGGGCCGCGAGATGGACCTTTTCCATATGCAGGAAGAGGCGCCGGGTCAGGTGTTCTGGCACGCGAACGGCTGGACCATCTACACCCAGTTACAAGACTATATGCGCCGCAAACAGCGCGCAGGTGGCTATAGCGAAGTGAACACGCCGCAAGTCGTGGACCGCAAGCTTTGGGAAGCGTCGGGGCATTGGGAAAAGTACCAGCACCACATGTTCATCGTCGAAGTCGACGAAAGCCGTGACGGTGAAAACGACGATGCCTCGTCCAAAAACAAGGACCAGACCCGCATCAATGCGCTGAAGCCAATGAACTGCCCTTGCCATGTACAGGTGTTCAATCAGGGTCTGAAATCTTATCGCGACCTGCCGCTGCGCATGGCCGAGTTTGGATCATGCGCACGTTTCGAGCCGTCGGGCGCGCTGCATGGGATCATGCGGGTGCGCGGCTTTACGCAGGATGATGCGCATATTTTCTGTACCGAAGATCAAATTCAGGAAGAATGCGCGCGCTTCATCGATTTTCTGGCCGACATCTATAAAGAACTTGGCTTTCCCGACTTTGAAATCCGCTTTGCGACACGGCCTGAAAAACGCGTTGGCTCCGAAGAAAGCTGGGACTATGTCGAAGGCGCTTTGGAAAACGCGATCAAAGCCGTCGGGCGCGACTATACCTTGGAACCCGGCGACGGGGCCTTTTATGGCCCAAAGCTGGATTTCTATCTGACCGACGCGATTGGGCGCGTCTGGCAATGTGGCACCTTTCAGGTCGACCCGAATTTGCCCGAACGGCTGGATGCAACTTATGTTGGTGCAGATGGCGAAAAGCACCGTCCCTTTATGTTGCACCGGGCCTGTCTGGGGTCATTCGAACGCTTTATCGGCATTCTGATCGAAGAACATTCAGGCAAACTTCCGTTCTGGCTGGCGCCGCGTCAGGTGGTTGTCGCGTCGATCACATCGGATGCGGATGACTATGTCACCGAAGTTGTCGATCTGCTGAAAGCCGTGGGCGTGCGCGCTGAAGCGGACACGCGAAATGAAAAGATCAACTACAAGGTCCGCGAACACTCGGTCGGCAAAGTGCCGGTTATACTGGCGATCGGGAATCGAGAGGTCGAAGAACGCACTGTTTCGCTTCGCCGCCTCGGCGAAAAACAGACGCGGACCGTTGGCCTGGACGATGTTCTGGCTGAACTAGGCAAAGAAACGCTGCCGCCCGATTTGCGGTAAAGGCGCGGCAAGACCCCATTTTCAAAGGGTTTTGTCAACGCGACAGCTGCAATTGTTTCAAGTTTTAACACCACCGTCAGCACACAGACCTGTGAGTGGCATGTTATGGCAGAACCGATGCATGGTCTGCCCGTGCCGCTCATATCGGCCAAGAAAAACCAACTGTTCTAAATGACAAGGACCCTTCAAATGTCGAACATGAAAACAAACCTCGCTGTTGCTGGCGCCGTTGCTGCTGCTCTGACCGCCACGATGACTGTTCCTGCTTTCGCACAAGCCAAAGAGAAGTGCTTCGGCGTTTCGCTGGCAGGCAAGAACGACTGCGCCGCTGGCCCAGGCACCACATGTGCCGGTTCTTCGACCGTTGACTATCAGGGCAACGCCTGGACGCTGGTTGACGCTGGCACATGCGCAGACATCGAGCTGCCTGAAATGGCTGACGGCACTGCACGTCAGGGTTCGCTGGAAGCTCTCGAGCGCGATCTGCCTGCATAAATCCCCCTACTTTTGCGGCGCCTCTGTTATACATCAGGGGCGCCGTTTTCTTTGAGGCACCCATGTTAGACGCATCGACACACCCTTTTGATCAGCTGCCGAACACCCCCGGTGTTGGGTATAAAGCCCAACATTTCAGCGACTTGCTGGAAAGCCCTGGCTCTGTCGGATGGTTGGAAATACATGCTGAAAATTACATGGGCGCAGGCGGACGACCCATTGCGCAATTGCGGCATCTGGCCGAACGCTTTGCACTGTCTGTCCATGGCGTCGGGCTATCTATCGGCGGCGAAGGCCGGCTGGACCCCGAACATCTACAACGCCTTAAACATCTGGTCGGTTGGACAAAACCGGCGAGTTTTTCTGAACATCTGGCTTGGTCTACGCATGACAGCGCGTTTTTGAACGATCTGCTGCCTTTGCCATATACCAAAGATACGCTGACGCGCGTTGCCGACCATATCGACGAAGTGCAAGAGACCGTCGGCCGTCGGATGCTTCTGGAAAACCCGTCTTCCTATCTGGCTTTTGACGAAAGCACCTATCAAGAAACCGATTTCCTGCGGGAAATTGCGGCCCGCACCGGCTGTGGTTTGCTGCTGGACGTGAACAACGTCTTTGTCAGCGCGACCAATCTGGACACGGACCCGATCAGCTATATTGATGCGTTTCCTCTTGATCTTGTTGGGGAAATTCACTTGGCCGGACATGACGAAGACCATGACGATCATGGACGACCCTTGCTGATCGACAGCCATGGGCGCGAGGTCGCAGAGCCTGTTTGGTCTCTTTACGAATATGCCATCCAAAAAGGCGGCGCGCGGCCCAGCCTGATTGAATGGGACAATGACGTGCCGGACTGGCCAGTATTGGAAGCCGAAGCGGCCCGGGCTGCCCGCGTGCTGGAGACCGTTGCGTGACGGTCGATCAAACAGTTTTCCGGTCTGCGGTCCTGACCCCCGACATGGATCGTCCCACCGGGTTGTCAGATGGTAAGGGCGCCCCGGCCGGACGCCGCTTTGATGTTTACCGCAACAACGTCGCCGTCTCATTGACCGAGGCGTTGGAAACCGCATTTCCGGTTGTGAAAAAGCTGGTGGGCGACGCGAATTTCAAACTTCTGGCGGGCGTATTCCTGCGCCAGCACCCCCCCTCTTCTCCGTTGATGATGTTCTATGGTGCTGAGATGCCAGAGTTTTTGTCTGGTTTTGAGCCTACCAAAAGCATCGGCTATCTGCCTGACATCGCGCGGCTGGAAGTAGCCTTGCGCGAAAGCTATCACGCGGCTGATGCGGCCCCGATGGACCCGGCGGATCTGCAAAACACAGCGCCTGATGATCTGATGGTCTCGACCGTTACTTTGGCGCCTGCCTTGCGCCTGATCCGCTCGCGCTGGCCGATCCACGCGATCTGGCGCTACAATATGGATGACGACGCGCCCAAGCCGGAAATGGCTGCCGAAGATGTGGTTGTTCTGCGCGCAGATATGGACCCATCGCCTTTGGTCTTGCCGGCTGGCGGTGGCGCGTTCATCGCGCAGTTGCTGGCCCGGTCCAACTTTGGGGACGCTTTGACTGCGGCGGCGCAAGAGTTTGAAAGTTTTGACTTATCTCAAATGCTGGCGATACTGATCAGCAATAACGCCCTTATCAAGATCGGAGACTAACACCATGATCCGCGCCCTATTTGCACTGCCCGACCGCGCCTTTTCATGGCTAGAACCAAAGTCGACGCCGATTTTGACCACATTGGCACGGTTTATCTTTGCCGCTGTCCTTTTGGTCTATTTCCTGAATTCAGGTCTGACGAAGATACCGGATGGGTTCGCGAACCTTTTATCGCCTAGTTTCAACGCCTTCGCACAGATCTACCCGAAGGGCGCCGAGGCTGCGGGCTATGACGTGACGCAAGCCAGCGGATTTCAGAACCTGGTCATTTTGGGCGGCACCTGGGCCGAATTTATCCTGCCGGTGCTGGTGGTTCTGGGCCTGTTCACCCGCGCTGCAGCGTTTGGGATGATTGGGTTTGTGGTGGTGCAAAGCTTAACAGATATCTACGGTCATGGCGGTGAAACCGGGGCCTGGTTCGACAATCTGAGCGACGGCATTATCCTGGATCAACGCGCGTTCTGGGTATTTTTGCTTTTGTATCTGGTATTTAAGGGCGGCGGACCGCTTTCGCTGGACCGCCTGCTGCTTAGAAATGAGAATGTTCTTTATCAGGACGACCCGCAGCTATCGCGAGGATAGCGGCCAGACCGCACATCGCGGCGGGGAAGACGGCAAAAAAGTTGTTGAACGTCAAATAGATAGCGGCGGCTGCAACCAGCAACAAAAGGCCACCCCAAAGTGCGCGGTACCGCGCCATGCCCGCGCCCGCAATGGCCAGCAAAGGGGCGATGACGCTCATGGCGCGAAGCAGCTGGGGGTTTTCGGGCAATGGTAGGAAATCCAGATTTCTTATGTCTTCCTGGGCAGTTAGCTCGGTATAGCCGAAGCTGAAGATCCCCATGATCAAGGCAAGAATGCCGCCGATCATACCCAAGGCTGTGGCTGAATTACGCATGTTTCCTCGTTTCTTGTCGTTCGGTGCAGACAATACGCATTGGTTAACACTTATCCAAGGTGCTGTTTTTGGATCTCGGGCGACCAGCCCAGCGTGAGTGTTGCGGCCTTTATGACCGGGCGTTTCATCAAAGTTGGGTGTGATATCAGAAGGTTAAGCGGTGATTGCGCCCGATCTTCTTCGGACAGATTGCGCCAGGTGGTGGATTTCTTGTTCACCAGCGCGTCGCCAAAGACACTTAGAAAATGGTCCAACTGATCGGCGGTCAGAGGGGTGTCGCGCACGTCAATGAAGGTTACAGTTTTGCCTGCCTTTTCAGCAGCTTGCCGTGCTTTTCGACAGGTATCGCAGGTCTTGAGACCATAAAGGGTGAGCATTGTGAAAGTCTCATTTTTTGGCAAATTTACACTTGTATTTTCATCAAATGTGCCCACGTTCAATAGGTACTTAACGTTGCGTAAACGGATCAAGTGCTGTTTGCGTGGGTTTTGGACACCAATATCCGGCTAAGTGCCGGAAATATCGAAGGAAAAGACCAATGCCGACTGGAACCGTCAAGTGGTTCAATACGACCAAAGGTTACGGATTCATTGCCCCAGATGATGGGGGTAAGGACGTATTTGTACATATATCTGCCGTCGAGAAGGCCGGAATGACCGGTTTATCGGATGACATGAAAATTGGTTACGAACTGATTGAAAGTCGCGATGGCCGGGAACACGCAGGCGAGCTGAAGGCCCTTTAGCCTTAGCCAAGCAGTTGATTTTCCGATGAAATGCTGGGGTGCTTAGCCCCGGCGCGCGGTCGTTTGACCTTTGATTAACGCTTACCTGCTATTTTGAAATTCGAGGCATCCTGCATGCCCCTATTCCGACCAGCGCCTAAAACTGGGTGGGGGAACGGTGATCTATATCCAAAATCGGCCGCCAGACGTTTTCGCGCGTGTGGACGGCCGCTTTGTGCGTATTTGAAACCTGGGGCCATTTTGACCGGCTGCGTCGCCTATGACCGCCCCTGGTTTCACGCAACTCGGGCAATTCTGAAGGCAGGTCGATGCCGGCCAGTCCGGCACAGCGGCCAGGGCAATTTGCCTTAAAGCTGAACCCCGTGTTCATTGCCTTTTGCCTTTGGCACAACCGCGAGAAGCAATGAAAGATATCTTGGGCCAAAGCCGAAATGCTTTAGCCAAATATCCATAACGCGATCCACACCCCGCCTGCTGCTGACACGGCGGTCAAAACGGTGCCCCACACCCCATCGGTAAGCACCATGCGCGGGTGCCAATCGGTGAGCGTGGCGTAATTGGTAAATTCATAGGTGCCGTATGCCATCGCGCCGACAACCGCCCCTTGCCAGAGGGCGCGGATGACATGGAAGTCCTGATAGGCGGGCCAGGACACCAGGATCAGCAGACCCAGAAGGTAGAACCCATAGAAAATTGCAGCCGGACGCACCCGAGGGGTTTCAAGCATCAGCGGGCCGATGTGCCGACGGAACAGAGGCGCGACCACAAGGGTCAGCATGACCGCGTCAAGCGCCAGAAAGATCAGCGCCGTGATGAGATAGAGTGTGAGAAATTCCATGGGCCGCAGTGTCCTTTGCGACGGAGGTAGCGCGGAGAGTTGGGCTGGGCAAGGTTTGGCCGGGTGTTCAGGCGGTGGTTTCCGCCGGGCGGGAGGTTTGATCATGGCGCACTTTACACGATCTGTTAACCGTGTTGCGCCATGGCGATGCCATGTCGGTTTACGTGCGCCCCCGCGTCGGTGGGGCGACGATCTTCTTCACGGTGACATTGGCCGAGCGCGGTGGCGACCTGTTGGTGCGTGAGATTGATGTGTTGCGGGATGCGGTGCGCGAGACACGGGCGGCGCATCCGTTTCGGATTGATGCGTGGGTTGTGATGCCGGATCATTTGCACGCCGTTTGGACATTGCCAGAGGGGGACGTGGCGTATTCGACGCGATGGGGTGCAATCAAGGCGCGGTTCAGTCGGGATGTTTGTCGGGCGGGGTTTACCCCGCCACGCGCGTTTCCGCCGGTGTTGACCGGGCGGTATGCCGGGGTGAACCCCGGCGTACGGGCGGATAAGGGCGAGGTCGCGATTTGGCAACGGCGGTTTTGGGAACATCACATTCGGGACGACCGGGATTATCGTGCGCATGTGGAATATTGTTGGTTCAATCCGGTAAAGCATGGATTTGTGGATGATCCGGCGGATTGGCCGTATTCGTCATATCACCGGGATCGGCATAAATATAATCTGTAGGCCGGGATTTATCCCGGCATTTGCGGCGGATTGGATTTTGAGGGATGCCGGGCTTGCCGGGGTAAACCCCGGCGTACAGGTTTTGAGGCTGAATAGCGCAGAATGGGCGTTCTGCGCAATTTGCGCACCGATCGCATGGTGTCGGGCGACGCGAGGGTTGCGAAGCGGGTAGGGTCCGCAAAATACGCACCCTACCGTTGATCCAGCCCGCTTTGCTTTAGCCTGTTTTTTCCAACACATCGACCGACATAGTACCGCCCATTGGTAAATGGACATCCGCCCCAATTAGCTGTGCCGGAAATTTAGCTGTAAAGAGCGCATCTTCCAGTAAGTCGGTTGCGTCGGAAACAAAATCCTTTGTGTCTATTTTCCTAGTAATAACAATTTTCAAGTACAATGCTACGATCCCCACAATCCTAGAACTTAGAAAGAGTTAAATACGCTCACTTTTTCGTCAACGACTTTTTCGCAACGATTTTTGAATTACACATTAGCTGTGAAAGTGTTCACATATTTCACGCAGAATGTGATGCAAATCGCAATTTAATTGGAGTTGAGGATTGCAACGCCCGTATCAAAAAATTATGCAAAATGTTTTTTGGCCAGCCTATTCACCAACCCATTCTACCGTCTTGGTATTGGCAATGTTAAACGGAACGGATTCGCGGACAGCAAAATATTTATTGACCATACCAGGCTCATTCTGACGGCTTGGGTCAGAAACTATGGAATTATCGAGTTGTGCTTTGCAAGGTTTGGAGGCGGACGTCGAGCGCCCAATATCGTTGACCCATTTCTGTAAATTGCTTGAATTCACCTTGCCTCTGGGCTGTGACCAATTATCCTCCCACAACCCCCCGAAACTCCCGCCATTCCCCTTTTGACATGCCCGAGGTCTCTTGCGTGACCTCCTCGCCCGCCAGCATCCGGCGCACGCAGTCCAGCGCCTTGCCCGACAAGGTGGCGCCGCCCAGCCGGTAATCCTCGAACGCGCTATACGCGAACGGCACCCAGTCTTTGACCAGACGACACATCTCATCGGCATAAACCCGGATCTCATACTGCGCGTGGGCGTCGGCGCGCAGGCGCAGGAAGTGGAAGAGGTTGTGCAGGTCTACTTTCCAGTACCATTGCGTGTAGATATTGGCGGGCAGGTTCATGCGGGCAAGCTCGCGGGCGAGGCCTTGCTGACCCTCTTGTCCGATCATTTCTTCGTAGTGGTCATAGGCGCGCATGGCGTCGTCGCGCAGATAGTCGAGGACGCGTTGTGCTTCTTCGCCTTCCAGCGTGTCGCCCCGGCCCTGGTTGTTGGTCACCGATTGGGCTGCGAGATCTTCGGCGCGGGGGATGTAGAATTCGCGGTCGAGGATCGAATAGCGGGCGGAGTATTCGTTGACGTTGGCGGTGCGGTGGCGGATCCACTGGCGGGCGACGAAGACCGGCAGTTTGACATGGAGCTTGATCTCGCACATCTCGAACGGGGTCGAGTGCCAGTGGCGCATAAGATAGCGGATCAGGCCTTCGTCATTGGAAACAGCCTTGGTGCCTTTGCCGTAACTTACGCGGGCGGCCTGGGTGATAGCGGCGTCGTCGCCCATATAGTCGATGACGCGGACAAAGCCGTGATCGAGCACGGGGTGGATGGTGTAAAGATGTTCTTCCATCCCCGGTGCGGTGGCGCGGCGCGTTTGGTGCGTGGTGGCGCGCAGGTCTGCGATTTCCTGTTCGGGTGTCTGGGGGGTGTCGTTTTCCATGTTCATGCCTGCCTCCGCGATTCTTATGCGGGAACAGCATAGAGGGGATAGGGCGGCACTCAACACCAGATGTTGCGGTGTGGATAAGTCGGGGATTTGCGTATTTGCGGCAAGATGAAGCGCGATTTCCCCGGACGGGCCGGGTTTGGCGTTGGCATTGGTGGCAGAGGCGTTAGGTTGGGCGCAAAGCTAACAGGAGTTGAAGATGGCGACGCAATATTTGCATACGATGGTCCGCGTTCTGGATCTGGAGAAGTCTCAGGCGTTTTACGAGATGCTGGGTTTTGTCGAGGACCGGCGTTGGGTCAATGACAAGGCGCGGTTCACCAACGTGCATATGAGGGCCGAGGGCGATGATCGGGACACGCTGGAGCTGACCTATAACTGGGACGGCGATGACGGGTTGCCCAGTGACAGCCGGCATTTCGGGCATATCGCGATCCGGGTCGATGACATTTATGGGATGTGTCAAAAGCTGATGGATGCGGGCGTGACGATCAATCGCCCGCCCCACGATGGGCATATGGCGTTTGTTCGTTCGCCCGACAATGTCTCGATCGAGCTGTTGCAGCACGGCGATCATCTGGCCCCGCAGGAACCCTGGGCCAGTATGGAAAATACCGGGCATTGGTAAGATCGCACGCGGGCGGCCTGAAGCGGCGAACACGTCTGTTTCCGGTGCTTTCGACGTAATTTGCGGCCTTTAACGGTATCTTGGGAAAGTTTGGTGAAAACTCCGGGCGAGCAGAGAAACGCCCGGAGATAAGGCAATGAGCATTCATCAAAGCGTCGTCGAACAAGGCGGGCATGGCTATCTGAAGGATTACCTGGACAGTCTGTCGATGGTCGAACGCTTGCACAGGTTGCTATTGGACGTGATCAAGGACGAGTTTGAACGTTTGGGTGTGTTGGAGATCAACGCGGTTCAGGCGTTGTTGCTGTTCAATATCGCAGACAACGAAGTGACAGCGGGCGAGTTACGCTCGCGCGGGTATTATCAGGGATCGAACGTATCCTATAATCTGAAAAAGCTGGTGGACATGGGCTTTATGCACCATCAGCGCTGCGAGATTGACCGCCGGTCTGTCCGGGTGAAGCTGACCGAGAAGGGCCGCAATGTGCACCGGATTGTCAGCGAGCTGTTCGCGCGCCAGGCGGATTTGCTGTCGGAAGATGCGATTGTAGGGGATACGCGGTTGCGCGAGATCAACGGCGCGCTTGGGCAGGTCGAACGGTTCTGGAGCGACCAGATCCGGTATATTTACTAACCCTCGGACGCGTGCCCGTGCCGCGCGCGCAATCGGTCGATCAGTGGTTTGAACCGATCGGGCGTGGGCAATTGGCCGCTGACCCAGGCATAGAGGTCCTGATCGTTTTCAACGAGCAGCGCTTCGTAAAGATCAAGCATATCGGCATCAAGACCTGTGCCTTCGTCATCCCAGAACCGGCCCAGGATCAGGTCCATTTCCTTGATGCCGCGCCGCCAGGAGCGCATGCCAAGACGTTTCAGGCGCGTGGCGTGATCGGTCATCCGAGGGCGGCCTGACGGATGCGTTTTTCAAGCCGCGCCAGTCGTTCGGCTGTGTTCATCATTTCGGCGCGCAGCGTACGGATTTCGAGAAGGACATCGCCCACTTCAGCCGCCTCGGCCGGGTCAGGCTGAACCCCCGGACCATCGCCGGTCAGCAACCACGGGATGGACACGTCAAGCACGCCCGACAGCATTTGCAGTTTGTTTGCGCGCGGCTCGGACACGTCGTTTTCCCAGCCATCCACCGTTTTGGTGGCCACGCCCAACCGATGGGCCAGCGCCTTGACCGTCAGGTCGCGCGCATCGCGGGCGGCGGCAACCCTGTCGCCGAAGGTGGCGATTTCGTCCGTGTACCAGTTCAGATCGGCATCGCCGTGCATCGGAAGCTCCAATTGGGTTGCAGGACAGGGTTCCAGTTTCTATGAGACCTAAGGACTTTGCATTGCTGGGACGACCATGGATTTCCTGTCTGCGACACTGGACCGCGTGAAACCTTCGCCAACCGTGGCTCTGACGGGGTTGGTGGCCACGTTGAAGGCAAGCGGGCGCGATATTATCGGGCTGGGCGCGGGCGAGCCGGATTTTCCGACGCCTGCGCATATCGCCGAGGCGGGCAAGCGGGCGATTGACGCGGGCAAGACGCGCTATACCGCTGTCGATGGGATTGCCGAGCTGAAAGACGCGGTGCGCGCCAAGTTCGCGCGCGAGAACAGCCTGAGCTATGATGCATCGGAGGTCACCGTATCGTCGGGCGGCAAACAGGTGTTGTACAATGCGCTGATGGCAACGCTGAACCCGGGCGACGAGGTGATCATCCCCGCGCCTTACTGGGTGAGTTACCCCGATATGGTGCGGCTTGCCGGCGGGACGCCGGTGATCCTGGAGACCCGTGTTGAAACCGGCTTTCGGATCACGCCCGAACAGCTGGACCGGGCGATCACCCCGCGCACCAAATGGCTGATTTTCAATTCGCCGTCGAACCCGACCGGCGCCGGCTATGCGCCGCAGGCGTTGAAGGCGATCACCGATGTACTGGAGCGCCACGCCCATGTCTGGGTGATGTCGGACGATATGTACGAACATATCGCGTTTGAGGGTTTTGAGTTTCGCACGCCCGCCCAGGTGGCCCCTGCCCTGTTTGACCGAACCTTGACGGTGAACGGGGTGTCAAAAGCCTATGCCATGACCGGTTGGCGGATTGGCTATGCGGGGGGGCCTGCGCATTTGATCGGGGCGATGCGGAAAATACAGTCGCAATCCACATCGAACCCCTGCGCCATCAGCCAATGGGCCGCCGTCGAAGCCCTGAACGGGCCACAGGATTACATCGCAACCAGTCTGGCGGCGTTTCAGCGGCGGCGCGACCTGGTGGTGGCCGGGTTGAATGCCGCTGACGGGATTACCTGCCCGGTGCCCGATGGCGCGTTCTATGTCTATCCGTCGGTGGCGGGATGTCTGGGCAAACGGTCGGCCGGCGGGGCGCTGATCGAGACAGACGAAGATTTTTGCCGCGCGCTGCTGGAAGAACACGGGGTTGCGGTGGTTTTTGGCGGGGCTTTTGGTGTGTCACCTGCGTTCCGGGTCAGCTATGCGGCGGCAGATGAGGTTTTGGCCGAGGCCCTGAGCCGCATTCAGGCCTTTGCATCGGGGCTGACGTGACACGCTTGCCGGATTATTATTTCCGGGTGCGCGAGAATGGTGCGCAGGTTTTTCGTGTCGATACCGAGAACCGGTTGCGCCGGATCGAGATGGACCCGATTGCCACCGTCAATGTGAAGAACGGCGAGATCAAACCGCAAGGCGACCGGGTGTTGTCGCAGACAGACCGGTCCGAGATTGAACGCTGGCTTGCGGACCGGCGGGCGGTTCTGGCGGGGCGGCAATTGGACGATATCCAGCGTCTTTTGGATCAGCTGAACCTGATCACCGGTTGGGCACAGCAACGCGCCACGCCCGCAGATCTGGCGACGGTGTCGGACGATCTGCTTTTGGCGATGCATGATTTGCGCAGCGTGCTGGTGCGGAAGAAAACCGATGGCATGGGCAAGCGGGATGCCAACGGCGACGGCTGACGCGTTTTGGGTATGATCGGCTAGCCCGGCGATTGATCCGGGGGCGATTGGCGCAAGCGGGTGACGCGGCCCGCAACGCCATCCCATGCGCCGGGCACCAGATCGCGGCCAAGGACGCGGTCGGGGTTTGTCGGGGCGGGCATGCGCACATTCGTCAGCTTTCTGAAGCCGAACTTGCCATAGTAAGGCGCGTCGCCCACCAAAAGTACCCGGTCCCAGTCGCTGGCCAGCGCCAGACTGTTTTCAATCAGGAAGCGACCCAGACCTTCGCCTTGCCGCGTCGGATGGACGGCAACCGGGCCAAGCAACAGGCTGGTGGCCTCGCCGATCTGCACGGGCCAATAGCGGATGGCGCCTGCCAGAATTTCCTGGTCGTCACGCGCCACAAGACAGAGCGATGCGACGGGGGCGACATCATCGCGCAACCGGTATGACGAAAGCGCTTCGCGGCCGGGCGCAAAGGTCAGGTCATAGAGCGCTTCGACTTCCCACCAGTCTTGCGGTTGTTCGCGTGTGAGCCTCACCCTGTCTCCGCTCTTTTCGCTTGTTTCGGGTTAGCATATGCGTGGGCCCTGGTACAAACCATTGGAGCCTTACATGTTCTATCGACCCGAAGACGGCCATGGGCTGGCGCATAACCCGTTCAATGCGGTCGTGACACCCCGACCGATTGGCTGGATCAGCACGCGCGGCACGGATGGGCTGGACAATCTTGCGCCCTATTCGTTTTTCAACGCGGTCGCTTATGAACCGCCGCAGGTGATGTTTGCTTCGACCAGCGCCAAAGCAGACCGGGGGGATACCAAGGACAGCGTTGCGAATATTCGCGACACCGGCGTGTTTTGCGTCAATGTCGTGGAATATGCGATGCGCGATGCGATGAACCTGACGTCGGGGCCGTGGCCGCGGGACACGGATGAATTTGAAACCGCCGGGATCGCGCGCGACGCCTGCACGACGATTGCCTGTTCGCGTGTGGCCCGCGCGCCAGCCAGTTTGGAATGCAAGCTTACCCAAATTGTGACCTTGCCCGGGGCGGCGAATTTCGTGGTCTTTGGTGAAGTCACAGGAGTGCATTTGCGCGACGATTGCCTGCACGATGGTCAGTTTGATGTGCGCGTGTTTCAACCGCTGGCCCGTCTGGGGTATCGCGATTACGCGCGGGTCAGCGACGTGTTCAGCCTGACCCGGCCCGGGGATTAATTGGTTTTCTGGCGCGGGATGAACGGAAGCGGCAAGGCGGGCACCCCGTCTTCGACAAGCTTTTTGGCTTCGTCCGATTTCACTTCGCCATAGATCGCGCGTTCGGGCGTGTCGCCTGCATGCATCGCGCGGGCTTCGCGGGCAAAGTCCTGACCGACATAGTCGGAGTTTGCTTCGACATGGTCTTTCAGCTTTTTGATCGCGTCAGCGACGTCAGGGTCGGGCGCGGTTGTCATGGCCTTGGTCGGTGTGTCGGCTTTTTTGCGCGACGCGGTGACCTTGGGGGCCATCAGGTCTTTTGAGATGCGGGTTGCGCCGCAGGATGGGCATTCGACCAAACCACGCGCAGACAGCGTTTCAAAAGCGCCGCCCGATTGGAACCAGCTTTCAAAGCGGTGATCATTTTCGCATTTCAGCGCAAACCGTATCATGCGTCTCCTCGCGTTCCGAGTATTAGCTAGGTCGGTTTACAAATGATTTCAATCGCGAAGCCACGTCAGAGCATTTGCGGATCAAAGCGTTTGATGAGGCTGGCCAGTTCCGGGTCGCTGATCCGTTTGGCGGCTTTTTTGCGGGAAAACCACTTGCGGCGACGTTCGGACTTTTCCGGGTAGTCACTTAGCAGTTTTTTGACGCGAACAGGGAACACCGCGACCACGCACGGCAGCGCGACGTCTTCGTCTAACTCTTTGCTATAGCTGTAGATTCCAAGGCACACCGGTTTGACCTTGCCGTCCACGCCCGCTTCTTCCTGAGCTTCGGTCAGTGCGGCTTCGGACGGCGTGGCTTTGTCGACCGGCCAGCCCTTTGGGATGATCCAGCGTTTTTGCCGCCGCGATGTGACCAGAAGGAATTGCGGTTCGCCATTTTTTATCCGCCAGCACAGCGCACCAAATTGCGTGCGGACATCACGCTTGGATTGGTCGCGCAGACGGACCGGTCGTTGCTTTGCCTGTCGTAGGGTCATTTGCTTCGTTTTGTTCCCGTTAATTCGGGTAGTTAGCATCAAATTGCGCAAATTTAAAGTTAACGCTGATTTGTGGGGTCTGTGGGGCCGCCTATGCGGCCAGCCCCCGCCCTTTCAAAAGCGCTGTTGGGTCGGGCATCGCACCCCGGAAGGCCATAAAGAGTTCGGCCGGGTCGCGTGCGCCGCCGACGGACAGAATATGGTCTTCCAGCCGCTTTGCCGTGGCCGGATCGAACGGGTCGCCGGTTTCTTCGAAGGCCTGGAAGGCGTCGGCGTCCATCACTTCGGACCACATATAGCTGTAGTAGGCGCTGGAATACCCGTCGCCCGCGAAAGCATGGGCAAAATGCGGCGTTGCGTGGCGCATCGGGATGGCGTGGGGCAAGCCGATGTCGTCCAGAATTTCTGCCTGACGTTGCATCGGGTCGGCCGGTGCCGGGCCTTCGTGGAAGTCCAGATCGACCAGGGCCGAGGCGACATATTCGACGGTCTGGAACCCCATGTCATAGGTGGAGGCGGCAAGGAGACGGTCGAGAAGCGCCTTGGGCATCGGCTGACCAGTGTCGGCATGGGTTGCAAATTCGCCCAACACATCCGGCACATCCAGCCAGTGTTCGTACAACTGACTGGGCAGTTCGACAAAGTCGCGCGCCACCGAGGTGCCAGAGATGCGTTCATATGTGACGTCGGACAGCATCTGGTGCAGCGCGTGGCCAAATTCGTGGAACAGCGTGCGCGCGTCGTCATAGGACAATAGCGCAGGCGCGCCTTCGGGCGGTTTGGCGAAGTTGCAGGTGTTCATCACAATGGGGCGGATGTTGCCTGCCAGTTTGCTTTGTTGCCGCAGCGCGCTGCACCACGCGCCCGAACGTTTGGAGGACCGCGCGAAGTAGTCGCCGATGAACAGCGCGATATGTTCGCCGTTGCGGGTGATTTCCCACGCGCGGGCGTCAGGGTTGTGCAGCGTCATATCGACCGGCTTTGCGTCCAGACCGAACAACCGGTTGGCACAAGCGAAGGCGGCGTCGATCATGCGATCCAACTGGAAATAGGGTTTCAGCTCGGCCTCATCGAGATCATGTTCGGCGATGCGGCGTTTTTCGGAATAATAGCGCCAATCCCAGGGTTCCAACTGGCCTTTGTGCCCGTCGGCGTGCAGCATGGCTTGCAGCACTTCGGCATCCGCAAGGGCGGCCGCGCGCGCCGGTTTCCAGACCCTCATAAGCAAATCGCGCACATTGGCCGGCGTCTTGGCCATTTCGACGTCCAGCCGGAAGTCGGCGAAACTGTCAAAGCCCAAAAGCCGCGCGCGTTCGGCGCGCAGGTCCAGCGTTTCTTTGACGATGGCGCGGTTATCGGTGGCCCCGCCATTTTCGCCCCGGCTGGTCCAGGCGGTCCAGGCTTTTTCGCGCAGGCTGCGATTGGGTGAAAATTGCAGAAACGGCGCGATCAGCGACCGCGACAGGGTGACAACAGGGCCGGTTTCGTCGCGGTCTTTGCCGGCCGATTTTGCGGCGTCTTGCAGAAACGCTGGCAGGTCGGCCAGATCGTCTGCCGCCAGAGGCATGGACCAGTCGCGTTCGTCATGCAGCATGTTTTGCGCAAATTCGGTGCCCAGGGTGGCAAGGCGCTGAACGATGTCTTTCAGACGGTCGCGGTCGCTGCCTTCCAGGCGCGCGCCCGCCCGGACAAACCCCCGGCGTGTCAGCATAAGAACGCGGTGCTGTTCGTCGGTCAGATCAAGCGTGTTACGGGCCGACCAAAGCGTTTCGATGCGCTGGAAAAGGGCCGCATTCATCGTGATTTCCGAACCATACTCGGCAAGCTTTGGCGAGATGTCGCGTTGCAGGGCTTCCAGTGCTGGTGTCGCGTCGGTGGATACAAGCGTGAAAAAGACAGAGGCCACCCGTGACAGGTCGTGGTCGGCCAGTTCCAGCGCGTCGATCGTGTTTTCAAAACTGGGCGCGTCTGGATTGTCGGCAATCGCGCCGATGGTGGCGCGCGCGCTGTCGAGCGCTGTGTCAAAGGCGCTGGAAAAATCAGTTTCGGCAATGGCTGCGAAAGGTGGCAGGCCGAATGGTGTGTCCCAGGGGGCAAGGAGGGCGTTGGTCATGCGGGTTTCTCCGTTGATCGGCTTCAACCTAGGGGCAGGTGAGCGGCTATGCCAGTGATGCATTGCCGCAAACCGCGCAATCGGCGCGGCGATTGACCGTGATGGCGCGGGTTTCGGCATAGAGCGCATCATAGATCAGCATGCGCCCCAAAAGCGGTTGGCCCGCGCCTGCCAGAAGTTTGACCGCTTCGACCGCCATCATCGTGCCCAGCACGCCGGGCAACGGGCCAAGGACGCCGCCTTCGGCGCAGGATGGTGCCAAACCGGGGGCGGCGGCTTTTGGGAAGACGCAGGCATAGCACGGGGCATCGCGCGATGGGTCGAAAATGCTGATCTGACCTTCCCATTGCGAAATGGCTGCCGAGATCAGGGGCAGTTTGGCCCGCACTGCGGTTTCGTTCACAAGATAGCGGGTGTCAGGGTCGTCGGTCCCGTCAAGGATAAGGTCATAGTCGTCGAACAACCCCGGCGCGATATCAGCCGTCAGCGCGCGGCTATAGGGCCTTACGGCGACGAAGGGGTTCTGGGCCTGAATGGCTTGTTCCGCCGAGAAAACCTTGGGCATGCCGATGCGGGCGTCGGTGTGGATGACTTGGCGTTGCAGGTTGGAATTGTCGACCACGTCATGGTCGATGATGCCAATCGTGCCGATACCAGCGGCGGCCAGGTATTGCAGGGCGGGTGAGCCGAGCCCCCCTGCCCCGACGACAAGAACGCGCGCATTTTTCAGCCGCTTTTGACCCGGGCCGCCGATTTCACGCAAGACGATGTGGCGGGCGTTTCGATCCAGTTCGACACTGCTGTCTTTGGGTGTGATCTGTGGCTGAGGTTCGGCACCCATGCGCGTGCGCAGACGGCCGAGCGCCCGGGAATACACCCAGACGAGTGCCGCTGCGATCCCAACCGCCAGCCATTCGCGGGCGTTTTCCGTGCCTTCGGTGACAACGGCCAGCGCCGAGAACCCGGCATAGAGCAGCGCGATCATCAGCATTCGGGCGGCGCGCGGCACATTCATGGCGCGCCCCATCAGCCAAAGCGCCAGAGCGAGGGCCAGAAACAGATAGATCATGTCTTGCCCGTGGACCCAAAGCCGCCTGTACCGCGTTCGGTCGCCGACAATTGATCGGTCAGTTCGAACCGCGCTTGCAGGACGGGGGCGACCACCGCTTGTGCGATGCGGTCGCCATGCTCGATGACAATCGGGGCTTGCCCAAGATTGATGACGATAACGCCCAAAGGACCGCGATAGTCGCTGTCGATGGTGCCCGGTGTGTTTGGCAGGCTGAGACCTTGTTTCAGCGCCAGTCCCGAGCGCGGGCGAACTTGGATTTCAAAGCCTTTGGGAATTTCGACATGAAGCCCCGTGGGGATCAATTGACGGTGGCCGGCGTCAAGCGTGACGGCGGTTTTATCCGGCAGGTTCGCCCGAAGATCGGCCCCGGCGGCGCCCGGTGTTTCATAGGATGGCAGGGGAAGCGTGCGGTCGGCGTTTTCCGCCCATGTCATACGGATGGTTGGGGTCATTGGGTCGCCTTGCAGGGAACGTCCGCCGGGCTAAGCCAAGCGGCTTTGAGCGCGCCAGTCGGTGTCATTTCAACGCTTCGGCGATCCGGCCGGCCAAGCGTCTTGCAACATCGTGCTTTGCCGCGCGCGGCCAAGTTTCGGCACCGTTGTCGTCGATCACCGTGACCGCGTTTTCATCGCCGCCCATGATGCCGGTTTCGGGCGACACGTCATTGGCAACGATCCAGTCGCAGCCCTTGCGCTTTCGTTTGGCGGTGGCGTTGGCCAGCACATCGTCGGTTTCGGCTGCAAAGCCGATGACAAGGCCGGGGCGGTTTTTCATCTTGGCGACAGTTGCCAGAATATCCGGGTTTTCGGCCAGCTTTAGCGCGGGTGGCTTGCCGGTTTTGTCTTTCTTGATCTTGCCTGTAGAGGCGTCCGTGACGTGCCAGTCGGCAACGGCGGCGGCGAAAATCGCGGCATCTGCGGGCAGCACCGCTTGTACGGCGTTTAGCATTTGATCCGCCGTTTCGACGCGGGTGACAGCCACGCCCGGCGGCGGCGGAACGGTGGCTGGCCCGGTGATAAAGCTGACCCGGGCACCCAATCGGACAAGGGCGCTGGCCAGTGCTGCGCCCTGTGCGCCTGAGGACCGGTTGGCAATATAGCGGACCGGGTCAATCGGTTCGTGCGTCGGGCCAGAGGTCAGAATGATGTGCTTGCCGGACAAGGGCCCGTTGGCCAGACGCGCAAGGATGGCGTCCAGAATGTCCTGTGGTTCGGCCAGACGACCGGGCCCAAATTCGCCGCAGGCCATATCGCCTTCGTCGGGGCCTGTGCGGGCGATGCCGTCTGCCTTGAGCGTGGCGATGTTGCGTTGGTTCGCCGGGTGAAGCCACATGCGGACATTCATGGCAGGCGCGATCATCACCGGCGTGTCGGTTGCCATCAAAAGGGTCGAGGCCAGGTCATCGGCATGGCCACCCGCCATTTTCGCAATAAAATCAGCCGTGGCGGGGCAGACAACGACCAGATCGGCGGACCGGGACAATTCGATATGGCCCATTTCGGCTTCGTCGGTCAGGTCGAAGAGATCGGTATAGACCTTGTCTGCCGCAAGCGCCGAGGCCGAAAGCGGTGTCACAAATTCCTGCGCCGCGCGGGTGAGCACAGGCGTGACGCTGCCGCCTGATTTGCGGATCAGGCGGATCAGCTCAAGCGATTTGAAGGCCGCGATGCCGCCGCCGATGACCAGGAGAATACGTTTGCCGTTCAGCATGATGCGGTGTTCCCTTGCGTCGCCCAGACTTAAGCCTGGCAACAGATTTGGGCAAGGTACTGCAAAAGCGGGGTTATTTGAAGGCGTTACCCGGGTCTGCGCGTTCAGACGCAACCGGTTTGAGACGGTTATGTTGGCTGTATCGCGCCCGGTGGGACGAACGACGATCCTGACTTTAGTGAACTAAAGGGCAAGATCGTCGTTGTGAGCGCCGTTCGGAGGGACAAGGAGCGGCGCGCGGGGTGTGTCAGACGAGAAATTCAAACACTTCCTTCGACTGGTTTTCGAGCCGCTTGCGCATTTTCGCAAAAGCCGCGGCTTCGAGCTGGCGAACACGTTCTTTGGACAGGCCCAGTTCGTTTCCAAGGCTTTCTAGCGTGCGCGCATCGTCGCGAAGTTTGCGTTCCTGTACGATGAACCGTTCACGTTCATTCAGCGACGACAATGCTTCGACCAGCCATGTGCGCAGGGTTTCGATGTCTTTGGCTTGTTCGACCTGTTCGGACGCCATCGCGTTTTCATCTTCAAGAGTGTCGATCCATTCGCGGCCTTCTTCGTCCGCTGACTGGGTGGCGTTCAGCGAAAAATCCGACCCCGACAAACGGCCTTCCATCATTTCGACGTCGTGTAGTGGTACGCCCACTTCGACGGCGATCCTTTGGCGCATGACCTGACGGTTCAGGCTTTCGCCCATAGCAGCGGCTTCACGTTCAAGCCGTGCCTGAACGCGGCGGAGATTGAAAAACAGCGATTTCTGCGAGGAGGTCGAGCCCGTGCGCACCATCGACCAGTTGCGCATGACATAGTCCTGGATCGACGCTTTGATCCACCAGACGGCATAGGTTGAAAAGCGGACGCCGCGATCTGGGTCAAACTTGTCGGCGGCTTTCATAAGCCCGAGACCCGCTTCCTGAATAAGGTCATTCATGGGCGCGCCATAGCGGCGGAATTTCGAGGCCATGGAAATGGCCAGACGCATGTAAGCGGTGATCAAACGGTGCAGCGCCTGTTCGTCGCGGTTGTCGCGCCAGGCATAGGCAAGCTGCAATTCAGTTTCGGCATCCAGCAGTTCAGCCTGCATTGCGCGCCGCGACAGTGATTGGTCGAACGTTGTATCCATGATCGTCGAACTCCCTGTTTATGTTTGTAAGAGTTACGCGGGGTTTCACGGTCTGGATCACAATCTTTTCTGGACGCCATGCGTTTTGGCTCTAGGCCCCGTTGTCGTGGTTAACCGGGCGTTAAGTGCCAGAGGCCCATGACAGGGTGTTCAGGCGGGGACGCGATGGTCGCTCAGAGTTACACGGTTGCTTTTGAAGGCGTCGAAGCCCGGTTGGTCGAGGTGCAATGTGCCTTGTCGCCCGGCATGCCACATTTTTCGCTGGTGGGATTGCCCGACAAAGCGGTGAGCGAGGCGAAAGAACGGGTGCGCGCGGCGTTGAACGCGCTGTCGATTGCGCTGCCCAGCCGACGGATCACGGTGAACCTGTCGCCTGCCGATTTGCCGAAAGAAGGGTCGCATTTCGATTTGCCAATCGCTTTGGCTTTGTTGGCGGCGATTGAAATTTTGCCGAAAGACACGGTTGCGGGATTGGTGTCTTTGGGCGAATTGGCGTTGGATGGTGCGTTGATCCCGGTGACAGGCGCGTTGCCGGCTGCTTTGGCCGCAGCGGAAGCCGAACGGACGTTGATTTGCCCCGAAGCCTCGGGGTCAGAGGCGGCGTGGGTTGGCACCACGCCAGTAATTGCACCGGCAAATCTGGGGGCCGCCATTCAACATCTGACCGGGGCGCGCCCGATTGAGGTCAGCACGCCCGGTCAGGTGATCGACGCGGCGGCCAACGCGCCCGATCTGATTGAAGTAAAAGGTCAGGAACGCGCCAAACGGGCGTTGGAAATCGCAGCAGCCGGGCGTCATCATGTGTTGATGGTTGGCGCGCCTGGGTCGGGCAAGTCAATGCTAGCCGCGCGCATGCCCAGTCTTTTGCCCGATCTCAGCCCCGAAGAAGCTTTGGAAACCTCGACCATTCATTCCCTGTCAGGGCTGATCGAGCAAGGCGGGATATCGCGCAGGCGTCCGTTTCGCGCGCCCCATCACACAGCGTCAATGGCGGCGATTGTGGGCGGCGGCAAAAGTGCCAAGCCCGGCGAGATCAGTCTGGCTCATAACGGTGTGCTATTCATGGACGAGTTTCCCGAATACGCGCGCGGCGTGCTGGAGACATTGCGTCAGCCGATTGAGACCGGCGATGTGACGGTCGCGCGGGCCAATGCACATGTCAAATACCCTTGCCGGTTCCTGTTGGTTGCGGCAGCAAACCCTTGCAAATGTGGGTATCTGGCGGATGCCGCGCGGGCATGCGCGCGTGTGCCCGGGTGCGGCGCCGATTACTTGGGGCGTATTTCGGGGCCATTGATGGACCGGTTTGATTTGCGGGTTGAGGTGCCCCCGGTGTCTTTTCAGGACCTGGACCTGCCTGCTTCGGGCGCGCCTTCGGCGGTGATTGCGGCCCGGGTTGAGGCGGCGCGTCAGATACAGCGGGCGCGTTTTGCAGACCACGCGGATGTAACGGTAAACGCCGATGCCGGGGGGGTTTTGTTGGAACGCGTCGCCAAACCGGACGAGGCAGGACAAGCCTTGTTGACGCATGCGGCCGAACAGGTGGGCCTGTCAGCGCGCGGTTATCATCGCGTCATCCGCGTGGCACGCACGATTGCCGATCTGGCGGGGCGCGATGTGGTTGGGCGTGCGGATATTGCCGAGGCGATCAGCTTTCGGGTCTCGGGGATTGGCTATGGCTAAAGACAGTCGGGTGACGACAGTACCGCGCCAGCGCTGGTCAGCCAAGACGGCGGTCGATGGCATCCCAGATCTGGCCCGCGACATTGATGCCGTCAAAACGCTCAAGCTCTTGAATGCCGGTGGGCGAGGTCACGTTGATTTCGGTCAGATAGTCGCCGATCACGTCAATGCCGACGAAGACCTGACCTTTTTCGCGCAGAAGCGGGCCGATGGCCTGACAAATCTCGATATCGCGGGCCGTCAGCCCCACCGCTTCGGCGCGACCGCCCACATGCAGGTTTGACCGCGTTTCGCCCGCAGGCGGGATGCGGTTGATGGCGCCCACTGGTTCGCCATCAACAAGGATGATGCGTTTGTCGCCGTTTGTGACATCGGGGATGAATTTCTGGGCGATCAGGGGCTCGCGGTTGATGCCTGCGAACAGTTCGTGCAGCGAAACAAGGTTGCGGTCTTCTGGCGTCAGGCGGAAGACCCCTGCCCCGCCGTTGCCGTAGAGCGGTTTCACGATGATGTCGCCGTGGCGCCGGCGAAAGGCGCGCAGGCTGTCGAGATCACGCGCTATCATGGTGGGCGGGGTCAAATCCGGGAAGGTCAGAACCAGCAGTTTTTCGGGATAGTTGCGGACCCAGAACGGTTGGTTCACGACCAGCGTTTGATCGGCCAGCATATCAAGCAGATGCGTTGTGGTGATATAGCCCATATCAAAGGGCGGGTCTTGGCGCAGCCAGACGACGTCCATATCTGCGAGATTGACGGTTTGTTCTTCGCCGAGGCTGGCGTGGTTCCCGACCTCGCGACGGACGGTCAGCGGCCAGCCACGGGCGGTGATCCGCCCTTCGTCGAAGGCAAGCTGATCGGGGGTGTAATAGAACAGGTCGGCCCCGCGCGTCTGGGCTTCTTCGGCCAAGCGGAAGGTCGAATCCGCGTTGATGTCAATCGGACCGATTGGATCCATCTGGAATGCGACGCGCATATGCCTGCCCTTCTGAAATCACCCTAAGGCTCTAGTGTGACAGCATATACATTCGCAAGATGGAAATTTTAATAGAGCGTCAGGTTTTCCATCACGTCAACACGCCCGCGCGCATCGACCATGGCCAGATCAAGCCGGGTCAGCACGAACGGATCGCCAAAGTGATTGCCAACATAATCTTCGGCACTTTTGGCGATGCGGGACAATTGGCGCAAGGTCAGGCGTTCGGCCGCTTGATCGAACGTGCGGGCCTTTTTGACTTCGACAAAAACCAGACCGGAGGGGCCTGTGAAGATCAGGTCAATTTCACCGCAGATGCCCCGCCAGCGGGTTTCCAAAAGCGTGAAACCCCGATCCTGATAGTGGCGTGCCACGGTGTCTTCGGCGGCAAGGCCCGTCAGATAGGCGGCCTTTCCGGCCCGCCGTTTGGCGTCGGATGGCTGTTGATCGGAAGGGGCGCAATCAAAGGGCATGTGCGCGCGACGGTATCGGGGAAGTGTTGAAAGAACGTTAGAGATGGTCTTTGAGGGCCAGGGCCTGTTGATAGAGATCACGCCGAGACAGGCCAAAACGGTCTGCGACATCGCGGGCCGCATCTTTGAGACGGTGATCTTTAAGCGCTGTCCGCAAGGCGTCTTCGACATCTTGGGCGTCAGCCTCGGGTTTGGCGACGTCGATCATCAAGACCAATTCTCCGCGGGGCGGATCGGCTTCGCAGGATGATAAAAGATCAGCCAGTGTGCCGCGCCGGGTTTCTTCGAATTTCTTTGTCAGTTCACGGGCAAGTGCAGCCGGTCGGTCATCACCAAAGAGTTCAACCGCGTCGCGCAATGTTACCGCAATCCGTTTCGGGCTTTCATACAGAACAAGCGTACCCCGGTGTTCGGCCAGTTCGGTCAGGAACGTACGCCGCGCGCCTGTGGCCGAGGGCGGAAACCCCGCGAATGTGAAACGATCGGTCGGAAGTGCGGCGACGGACAATGCGGCCACAAGCGCAGATGGTCCGGGGATCGCTTGCACCTGAGCGCCCTGTGCGACGGCGTCGCGGGCCAGCGCAAATCCTGGGTCAGCCACCAATGGCGACCCCGCGTCAGAGGCATAGGCCACGCTTTTTCCGTCCTCTAACAGCGAAAGCAAAAGCGGGCGGGCTTTCGCGCCATTTTGATCGTGGTAAGCATTAATTTTCCGTTTTGCCAACGGGATAGCATGGATATCCATCAACTGGCGCAAACGGCGGGTGTCTTCGGCGGCCAGAACATCGGCGTCGCGCAGAACATCCAGCGCGCGGAGCGTTATGTCGCGGGCATTGCCCAAAGGCGTCGCCACGAAATACAGCCCGGGCGTCAGCGGATTTTGGGGCGCGCCGTCGCTCATGGCGCCGACCGCGATTTACTTGGGCCAGATTTCTGCATAGGTTCCCGACAATTGACTATCCAAGGAGACAGCCGAATGGTTGCCGTTTTTCCGCTTCGCCGCAAGGTCCTGACATGGATCACCTGTATCTTTGCCATGCTGACGCTGTCAGCCTGTGGCTTTTCGCTTCCTGGCGGCGGCGGGCCGCTGATTAACACGCAACGCGCGGTTCCGGTGGCGCTGCTGGTCCCTAAGAGTTCGCAATCTGCAGGCGCTTTGGGCGTTGCTTTGGAAAACGCCGCGTGGCTGGCGGTCAACGATCTGGATGACGTCGAAATTGACCTGCGTGTGTACGACACGTTCGGCACACCCGAAGGCGCGACGCGCGCGGCCTCGCAGGCTTTGGCGGATGGCGCACGAATTTTCATCGGACCGCTGTTCGCGCAGAACGCCAGTGCCGTTGGGCAGGTTGCGGCCGGCCGCGGCGTGAATGTTCTGACATTTTCCAACAACCCGTCTGTGGCTGCCCAGAATGTCTTTCTTTTGGGAAGCACGTTTGAGAACACCGCGAACCGGCTTGTTCGGTATTCGGTGCGCCAAGGCCGGGGCCGTGTGTTTATCGTAAACGCTGATGATCCGGCCGAGGCTTTGGGGGCAGATGCCATCCGGCGCGCGACGCAACGAAATGGCGGTCAAGTGGTTGGATCGGCTGTGTTCCCGCTGTCGCAGCAAGGTGTTGTGAATGCCATCCCCGAGATCACGCGTGACTACAGGGCGTCGGGTGCGCAGTCTATGTTTGTGACATCGGGCAATTCGGGCGCATTGCCATTTCTCTCGGAACTGCTGCCTGAAAACGGCGTGACACCGGCAAATTCCCAATTGATCGGCTTGCAACGGCTGGACATTCCGTCAAGCGCGCTGTCGCTGAAAGGGTTGCAGGGTGCCTGGTTTGCGACGCCTTCGCCCGGTTTGGTGCAGCAGTTCAACAACCGTTATGCCGCTGCCTATGGCAACACCCCGCCGCCTGTGGCCGGATTGGCCTATGACGGTATCGCAGCCGTGGGTGCCTTGGTGGCGCAGGGCAATTCCAATGCCTTGACGACGCAGGCGCTGACGCAGGGCGCGGGCTTTGCAGGTGTGAACGGATTGTTCCGGTTCATGCCCGACGGAACCAATGAACGCGGCCTAGCGGTCGCACAAATTCGCAACAACCAGGTGATCGTGATTGACCCCGCACCAAGAAGCTTTGGCGGCGCCGGATTCTAAGCCGGACACAGGCAACAGCGATCCTTCCTTTCCGGGCCTTGGCCTGAACGGCCGTGATATTTTTCAGGCGGCGCAGGTCTTTGAGTGCCTGCGCGCCGAAGATTTGCGCGATGCCGGCGACATCCGTCAGGCCAGCGTGCGCGCGCTGAAAGACGGGATTGCCCAAGGCCGCGACAGGATTGCCGCGTCGATCGAGGCAAATCCACGCGCCGCAAGGGATGCGGTGCGCGCCTATTGCTATCTGACAGATCAGGTGGTGTCGGTGGTTTATCGGGTGGGGTGCGAATTGCTTCACCCTAACCCCAACCCGACCGAAGGCGAACGTCTGTCGATTCTGGCTGTCGGCGGGTACGGCCGGGGCGAAATGGCGCCGTATTCGGACGTCGATTTGCTGTTTCTTATGCCCTGGAAGATCACGCCCTGGGCCGAAAGCCTGATTGAAAGCATGCTGTATATCCTATGGGATTTGCATCTGAAAGTCGGGCATGCGTCGCGCAGCGTGAGGGATTGCCTGAGACTGGGGCGCGAAGATTATACCATCCGGACCGCTTTGCTGGAGCACCGGTTTCTTGTGGGCGACGCCAGTTTGGCCAATGATTTGGACAGCAGCCTGAAGTCGGACCTGTTTCGCAATACGGAATCGGATTTCATCGAAGCCAAACTGGAAGAGCGCGACCAAAGACACACCCGGCAGGGCGGCCAACGGTATGTGGTCGAGCCGAATGTGAAGGAAGGCAAAGGCGGGCTTCGAGATCTGCAAACGCTGTTCTGGATTGGCAAGTATATCCACGGTGTCTCGGACGTGGCTGAACTGGTGCCGCTAGGGCTGTTTCGGCGTGAGGAATTTGACCGCTTTGTCACCGCAGAAGCGTTCTTGATGGCCGTTCGCAATCATCTTCATCTGGTCGCAGATCGGGCGATGGATCAACTGACCTTTGATATGCAGGTCGAGGTCGCGGCGCGCATGGGTTATGCCGACCGGGGCGGACGGCGTGCGGTTGAGCATTTTATGCAGGACTATTTCCGGCAGGCCACGGCGGTGGGCGAGGTCACGCGGATTTTCTTGACCGCGCTGGAAGCGAAACACGTCAAAAAGGCCCCGTCGCTGGTCACGTTTTTCCGGCGGAAGAAAGCGGTCAAGCAGGGCTTTGTTGTCAGTCAGAACCGGTTGGATATTGAGCGCCCAACGACGTTTTTCCAAGACAGTCTGAACATACTTCGCCTGTTTGAAGAAGGATTGCGAACGGGCTATTTGATCCACCCGAATGCAATGCGTTTGGTGACGGCCAATCTGGATTTGATTGACGATGACATGCGCCAGTCGCCCGAAGCCAACAGAATTTTTCTGGACCTGCTGCTGAAAAATGGCAATCCCGAACGGGCGTTGCGGCGAATGAACGAATTGGGGGTTCTGGCGGCATATATGCCGGAATTTGAACCCATCGTCGCGATGATGCAGTTCAATATGTACCACCACTACACAGTGGATGAACATACGATTCAATGCGTATCGGTCCTTGCGATGATCGAGCGCGAGGAGTTGGTTGAAAGCCTGCCCATCGCAAGCAAAATTCTGAAAGATGGCGTGAACCGCAAAGTGCTTTATGTGGCAATGCTGCTTCACGACATTGGTAAAGGCCGGGATGAAGACCATTCGATCCTGGGCGCGCAAATCGCACGAAAGGTTGCGCCGCGATTGGGGTTGAAAAAGGCCGATGCCGAGACGGTGGAATGGCTGGTGCGGTACCACCTGTTGATGTCGGACATGGCCCAGAAGCGCGACATTTCAGACCCGCGCACTATTCGTGACTTTGCCAAAGCGGTGAAAACCAAGGCTCGGCTGGATTTGCTGACGGTTTTGACCGTTTGCGATATTCGGGGCGTTGGACCTGGCACCTGGAACAACTGGAAGGCGGAACTGTTGCGCAGCCTCTATCGCGCGACCGCATCTGCGCTTGAGCATGGGTTGGAAGCCGTCAATCGCGACAGCCGCGAGGCCGAGGCCAAAAAGGCGTTGCGCGCCGCATTGGCGGATTGGGATACCAAAGCGCTGCGCAAAGAGACCGGGCGGCATTATGGCCCTTATTGGCAAGGATTGCCGACCAGCACTCAGGTCGTTTTTGCGAACTTGCTGGGCAGCATCTCGGACAGTGAGATTCGTTTTGATCTGACGCTGGATGATGACAGGGATGCCACACGGGTTTGTTTTGCACTGTCGGATCACCCCGGAATATTTTCGCGTCTTGCCGGGGCTTTGGCGCTTGTCGGGGCAAATGTGGTGGATGCGCGGACCTATACCTCGTCCGACGGGTATGCGACGGCAGTATTTTGGGTGCAGGACGGCGAAGAAGGCCCGTATGATGCCGCGCGGCTGCCGCGTCTGAAGTCTATGATCAAAAAGACATTGAGCGGCGAGGTTTTGCCCCGGAAGTCTTTGGTGGATCGTGACCGGCTGAAAAAGCGCGAACGCGCCTTTAATGTGCCAACTTCGATTAGTTTCGACAACGAAGGGTCAGACATTTACACGATCATTGAAGTCGACACGCGCGACCGGCCCGGGCTTTTGTATGATCTGACGCGCACCCTGTCCGAGCATAACGTCATCATCAACAGCGCGGTTATCGCCACCTATGGCGAGCAGGTGGTGGATACGTTTTACGTCAAGGACATGTTCGGGCTGAAATTCCACGCCAAGTCGAAACAGCGCATGCTGGAAGACAAGTTGCGCCATGCGATCAAAGCAGGTGCAGCGCGGGCAGATACGGAATGACGGGCCGCGTCACGTCAGGTCAGCGGGCCGCGCTGTGAACCGCATTCGTCTGGTTTCGGGCGCTTTAACCGTGGGCGTCTGGACACTTTTGTCGCGCGTCCTTGGTTTTGTCCGCGACATCCTGATTGCGGCCTGGCTGGGCACAGGGCCCGTGGCCGAGGCGTTTCTGGTCGCCTTTTCGCTGCCGAATATGTTTCGGCGTTTCTTTGCGGAAGGCGCGTTCAACATGGCCTTTGTGCCGCTGTTTTCTAAAAAGCTGGAAGCGGGCGACGATGCGGGCGCGTTTGCCCGCGATGCCTTTTCGGGCTTGGCATTTGTGTTGGTGATCTTCACGGGATTGGCGACAGTGTTTATGCCCTGGCTGGTTTTGGCCATGGCGAGCGGATTTCAAGGGGACGAGCGCTTTGATATCGCGGTCACTTTGGGGCGGATTGTTTTTGTCTATATCCTTTTCATTTCGTTGGCGGCGTTGTTTTCAGGCGTTTTGAACGCATCTGGCCGATTTGTCGCCGCTGCGGCTGCGCCTGTTTTGTTGAATATCATTCTGATCGCTGTGTTGATCCTGGCAAATGCAGGCGTTGGCGGGTCGGTCATTGGTGATGTCGACGGCGGGCGCGCAGGCACGTTGTTGTCCTTTGGCGTGGTATTGGCAGGCGTGGCGCAATTGGCGCTGGTCTGGTGGGCGGCGGCGAAGGCCGGGTTTCCAATCAGACCCCGCTGGCCGCAGATGACGCCTGAACTGAAGCGTCTTGCGATGATCGCAGCACCGGCTGCTTTGGCGGGCGGTGTGGTGCAGGTCAATTTGCTGATCGGGCGACAGGTGGCAAGTTTTTTCGATGGCGCGATTGCCTGGCTGTCTTACGCAGACCGTTTGTATCAACTGCCCTTGGGCGTTGTCGGCATTGCGATTGGCATCGTGCTGTTGCCCGATTTGTCACGGCGCTTGCAGGTCGACGACATCGAGGGCAGCCGACATGCCTTGTCACGCGCCACGGAAATGTCGCTGGCGCTGGCGGTTCCGTCTGCGGTGGCTTTGGCGATCATCCCGGTGTCTTTGGTCAGCGTCCTTTTCGAACATGGCGCGTTTGAGGCCAGCGACACAAAAGCCACCGCGCTGGCCTGTGCGATTTACGGGCTGGGCCTGCCTGCCTTCATTATGCAGAAGGTGTTGCAGCCGTTGTTTTTTGCCCGCGAAGACACCCGGCGGCCCTTTCATTATGCGCTGGTTGCGATGGTGGTGAACGCTGTGCTGGCGGTCGGGTTGGCCGGAGTTTTTGGCTATATCGCAGCAGCCATTGGCACCACCGTGGCGGGCTGGGCCATGCTGGCGCTTTTGTGGCGCGGGTCGCGGGGCATGGGAGATGCCGCGGTCCTTGAACCGCAGACGATCACCCGCATTATGCGCATCGTCTGCACGTCCGCCGTGATGGGACTGGTGCTTTGGGTGACGGACAGGTTTGTCTTGCGGTTTTTACTAGACGGGTCCGGCGCTTTTGAAATTGTCGGGCTGGTGCTGCTATGCCTTGTCGGCATGGCCAGTTACTTTGCCAGCGGGGTGATGCTGAACGCATTCAACATGGCCGAGTTGCGGGCCGCATTTCGCCGGTGACCAACCGTCAGCGTTGGCGCATCCGATCAAGCAAGCGCTGAAATGCCCCCGGCACCAAAGCGGGCGTCAGGACAAAGCCAAAGGCAAATCCGGCTACATCGGCAACCCAGTCAAACCCCACCTGAAAGAAGATTGCGAAGAACAGCTGCAGGCCCATCAGAAACCCGATCAGCGTGAACGCCTGCAATTCATTTTCACCCGCCGCCTTGAAGCGCACCCACAGAATGAAAGTATAGGCACCGATCAGCCCATAGACACTGGGATAACCACCAATCAACGGCTGGCGACCGCCCACAAGGCCGGCATAGATCAATGATCCAAAAATTCCGCAGGCAAAGAACAGAACCAGGACGGCAAGATTGCCAAAAACCTCGCCCACCAGTTTGCCCAGCGCCAACAGGAAAACGATCACGAAGGCCGCATGTGTCAGGCTGGCGTGGATGAACGGATAGGTGACGAACCGTTTGAGGTGTTCGATTGACCAGTTCCCGGTCTCGAACAGCCAAGCGAGGACCTGCGGAAAGAACGAAAAATCCTGAATTGCCTGAACGCGCCAGCCAATGGCTTCGGGCCCGCCGATGATACCCCGGTCGGCGAGGCTGAGGAACGCTTCCACCCCGAAAATCGCCAGGGCCAGCGCCACGACGGCCGGTGGCAGGGCATTGAACAAGGGCTGGCTGTAGTCGTCGTTCTGCATGTGCTCTTCCTTGACGGGCCGTGGCCCTCTCGGTAAGCCGCGCGGACGTGGAAATCCAGAGGACTTGCCGCAAAATGGCCGAACCAACTTTCACACCGCGCGTGTTCTCGGGCATACAGCCATCCGGTGGCCTGACACTTGGGAATTATCTTGGAGCGCTGAAGCGCTTTGTAGATATGCAAAACGATGGCACGCATGAGTGCGTCTTTTGCGTGGTCGATCTGCATGCGATCACGGTTTGGCAAGACCCCGCCGCCTTAACGGCGCAAACGCGCGAGGCCGCCGCGGCATTTCTGGCCGCTGGAATCGACCCTGAACACTCGATCCTGTTCAACCAGAGCCAAGTGCCGGAACATGCCGAGTTGGGATGGCTTTTCAACTGCGTCGCCCGGATGGGCTGGATGCGCCGGATGACGCAATGGAAAGAAAAGGCTGGCAAAAATTCGGAAGAGGCATCGTTGGGCTTGTTTGGCTACCCTGCCCTGATGGCGGCTGATATTCTGGCCTACCATGCGACCCACGTGCCTGTCGGCGAAGATCAGAAGCAGCATCTGGAACTGACGCGGGACATCGCAACAAAGTTTAACCACGATTTCGGGCGCGACTTCTTTCCGATCACCGAACCGGTGATCGGCGGCCCGGCGGCGCGGGTGATGAGCCTGCGCGACGGCACGAAGAAAATGTCGAAAAGCGACCCGTCGGATATGAGCCGGATCAACCTGTCGGACGATGCGGACATGATCGCACAGAAATTTCGGAAGGCGCGCACCGACCCCGAGCCTTTGCCCGAAACGTATGAAGGTTTGAAGGACCGGCCCGAGGCGCGAAACCTTGTTGATATCTACGCGGCCATGACCGGTCAGACCACCGAACAGGTGATGTCCGAACATGCGGGCGCGGGGTGGGGGCAATTCAAGCCTGCCCTTGCCGAGGTGGCGGTTGAAACGATGGCGCCGATCACCGGCGAGATGAACCGGCTGATGGCGGATCCCGGCGAGATTGACCGGCTGCTGTCGCGCGGGGCCGAACGTGCGCGGGCGATTGCGGCGCCCATTGTGAAGGAAACCCGGGCCATTATGGGCATGGTCGGTTGACGCGCCCCGTCAAGGCCCCCCTGAGACAAGAAAGCCCTTGGACAGAATGTGACGACCCGCTATCTGCTGTCAGGTTAGCGGAGGAAGGGACATGCCCGAAGATCTGATCAACAGTTTCATGACCGGCCCGGATGAAACCGGGCGGTTTGGCCAGTTTGGCGGACGGTTTGTGTCCGAAACGCTGATGCCGCTGATCCTTGATCTGGAGGCCGAATACGAAAAGGCCAAAACCGATCAGAACTTCTGGGATGAAATGGATTTTCTCTGGAAGCACTACGTGGGCCGTCCTTCGCCTTTGTATTTTGCCGAACGTCTGACCGAACGGTTGGGGGGGGCAAAGATTTACATGAAGCGCGACGAGCTGAACCACACCGGCGCACATAAGATCAACAATGTGCTGGGCCAGATCATTCTGGCGCGCCGGATGGGCAAGACCCGTATCATTGCCGAGACCGGTGCCGGACAACACGGCGTTGCAACCGCAACCGTCTGTGCCAAGTTCGGGCTTAAGTGCATTGTTTATATGGGCGCACATGACGTCGAGCGCCAAAAGCCGAACGTGTTTCGAATGAAGCTTTTGGGGGCCGACGTGGTGCCTGTGACCAGCGGGCGCGGCACCTTGAAAGACGCGATGAACGACGCTTTGCGCGACTGGGTGACCAATGTGCGCGACACGTTTTACTGCATTGGCACCGTGGCGGGGCCACATCCTTATCCGGCGATGGTGCGGGACTTTCAGGCGATTATCGGCAAGGAAGCCAAAGTGCAGATGCAAGAAGCCGAAGGCAGATTGCCCGATACGATTATCGCCGCGATTGGTGGGGGATCGAACGCGATGGGTCTGTTCTATCCGTTCCTTGACGACAAGGACGTCAGCATCATCGGTGTCGAAGCGGGCGGCAAGGGCGTGAATGACAAGATGGAACACTGCGCGTCTCTTACCGGCGGGCGGCCGGGTGTTCTTCACGGCAACCGAACGTATCTGTTGCAGGACGACGACGGCCAGATCCTGGAAGGGTTCAGCATTTCAGCCGGGTTGGATTACCCCGGCATCGGGCCCGAACATTCCTGGCTGCACGACATAGGTCGCGCGCAATATGTCTCGATCACGGATGTCGAGGCGCTGGATGCGTTTAAGCTTTGCTGCGAAACCGAAGGCATCATCCCAGCACTTGAACCAAGCCATGCACTGGCCCATGTGGCCAAGATTGCACCTGACCTGCCGTCTGATCACATCATTTGCATGAATATGTGCGGCCGGGGCGACAAAGATATCTTTACTGTCGCCAAAGCGCTTGGTTGGGACATGGCCGAGGCTGACTGACGCCAGGTTACTGGCTGGGAAGATAGCCAAACAGGCTGTCCTGCCCATCCGACCCGCGAAAGCGCCAGCGTGCGGCGACAAGCTGGAAGCGTCGTTCGGGGATGCCATCGGTTTCGGTCAACATGCGCGCGCGCCAAACCCCGTCGATCCGTAATTTTTGCCGTAAAGCGCCCGCTGCGGCGGTCATTGCGCTGGATTTGCCTTGGGTCGCGGCTTGCAATCTGGATTGAAGAAATTTGATCAGCGGCAGAATGGCGTCCTGGCGGGAAGCCGGGATGACAACCTCAATTTCTTTTTCGCCAATGAAGCCCCGAAAAATGCAATCGCCGTTGGCTGTGCGTCGCCGGTGTGGTGTGACGTCGACAATGACATTGACGATGGACGTGCGGAACAAGGATGCATCTTCGTCAAGCACGAGTGATTGCGACATTGCCCTTTGGCGGATGGGCTGGTTCACGGGGTTCCCCCTTCACGACAGGATTTTCCTGTCGAAACCTCTAAGGCTATAGTCTTCCGAAAGGTTTAACGCCGCCCTTCCCAAAGCCAGGCGCCAACCGCCAATAGCGAAGCAAGCAGCAGCATGGCCCAGGCCGGCAGCAAGGGTGAGATACTGATATCTGCGGTCAGATAGGCGTCACGCGGCGTGATCCCCAGCCATCCGCGACCTGCCGCGACGCGGCCCGGGCGGACACGGCGGATGTCTGGCGTGCCTTCTGTCAGACGCTGGACACCGCCACGCGTGGCGTTGACGCTGTCGGCAAGGATGTCGCCCGTGGCCAGAGTTTCTTCAAACTCTTTCGGGGCGGCTGGACCCAAGGCCACAACGCTTTCCATGTCGCCTTCTTTCAAACGATACAGCCCCATTTCGGGACCGACCCAGTCTGCCGAAAACCGACCGGGCGAAACTTCTTCAAGCGGGATCAATGTCACCGAGCCGTCTGGGCCTGTAATTTCGACCTCGGCCACCTCGTCGTCAAGCGACCGGCGCGTGATGGTCATGGTTTGACCTTCGGCTGTGGCAGTCAGCGCTTCTTCTTCCAGATCAGGCTCTTTCATCATCCAGTGCGCCAGACGCCGAAGCAGTTCCAGTTGAGGCCCCCCGCCTTCAAATCCGCGCGACCAAAGCCAGGCATGATCCGACGCCAACAATGCCACACGCCCTTCCCCGATGCGGTCGAGCACCAGAAGAGGGGCGTCTTCCGGGCCGGCCATGACTGTGTCGCCGGACGCCTCGGCAGTGACGTCAATGATACGCATCCAACGCCCCCATGAGGCTTGGGCGTCTTCTGCATTCGGGTCCGGTTCGGGCATCAGCCCTTCGGTTACGGGATGGCGTTTACCGAGGTCGGTGACCTCGGGTGCAAACAGTTCTTCGCGCACGCGGCCGCTGGGGGCTGCGGGCAATATTTCGGACAGCGGTGACCGATAGATAGAATCGGCGCCTGCAAAGTCGGGACCTGCCGCGACCAGAAGCGCACCACCGTCTTCGACATATTGGCGAATGTTGTCCAGATAAAGCCCGGGCAGAATGCCGCGCCGTTTGTAGCGGTCGAAAATGATCAGGTCGAATTCATCGACTTTTTCGAGGAACAGTTCCCGCGTCGGAAATGCAATCAGGCTAAGTTCATTGACCGGGACGCCGTCTTGTTTTTCAGGCGGGCGCAGGATGGTAAAGTGAACCAAATCGACCGAGGCGTCAGATTTCAAAAGATTGCGCCAGGTGCGTTCGCCCGCATGCGGTTCACCTGACACAAGAAGAACGCGCAAGCGGTCGCGCACGCCGTTGATCTGGACGACCGCAGCGTTGTTACGCGCCGTCAGTTCGCCTTCGGCTTCGGGTACAGTGAACTGGATGACATTCGTGCCGCCGTGGCGCAGTGTGACCGGCAATTCTAAGTCTTCGCCGACCGGGACCTGAAACCGTTGCGGGTCTTCGCCATCTACCGCGATTTCAATTTCGGATTCGGTGCTGGTGAAAGGAACTGCGCCTGTATCTTCAATCCGCAGTGTCAAAGTGATGGGTTCGTCGATGATCGCGAACGCCGGGGCGTTTTGTACCATCAGCCGCCGGTCCCAATCATCATCGGCCCCTGTCAAAAGCACATGCAGCGGGCTGGGCATGGCAGGCGCGCGCGCGATGTCATGCACGCGACCATCGGTCAGAAGAAACGTGCCCGCGATGCGCGCCCGAGGTTCGTCGGCCATGGCATTTGTAAGGGCTTCCATCAAAAGCGAGCCGCGATTGCCATCGGCATCGGCCATGCGGATAATGCGCAATTCAGTGTTGTTCAGATCGGCAATCTCGCCTTCGATCGTCTCGACCGCTTCAGCGATTTGATCAGGGCGGACGTCGATCCCCTGGCTTGCGCTTTCGTCCACCACAAGCAAAACAATGTCACTGAGACTTTCGCGGTCTTCGACCTGAAGCGATGGGTTGGCGACCGCCAGCAACAGCGTCGCCAAAGCAAGACCGCGCAACCACCAACCGGCCATGCCTTTCCAGATCGCCAGACCAACAAAGACAACCGCAAACGCGATACCGGCCCAAAGGACAGCCCATGGCAAAAGCGGATCGAATATGAGAGTTCCGGTTTCCGTCATTGGCCCAACCGATCCAAAAGCGCCGGGACATGGACCTGATCGGATTTATAGTTCCCGGTTAACACGTGCATGATCAGATTGACGCCGAAACGATACGCCACTTCGCGTTGGCGTTCACCCGCGAAACCGCGCCCCACCGGGAACATTGGCACGCCGCGTTCATCCGTCGCCCAAGCGGCAGCCCAGTCGTTTCCGCCAATCACAACGGGTGTGACATTGTCATTGAGATTGCGAAACGGCATGCCTTCGGCTTGTTCCGCATCAGCAGGGGCCGCTTCGACCCAAACATCGCGGCTGACAAAACGGCCGGGGAAATCCTGAAGCAGGTAAAACGTCCGCGTCAGAACATGGTCCGATGGGATCGGTTCCAGCGGCGGAATATCAAGCGGCAGTGCCAGTTGTTGCAAGCGGCGTCCGTTTGGGGTTGAGGTGCTGAAACCGGATGTCGATGCATCGCGTGTGTCGAACAGGATCATACCCCCGGTGCGAAGGTAACGGTTCAGTTTGGCATAGGATTCTGCCGATGGGCGGGGTTGGTTTTCGCTGATCGGCCAGTAGAGGAACGGATAGACCGAAAGTTCGTCGGTTTCGAGGTTCACACCGACCGGCTCCACAGGTTCGATTGACGTACGCCGTGACAGGATCTCGGATAGCCCCCGCAGTCCGGCGGCTGAGGTGCTGTCTAACGTACTGTCGCTGGTGATCACATAGGCAAGTGTGACCTCGGATACCGCCGAAAGCAGTTTTTCAATGTCGTCTTCCTGCGCTTCTGCGGCAGGCGGTGCAGCCACAATCATCAAGGCAATGATGGCTGCGGCCGCCGAGGTCAGGCGTCCTGAGAGGAAAAGCGTAGCAAGCACATCAATCATCAATGCCAGTAGCGCGAAACTGAGGGCCAATCCTGCAAGCGGCACTTCGTCCCGGACGGCAAAGCCTTCAATGGGGATATCCGCAGGCCAGACGGCAGGGCTTAGTTCGGTATCGCTGTGGACTGCATTCAAAGCGATCCGACGGTCTTCGCCTGCGTACAGCCCGGGCGGCAAATCAGGGCCCGGCGCGTCCACCGCAAGGCGTTCGCCCGGAATACCCGGCAAGGCGCCTGCATCTATAACGTCGCCAAACCCGTTTAGCGTTTCTTCCAGTGTCCAGGTTGTGCCTTCCAAGTCTTCGGCATTCAGCGTTGACGATCGGGTCGACACGGCCAGACGTTCAAGCATTTGCACAAACAGCCCTGAAAGCGGCAAAGTTGACCAGTCGGCGTTCGCGGTAACATGGAACAAAACAACCTGCCCTTGATCCAAACGCTTGCGGGTCACAAGCGGCGTGCCATCTGCAAGCGACGCAATTGTGCGTTCGGCCAGGCTTGGGTCGGGTTGCGCCATGACCTGACTGGTCACAGCGACGTCTTCGGGAATATCGAGGCCAAAGAACGGGCTTTCCGCCGTAAAGCTGCGCAAAGCCTTCGGTTCCCCCCAGCTCATCGCGCCGCCGACGGTGCGTCCCCCGGCGCGCAAACGGACAGGCATCAGCGTGTCTTCTTCATCGCGCCCAAAATCGGACGCTGCCAGACGAGGTCCGGCAAAGCGCAAAAGCAACCCACCCCCCCGGACCCAGTCTTCCAAAACCTCGGGTTCGGTTCCCGCAAGCGTGACGATATCGGCCAAAATTATCACGTCAGGATTGGCCAAGACGATATCTTCAATCGAGCCTTGGATCAGGTCTGCATTGGTAACAAGCGCTTGTTCCAGATAATGCGTCGGGGACAGCAATCGCAGCCCTTCGCGTTCGTCGCGGGCTGATAAAACGGCAACCTCGCGACGACGCAGACTGTCGTCTGTTAGCGTCACAGCACCGGCAGAACGGACGCCTTCGATTTCGAAGCGCGTGACGCGATTGCGCAGTTCGGCCGGCAAAGAAAGTTCGCCCGTTGCCATTTGTTCGCCCGCTGGCACGTCAATATCGAACCGCGCCAGCTGTCGCGGCGTTCCGTTCGGGTCCAGCCCATGGGCCGAAATGCCCACCAGCGCATCGGCACTGCTGCGACTGCGCATAACATCTATTTCCACCAGCCCATCGACAAAGCGCGCTGGACGCAATGCCAATACAGGCCGGATACTTTCAAATACGGTGACGCTGCCTTTGTCTTGCAAAACGGACAGAAGATCATCGCGCCAAATGTGGTTAAGACCGTCAGACAGCCAGAATGTATCAAAATTTCCGCTCAGTGCATCACTCCAAGCCGTCAGGTCTTCAGCGTCCGGCAACCAGGCCTGCGGCTGTATGCCCGGTACTTGCGACGCCCAAGCGCTGGCCGCCCGAAACGGCAAATCACCGTCAACCGGCAAATCCGTCAAGGACACGATGGCCGTTTCGCGCCCGGATTGGCTGGCCTCGCCCAAAAGCGCTTCGACCCGGTCCATACGGGCCGACCAATCGCGCGCGTCCGCCCAGCCGCCGTCGATCACAATCAAAAGCGGGCCGTTTCCTGCTGTTTCTGCTTTTGGGTTCAAAACCGGGCCAGCAAAGCCAATGATTGCAGCCGCAATGGCAAGTGTGCGCAGCAGTAACAGCCACCAGGGCGTTCGGTCGGTCTGGGTTTCGTCGTCGGACAGGCCCAAAAGAAGTGCGACGCCCGGGAACATCCGGCGCACAGGTGCGGGGGGGACAGCGCGCAATAGCAACCAAAGGATTGGCAACAGGGCAAGCCCCAGCAAAAGCCAGGGTGCCGCGAAACCGATGGGACCAATCGACCACATGGTCAGGTCGCCTCCTTACGGGATGTATGATGTGGGACAGTCGGCATCAATGCGTGCGCTCCAATGCCTGATACAACCACAAAAGCGCCGCAGATGCCGCATTGCCAGTGTGGTGCGTGTTGTATTGCCAGCCTGTAAGCCTGCAAATGTTGCGCAGGGCGTCCTTGCGTTCGGCCAATCGGTCGAGATAGCGGTCGCGCAGGTCGCCTGCTTTCAGTGTTTCGTGGTGAAGCGTGCCGCCAACAGATTCGAAGATGGTACGCCCATCGAAAGGAAAAACCTCTTCCTGCGGGTCGAGGACTTGCAAAACGGCGCCGTCGATGCCCCGATCTGCAGCGGTGGTCAACGCGTGTTCGATGGGACCAAATTCACCCATAAAATCCGATACGAACACAGCACGCGACCGCAGTGGTGCCGCGCGCAATTCTGGCGCGGCATATTCACTATCATCACCGTCTGCCGTTAAGGCCGCCGTCAAGCGCATCAGTTGCACCTGACCAGACCGCGGCGGGATGCCAAGATTGGTCAGACCCACCCTTTCACCGCCCCGGATCAGCAGCACAGCCAGTGCCAATGCAAGCCGGCGCGCTTCGGCGGCTTTGGTTGGCAGTGTTTTGGCCGAGGCGAATTGCATCGATTGCCCCATATCAAGCCAGAGCATCACTGATTGAGCGGCCTGCCATTCTTTCTCGCGCACGAACAAGGCGTCATCGGCCCGCGCCGACCGCCGCCAGTCGATCATGCGGGCTTCGTCACCGGGATGGCTGGGGCGATATTGCCAAAATTCATCCCCCTGCCCGACGCGCCGCCGACCGTGTGCGCCGGTCATAACGCTGGCGGCCAATTGTTCGGCCGCTGCCAGCAGCGGTGGAAGTGGGGCCGCAAGAGTTTCTGCGTCGCCTCTTAGACTCGCGAAGACCGTGGGTTGGGGGGATGCGCTCACGCAGCCACCTCGATCCGGGTGACGTGATCAGTCACTTGATGAATGACTTCGCCCAGTTCCAGACCACGCGCGCGGGCAGCAAAGGTCAAAGCCATGCGGTGGGTCAAAACAGGCGTTGCCAAAGCCGTGACGTCTTCGGCCGATGGCGCAAGCCGTCCGTCCAACAAGGCGCGGGCGCGGACCGTCAGCATCAATGCCTGTGCGGCCCGTGGACCTGGGCCCCATCCGACATTTTCACGCACAACGTCCAACGCGCCCGGTTCTTCGGGTCGGCAGGCCCGGACAAGGTCAAGGATCATCTCAACAACGCTTTCGCCCACCGGCATCTGGCGGACAAGCTTTTGCGCCGCGATCAACGCGTCCGGTGTGAAGACGGCGCGCGCCTCGGTCTCTTCTATGCCGGTTGTGGCGATCAGGATGTCCCTTTCGGTATCGCGGTCTGGATAGGGCACGTCAATTTGCACCAGAAAACGGTCAAGTTGCGCCTCGGGCAGTGGATAGGTGCCCTCTTGTTCGATGGGGTTTTGTGTGGCCAGCACGTGGAAAGGTGCTGGCAATTCATGGGCCGCGCCAGCGACTGTTACGGATTTTTCCTGCATCGCCTGCAAAAGCGCCGACTGTGTGCGCGGGCTGGCCCGGTTAATTTCATCGGCCATCAGCAACTGACAGAAAATCGGGCCTTGAATGAACTTGAATGTCCGGCTGCCATCGGCGCCGGTTTCCAGAACTTCCGACCCCAAAATATCGGCGGGCATCAGGTCTGGCGTGAACTGCACGCGTTTGCCGTCCAACCCAAGGACGGTAGACAGCGTATCGACCAAACGCGTTTTGCCCAGGCCCGGCAGACCGACAAGCAAACCATGCCCACCGCAAAGGATCGACGACAGCACAAGATCGACCACCTGTTCCTGCCCAATGAACCGGTTGGTGATACTATCCTTTGCTTCGCCAAGCTTGGCGCCCAGCAGCTCGATTTCGGTCACCAGATCGGGCGTGTCAGACATGGGTGTCGCTCCTGCTCATATGTTACCTATATAGTAGAGCGAAGTTGGTTTGCTTCTACAAATGCCAAAAATCTGAAACGGACAAAAGTTTGTGAAAATTTCCGCCGAAAGCCTGGCCGACAGTGCGCGCGCCGCATCTGTGCGCGGTTTGCCGCCCGTTCATTTGTGGGATCCGCCCGATTGTGGAGACCTTGACATCCGTATCGCCCGCGATGGCACCTGGTTCTATTTGGGCACACCCATAGGCAGGCCCGAACTGGTACGGCTTTTCTCGACAATCCTGCGGAAAGACGGGGATCGTTACGTTCTGGTCACCCCAGTCGAAAAAGTGGGAATCACCGTGGATGATGCCCCTTTCGTCGCCGTGGACTTTGAGGCCGAGGGGGACGCGTTGCGGTTTGTGACCAGTCTTGGCGACGAAGCAGTGGCGGGGCCAGACCACCCTATACGGGTCGAGCGGGATGCCCAGACGGGCGAACCATCGCCCTATATCCTGATCCGCGACCGGCTGGAGGCGCTGATTGACAGGAAAAGCTTCTATCGTTTGGTCGACATTGGCGGCCATGCTGATCACGACGGGCAGTCTTGGTTCGGTCTTAAATCGTCTGGCCAGTTCTTTCCGATGATTCCATCGGCGGAATTGCCTGAACCCTAAGCGGCCAGCCCGGACTGACCCATGGTCAGAAACTTGTTGCGGCGGTCGTGGATCAGGTCCTGGCGTGACAAGCCGGACAGTTGTTTCAGTATATCGTCAATGCAAAGCCCAACCGATTTGATTGCCGCACCCTTATCCCGTTGCGCCCCGCCCATGGGTTCACCAATGATGCGATCTATCACGCCCAATTTGTGCAGGTCTTGGGCCGTAAGACGCAGTGCTTCGGCGGCCTCGCGCATTTTTTCTGCGTCTTTCCAAAGGATTGATGCGCAGCCTTCAGGTGAAATGACCGAGTAAATCGAGTGTTCCAGCATTGCGACGCGGTTGGCCGTGGCAAATGCCACAGCGCCCCCTGACCCGCCTTCGCCGATCACGACGGACACAAGAGGAACGCCGATTTTCAGACATTTTTCGGTTGAGCGCGCAATCGCTTCGGATTGACCGCGCTCTTCCGCGCCCTTGCCCGGATAAGCACCCGGCGTGTCGATAAGCGTGACGACGGGCACATTGAACCGGTCAGCGAGATCCATAAGGCGTATCGCTTTTCGATAGCCTTCGGGCCGGGCCATGCCAAAATTCTTTTCTATCCGGCTCGTGGTGTCGCTGCCCTTTTCGTGGCCGATCACCACAACCGGTCGATCATTCAATCGTGCAAGGCCACCCATAACGGCTTGGTCATCCGCAAAGTTACGGTCGCCCGCTAGTGGTGTGTATTCGGTGAAAAGCGCTTCGATATAGTCTTTGCAATGTGGTCTGTCGCTGTGACGAGCGACCTGACACTTTTGCCAAGGCGTTAGATCCCTGTATAGAGACACCAGCATTTCACGCGCTTTTTCGTCCAGCGCCGCCGCTTCTTTGTCGACGCCCATTTCGGAATTGGCCCGCGCCATGGCACGCAGTTCTTCGGCTTTGCCTTCGATTTCGGCCAGAGGTTTCTCAAATTCAAGATAGTTCTGCATGGGCCCACCTTTCGTCGCGACCGATATATGACCGCCGCGCACAGAAACCGCAAGAATCAGTGCGCCGTCTTTGCTTCCTCTAAAAGAGCGTCCGACCGGGTTTCGACCCGGTCTTCGAGAATTGCCATAAACTCTTTCGCGGGCAGGCCAGGTTCAATCGGGTCCAGAAACTCGACAACCGCCTTACCGGGCTTGCGCAACACACCCCGCTTTGGCCAGAAATACCCGACATTTACAGCAACCGGCACACAAGGTTGTTCAAGTTGTTCATAGAGAACACCAGAGCCGACTTTGTAGGGACGCTTTTCTCCGGGTGCGACGCGGGTGCCTTGAGGATAAATGATCAATTGCCCCGGTTCCGCGCGCCCTTTTTCCACGTCATGTTTCATCTTCTCAATGGCCGCGCCTCGCTTGCCTCGGTTCACTGGCACACAGCCAATTCGCAGCGCGTACTGTCCAAGCATGGGTGTATAGATCAGCTCGCGTTTCATTATGAATTTGCCGCGCGGCACGGCGTTGTAGATCATGATAATATCCAGAAAAGACTGGTGTTTTGCGGCAATCACCACCGCACCCGTTGGCGGCGTGCCCCGAATCTCAGTCTCAAGACCAACCAGCCAGCGCGCAAGCCAACGCACGGTTATGCACCAGGTATGGCAGGCCCTAAAAGCCCAATCCCGGCTGAACAGCGCGGGAATAAAGAAGATCACTGAATACACCGCCATGGCGATATAGATCAGAATGTTGAAAATCAGGGATCGAAGGAATTGCATCATCCGTCCTCTTTCAGGCGGCGCGCCACCGCAATCTGGGTGGCCAAGAACGCCAGCCCGGCTGCAAGGCAAGGGACGCTGAGGATGAACAGCCATTGCCCCCCCCGAAAGCCCAATCCGCTTAAGATGCCAGCGTCCACGCCACTTGGTATAAGCGCGACAGCAATCGCGGCAATGATTGCGCCTGCGAAAGCGCCACCCAAAGCACGCAGGGTAAAACGCCGGGTGAAGGCATTCGCGATCCAGCGGTCTTCGGCTCCGACAAGGCGCAGAACATCGACGATTTGCCCGTTTGCTGCCAAAGCCGATGATGCCGCAAGCGCGATGGTCACAGCCACAACCGATGCAATCAACAGAAGCGAAATAAGCGCCAGATTGCGCAGTCGATCCGCCGCTTCGACCAACGGAATGCGCCACCGGCTGTGATTGTCATAGACAGCGCCCGGTGCTTCGGCGGCAAGGCGGTTTGAAAGCCCTTCAACGTCTGGGCCAGCTTGCGTTTCTTCTACTTCGATCAAAACGGGCAGCCGAAGTTTGCCCAAGGGGATATCCTGACCAAACCAGGGGGCCAGCAAGGCAAGCTGTTCGCTGTCGTCGATCCGGCGGGCGGATACGATGCCCGGGGTTTGATCCAGCGCGGCCAGAACATTCGTGACTTGGTCGTCGATGGTTTCCGACACAGGCAGGCGTATGGTGGCGGTTCCGCTAAGCTCGGCTTCCCATCGGTTCGACAATTCGCCGGCCGCAAGGAACAATGAGATGGCAAAGACTGCAAGAAACGCCATGGCAGCCGAACTGATCACGGTCAGCGACGCCGTAAAGCCGGACGGCGGGACAACCCGATTGGCGGTCGTGTCGCCCAAAAGAAGGTTTTGCAATCGCGTCACAGATCAGCCCCGGCTGCCGTTACACCACCGTCGCGTATCCGAAGCACGCGGACCGGAATGCGTGATTTCGCTTGCCGGATCAGGTTCAGGTCATGGGTCGCACACAGAACGGTTTTGCCCAAACGGTTAAGTTCAATCAGCAGATCAAGCAGGCGCAGCGACATGTCCCAATCGACATTGCCTGTAGGTTCATCCGCCAAAATAATCTCGGGCGATTGGATGATGGCGCGGGCCAAAGCTGCGCGTTGACGTTCGCCACCCGACAGTTCGGGCGGCATGCGGGCAGCGACATGATCCAGTCCAACCCAGCCAAGCAAATCACTGACATCATTGGCGTCGGTCGTCGCTTTATGACTGACGGCAAGTGGTAGAAGAACGTTTTCCTGAACGCTGAGATGATCCACAAACCGGCTGTCTTGATGCACGACGCCTATCTGACGGCGAAAAGCCGCCACTTGGTTGCGATCCAAATCGTCCGTGGGGCGGCCCAAAAGCTTGACCTGACCGGTGCTGGCTTTGAGTTGCAGCGAACAAAGTTTGAGCAACGTCGTTTTACCCGCCCCTGACGGTCCCGTCAGAAAGTGAAAACTACCTTCGGGCAACAAAAGCGACACGTTTTCGAACAAAGCGCGTCCGCCATAGCTCATTGCGACATTGTTCAGCTCGATCAAGCCGCCTCTCCACGTGTTTTTTCTGCTTGTGCCTCAGTTGGGCTCAAGGTTCAACGGTGCGGCTTCCCGTTGCGGTCGCGAGGTGTTAAAACGCCAAAAGGCAAGAAACACAGCCCGAATGGGCACAAGGGTCAGGCGAAGGAAGCGATATGCGGCTGGTTTGTCCAAATTGTAGCGCGCAATATGAAATTGACGTGTCGATGATCCCGGCGGAAGGGCGCGATGTTCAGTGCTCGAACTGCGGTCACACATGGTTTGAACTTCCGGGGCTGTCCGACACGGACGAAGCAACACCCGAAGAAAGCGCGATAGATCCGTCGTTCGACGATGGCGAAGGCTTTGGACCAGACGACGCAAAAGCGGAAGACACCGATTTTGCTGAACCGGATACGGTTGAGACCGAAAACGACTTTTCTGAACCCTCTGAAACCGTGACGTCCGAGCCTAACGACTTTGACGAAGATGACCCAGATGAATCGGCTTTGGACACCGACGTTGACGTTGACGTTGACGTTGAAGAAGACACCGACGCTGACGTCGAAGAAAACACAGACGGCGGGTTCGACGAGCGCCCGGAAGACACCAACGAAGACCGAGACACTGAAGAAAGTGACCGTTTTGTCGCAGCCAGTGCAGCGATTGCGGCAGCGGCGGGTCGGGCGCGCGAAGCAGCGGCCAATCCCACAGGCGGGCGGCGTCCGGCAGATGCGGCCGATCTTGATATTTTGCGGGAAGAAGCTGCCCGCGAATTGTCCCAGCGCCGCGCGCCACCGTCAGAAACGATAGAAACCCAGACGGACTTGGGTCTAGACACCATTCGAAAGCGCAATACGCCGTCGCGCGCGTTGCGGGCCCGTATGGCCCATATGGGCGAAGAGACGGACAATCAGGACGCAGCGTCCCCCGACGAACCACCCCGCAGCACAAAGATTCCGCATGAAGAGAATGACGCATATGAAGAACCGCGTCGCGATCTTCTGCCTGATATCGACGAGATCAATTCGACCCTGAAACCCAAGAAAGCTGTGGATTTAGAAAGCCGTCGCCGCTCGGGCTTTCGTGTAGGATTTTTTCTGGTTCTGTTCGCCGTGCTTGCGGCCATTTTTGCTTATGCACAGGCTCCAGCCATCGCGCGTGCCCTGCCGAATACAGAACCGGGGCTGATGTCTTATGTAGATCATGCGAATGCGCTTCGCGATTGGGTGCAGGGTCTGATCGGCAACTAAGCCTAGAAGCGGTCTAGCAGGCGTTTCAGATATTCCAATTCTTCTGTCGGGCGCTGCTGATCGCCCGAACGACGGCGAATTTCGTCCAGCAATTCGCGGGCGCGGCGATAGACATCTTCGCCCTGTAGCAGGCTTTCATCGGTGCCGATACGTCCGTTTTGCCCGACATCGCGCCCCAATGGATCGCGCGTTTCATTCTGGTTTGCTTCACCGGTTTGCTGGCCTTGCTGACCGTTCTGCGGCTGTTGCTGGTCTCCGGCCATTTGTTCGGCAAGGTCGCGCATGCCTTCGCGAAGGGCTTCCATGGCTTCTGATTGACTGTCGAGCGCACCAGCAAAGTCATCTTCACGCAGCGCATCTTCGGCGCGGTCCATCGCTTCGCCTGCCCGTCCCAGCGACTCGCGCGCAGCGTCGCCTTCCGGTGTTTCTGCTCCGGGCACGTTTTGCAACTGGCGGTTCAATTCCTGGCGCAACGCCTGTTGGCGATCTGCAAGCGAGCCTTCAGCCCCCTCGCCTTGGCGCTGTTCACCGGGTTGCTGGCCTTGCCCTTGCTGGCGTTGCTCGCCCTCTCCGCCGGGCTGGCCCTGACCTTGTTGTTGGCCTTCGCTGTGTTGCTGGCCCCGGCCTTGGTCACCGCTGCGACCTTCGTTCTGCTGCGACTGACCATGCTGCGCGTCCGGGTTGAACTGTTCTTGCAGATCGCGGAAGGCTTCGTCGGACAAGCCTTGTTGTTGCCGCAACGTTTCGGCCAAACCTTCCATGGCCTGTTCGCCGGGGCTTTGCTGCCCTTGACCTTGGCCTTGCGTGACTTGCATATTTTCCATCATCTGACGCAACTGTTCCAACAATTGCTGAGCTTCGGCGGTTCGGCCTTGTTCCATCAATTCTTGAAGCCGGTCGAGCATGTCCTGCAAATCTTGCTGAGACATCTCTTGTGTCTCGCCCTGGGCCTGCTCTTGTTGCTGCGACGGGTCGCTTTGCTCGGCAAGCTGGCGCATATAGTCCTGCATTGCCTCGCGCAATTCCTGCATCAAGGCCGCGATTTCATCATCTGTGGCCCCGTTTTCGATGGCTTCGCTTAAACGGTCTTGCGCGCGGCGCAGTCGTTCCAACGCATCCGAAAGATCGCCTTCTTCCAACTCGATGGCGAGATCCCAAAGAACATCGGCCAGTTCGTTGATGATTTCGTCATCCAGACGTTCAAGCGAAACACGCGTTTCCAGACGACGGACCGCGAAGCGCAGCTTTAGATAGATCGTTTCCGAACGGAATATATCGGCTGGCGTGAAAGACACAGCGCGCAGAATTTGTGCGACGCGGGGCGCATTCTGACGGTTCCACAGCAAGTCACGCCGCTGTTCGACGACTGCTTTCGCAAGCGGGTCGAAAAACCGGCGCCCGGGCAGTGTTACCGACTGCGGGTCTGACTTGCCTTGTTGTTCGGCCGCATCTACCGCGAAAAGCTGCGCTTTCACCGGCAAATTCGCCCAAGGGTGCTTTGAGAAATCCTCAATCACGACTTCACTGAACTCGGTCCGGTCGCCCGATATTGTCATCGGCAGATCAAGGATGATGGTTTCGCGTGGCTCGGGGTCGGGAACCAACCCATAGCGCCGGTCAACCTGGTCTGTGTCAAGCGTGATCTCAAGGCGTCCACCGACAACACCATAGTCGTCGCTTGCCAGAAACGGCGCTTCCATGCGCCCACCTTCGCCTTGCGCCAAGGCACTTTCAAATTCGATGGCAGGTGGTACGTCTCCGTCCGCTTGAATGGACCATGCCTGTCCACCAGCGCCTTCGATACGAATTTCGCCGCTGTCGAGGATTTCGAAGTTATGCGCAGGGTCCGTGGCCAGTGGCACATCGGATGTGCGCCCGGACACTGTTTCGTGCAGGGTCAGATCACCAACGCCGCCATAAAACCGAATGCTGACGCGCGATCCGGCGGGTACGCTGAACCGCGGTTGATCGATATCGTTAAGATAGAGGCTAGGCTTGCCGGTATACAGCGGCGGCTCAACCCAGCCTTCCCATGCCGGGCCTGCGGCCAATGCTGACCCGTCCGACCCCACTTCGGCAAGTGTCGCCACGCGCAAGAGCGACCCGAATATCAACGCAACCACAAAGGCCAAAAGCGCCATATACCGCAATCCAAACCGATCAAGCATGGACAATCTTAAATCCGGCTCGGCGGCTTTTGCCCCCTTAAGGCGGTCTGACATGCGCGCGACATGCGCCTGCCATACGGCTTCCGATGCCGCGTCGCCTTGGCCAATTGCCTGAGTATCGCCCAGCGCGGCGATCGGACGCTCGGGCAATGTGTCGTCAACACGAGCGGCCGCTTGATCCCACTTTGGCCAGGAAAGGTTGCGCGCGCCCCAAATAAGGCTGACCAGAACCCCATTTCCGACAGTGATGCCTAGCCCCCAAAGCGCTTCCAGACTGAGTGCTTCGTGCAGGCCCAGCATCAAAGCCGCCATAACGACCAGCAGAATTGTCCAAAGTGGCCAGAAAGACCGAACAAGGGCTTCGGCGATCATACCGGCATAGGTTAAACGCAGCGGCCATCGCAGCCGCTTTTTAGCCTGTTCGGGAAGATCACGCGTAACCGTCATACGCCTAACAGATAGGGCCGAGGCGGAGGATGCCTACCCCTTGAGCCATTCAGGTATCGTATCGCGGTTTATTATCTCGTCAAAGGTCGGCCTTCGCCGAATGACGGCAAATTGATGCTCATGCACCAAAACCTCGGGAATCAAGGGTCTGGTGTTGTACTCGGAAGACATGACCGCCCCATAAGCCCCTGCCGAACGGAACGCGACCATGTCATCGGCGTACAATAGCGGTAAATCACGGCCTTTGGTGAATGTGTCCCCGCTTTCGCAGACCGGTCCAACGACGTCATAGGGTGTCTGTTCACCCCCTGCACTTGGCTCGATCACTGGAATAATGTCGTGATATGCGCCATACATCGCGGGACGAATAAGATCGTTCATTGCCGCATCCAGGATCAGGAATTTGCGGTCTTCCCCAGATTTCACATAGATCACCGATGACACCAGCAAACCCGCATTCCCTGCAATCAGGCGGCCCGGCTCAATCTCAATCTCACACCCAAGATCCCCCACGGTACGTTTGACCACGTCCCCATATTCTGTTGGCAAAGGTGGCGCGACATTCGAGCGTTCATAAGGGATGCCAAGGCCACCGCCCAGATCAAGGCGGCGAATGTCGTGGCCATCAGCGCGCAAGGCGTGCGTCAGTTCAGCCACCTTGAGATAGGCCTGTTCAAAAGGCTCAAGGTCGGTCAATTGCGACCCGATATGAACGTCAATGCCAATGGCGTCCAAGCCCGGCAAACCGGCAATCTCGGCATAGACTTCGCGGGCACGCGAAATTGGGATGCCAAACTTGTTTTCGGCTTTTCCGGTGGCAATTTTTTCATGCGTCTTTGCATCAACATCCGGGTTCACGCGCACGGTCACTGGCACATGCTTGCCAAGGCGGGTGGCCACCGCGTTCAGCAGGTGCATCTCGGGCTCGCTTTCAAGATTGAACTGCCGAATACCGCTCTGAATGGCCAGTTCCATCTCTTCGGCCGTTTTGCCAATGCCTGAAAAAACAATCCGTTCGCCGGGGAAGCCGGCGGCCTTGGCGCGGCGATACTCGCCCCCTGATACGACATCAACGCCAGCGCCCAGGGATGCCATAAGCCGCAACACAGCCTGGTTTGAATTCGCTTTCATTGCATAGCAGACAAGATGCTCCAAAGGCGCAAGCGCTTCGTCAAACAGCTTGAAGTGCCGCGTCAGGGTCGCTGTGGAATAGACATAAAACGGCGTGCCGACCTCGGACGCGATGTCGGGAATGGGTACATCTTCGGCATGAAGAACGCCGTTTCTGTAAAGAAAATGATCCATAGTGCGCTTTCCGATTGCCAGCTTTGGCTCTTATCAGAAGAAACGTGCCGTGCAACTGAGTTGACAGTGAACTTCAGATCCAAGGCATATCAAGCGCCGACCTTGCCCCGCCGGTCTCCACGCAGATTTGCGTAAAGAACATGGTTTCGCCAGCGTCCGTTGATCTGCAAATAGCTTTGCGCCACGCCTTCGTATTTATAGCCGCATTTTTCCAATAGAGCGCGGGACGCCTTGTTTTCCGGCAAACAGGCGCTTTCCAGGCGGCTGAGATCCAGCACTTCGAAAGCATAGTGAACAACCGCCAACAAAGCCTCGCGCATATAGCCTTGGCGCGCATATTCGGCCCCTATCCAATAGCCAATCGTGCCGGCCTGGCTGGGACCACGGCGTATGTTGTCCAGTGTTATCGCCCCAAGAACTTGCCTGTCGTTCCGTTTTGCAAGGAAAAGCGGCACAGCATTGCCCTGAGCGATTGATCGGTTCGCCCAATAAACGCGATTCACAAAACCCTTGCGGGTCAAATGATCGGCGGACCAGGACGGCTCCCATGGTTGCAAAAACTCGGCGCTATCGCGTCTAAGGTCAGACCACGCGCGGTAGTCACCGTGATTGGGCGGTCGCAAAACCATACGGTCGGTGTCGATCCGGATTTTGCGCGACAGCCGCAACATTAAGCAACCAACCGCGCAACCATTTCTTCGACCGAAGGGGCGGCAGATACAGGACCGTAAAGCGCCAACGACGCGGTCCCGTGCCGGGAAATCCCAGCCGCAAAATCACGCGTGCGCTCGAACGTCACTGCGTCAATCTTTTCAACGGTTTCTTCAAGCGTCGGGATGCGGTCCCAAATGGACAACTGGCGCGCCAATCGTTCGGCACGGCTGGCCGGGCTTTCCAGCCCCATCAACATTCCGGCCTTCAACTGCGCACTGGCCCGCGCAATCTCGGCCCCGCTTAGGTCATCTGCGGCCCGTTTGATTTCATCAAGTGTCAAACCGATCAAGTCCGGAAGGTCGTCCCGACCTGTGCCGGCATAAATCGTCAGCAGACCAGAATCAGCATAAGCCCCCGCTTGCGCGAAAATCGAATAGCAAAGACCGCGTTTTTCACGCACCTCCTGGAACAACCGCGAAGACATGCCGCCGCCCAGAGCCATCGAAAACACCTGTGACACATAGACGTCTTCGTCGCGATAGCCGGGGGCCTCGAATGCCATGGCTAGATGCGCTTGCTCCAGCCCCTTTTCCACCCGGGTCTCGCCGCCTTTATAGGCCGCGCCTTCCGTCGCCACTTCTGCCCCCGGGATAAGATGACCAAATCGGTCTTCGACCATCCGCACAATCGCCGCGTGATCGACGGCACCGGCTGCCGCAATGATCAGATTTCCCGGGACATAGCGTTCGGAGACAAAGCCCGCCAAGTCGTTTCGGTAAAATTTTTCAACGCGTCCCGCCGGCCCCAAAATCGGGCGACCCAGCGGCTGGCCCGGAAAAGCAGTTTCTTGTAACCAATCGAAGATAATGTCGTCGGGCGTGTCCAGCGCTTGGCCGATTTCTTGCAGAATGACGTGACGTTCGACTTCAATCTCGCGCGAATCAAAAATTGGATTCAGCACAATGTCGGACAGGACATCCACGGCAAGCGGCACATCTTCGCCCAGCACGCGGACGTAATAGGCCGTCATCTCGCGACTGGTATACGCGTTGATATAGCCACCGACGTCTTCGATCGCTTCGGCTATTTGCAGGGCATTGCGCTTTTTGGTGCCCTTGAACGCCATATGTTCAAGGAAATGCGCGACCCCGTTTTGGGTCTCGCGTTCGTGCCGTCCGCCTGCTGTCACCCAGACGCCCAGCGATGCCGAACGCAGTCCCGGCATATGCTCGGTGACCACACGGACCCCGTTTGGCAAGCGATGCAGTTCGACCGTCACCTTTTGCGTTTCTCCCGGATCACCTCTTCCAGAGCGACAAGGTCGTTTGGCACCTGCGTCACCCGTTCTGAACGGTCATAAAGATCTGCCATCCGCTTGGGAAGAGGCGGGCGGATACCGCTGGCCTTCTCGACCGCATCAGGGAACTTTGCGGGATGCGCTGTCGCCAAAGTGATCATCGGCACGCGGATATCGTGATGATCCTCGGCAACGTCCAGCCCGACGGCGGTGTGGGGGCAAACAAGCTCTTGTGCATCGCTAAGCGTTTGCGTGATACGCGCCAATGTTTCGTCTTCGCTGACTGAACCGCTTGCGAACCCTTCGCGGATAAAGGCGATGGCACCCTGGCTGATCTGGAACCCACCGTCGGATTTCAGGTCATCCATAACCCGCGCCACAGCTTGGCCTTCGCGATCATAGGCATCGAACAGCAACCGTTCGAAGTTCGAGCTAATCTGAATATCCATGGATGGGCTGACCGACGGCAAGACTGTGCCGGTCCGGTAATCGCCATCGCGCAAGGCGCGGTCCAGTATATCGTTCTGGTTGGTCGCAATTACCAGGCGGTCAACCGGCAAACCCATACGCCGGGCAATCTCGCCCGCATAGATATCGCCAAAGTTGCCTGTTGGAACGGTAAAATTGACTGTCCGGTCCGGTGCGCCCAAAGACGTGGCCGAGGTAAAATAATAGACGATCTGCGCCATAACACGCGCCCAGTTGATCGAATTTACTGCGGCCAATCCAACCTCGTCGCGGAACGCGATATCAGCGAACATGTCTTTTAGGTGCCGTTGGCAATCGTCAAACGTGCCATCGACGGCAAGCGCGTGCACGTTATCTTCCAGCGGCGTGGTCATCTGTCGACGCTGCACTTCGCTGACACGCTCGTGCGGATAAAGGATACACACATCGACATTGTCCAAACCGCGAAACGCTTCAATCGCAGCGCTTCCCGTATCGCCACTAGTGGCGCCGACGATTGTGATGCGCGCGTCTTTTTTAGCCAAAACATGTTGGAACATCTGGCCGATCAACTGCATCGCGAAATCTTTGAACGCCAGTGTTGGTCCGTGGAACAATTCCAGCAACCACTGCCCGTCACCAACCTGTTTCAAAGGCGCGCGGCTGACATGATCGAAGCCGTCATAGGCTTCGGCGATCAGATTGCGAAATTCGTCTTCGGTGAACGTTCCTTCGACGAAGGGCCACATCACGTCAAAGGCGGTGTCTTCATAGGATTGCCACGCCATCCGCCGCATGGTCCCGACACTTAACAACGGCACCGCTTCTGGGACGTAAAGCCCCCCGTCGGGCGCAAGCCCGGTCAGCATAGTGTCTTCGAAGGACAATTGCGGGGATTGCCCCCGGGTCGAGATATATCGCATCACACCTGCTTTCAGACCGTCCTGCTTCGGATACGCCAGAGAAGAAAAAGAGTCATCCCCGCCCAGACAATCGCAAGCCCGAACCATTGGATCGCATAGCCAAGATGGTTGTTCGAAATACCAGTCACGGTGACAGGCAAAGGGGTCGCAACCGGCGTGTTTGGACGCGCCTCGCGCGCCACGATCAGCAAAGGCTCTGTCTGCAACTCTGTTGCAAGGGTGCGGACGTCACGACCAAAATGCACGCCGCGCGCATCTGGGGCGGGCGTCCAGCTGTCGACCTCATCCGGCCAATGCAGATTGCCGGTGACGGTGACATCGGTCGAAGGCGCCGTCCGCAACGCTGGGTCGGGGTCGGTCAAGCCGGGAATATAGCCGCGGTCGACCAGAACGCGGCGCCCGTCAGAGGTCTCAAACGCGGCCACCAGCCGATAAATCGGCCCGACATCATGGCTTAGGAAAACCGGTATGTCGGTTCCGTCAAATGCCCCCTCAATGGCCACCGGTTTGAAACGCTGCGCATCCGGGTCTGGTGCGGCAGGCAGTGGAATAGGGTGGCCAGATATGCGCGCTTCAATCTCGGCCAATACGGCTTGTTTCCAGGAAAGCCTGTGCAATTGCCACACACCAAGTGCTGCAAGGATAGCGAAACCGCTTAGGCCTAAAACAAGCGCTCCCAGATACCGCTGCATTGTCCTCTCCATCGGCGTATGACATCCGCGAATGTATCAGGTTCGGTCGTAGGGATACGGCCACCTAACGAAAAAAACAGGCCGCGCTGACGGCGCGGCCCAAGGGCGACGCCGCCAATGCGGCGCAATTCCCGTGTTTCTACCGACCCCAGATGTAGATCGCGGCGAACAAGAACAGCCAAACCACATCGACAAAGTGCCAATACCAAGCCGCAGCTTCGAAGCCGACATGCTTTTCAGGCGTGAAGTGACCGGCCCGCAAGCGCAGATAGCAGACAAACAGGAAGATGGTGCCGACGATCACGTGGAACCCGTGGAACCCGGTCGCCATAAAGAATGTCGCGCCATAGATATTGCCCGAGAAGCCAAAGGCGGCGTGGGTATATTCGTAAGCCTGAAAGAAAGTGAACAGAATTCCCAACAGAACGGCTACGATCAGGCCTGTCGCCATATCTTTGCGGTTATTTTCATGCGCAATCGCATGGTGCGCCCAAGTCGCAGCCGCCCCCGAACACAGAAGGATCAGCGTGTTGATCAACGGCAGGTGCCAAGGGTCGAATGTTTCGATCCCAACGGGGGGCCAAACACCATCAACCGCCGGGCTTTGCGGCCCCATTGGATAAAGCGCGTTCTTGAAAAATGCCCAGAACCACGCGGCAAAAAACATGACTTCGGACATGATGAACATGATGAAGCCATAGCGAAGACCGATCCGAACCACCGGCGTGTGATCGCCAATGTTCGATTCCTTCACGACCTCGGCCCACCAGGCAAACATCACATACAGGACGCCGACAAAGCCCATGGCAAACATGATCCATGTCATGCCCTGCATCCAGAGCACCGCTCCGAATAGCATGATAAAGCCCGAAACCGCGCCAAGAAACGGCAGGATCGAAGGCTCTAGAATGTGGTAATCGTGGTTCTTTTCATGCGCCATATCGGTGTTCCCTCGGGCGTTAGTTTACGTCTGATGCATTGTCATTCACATCAAGTGCCGCCTGTTCAGACGCAAAATCGTCCGGCAGTTCGGTCTCGTGAAATGTGTAAGACAGGGTGATGGTTTTGACAAAACGGGCATCCGCATCGTCCAGAATTTCCGGTTCGACAAAATAGCTGACGGGCATGCTGACCCGCTGACCAGGCTCAAGCACTTGCATTTCAAAGCAGAAACACTGGATTTTCGAGAAATAAGCCCCCGCCGAATAAGGCGAGACATTGAAGCTGGCCGTGCCCGCGATGGTCCGATTGGTTGGGTTGTAGGCTTCGTAGAATGCCAGCCCTTCTTCTCCGATGCGAATGCGCTGTTTCAATTCGACTGGCTTGAATTCCCACGGCATTCCGTTTTCTTTCGAAGCGTCGAAGCGAACCGTCACCTCTTGGTCAATGCCCCCCGGCGCTGCGTCCGCAATGTCTGTCGCCCCACCCCAACCGGTCACCCGGCAGAAAAGATCGTAGAGCGGCACAGACGCCCAAGCCAACGTGCCCATGGTCAAAACGACACAGGCCAGCTGAAGCACTGTCTTTTTCTTGGGGTCGAGTTGCGCTTCGCTCATTCCGCGATCTCCAGCTCGGGCCGTACGACATGGTCGAATGCCTGCATGGGATCACCCCGGGTAACCTTCACGACCGTCAACGCAAATACGACGGCGATCAATCCGATCAGCACGAGGCCCACGCCAAAATTCCGGCTTTTCCGGCGTTCGTGCAATTCATGTGTCGCTTTGATCATGCCATCACCCCGCGCAAGGCGGCATCGGCGAGAAGCGCCGCGAAATGCAAGAAAAGATAGTAAAGCGACAGTTTGAAGAAGCGGCGTTCAGCCAGATAATTGTCCGCCTCAGCCGCCGCATCATCCCGTTTCCAGATACGAACCGCACCAAGAAGGAACATGCTGTTCAGCACAACAGCGATCGTGATCGTGATTGGCCCGCCCACTTCGGTCAGCGCCAAAGCCAGCGCGACGCCGGCAACCGCGATTGTGTAGGCCAGAATATGCACCCGCGTGGTGCGCCGCCCATGCGTTACGGTCAGCATAGGCACGCCTGCATCGCCATAGTCAGACTTCGTAAAAAGCGCCAAGGCCCAGAAATGCGGTGGAGTCCACGTGAAGGTCAGCGCAAACATCAAAATGCTGGCCATTGACACATCGCCGGTGACAGCGGCCCAGCCGATCATCGGTGGAAATGCCCCGGCAGCCCCGCCGATGACAATGTTCTGCGGCGTCAGACGTTTAAGCCACATTGTGTAGATCACGGCATAAAAGAAGATCGTAAAGGCCAACAGACCGGCGGCGAACAAGTTGGTCGCCAACGCCATCATCACAACCGCGATGCCGGACAAGCCAATCCCGATGGCCAAAGCTTCGCCCGGCGCGACACGGCCAGACGGCACCGGACGTTTCGCGGTGCGGCGCATCACCGCGTCGATGTCTGCATCATACCACATATTCAATGCGCCCGAGGCACCAGCCCCCAACGCAATGAACAAAATAGCCGCAAACGCCTCAATCGGGTGCAAGGAACCGGGCGCAACCAAAAGACCAACCAACGCCGTGAAGACCACAAGTGACATCACCCGCGGTTTCAGCAGCGCGACGTAATCGCCGAAGCTCGGCTCGTAGTCGCTTGGGGTGTTGATCGACAGATCGGCCATGACTTACTCGGCAGCCGCCAAACGAAGCGTGCGCGGGTCGACATATTCACCGGCCACCTGCGTTTCCGCGACCCAGGCGTCGTATTGTTCCTGCGTCACAGCTTTCACAGTGATCGGCATGTATGCATGGCTGAGGCCGCACAATTCGGAACACTGACCGAAATAAATGCCTTCCATGCCTTCGTCGACTTCGAACCAAAGTTCGGCCAGGCGGCCAGGCACTGCGTCCTGCTTTACGCCGAATGCAGGGATGGTCCACGCGTGGATGACGTCTGCGCCTGTCACCTGCACGACAACAACTTTGCCGGTCGGGATGACGATGGCTGTATCTGTCGCCAAGAGGAAATGTTCGTCTTCATAGCCAAGCTCGGCCAGTTGCTCGGACACTTCCGGCGTCAGCTGATTGCCATAATCCGACCCAACCATATAGCTGTCGAATTCAATCTCTTGGTCCGGGTACTCATACCCCCAGTACCACTGATACCCTGTCGCCTTAACAAAGACCTCAGGTTCTGGGATTTCCTGCTGCTTGAACAAAACAGGCAGCGAAAATGCCCCGATGAACACAAGGATGACGATCGGAACGACTGTCCATGCCACCTCGATTGGCGTGTTGTGCGTGAAGTTTGCCGGCTCTGGATTTGCCCGCTTGTTGTAGCGAACGATACAGATCAGCAGAAGCGCCACCACAAAGAGCGAGATCGCGGTGATCAGAATCAAAAGCATGCCATCCAGCCACTGAATGTCGCGCATCAGTTCTGTTGCTGCTGGCTGAAAGCCGGTTTTGCCCTGTGCCGGCGCACCTATAATTTCAAGGTCTTGTGCACTTGCCGCGCCACCGAAAAGAGCCACTGACAAGCTTGTAAGAAGGGTTCTTAGACGCATGTGTCCGAGTATCCTGGTTCCCAATAGTGTTCCCAATCCAGCGAGTTGACAGCGTCAATCACCAGCATGTTGTTCTTGTTGCGGTAGAAACCATATTAGAATGGTGCAAACAAGCGGCTCCACTTGCGGCATTCAGCCGCTCACCCAACCACAAAAGGCGTCCCGGTCGATGACAAAACCAGCCCCGTTCAGTCCTTTCGAAACACTTGTCGATCAGAAGACCGCGCTTTCGCTGCTTCAACAAGCCGTTTCCGGTGCAGATGATGGCGAATTATTTCTGGAACGTCGCCGATCCGAAGTATTGTCTTATGACGACGGGCGCGTGCGGACGGCCAGTTATAATGCGTCAGAAGGCTTTGGTTTGCGCGCAGTGCGCGGTGAAACCGCCGGGTACGCACATTCGACTGAAATAAGTGAAAGCGCTTTGCGTCGTGCGGTGGAAACGGCACGTTTGGCGGTGGGAGATGGGGGCGGAACGCTGGCTGACACGCCGAAGTCATCGAATCGCAAATTCTATGGTGACGACGATCCGATCACCGAAGCGACGTTTCCCGTCAAAATCGACACCCTTCAGGACATCGACGCCTATGCGCGCGGATTGGACGCGCGGGTTGTCCAGGTCTCGGCTACCATCGCGGCCTCGCTGCAAGAGGTGGTGATTCTGCGCCCTGAAGGCACATCGGTGACCGACACACGGCCAATGGCCCGATTGAACGTCAGTGTCATTTTGGAAGAAAACGGCAGACGCGAAAGCGGCGGCGTAGGTGCGGGCGGGCGACACGGCCTGAGCGATCTGATCAAGCCTGAGTTCTGGAAATCGCAAGTCCAAGAGGCCCTGCGGATTGCGCAGGTCAATTTGAAAGCGATTCCGGCGCCTGCGGGCGTCATGGACGTTGCCCTTGGGAACGGTTGGCCGGGCATTTTGTTGCACGAAGCCATCGGACATGGGCTGGAAGGCGACTTCAATCGCAAGAAATCGTCGGCTTTTGCAGGGCTGATGGGGCAACGAATTGCAGCCCCCGGCGTTACGGTTCTGGATGATGGTACGATTCCCGATCGGCGCGGCTCGCTGACCGTCGATGACGAAGGGACACCTTCCGCGAAAAACGTTCTGATCGATGACGGCATTCTGGTGGGTTACATGCAAGATCGACAAAACGCCCGTCTGATGGGGGTTGAACCCACAGGTAACGGACGCCGGGAAAGCTATGCCCACGCGCCGATGCCGCGCATGACAAACACCTATATGCTGGGTGGGAACGCCGAACCTGAAAGCATTGTCGCCGATGTCAAAGACGGCATCTACGCTGTCGGTTTCGGCGGCGGTCAGGTGGACATTACGAACGGCAAGTTCGTGTTTTCCTGCACAGAAGCTTACCGCGTCAAAAATGGCAAGGTCGGCGACCCCATCAAGGGGGCCACGTTAATTGGCGACGGGGCGACCGCGTTGCGCCAGATCAGGGCCATTGGCAATGATATGGCGCTTGATCCCGGCATGGGCAATTGCGGGAAAGCAGGGCAATGGGTGCCGGTCGGCGTCGGACAACCCACTTTGTTGATCGGCGGGCTGACGGTTGGCGGCGCTGCTGCGTGACACATCTGACAAGGGGAACGTGGGTACACGTTAATCGACGTTTCAATTTTGGTGACTGTTCTCCTGTCGATGCAGCGCGCGCCTCCCCATAAATAGCGAGTAGGGAAAATTGCTGCTTTAATAAGCTGTTAACTGTCCCTCGGCGATACAGTGTCCAGCAAGCAGGCGGAGACAGGATGGCCAAGGATTTATCCCCTTCCACCCACCCTCTCACCCCACCCCTCACAGAGGAAGAGTGGCTATCGTGGCTTCGCCTCTTGCGTTCACGCCGGGTCGGCGTGACAACATTTTTCCGGTTGATGAAGGAACATGGTAACGCCCGGGCCGCGCTGGACGCACTGCCCGAGGTGGCCGCGAAAGCCGGGGTAAAAGACTATCAGCCTTGCCCTTTTGACGTGGTTGCAAGCGAATGGCGACGCGCCCAGGATCGTGGCGTTGAACCGATTGCCTTTGGAAGCGACAGCTATCCATCGGCGTTGGCTGAAATTCCGGACCCGCCGCCGATTCTCTGGTGCCTTGGCAAGTCAGATTTGCTTGCCCGCCCGATGATTGCTGTGATTGGTGCGCGCAATGCTTCGTCGCTTGGCACGCGGATGGCACGAAAGCTGGCACAAGACTTGGGTGAAGAAGGGTTTGTCGTCGTCTCGGGCATGGCGCGGGGTATCGATGCCGCGGCACATCACGCCGCATTGGGCAGCGGCACAATTGCGGTGATGGCCGGCGGGGTCGATACGATTTACCCGACCGAGAACACGACTTTGGCCGAAGAAATTGTCGAAAAAGGTCTGTGTGTCAGCGAAATTGCCATGTCGGTCACCCCAAACGCACGACACTTCCCGCGCCGCAACCGCATCATCTCGGGTCTGGCCCGCGCCGTTATCGTCGTGGAAGCGGCAGCTAAAAGCGGCAGCCTGATCACTGCGCGCAACGCGCTGGATCAAGGGCGCGATGTCTTGGCTGTGCCCGGCCATCCCTTTGATCCGCGCGGCTCGGGATGCAATATGCTGATCCGCGACGGCGCAACATTGGTGCGCAGCGCCAAGGATGTGATCGAAAGCATTCAACGCCCTGAAGATAACGCAGCAAATCCACCTGCGATACCGCACCCGCAAAGGTCAACTGACTGTATAGCAACCTCTGAACTGCATGCCCAAATTCTGGATCGTTTGGGGCCCAGCCCTATTCCCGAAGATCAACTGATCCGCGATTTGAACTACACAGCGCAAGTCATTTCACCCGAAATTTCGACATTGGAAATCGAAGGGAAAATACGACGTGAACCGGGTGGCATGGTCGCACGCGCGTGTTGACCAAAACAGGGCAGCAGACGGCCCGACACGTGTAATATGGCACAGTTGGCTATCTCGTTTCACGCGACCGCATTGACAAACTTGAAGAAGACACCACATCTTCCGCCGCCAAGCTTGTGCGTTTTCTGAAAGGTTTTTCATGCCCGTCGTTGTTGTCGAAAGCCCGGCTAAAGCCAAAACAATCAACAAATATCTCGGGCCCGACTATACGGTGCTGGCATCTTACGGTCATGTTCGTGACCTGCCCCCAAAGGATGGATCGGTCGATACAGAAAACGGTTTCGACATGAAATGGGAAGTCGCGAGCGATTCGAAGAAGCACATCAAAGCGATTGCAGACGCCCTGAAAGAAGACCCGGCGCTTATTCTTGCGACTGACCCGGACCGCGAAGGGGAAGCGATAAGCTGGCATCTGGAAGAAACCCTGCGAAACCGCAAAGCCTTAAAAAAGGACACGCCAGTCAGCCGCGTGGTGTTCAACGCGATTACCAAAGCTGCGGTGACCGAAGCGATGCAGAACCCGCGCGATGTCGATCGCGATCTGGTCGAAGCTTATCTGGCACGTCGCGCGCTGGACTATTTGGTGGGTTTCAACCTGTCGCCCGTTCTTTGGCGCAAGTTGCCTGGCTCGCGGTCGGCCGGTCGCGTTCAGTCGGTGTCGCTGCGGATCATCGTCGAACGCGAGATGGAGATCGAGGCGTTCAACGCCAAGGAATACTGGACGGTGAAGGCCGCTTTGCAAACCCCACGCGGGCAAAGCTTTGAGGCCCGCCTGACCGTTCTCGGCGGCAACAAGCTGGACAAATTCGATATCCCCGACACAACAGCCGCCGAATTGGCCGTCAGTGCCATTGAAAGCCGCGACCTGTCCGTCAAAAGCGTAGAAGCAAAGCCCGGCACGCGGAACCCATCGCCGCCCTTTATGACATCGACCCTGCAACAAGAAGCATCCCGCAAATTCGGGTTTGGCGCACGCCAAACAATGCAGGTCGCGCAGCGTCTCTATGAAGCCGGTCACATTACATACATGCGAACCGATGGCATCGACATGGCGCCCGAGGCCGTGACGGCAGCGCGGGACGCCATCAAAGACCGCTACGGCGACGAATACGTGCCGGGCACCCCGCGTATTTATAAAAACAAAGCCAAGAACGCGCAGGAAGCGCACGAATGCATCCGCCCAACCCAAATGGATGCAAGCACAGAAAGCCTGAAGCTTGCTGATCCCGACCAGCGAAAGTTATATGATCTGATCTGGAAGCGTACGCTGGCCAGCCAGATGGAAGGCGCCAAACTGGAACGGACCACCGTCGATATCTCCAGCGCGGACGCACAGGTTGAATTACGCGCAACAGGCCAGGTCGTCACCTTCGACGGTTTCATGCGGGTGTATGAAGAAGGCCGCGACGATGTGGTCGATGACGACGACAAGGTCTTGCCACAGATCATGCAGGGCGAAGCTGCAAAAAAAGAGGGCATTACGCCCGAACAACACTTTACCCAGCCACCGCCACGCTTCACCGAAGCGACGCTGGTCAAAAAGATGGAAGAGATCGGGATTGGCCGACCTTCGACCTATGCTTCGATTGTGACAACAATTCAGGATCGCGGTTATGTGCGAAAGGAAAAGAACCGCCTTTTCCCCGAAGACAAAGGTCGGTTGGTCACTGTCTTTCTGGTCGAATATTTCCGCCGCTATGTGGGTTATGACTTCACCGCAAAGCTGGAAGGCGAACTTGACGACATCACGAGCGGCGACCGGGATTGGCAGGACGTCCTGACGCGATTTTGGCGCGATTTCAAAGCCGCCGTTGAAGACACAGCCGAACTGCGCATCACAGATGTACTGAACAAAATCAATGAGGTGCTCGAACCTCATCTCTTCCCGCCGACTGAAGACGGTGGAAACCCGCGCCTTTGCCCAAATTGTGGGAATGGCCAGTTGTCTATGCGCACCGCGCGCTCGGGCGGAGCGTTCATCGGTTGTTCGAACTATCCAGAATGCCGGTATACCCGCGCATTCGGTCCGCCAGGTACAGAACCCGAAAGCGGCATTCCCCCCGAGGGCAAACTTCTGGGCGAAGATGCGGGCGACCAGATCTGGGTGCACAAAGGCCGTTTTGGCCCCTATGTGCAACGCGGTCTGGTGACGGAAGACGTCAAAAAGCCACCGCGTCAAGGCGTCCCCGAAGGTTGGGAACCAGCCGAAATCTCATTGGCGCAAGCGGTCAAACTGTTGGAACTGCCGCGCCTGATCGGTCAGCACCCGGAAGATGGCGTGAACATCTGGGCCAACATCGGGCGCTACGGTCCCTATCTGAAGCACGCAGAATCGACATCGTTCAAGGGCGGCACCAACGCCAACCTCGAGAGCATTGACGAGGTTTGGGAAGTCGGCATGAACCGCGCCGTTCAACTGATCGACGAAAAGAAAGCGTCACGGGGTCGCGGTCGTCAGGCAAAAACCCTGCGCGATTTGGGTGAACACCCGGACCGCGGCGGAGCCGTTGCGATCATGGACGGCAAATATGGGCCCTACGTGAAATGGGAAAAGGTGAACGCCACGCTCCCAGACAACTCCGAGCCTGACAAAGTGACCATGGAGCTTGCGGTTCAATTAATCGAAGAACGCGAAGCGAAATCTGGCAAAAAGAAAACCACACGCAAAAAGAAGGCCAGCTGAACATCCACGGTTGAAAATCCTCTGGGCTTCGTGAAACGTCGCAGACAAGGGGGGGCTGCACCATGGCAAAAACGGCAGATGCAATCATCATCGGCACCGGCGTCATTGGCGCGGCCGTTGCGTTCGAGTTGGCCAAAAAGGGCTACAAAACGCTCAGCGTTGATCGCACACGCATGGCAGGCCAAGGATCAACGGCCGGGTCCTGTGCCATCATTCGGATGCATTATTCCACCTTCGATGGCACGGCGTTTGCATGGGAAGGGTACCATTACTGGCGCGATTGGGCTGAATATCTGGGATTGGCGTCGAGCCATACGCTGGCAAAGTTCATCGAATGCGGCTGCATGGTGATGAAAACCGAGCAAAACGGACATCTGGTTAAGCATTTGGAAAACAGCCGAGCGCTGAATATTGCCGTTGAGGAATGGGGGCCGGACGAGATTACGCGACGCTTGCCCGTTTTTGACCTTGCCCGGTTCTTTCCCGTCAAGCGACGTGATGAAAACGGCTTTGGTGAACCAACCAGCGGCGCGGTCAGCGGCGCCGTTTTTTGGCCGAACGGTGGGTATGTAACAGACCCGGCATTGTCTGCGCAGAACCTGGTCGCAGCAGCGAAACAGCATGGTTCCGAATTTAAGATGGGTGTCGAAGTGACCGATATCTTGAAAGGGAACGGCGCAGCCGCAGGGGTTCGCCTATCGTCTGGCGCCGAAATTCATGCGCCTATTGTCATTAACGTTGGCGGACCTGGGTCGGCCCATATCAACGGACTGGCCGGGGTGCTGGACAAGATGACGATTGCCACCCGACCATTGCGACAAGAAGTCGTTCATGTTCCCGCGCCTGACGGGTTCGACTATGAAAACCGGGGGTTTGTCGTCAGCGACAGCGACATCGGGTGTTACTCTCGCCCAGAATACGGCAATCACATTCTGATAGGCTCAGAAGACCCGCCCTGCGACGGCCATGTCTGGGCCGAAAATGACAAAGACTACGATCGCAATTTCACTGATCAATGGACGACGCAAGCTATGCGGTACGGGCAACGGGTGCCAAGCCTTGCTATTCCGTCAAAAACGCGCGGTGTCGTAGACTTATACGACGCATCGACAGACTGGATTCCAATTTACGACAAAAGTTCGCTGGATGGCTTCTATATGGCCTGCGGCACCTCGGGGAACCAATACAAGAACGCGCCCATCGCAGGCAAGCTGATGGCCGATCTGGTCGACTATTGCGAAAACGGAACGGATCACGACGAAACGCCTTTGCAATTCCGCCTGCCCTATGTCGACCGTATCATCAACGCAGGCTTTTACAGCCGGAAACGCGCGATCAACAAAGAATCAAGCTTTTCGGTCCTTGGTTAACGCTCAAATGCTGCGACGCAGCAATTGACTTTGTGTCGACGGCTTGGCATCTCTTTTCAACCGCAACGGAGAGCGCCGATGAAGAAGATTTTCGCCAACGCAACCGAGGCTCTGGACGGCCTTTTACATGACGACATGTTGATTGCGGCCGGCGGGTTTGGCCTGTGCGGCATTCCCGAACTGCTTTTGCAAGCCATCAAGGACAGCGGTGTCAAAAACCTGACCTTCGCTTCGAACAATGCGGGCGTCGATGATTTTGGCATCGGCATTCTTCTGCAAACGCGCCAGGTCTCTAAAATGATGTCGTCATATGTCGGTGAAAACGACGAATTTATGCGACAATATCTGGCGGGCGAGCTGGAAATTGAATTTAACCCCCAAGGCACGCTTGCCGAACGCATGCGCGCCGGTGGCTGCGGCATTCCCGGTTTCTACACCAAAACAGGGGTCGGCACGCAGGTCGCCGAAGGCAAGGAACACAAGGACTTCAACGGCGAAACCTATATCATGGAAGAAGGCATTTTCGCCGATCTTTCCATCGTAAAGGCATGGAAAGCAGATGAAACCGGCAACTGCATTTTCAGAAAGACCGCCCGCAACTTCAACCCACCAGCTGCCATGTGCGGCAAGGTTTGCGTGATGGAGGTCGAGGAAATTGTGCCAGTCGGCACCCTCGACCCGGACCATATCCACTTGCCCGGCATTTACGTGAACCGCCTGATTCAGGGCGAGCATGAAAAGCGGATTGAACAGCGCACAGTGCGCTCAAAGGAGACAGCGTAATGCCCTGGGACCGCAATCAAATGGCCGAACGGGCCGCTCGGGAACTGGAAGACGGCATGTATGTGAACCTTGGCATCGGCATTCCGACCTTGGTGGCGAACTATGTCGGCGACAAAGACATCACGCTGCAATCGGAAAACGGCATGCTGGGCATGGGCCCCTTCCCGTTCGAAGGTGAAGAAGATCCCGATTTGATCAATGCGGGCAAGCAAACGATCACCGAAATGGACCGCACGGCCTATTTCGACAGCGCGCAAAGCTTTGGGATGATCCGGGGCGGCAAGATTGCCGCAGCAATCCTGGGTGCCATGGAAGTGGCCGAAAACGGCGATTTGGCCAACTGGATGATCCCCGGCAAGTTGGTCAAAGGAATGGGCGGCGCGATGGACCTGGTCGCAGGGGTCGGGCGTGTGATCGTGGTTATGGACCACACCAACAAGCACGGCGACAGCAAGTTGCTGAAGGAATGTACATTGCCCCTGACCGGCAAGGGCGTGGTCGACCTGATCATCACGAACCTTGGCGTGCTGGACGTGCAGACAAACGGTTTGCACATCGTCGAGACAGCACCGGATGTCACCGAAGACGAAATCCGCGCGGCAACCGAAGCAACCCTTGTCTGACGCAATACCGGCCTTGATATTGTCACAAATATTTCAACGGATTGTTCATGTTTTGGAAACAGCTTCATAATCTAGCCGCATTGGCCCGTTAAAGCATGTGGCGATGGCTATGACAGACGCCCAGAAAAATTCCCCTCGTGTACCCAACGCCGCGGCAAAGCCGCGGCGTTGGCGCGATTTGGGGTTGATGATTGGTCTGATGGTGCTTGTCCTCGCCGGACTGGTCGGTCTGGCGGCGGCAACCGGTTGGCAAGAAACACTGTCCGCATTCCGCGCGTTGGGTTGGACCGAAGTGCTGATATTGCTTGCGCTTAGCCTTGTGAATTATGTCTGTCGCGGCCTGCGCTGGCACGTTTTCTCGCTGCGGCTGGGGCTACCCGTTAACCTCTTGCAGACCCTGCGTCATTTTTTGGGTGGTTTCGCGATGTCCGTCACGCCGGGGCGCGTGGGCGAGTTGGTGCGCATGCGCTGGATCCAACGCGAAACCGGTTGGTCCTTTGATCGCACCGCCCCGCTGGTGTTGATGGATCGTGCGGCTGATTTGGCGGCCATGGCGGTTCTTTTAGCGTTCGCTCTTGGTCTTTCGATGTCCGGAATGACCGGCGGCATCCCGGTTGTGCTGATGGCAATCGCCGCCTCAATCGCGGTGACGCGCCCAAGCTTGCTGCGGGCACTGGCTGATATTGGCCACCGCCTGACACAACGCGCGTTCCCCCGAATTTTTGTCCGCATTCGCCGCGCTTCGCGCTCGCTCGCTGCGTTCAGCAATCCATTGGTTCTGGCAGGCGCGGGTGTTTTGGGTGTTATCGGCTGGTTCGCCGAAGGATATGCGTTTCACATCCTGCTGGGCTGGCTGGGCTTCGATATCGGGCTTTGGCGGGCTGTCGCGATTTTCATTTTCTCGACCCTCGCCGGTGGCCTGACCGGCGCGCCCGGCGGTTTGGGCGGAGCAGAAGCCGCCATGATCGCGCTATTGTCGCTGGAAGGCGTGCCACCCGAGGTCTCTGTCCCGGCAACGCTGGTCATCCGTTTTACAACCCTATGGTTCGCTATCCTGATCGGTCTGGCAGTTTTCCCGCTGGCCGAAAAGCTATCGCAAAAGGCAAAACATGCGCTGGAAAAAGGTTGAATACACCGGCTGGGGCCGGGTTCATCAGGCAAACGGCGAACTGGCGCGCCCGGAAAGGGTGTCTGACATTTTGCTGGCCACAAAGGACGAAGCGGCGCCCGCACTGGGCATGCGGCGCAGTTATGGGGATGCGTGCCTGAATGACGGCGGCAAAGCCATCGACATGTCCCGTCTGGATCGGCTCCTTTCGTTCGACGAAGATACCGGCTTGGTACATGTGGAAGCTGGCCTTCAATTTGGACAATTGCTTAAAATATTCGCGCCACTTGGCTGGTTACCACCTGTCATGCCCGGCACCGGCTTTGCCACCATTGGTGGCGGCATTGCCATGGATGTGCACGGCAAAAACCATCACGGTGCAGGCTCATTCGGGGAACACGTCACTGAATTGACGCTGGCCACGCCTGATCAGCGCAAGGTGGTGTCGCCGGAAAATGATGCCGAACTGTTCAAGGCAACGGTAGGTGGGTTGGGCCAAACCGGGCCGATCCTGTCAGCGAAATTCCGGCTTTTAAAAGCCAAAGGCGACGTCATGGTCGTAACCGAACGCCGCGTTAAGACCTGGGAAGACTTCTTGCCGCTGCTCGACGCGTCCGAAGCGACCTATACCGTTGGTTGGATTGATGCCACGGCCTGGGGTGACAAGCTGGGGCGTGGCATTTTGGAAGAGGCGGAAACGGGTGGCGGTCTGGTGCGCGCCGCTAAACGCAGCAAAAGCGTTCCGGTGAATGCACCGGGCTTTGCGCTGTCGCCATGGGTGGTGCGCGCCTTTAACGCAGCCTACTGGCGCAAGGTGCCATCTGCTGGGCGCACGGTCGTCAAACCGGTTGATGACTTCTTCTTTCCGCTCGACAAAATACACAATTGGAACCGGCTTTATGGCAAGCAAGGGTTCCATCAGTTTCAATGCGTGGTCCCCGTGAATGCAGCAGACCAGTTGCGCGATATGGTCGATAAAATCGCCCGTTCGGGTCTTGCCTCGCCGCTTGCAGTGCTGAAACGCATGGGGCCAGGACGCGCAGGCTATCTTTCCTTTCCCATGGAAGGGTACACGCTGGCGCTGGACTTTCGAAACACGCCGCAAGCCGAAACACTTATGCGCAAGCTTGAAGACATGACACTTGCCGCGTCGGGCCGCATTTATTTTGCCAAAGATTCTGTCGCTCGTCCGAAAAGCATTCCGGCGATGTATCCGGACCTGCCAAAATGGCAGGAAACAGTCGCCAAAGCCGATCCGGATGGCACATATGCCACCGATCTTGTCCGCCGACTGAAGCTGAGGGACCTGACATGAGCCAGACCTGGATCATCCTTGGCGCTACGTCGACCATCGCGCGCGCCTTTGCGCGCCTCTTGGCCGCACGTGGCCATTCGCTTGTACTGGCGGGACGCGATCAAAACGAACTGCAGATCATCGCCGAGGATTGCAAAATACGCGGGGCGGAACAGGCCGAAGCGGTCCCGTTTGATGCCCGTGATGCCAAAACCTTTGATCCAATCCTTGCGCAGGCCGAACAATGCGCCGGCGACGTCTGCGTCGCAGTCTTCGTCGGGTCGATGCCGCCCCAAGACGAGATTGATCAAGACCCGTCCTTGATCGACGGCACCGTGACAGACAGTTTTACCGGTCCCGCGCAGTTTTTGACCGCCATTGCCCCTGTGCTGGAACAGAAAGGCAAAGGCACCGTCATCGGCGTCGGTTCCGTTGCTGGTGACCGGGGGCGTTTGGGCAACTATGTATATGGTGCGGCAAAAGCAGGCTTTCACACCTATCTGTCAGGCCTGAGAAACCGCCTGGGCCGCTCCGGCGTTCACGTTGTCACTGTAAAACCGGGCACGGTTGATACAGCCATGACCTGGGGCATGGATAAGTTGCCGTTCCTCGCGCAGCCCGAAAAGGTTGCAGGCGATATTCTGAAAGCGGCCGATAAGAAGAAAGACACACTATATACACCGTTCATATGGTGGCCGGTGATGACGGTGATCCGTTCGATCCCCGAACACGTTTTCAAGAAACTGAAGATCTAAGCTAGTTTGACGCGCGCTGGCGTACGAAAACGCAACCATCGCTGATCAACTGCGGGGGCGTCAGGCAAAGGCCGCGCGCCACATTCCATGCGGCCAGCACTTTGGGGACATAGGCGCGGGTTTCGGCAAACGGGGGAACCCCCTGATGCTTGCCCACCGACCCTTCGCCCGCGTTGTACCCCGCCAGCGCCAAAACCGGGTCGCGCCCAAACTCGTCCAAAAGCCAGTCCAGATACGCCACCCCGCCTTTGATATTCAATTTGGGGTCGAAACTGTTGGTCACGCCAAACCGGTCGGCCGTGGCAGGCATCAGTTGCATCAACCCCTCGGCCCCTGCTGAACTGACCGCTTCTGTGCGGCCTGCGCTTTCTATGGCGATCACAGCCAGGACAAGGGCGGGCGACACCTGTGTCCCGATCGTTTCAGCCAAAATCGCACTTCCATGGGCTTCGACGATGCGCTGCATGGTTTGCAATCGCGGCGTACCGATACGCAGTGCGTTTTCTCGGATTGCATTGATTGCCAGCTCAAAGCGAACGGCAGCGTCCACGCCAACGGCGGGCGACACCGCCTCCCAGTACCAATCAAACTCGGTCGGTGGGGCGGGCACGGTTGGAAGGGCCGCAGATACATCCGGGACAGGGTCACCGGGGCGCCTGGACGTAAATCCAGGTGTTATCCGAAAGACTTCTTCGTCCGGATCGATCTGAACCGTGATGCGCTTGCCCGCGTCCGAAGTTGGGGGTGCGACACGTTTGAAGGAAAAATCGCCCCCTTCTTGCGCGGTTTCCGGTGTCTGAGCGAAAACAATTGACGCGAATCCAAATAAAAAGAGAATAAAACCAGCGTTTTTTCCCAAGGCCGACATCCTGCATCAGTTCTTTGTTAATGTTCTGGGCAGAATCTTTGCAGAACCGGGTGCTCTAGGCCAGAGCGAATTGGGCACATTGTTCATCAAACGCGTAAAGTATCGAAATACACGGCGAATTATCCCTGATACGCAAAGGTGAATTTTGTATTAATCATTCAAAATCAACTACTTACCGATTTTTAAAATATTTACGTTTCGATAGAAAATTGTACGACGACTGCCAAACTCTCGCCTAATTTGACCCCCCTTATAGCAACCATGCCAAACGGACACCCTTCCGGATGTGAGAGGCCGGAACGTTCGTCACGGTATGTTGTAATCTAGCGTGCTCTATGGAGGGACACATGAAACTTTTTAACGCTTTTCTGAAAGACGAATCTGGTGCGGTCACCGTTGACTGGGTTGTTCTTACTGCTGCTATCGTTGGTCTCGGCATCGCCGTTCTGACTTCGGTTCAGGGTGGTACATCGACTTTGGCCAACAAGATTTCGTCAAGCCTGGCAAACGCACAGATCCAGACACTGGATTGTCTTGCTGCTGACGGCAACTGCGGCGGCTCGACGTCGGGCGGTGCGGCTCCTGCACCCGACAGCTAATAGCTACTGCTATCAAAACCGGAAGGTCGCGGATCCGCGGCCTTCACACTCACTCAAGCCAGAATTATCCGGCCTTCGCGTGCCTTTTTGAAGTCGGATGCTTCGAAGGGGATGCAACATGCAGAATCTTATTAAATTTGTAGAGTCTGAAGATGGCGCAGTCACTGTCGACTGGGTTGTCTTGACGGCTGCCATTGTCGGTCTCGGGGTCGCTGTCATCGCCTCGGTTTCCAGCGGTGCGACAGATGTATCGGGAAGCGTCGGCGCAAGCCTTGAAAGCGCCTCCCCGCCCGCTGTTGAATTCGTGATCACTGATCTGAACTAAAGATCAACATTCCATGTCTTATCCCGTTTTCGTTCAAGCTTTCGCCACAATCGTTCGGGATACATGAGTTAGTCTTTCGATGAACGGGGCCGCCTGTGCGCGCCCCGTTTATAACCAAAGAGGATTTGTGATGCGATTGGTGTTTGGATTAGTTCTGTTGCTTGGCATCGGCCTGGCCGGAACCGCCGTGTACATGGCCCGCGATTTCTTCGCACAACAACAGGCGCAACTGGCCGAAGCAGAAGCGGCCAAAGCAGCAATTGTTCCGACCGAGTACGTCATGGTTGTGAATAAGCAGATGCGCTATGGGCAAAAACTGACAACCCAAGATGTGAAAGCCGTTCTTTGGCCAACTGCGGCCATTCCAAGCGGGGCGTTCACATCAGCCGACGACCTGTTTCCCGAAGGCAGCGATGTTCCACGCGCCATTCTTCGCGCGATGGAAACGGACGAAGCCATCCTGGCGGTCAAGGTCACGGACCCCGGCGAAGATGCCGGCGTGTCGTCGCGACTTGCCCCGGGCATGCGTGCCTTCACAATTAAAACCGATGTCACGACAGGCGTATCGGGCTTTTTGCGCCCGGGCGACCGTGTGGACGTTTACTGGACCGGCAGCCTGAACGGCGGCAACGTCACCCAGCTGATCCAGCCCAAAGTGCGCCTTATCGCGATCAACCAGTCGGCGGATGAAGACAACAACGCCCCTGTCGTTGCGCGCACTGTGACTTTGGAAGTGTCGCCAACCGAAGCTGCGAAACTGGCCCAGGCCCAGTCAACGGGTCGTTTGTCGTTGTCTCTGGTGGGCGCCGACGATGAAGAAGTGGCCCAAGAAGTCAAAGTGAACCAGCGCGATCTATTGGGCATTCAGGCACAGGTTCAGCAAGAAGCGGCAAAGCGTTGCTTTGTGCGCCGTCGGCAGGGCGAAGAAATTATCTCTATCGAGATCCCCTGCACGAACTAAACACGCTTCAGAACCGGACGAATCAAGCACGCCACCATATTCGGTGGCGTGTTTTCTTTGACACGCTAAACGTGGCGTTGTGTTGCCTCTGTCCCACATAATAATAGCCTTTCAACCCCCTGATTGTTGAAAATTTTTCAACATTCCGACATCTTGCGCTGTATAAGGGCATGAACCCGGAAACTGAGGCGTGATCGGAAAGGCAGGTCACATGACTTTGAGCAAAGTTATAAAGGCAGCCCTATTGGGGCTTGCCGTAACGGCAGCGACTGCACCACAGACAAGTGCGCAATCGCTTACCATCATGCAGGGGGAAGTTTCGTCCGCATTGCAGGTTCCAATGAACCGCGCAGTTGTTGTCGAAGCAGAAAATCCTTTTGCAGAACTCAGCATCGCCAATCCTGGCATTGCTGACATTTCAACACTGTCGGATCGTACGATCTATGTGCTTGGCAAAGCACCCGGCCGGACAACGCTGACACTTCTGGGCGCCGATGGCCGTCTGATCACCAATGTCGAAGTACAGGTGACCCCGGACATCGCAGAATTCAAGGAACGGCTTCGCCAAATCCTTCCCGGTGAAGGCATCGAAGTGCGTACCGCAAATGACGGCATCGTTCTGTCAGGCGTTGTATCCTCGATCGAAAAGCTTGATCGGGCACTTAGCCTGGCAAACCGGTATGCACCCGAACGCGTGTCCAACCTGATGACGGTTGGCGGCACGCAGCAGGTCATGCTGAAAGTACGGTTCGCGGAAGTTCAGCGGTCGGTGATCAAAAGCCTGACCGGCGGCATCTCGTTTGACGAGGGCGCAGGCACGTCGTTTGATGGTGCGCTTGGCGCTGGCAGCGCAAACGGCGGCAACTTGGGCGACGTCGCGGTGCAGTTCACACCAAACTTTGGTGGTGGCCAGCTTCGGACAGCCTTCGATATCGGTGGCGTCGCGTTCCGCGTCCTTTTGGAAGCCCTCGAATCGAAGAATCTGGTGCGCACACTTGCTGAACCAAACCTGGTCGCTTTGTCGGGTCAGGAAGCAAGCTTCCTTGCGGGTGGTGAATATCCCATCCCGGTGTCCGACGATGATGGGATCGCCATTGAATACCGCCCGTTTGGTGTTCAATTGACGTTCACCCCTCGCGTGGTCGATGGAAACCGCATCAATCTTGAACTGAATGCGGCTGTATCGGCGATTGACGATTCGGTTAGCGTGACAGGCAGCGGCATTTCGGTGAACGCGTTCAGCCGTCGTGAAACGGAAACCACAGTTGAAATGCTGGATGGTCAAAGCTTCGCGATTGCAGGCCTGTTGCAGGACGACTTCAGCGACGCGGCGACACAGACACCCTGGTTGGGCGACGTTCCAATCCTTGGTGCCCTGTTCCGCAGCACGTCCTATCAGCGCGACCAGTCCGAGCTGGTGGTCATCATCACACCGCATCTCGTGACCCCGGTTCGCGGCGATGCACTGGCTCTGCCGACCGACCGCGTGCGGCCGCCGACAGAAGCTGAACTGTTCCTCTTCGGTCGCGTTGCGCGTCCGGCAGGTGCCCCAACCGCTGGCGCGGCAGCAGAAGTTGCCAAGCAAGACTTCGGCGGTTCCTACGGCTATGTGATGGAGTAAGACCAATGACCTTCACAACAAAATCCATCATTGCAGGCGCCGGGCTTCTTGCCCTCACCGCATGCGGCGACAACTTCAACAAGGAAGCGGGCGCACTCATCGACGAAGGTGGTTTCGGCAACCCGACGATGAACAACATGCTGGCACAGATGTGCACGGGCCAGGCCAAAGGCACCATAATTCCTGATGCTGTCGTGGCGCTTGATCCAAAGAGCGCACCAGGCAGCCCGCGCTATGTTTCGGGCAACGTTATGTGCTCGGGCCATCTGAACGGCCGCTATGCTCAGGTGATCTGGGGCGGCTATGTCAGCAGCGCGACCGCTCCAAGTCGTATCGGCGGAGGGCTGGCGGCCATCGAAGGCGGCTAAAACCCAAGCAATATCAAAGCAAAGGGCGGCCAGTTGGCCGCCCTTTTCGTTTGTTTTGATCGTTGTTGAATATCGAATAATTACGATCTTTTAGCCTCAATGTCGCCAATATTGGCCGTCATTTCTGACCCTCAAGGCGAAGTGCGTCGCGACTCGACGTGTCGTCTTGGTGAGCGCCCCCTTTCAGGTTTTGGGGCCAGTACGGAAGGACGTGAGGGATATGAGTAGCAACGCGGCATTGCAGGAAGAAGCGGCACCGATCGTCGCCTGCACAATCAGCCGGGACGTTCAGGAATTTGATCTCCTGATCGAAGACATGGAAAATGAATGCGGTGAAAACTGGGGCGATCTTTCGCTTGAAGACGCTGCGGTCTTTTTCGATCAACCCGAAGCGGACCATCTGGAATTTGTAGCGCTGGCAATTGATCAGGATGATGAAGGTCAGATTGACCTGATCACCGATCTGGTACGGCGCGCGCGCGCACAGAAAATCAAAGTTCTGGTCGTTGCCGAAGAAGTCAGCCCGATCATCCTGCACAAGCTTTTGAAGCTGGGCGCAGAAGAATTTATCCCCTACCCCCTTCCTGACGGCGCGTTGCACGACGCGATTGACCGTATGCGCGAAAAAGCGCAACAGGCTGAAATGGTTGCGGCAAATATCGCCAGCAATCTCAAGGCAACGGGTGACCGTGACGGCGTGGTTCTGCCAGTGCACGCCTTGGCCGGTGGTACCGGTGCAACGACGTTTGCGGTTAACCTGGCGTGGGAATTGGCGAATATCGACGAAGGTGATGACGCTTTGCGCGTGTGCCTTCTGGATCTTGATCTGCAATTCGGCTCGGTCGCGACATATCTCGATCTGCCACGCCGCGAATCGGTGTTTGAACTGCTGCAAGACACCGACACGATGGACAGCGACAGCTTTATGCAGGCGCTGCTGACCTATAATGAAAAGCTGCATGTTCTGACGGCACCGGGCGAACTTATTCCGCTCGACATCATCGAACAGAAAGACGTCAAGAAAATCATCGACGTCGCCAAGTCAAACTTCGACTACGTGGTGATCGACATGCCGCGCACCATCGTGATGTGGACCGAAAGCGTGCTGACCGAAGCGGATGTTTATTTCGGCATGACCGAACTGGACATGCGCTCGGCCCAGAACACCCTTCGGGTTATTCGCGCATTGAAAGGCGAAGAACTGCCCTATGAAAAACTGCGCTATGTGCTGAACCGTGCGCCGGGGTTCACAGACCTGAACGGCAAAAGCCGGATCAAACGCATGGCCGAAAGCTTGGACATCAAGATCGAAGTCCTGATGCCCGATGGCGGGAAGCAAGTTGTGCAATCGAACGATCACGGCGTCCCGCTTTCTGAAGTCGCTGCAAAAAATCCCTTGCGGAAAGAAGTGCAGAAACTTGCCGCATCTATTCACGAAACCAACGTTACAGCCGCCGAAGGCGCCTGACTGACGAAGGAGCAAGACATTGTTTTCTAAATATAAAAAAGGCGATCAGGGTTCACCGGAATTGAAGTCAATTCCAGGTGGCCAAGCAAAAAGCCGCCCTGTTTCGCAGCCTGCGTCTTCGTCTACAGCCGTTGAAGTCAAGCGGCGCAATGTCAGTCGCAACCCCGGTCAGGTTCAGGCCGCGGACAAGGAACGCAAGCGCAAGGAACGTTTGGGCGAGATCAAGCTCGAGTTGCACAAGCGCCTTCTCGACAACCTGAACCTCGGCGCGCTCGATACGGCGTCAGAAAGCGACCTGCGCGCGGAAATCGTATCCATTTCCGGTGAAGCGCTGGATGAAATGGGCGTGGTGCTGAACCGCGAAGAACGCCAAACGCTGAACCAGGATTTGTATGACGAAGTCACCGGGCTTGGCCCGCTTGAGCCGCTTCTGAAAGACGACACGGTCAACGACATTCTGGTCAACGGCCCACAACAGGTCTTCGTCGAACGCGCCGGCCGCCTTGAGCTGACCGACACAACCTTCAAGGATGAACGTCACCTTTTGCGGATCATCGACAAGATCGTTTCGGCCGTGGGTCGTCGCGTCGATGAATCGAACCCTTACGTCGATGCCCGTCTTGGCGACGGTTCGCGTTTTAACGCGATGGTGCCGCCAATTGCGGTGGACGGTTCACTTGTCTCTATTCGTAAGTTTAAGAAAGAAAAGCTGGCGATTGACGATCTGGTCAATTTCGGCGCCTTCACCGAAGAAATGGCCGCCTATTTGCAGGCCGCTGTGGCGACACGCCTGAACGTTATCGTCTCGGGCGGTACCGGTTCTGGTAAAACCACAACCCTGAACGCGCTGTCGTCCTTTATCGACAACGATGAACGCATCCTGACGATTGAGGATACGGCGGAACTGCAGCTGCAACAGACCCATGTTGGCCGGATGGAAAGCCGTCCGCCAAACGTCGAAGGCAAAGGCGCTGTCACCCAGCGCGATTGTCTGAGAAACGCGCTTCGTATGCGTCCAGACCGTATCATCGTGGGGGAAACGCGTGGCGAAGAAGTTATCGACATGCTTCAGGCCATGAACACCGGCCACGACGGGTCGATGACCACCATCCACGCGAACAGCGCCCGGGATGGTGTCAGCCGTTTGGAAAACATGATCGCCATGGCAGGCATTGAAATGCCAATCAAAGCGGTGCGGTCGCAAATCTCAAGCGCTGTAAACCTGATCGTGCAGGCATCCCGTCTGCAAGATGGTTCGCGCCGCATGGTTTCGATCACCGAGGTGACGGGGATGGAAGGCGAAGTGATTTCGATGCAAGAGGTGTTCCGCTATCAGCGCGTTGGCCTGACACCCGACAACAAGATCATCGGTCACTTCACGGCAACCGGTGTGCGCAGCCACTATTCCGAACGTTTCCGCATGTGGGGCTATGACCTTCCAGCGGCCATCTTTGAACCCTTCGCGGCGGAGTAAACGGTTATGATTATCTCTGCTGAACCCCTAATCTATGGCCTGATTTTCCTGGCCGTCCTTGCCCTGGTGCAGGGCATCTACCTGACGGTTTTCGGGAAATCGATCTCGCTCAACAATCGGGTTAACCGCCGTCTCGACATGCTCGAAAAGGGTGCGGGCCGCGAACAGGTGCTGGAACAACTCCGCAAGGAAATGTCCCAACACATGAAATCGCAGTCTATCCCTTTGTACGCCATTCTGGCGGACAAGGCGCAAAAGGCGAATATCGCCTTTACACCTGCGCAGTTGATCATGCTGATGGGTGTGCTGACAATGGTCGCCTTTGTTCTACTGACCTTCGGCACTGGCGCATCTCTTTTGATCCGCGTTGTCGTCTCAGTCATCATGGGCGTCGGCGCCGTCTTTGTTTGGGTCAATAACACCGCCAAGAAACGCCTTGCGATGGTGGAAGAACAATTGCCGGACGCGGTTGAACTGATGGTCCGCAGCTTGCGTGTTGGCCATCCGTTCACGTCGGCGCTTCAGATTGTTGCAAAAGAAGTCCCCGACCCGCTCGGCACCGAGATGGGCGTCATTTCTGACGAAGCGGCCTATGGGCGCGACGTTGGCGAAGCTTTGAAACACATGGCCGAACGTCTGGACATGCAAGACATGCGCTTCCTAGCCGTTGCGGTGACCATCCAGCAAACCTCGGGTGGTAACCTTGCAGAAATTCTCGACGGTCTGGCAAAGGTTGTCCGGTCGCGCTTCAAACTGTTCCGGCGCGTCAAGGCGATCACAGCTGAAGCGAAATGGTCGGGCATGTTTCTGTCAATGTTCCCTATCCTTGCGCTTGTTATGATCAACGTCATCCAGCCGAACTATTATGACGACGTGCGCGAGACAGCCTATTTCATCCCGGCCTGTCTGGTCGTCGCGGCCTTCTTGGTTGTGAACATCTTCGTCATGCGCATGCTTGTGAACATCAAGGTCTGATCCTCATGGAATTCGTAACCAACCTCTTTTCTTTCGCCAACGATTGGCTGACCGAAAACTTCGGAGAACTGGGTCCGCTCTTGATTATCGGCGTGCTTGGCATGTTCCTTGTGCTGCTGACCTTGCCGATCATGCTGAAAAAGCAAAAGGATCCGTTCGATCAGCTTCGTGATGCCGCACGGTCCGGGGCCAGCGACAACGAAGACGGCCCCCGTCTTCGCCGCGGCAACAACAAGAACGCCAAGAAGCTGGACAAATACGCCAACTTCCTGGAACCGCAGGACGAAAAGCAATATTCAGAAGTAAAGCTAAAGCTGCTTCAGGCGGGCTATCGCAGCAAGGATGCTGTGCGGACCTATCACTTTCTGCAGTTCCTTCTCGGCGTTGCTTTCCTTTTGATTGGTGCCCTTTTTGCCATCTATTCATCGGCCACGGGCGAACCGTCGTTGCAAGCCTCGATCGGCAGCATTCTGATCCCCGGGATCGTTGGCTATATGTTGCCAAAGTACTGGGTAACAAAACGCCAGCAGACCCGTCAGGAAGAAATCACCAACGGTTTCCCCGACAGTCTTGATATGATGCTGGTCTGCGTCGAAGCAGGTCAGTCGCTTGATCAGTCGATCATCCGGGTCTCGAACGAAATCAAGGCGGGCTATCCTGCCCTTGCCGAAGAATTCGAAATGGTCGCAAACGAGATGAAAGCCGGTAAAGACAAAACAAGCGTTCTTCGCGATATGTCTGAACGCGCCGGTGTGCCGGATGTGTCCAGCTTCGTCACCGTTTTGATCCAGTCGGCGACCTTTGGTACGTCCATTTCCGAAGCACTGCGGGTTTTCTCGGCAGAAATGCGCGACAAACGCATCATGCGCGCTGAAGAAAAGGCAAACAAGTTGCCAACCAAGATGACACTTGCCACAATGATGTTAACGGTTCCGCCACTTCTCATCATTCTGATCGGCCCTTCGATCTACGAGATTGCGGTGACCCTAAGCAATGCGAGCTTCTGAATTAGGGGCAAATGCGAGACAGATATCCTGCCTTGGCGCTTACCGCGTCGATTTTGTTGGCCGCTTGTTCGTCAGGCGGCCTTCAACCATTTGAGGGCGGTACATTTGCACCGGGGGTCGACGAAAATGCCAGAAGTGTCGATGGCTTAACAGTTGGCCATCGTCTCATGGCTGCCGGCCAATACGAATTGGCGCTAAAGTCATACCTGCGTGCCGCCTCGGAAGAAGGGGCCACGGTTGATGTTCTATCCGCCATCGGGTCTGCAAATTTGCAGCTTGGGCGTCTCAATCAGGCTGAACAAATCCTGCGTCGCGCGACAGAGATTGACGAGACCTTTCCACCTGCCTGGAATAACCTTGGCGTCGTGCTGATGGAGCAGGGGAAATACGGCGAAGCCAGCCGCGTCTTCCGTGTTGCTTTTGCACTCGACAGCGGGGAAAGCGCGGAAATCCGCGAAAACCTGCTCTTGGCCCTCGCAAAACTGGAAAATCCAACTTATTCTGCGCCCGAAGAATTTCGCTTGGTCAGACGTGGGCCTGGTTCGTACCAGATCCTCGAAACACCCTGAAACCTTGAACCAATCAAGGCGGGGCAAGCGGGAAAGAGCAGCAAGGGAAGAAGACATGCGACGCACGGGACTTCTTACAATTTGTGTTGGCAGCATTGCGCTTCTGTCGGCCTGCGGCGGTCAGAACGCGACCGACGCCGATGTCGAACAAGCGTTGAAAGACGTCAATGTCATCGACGAAACCAACCTGAACGACGTGATGTTGCAGGTGGCCGACCCGAACGAGGCCGTCGCATTTTTTGAACGCACTTTGGCGGACAGCCCGAACCGCATTGATTTGCGGCGTGGTCTGGCAAAGTCGCTGGTGCGCGCCAAAAAACCCTCAGCAGCAGCATCGGCCTGGAAGGCCGTGGTCGGTATGCCGGGTGCAACGAACGAAGACCGGGTCGATTACGCCGACGCTTTGATCCGTTCGAACAACTGGGACGAAGCCGAAGCGCAGCTTGACCGCATCCCGCCCACGCATGAAACGTTCAAGCGTTACCGGCTGGAAGCGATCATCGCCGACAGCAACAAGGAATGGAAGAAAGCCGACAGTTTCTATGAAATTGCTATCGGCTTGACCACCACACCGTCTGGCACCCTGAACAACTGGGGTTTTTCAAAGCTGACCCGCGGCGACTACCCAGGCGCCGAACAACTGTTCGCCGAAGCATTGACCTATGACAGCAATATGTTCACCGCCAAGAACAACCTAGTCCTGGCCCGCGCAGCGCAGCGGAAATACGATCTACCCGTGATCCAGATGACGCAGATCGAACGCGCGCAGCTTATTCACACAGCCGCCCTGTCCGCCATCAAGCAAGGCGATATCAGCACGGGCAAAGCCCTTTTGGCCGAAGCGATTTCAACCCATCCACAACACTTCGAAGCAGCCGTGCGCAGCCTTGAAGCCTTGGAAAACGAGACCGGGTAAGCCACGCGAATGTCGATCGACTGGACCACTGCGGCGTGGTTTTTACCGTTTGTCTTGCCAATCGTTGTTTGGGTCTCGTGGAGCGATATGGCCACGATGAAGATCCCCAACAAGGCTGTATTGGCATTGCTGGCTGTGTTCGTGGTGATCGGGCTGATTGCGCTTCCCTTCAACGACTACCTTTGGCGCTATGCGCATTTCGCCGTTGTCCTTGTGATTGGCTTCATCCTCAGCACCGTGGGCGCCATGGGCGCGGGAGACGCGAAATTCGGCGCGGCCATGGCCCCGTTTGTGGCGGTTCAGGATCTGATGATGTTCATGTTCCTCTTGGGCGCGACTACCGTTGGGGCGTTTTTCCTGCACCGCTCGGCCCGCCGGTCAGACGCGATCCGCGGCAAATTTCCCGATTGGGAAAGCTGGACACGCCGTGAGTTTCCTATGGGGTTTGCCCTGGCACCCGCGCTTTTGTTTTATCTGCTGATTGCGATTTTCAACGGGTAACGCGGAACAACGCGTAAAGATCGTTGTCGCGCACCAGATCAAACTCGTAGTCCGACGCCTTCATCTCGCGCAGGACGACACCACGCACATGGGTGACAAACCCACATTTCGGGATCATCACATAATCCGTTTCGTCCAATCCACTTAGCCCACCATAATACCAAGGGGCACTTCCCGGCGCCGGGCGAACATCGGCAAAGAACCAATAGGCCCCCAACAGATCCGCTGTGAACACATAGCTGCCGGGCGCAATTCCGGCGGTTTCCAAATCCGCGCCCAACACCTCGAATATAGCGCGGCTGCCCGCCATCCATTCGCAATTCTGAAACCGCACGCCTTGAAACTCATGCGTGTCTTGTCGTCCGGCTGCGTCCCGAAAACGCGCCCAGGGGCCCGGCGCGTCATCCCGAAAAATCTGAGCGGTCGTGGTATAGGCACGATCCGCCCGGATAAAAACATCCTGATGCCCGGCATCCGCAGGCAAAAGCGGCATGAACCGCGCCCTGTCGACGCTTGCATGCGCCAAAGGCGACGTGGCGATGTTGAAGAGCGATGGAAAAATAACCGCAAGCGCTGCGACCGAAAGAACGCCCATGACGCGGGCGGCGTCCCAGCCCAGTACACGCACCGTTTCTTGCGGCGGTCGCAAGGCCCACAAAAGAACCGGCAAAAAAGCCAGCCAAAGCGGATCATTCCCGAAATTCTGGTAGGTGATATACAGAAATCCCGGCACCAGGATCAGCACGGCCAACCCCGCGAAAGTCCCAAGCGACTGGCGCAAGCAAAGCATCGCGATCACACCGATCAACGTACCCGCGATATGCGATGGCCCTGCAATGATCTTGTCGAATGACAGCCCGACATAAGGGCGAATTTCATTCCCGGCGACGTGGATCAGATCACTAAGATACGCCGCCCAGAACCCGAAACCCTGAACCAGCGCGACCGTCACAAAGACCAATGCGCCAGACGCACAGGCAGCCAGCGCGCCCCGGGGCCCATGCATCGCCCAAAGTGCCAGCATCACGACCGGCCCCATGACGACGAAGTAAGTGATCTTCAACAAGACAAGCGCTGAAACAAGAAGCCCAGCCAAAATGCCATCCACACCTGCAAATGACCGACCACGTGCAGGGATCAGCACCAAAGCCAGAACAAGGAACGCCACGCTCCACGCCCAGCGGTTATAGTGCATCGACACCCCCACGCCCGCCGTCGCTGTCCCATAACTCAGCGCCACTGGCAGAGCGAGCACCAAGCACCCAAAGTAAATCGCCCAGCCGCGCGGCAACCGGGTGCAAGCGATATAAACTGCAACCGGCAAAAGCACGGCAGCGACCATGAACTGCGCCAGAATAATCGCCTGCCCCGCCGGAAAATCCGCCGCGATGAAATATGTGATCGGCCAAAACGCCAAAGCCCCGATCGGTGTCAGGAAATCCAAATGCGGGACATCCCCGCGTTCCATCCGCGTCAGAACATCCAAAAGATGGAAGGAATCGCCCTCATGGGTATCCAGATAAAGGCCACCGACAAGCCAGGTCACCCCACCAAACAATGTGATGAACGCCGCAAACACAAAGATCAGAAGAAACGGATTAGGCCTGCTCATTCCTCACCCCTTCCATTTTTTGGCCACAATAAACGGTCAACGTTGTCTTCGAACAGGTGTGCCGTTGGTTATTGTTCAAATTCGGGCAACGACGGGGCACGTACAGAAATTAATTGTCTAAGGCAGGGTTGTACCCATGAATATGGAAACCTCGAACGTTATGGCACCACCGGCACCACGCTCGCTGGATGCCATGCAGCTTCCGATGGTGATGATGCGGGACATATTGTTGAAAACAATGTTCCGAATGAATCTGGATACATGCGGTGAACTTTCAAACGCCATCTGCTTACCTATTCCGGTGACCCAGGAATTGATCGACCTTGCCCGCGACCAAAAACTGCTGCAAGCCACCGGTACGCTGCACGCGAATTCGGGCGGCGAAATGGGGTTTGAACTGACGGACGCGGGCAAATCCCGCGCCCATGACGCGCTGGCCCAATCTGAATATTACGGCGCAATGCCCGTACCGCTTGATGTGTATTCCGAACAGGTCAAACGCCAGTCAATTCGCAGCATTCAAGTGACCCGCGACCAGCTGACGGGCGCCATGGGCCACCTGATCTTGCCGGATGAGCTTTTGGATCATTTGGGGCCCGCGGTTTCGGCTGGCCGCTCGATCTTGATGTACGGACCACCCGGCAACGGTAAATCGTCGATCTCGAACGGTATTCGTGATGCGCTTGGCGACAAAATCTATATCCCGCGCGCCATCGAATATTCCGGCCAGGTTATCACGGTCTATGACCCGATCGTCCACACAGCCGCAGAAGCACAGCAGGATGACCCGAACAGCCTGCGCCGCAGCTCGAACCGCTATGACACACGCTATGTTCTCTGTGACCGCCCGACCGTGATCACAGGTGGTGAACTGTCGCTGTCGATGCTGGATCTGGTATATAACCCGACGGCACGGACGTATCAGGCCCCGTTGCAGCTCAAATCTTCGGGCGGCGTTTTCATCGTGGATGACCTTGGCCGTCAGGAAGAACCGCCCCAGGCGCTGGTTAACCGCTGGATTGTTCCGCTTGAAGAGAACAAGGATATCCTTGCCCTGCAATCTGGCGAGAAATTCGAAGTGCCTTTCGACACGCTGGTGATCTTTTCAACCAACTTCCACCCGAATGAGATCTTCGACAAAGCGGCGCTTCGCCGGATCTTCTTCAAGATCAAGATCGACGGGCCAAACCAGGAAGACTATCTGAAAATCTTCGCCATGGTTGCGCGCAAACGCAAGATGCCGCTGGACGAAGATACGTTGGTCTATCTGATCAAGAACAAGTATCCGACCATCGACAACATCTATGCGAACTATCAGCCGATCTTCCTGATCGACCAGATGATCTCGATTTGTGAATTCGAAGGCATTCCCTATCAGATGTCGCCGGAACTGGTTGATCGCGCCTGGGCGAACATGTTCGTCAAGGAAGAAAAGATCGTTCACTGATCATACCGGATCGCGTCGGGCTTTGCCCGTCGCCTGACTGGAGAGGCTCTGCCTCTCCAGACCGTTCTCAGGTCGCTTGATTGCTTAGAACATCAGGGCCGGTTTTTCTTGACGATGGGAAGTGCTAGCGTGGCCACGAGCAGCGCGAGAACCAAGCCGTGTCCGACCCGATCCTTCTGACGTTTACCGTGATGAAGAACGAAGGCCCCTTCATTCTTGAATGGGTGGCCTGGCAGCGCCTTATGGGCGTTGATCAGATCGTCGTTTTGTCCAACGATTGCGACGACGGAACAGCGGAAATCCTGAACCAGCTGGATCGCACCGGCATTCTGACGCATCTGCCCAACCCAATGGCACTCGCACCCGACGGCTCGGCGATGCGACGTCAGGCGCACAACACGGCTATCGCCTTTGGCAAACGTATGCGGGCCTGGCAGGATGCTGACTATGTCTTTTTGACCGATGTTGATGAGTTTCCCTGCCTGCGGGACGGCGATGCGTCGCTGAAGACCTTGCTGAAACGACTGGACTACCCCGACGTCTTAACGATGGCCGAAACGCTTTTTGGCATAGGGGATGTCGTTGAATACGAAGACAAACCCGTCGCAGCCCAATTCACCAAAAGCGCCAGTCTGACACCGGGCAAATGGCGAAGCCGCCGGGGTTTCAAGTCTATCACCCGCACCCATCCCCGCCTTGCCATCCGCAATCACAGGCCGATTGCAAAGCCCGAAGTCGCGCGCGACTTGCGCTGGCTCGATGGCTCGGGCCGCGACTTCCCGGTCGAGCTGCGCCACGTTCACCAGAAAGGTACCGATGCACGCGGCATGTTCGACCTGATCACGCTGAACCACTATACGCTGCGGTCGCTGGAAAGTTTCCTTGTAAAACACGCGCGCGGCGATGCGGTGGCCGAAGGGCGAATTGACGAAACCTACTTTCGCCGCCGCAATCAGGTGTTTTCGAACAACACTGAAATGCTGCCGCAGATCCCGCGGCTGGAAGAAGAACTAGACCAATTGATGCGCGATCCGGCCCTGGTCGATCTGCACCAACAGGCCGTCGACGCGCACAAAGCCAAGATCGCAGCCTTGAAGAAAGGCCCATTGTTCAACGATCTCATGCGCCTTGCTGGTCTTGCACCCGCCAATGCCTGACGGCGGCCTGCCTGTTCGTTTCAACGATTGGTTCGCGTCGCGCGGATGGCACGCGCATCCCCATCAGGTTGAAATGGCGGAAAAAGCCCACCTGCCGTCTCTTTTGCTGATTGCGCCCACCGGGGGCGGCAAAACGCTGGCAGGATTTCTGCCGACGCTTATCGACCTGGCAGAGGATCGGCACAACGGGCTGCACACCATCTATGTCTCGCCGCTCAAGGCGCTGGCGGCCGACATCCGGCGGAACCTTGGCACCCCGATCAACGACTTGGCCCTTCCCATTCGTGTCGAAGACCGCACCGGCGACACGACCGCGACCCAAAAGAAGCGTCAGCGCGTAGACCCGCCGCATATTTTACTGACCACCCCTGAAAGCCTTGCGCTGTTACTGTCATATGAAGACGCACCGAAAATGTTCGCAGACGTCAGCCGCGTGATTGTCGATGAAATTCACGCACTTGCAGAATCGAAGCGCGGTGATCAACTGATGCTTTGTCTCGCCGAATTGCAGGCCATGTGCCCCAACATGCGGCGCGTCGGCCTGTCGGCCACGGTCGAAGACCCTGTATCCATCGCCAGTTTTCTGGCCTGTCATCCCGACCCTTGCCCCATCTTGCATGCCGACCCCGGGCCCGAACCGGACATCGCGATGCTAGAAACACAGGAACGCCCGCCTTGGTCAGGCGGCGGGGCGGCCTATGCCATTCCGGCGGTGCTGGACGAAGTCAAGAAACACAAAACCACGTTAATTTTCCATAACACCCGCGCCCAGGCCGAACTGTTCTTTCATGCGCTTTGGCTGCAAAACACTGATGACCTGCCGATCGGCATTCACCATGGCTCGCTTGCGAAAGCGCAACGTCAAAAGGTGGAAGCGGCGATGGTCGCCGGGGAATTGCGGGCCATTGTTTGCACTGGCACGCTTGATCTGGGCATCGACTGGGGGGACGTTGATCTGATCATTCAGGTCGGTGCGCCCAAGAATGTGAAACGGCTTGTACAGCGGATCGGGCGCGCCAATCACCGCTATAATGCACCGTCTAAAGCGTTGATTGTACCGGCAAATCGCTTTGAAATCGTCGAATGCGTTGCCGCTTTGGATGCTGTGAAAGCGGCTGACCTGGATGGCGACCCGCGCGGTCCGGGCCCCCGCGATGTGTTGTGTCAGCATATCTTGATCCGCGCGTGCCGGGGACCGTTCGACGCAGAAACTCTTTATCAGTCTTTTCGCACAGCTGGCGCTTACAAAGACCTGACACGCGATAAATTCGAGGCCTGCCTTGATCTGGTGGCAACCGGTGGCTATGCGCTGCGCGCCTATGATCGATGGCAGCGGTTAAGACAGATCAAGGATGGGCGCTGGGCATTGCGCGACCCTCGCGCCCCCGCCCATATCCGGCGCAATCTTGGCACAATCATTGATACTGAAACGCTGAAAGTTCGGCTGAAAAATCGCATGGGGGGCAAGCCTTTAGGCGAAATTGAAGAAGGGTTCGCAGCCTCGCTGACCCCCGGCGATACGTTTTTGATCGGCGGTCAGATCGTGCGCTACGAAGGTCTGAAGGAAATGACCGTTCAGGTCACCCGCCGCGCGGACAAGGCGCCGAAAATTGCTGTGTTTAATGGGACGAAATTTGCCACCTCGACCCAGCTAACCCACAGAATTCTAGAGATGTTTCGCGAAAAAGACTTTGCGCGGCTGCCAGCCCATACCGCCGAATGGCTGGGGCTGCAAAGTCAACGGTCAAAGCTGCCAGAGGCCAATCACATTCTGGTCGAGAGCTTTCCCCATGACGGGCGGCAAAACACGTGCATTTACGGGTTTGCAGGCCGAAATGCGATGCAAACCCTGGGCCTGCTGATCACCCATCAAATGGAAGATCAGGGACTGGCGCCGCTGGGATTTGTCGCGACAGACTATGCCGTTCTGGTGTGGGGGCTGGAACAAGTACCTGATCCTGAGCCGCTTTTCAAAGCCGATGCACTGCGCGCCGCGTTTGAAACCTGGATGTCAGGGAATGCGGTGATGAAGCGCACGTTCAAGGCAACGGCGACGATTTCGATGATGCTGGAACGAAACTATGGCGCGCAGCGCAGAAGCGGGCGGCAGGCGACGTTTTCATCGGATATTCTTTACGATACGTTAATGAAATACGACCCGGACCATCTGTTGGTTCAAATCACCCGCGAAGAGGCCATGCGTGGCCTGGTCGATTTTGGCCGGATCGACGAAATGTTGAGGCGCACGGGCGGGCGCGTCGAACATATGGTGTTGGACCGGATCACCCCTCTGGCCGCGCCGCTGTTTTTGGAACCCGGACGAATCCCGATCCATGGGGAAGGGCGCGAACGTATTCTTGCTGCCGAAGCCGAAAGGTTAATGGTGGCAGCCGGGTTGGAAACGATCAATCAACCTTAATCGCAAAGGCTGTCGATGACACGCCTGAGAAAGGCTTCACCGGCTTCGAACTGGGCCACAGAAAGATACTCATCTGCTTGATGTGCTTGGGAAATATCGCCCGGGCCACACACCACGGCTGAATATCCGGCGGCCTGAAAATGCCCGGCTTCTGTGCCATAGCTGACCACATGGGTTGCGTTGTCTCCGGTGATCCGGCGGACCAAATGTTCGGCTGCGCCGTCTTGTTCCGGGCGAAGCGGCGGGACGCCGAACATTGGCGTGACAATGATTTCCGACGACGGGGCAACGGCCTTCATCTGAGCCTCAATTTCGGCGACTTTGGCGCGGATGCGCGCCAGCCAGTCTTCGGCTGTTTCATCCGGTATCAGTCTGAAATCCAACGCAAAATGGCAATCGCCCGCCGTGATGTTATGGGCCGTTCCACCCTCGATCAGACCGACATGCAAAGTGGTCCAGGGCGGGTTGAAAATCTTTGCAACAGCCGATGGCGCGGCGGCGGCATTGCCGGCGTTAACCTGGTTGGCCCAATCGATCAGCTTGGCACCTTCCATAATCGCGTTAACGCCTGTGTGCATCAGCGACGAATGAACCTCGAACCCTTTGAAATGTAGGTTAAATCCATCGCTTCCCTTGTGCCCGGTGACACAGGCCATCATCGAAGGTTCGCCGATGATCGCGGCTTGCGCCTTGGGCAAACCGGCATCCGCCATGGCATTTATTAACGGAGGCGCGCCCGTGCATCCGATTTCTTCGTCAAATGAAAGCGCGATTTGTAACGGACGCTTAAGGTCGCTTAACAAAGCATATTGCAGCGCATGCAAGGCGAGCGCGTCGAAACCCTTCATGTCACAGGTGCCGCGCCCATATAATTTGCCGTCTTTTTCAACGACGGTCCATGGATCGGACGACCAGTTCTGCCCGTCCACGGGCACCACATCTGTATGACCTGAAAGGACAATTCCACCTTCGACCTCGGGCCCGACGCTGCAAAAGATCGCGTGTTTTGTCGGGTCATCCGCTTTGGGCATCCGGTGCGCACGCACGCCAAGATCGGTTAGATAGGTTTCAACCCAATCTATTAACGGCACGTTCGTATCTCGGCTGACCGTCGGGAAGGACACCAGGGCATTCAGGATATCGCGGGGGGTTTGGGTCATGCGGATTTCAATACAAAATGCCCCGGTGTGACCTCGTCATAGAGACTTGGGGCGGGGGTGTGGTTAACCGGGAAAATCGGGGACGGAATAGGCTTGAAATTCAGGTCTTTATCGGATTTTCGCTGCCTTGGATCCGCAACCGGAACGGCCGCAAGAAGTGACTTTGTATAGTCGTGGCGCGGGTCTTCGAAGATGGCGGGGCGGGGGCCGATTTCGACGATACGACCCAAAAACATCACGCCGACTGAATGACTTACGCGTTCTACGACGGCCATGTCGTGGCTTATGAAAAGCATGGAAATACCCAGTTCGGCTTGCAGTTCCATCAGCAAATTCAGCACCTGCGCCTGCACGGATACATCCAGCGCCGAGACGGCTTCGTCCGCGATAATTAGCTTTGGATTCAAGGCCAAAGCCCTGGCAATGGCGATCCGCTGGCGTTGGCCACCAGACATTTCATGGGGATAACGACGCAGGAAACTGCGGGGCAATTCGACCCGGTCAAACAGCTTTGCGACCGTGTCGGCGCGTTCCTCGGCTGTGCCGATCCCGTAATTAACAAGTGGTTCAGAAACCTGGTCTTCGAGCTTCATTTGCGGGTTCAAAGAGGCGAAAGGGTCCTGAAATATCATCTGCATGTCGCGTCTGGCGCGGCGCAGTTCGGGTTGGGAAAACGCAATGACGTCCTGATTATCCAGCAATATCTGGCCTGAATGCGGTTCGACCAGACGCAGCACAGAGCGACCGCATGAGGATTTGCCGCAACCAGATTCCCCAACCAAACTAAGGGTTTGGCCGGACTTTACCTGAAACGATACGTCTTCGACGGCGTGAACATTGGCCACCGTACGCCTAAAAAACCCGCCCTTAACCGGGAATCGTGTAGTCAGGTTTTTGACATCCAAAAGCACCTTATCCTCTGACGGGACGATAGGCGTCGCTTTGGTGTCCTTATCACCCATGAGCCGCATCGGAATTGGTGCGCTCGTGCCTTTCATTTCACCCAGCTTCGGCACCGCCGCAAGCAGGGCCTTTGTGTATGGATGTTTCGGGGCCACGAAGATTTCTTCGACAGGCCCCTCTTCCACTTTGTTCCCCCGAAACATGACAACCACCCGGTCGGCCATTTGCGCGACCACCGCCATGTCATGGGTGATGAACATGACCGCCGTTCCGGTTTCGCGTTTCAACCGGTCTATGAGCGCGAGGATTTCGGCCTGGATCGTGACGTCAAGCGCGGTCGTCGGTTCGTCGGCAATTAACAATCGGGGTTCGCAGGCCAGTGCGATTGCGATGACAATGCGTTGGCGCATGCCGCCGGACAGTTCGTGCGGGTATTGCTTCATCCGTTGTTCGGGTTCGGGAATGCGAACCTGACGCAGCAGGTCTATTGCGCGTTCGTTGGCGGCGTCTTTCGAGAGCCCTTTGTGAACGCGAAGTCCTTCGGTCAGTTGGCGCCCGATGGTAAACACCGGGTTTAGGGATGTCATCGGTTCCTGAAAGATCATCCCGATTTCGTTGCCGCGAATGGTGCGCATCGCGTTGTCGCCCGCTTTCGAGACGTCGATCACGCCGCCCTTGTCGGCGCCCCGGTCAAAAAGCAACTGGCCGCCTGCAATCTGGCCGCCGCCAAATTCGACCAGACGCATGAGCGACAGCGACGACACCGATTTGCCCGAGCCGGATTCACCGACGACGGCCACGGTTTCGCCCGGCTTGATGTCGAAGCTGACGTCTTCGACCGCAACGACCGGGCCGTCTTTGGTTTGAAATTCGACCCGAAGCTGTTTGAGCGAGGCAAGCGGTTGGTCCAGCATGACAGCCCTTTCCCTGACCTGTCAGACGCTAGTGCCGGTGACGGGGCGCGTCAATTCGTGGTTGCCCACTGCCCTGCTTTGAGCCGACCGAGGAACGAAGTGCCTAATCTGCGACCGAAATTGAAGATGAAATGCAGAATTGTCTGACAGAGCAAACCTCAATGCTTGCAATGGATTGAGCTTTCGGACGAAGATCAAGAGGTCCGCGCCTATGGGGGGTGGGACATCAACGGAAGAAGTTGAAACGTGGCCCGCAAAACAAAAGCAGCCCGAAAAAAAACAGTCCTCCTGCCTGTTCCTGTGACAGAGCCTTTGGCGCGCGATCTACAACAAGGAGTAAACCCATGAGACTTGTGACAGCCCTTTTGGGCGCAACTGCGTTTTGCGCGGTGTCCACTGCTGCCCTGGCCGAAGGCCACGAGGGCGAACGCGGGCGTGATGGCGAGGTCAAGATCATCTATTGGCAGGCCCCGTCGATCCTGAACCCGTATTTGTCAGGCGGCACCAAAGATATCGAAGCCGCGTCTTTGGTGATCGAACCCCTGGCGCGCTATGACGAAAACGGCAATCTGACGGCCTGGTTGGTGGACGAAGTCCCGACTGTGGCCAATGGCGGCGTCAGCGAAGATCTGACGCAGATCACCTGGAAGATCACGCCGGGTCTGGTCTGGTCTGATGGCTCGGCCCTGACCAGTGCGGATGCCAAGTTTACCTATGAATATTGCACGCATCCCGAAGGCGGCTGTGCGCAGGGCACTAAATACGAAGGTGTCACCAGCGTCGAGACACCGGACGAGTTGACGGTTGTTGTGACCTTCGACAAGCCAACGCCCAATCCTTATGGTCCGTTTGTTGGCAATGAAGCCCCGATTATTCAGGCCGCGCAATTCGCCGATTGTCTGGGCGCCAGCGCGCCGGAATGCACCGATGCGAATTTTGGACCCATCGGCACCGGCCCGTTCACTGTCACCGATTTCAAACCGAATGACGTGATCACCTATGCCTCCAATGAGAATTTTCGCGAAAATGGCAAACCCGCCTTTGCGTCGGTGACCTTCAAAGGTGGCGGCGATGCGACGGCTGCGGGTCGGGCGGTTATGGAAACGGGCGAGTTTGACTATGCCTGGAACCTTCAACTGGCCCCCGATGTCATCGCAAAGATGAAAGAAGCAGGCAAAGGTTCGCCCGTGGCCGGCTTTGGCCCGTTGGTGGAACGCATCATGCTGAACACCACAAACCCCGACCCCGCGCTTGGGCCGGATGAGCGCGCTGTCGTTAAACCGCATCCGTTCCTGGGTGATCCGGCGGTTTACAAGGCGATGTCGATGGCGATTGACCGGCCGCTTTTGGTGGAAATCGGCTATGGCGATGCGGGCAAGGTAACCTGCAACTGGGTGCCTGCGCCTGAGGTCTATGCCTCGACCAACCTAAGCTGCGATACGCAGGACATCGCGGGCGCCAACAAGATGCTGGATGATGCCGGTATCGTTGACACCGATGGCGACGGCATTCGTGAAAAGGACGGCGTGCCTTTGTCGATCCTGTATCAAACCTCGACCAATGCTGTGCGCCAGGATTTTCAGGCGTTGATCAAGCAGTGGTGGAGCGAGATCGGCATTGAAACCGAGCTGCGCAACATCGATGCCTCGGTCTTTTTTGGCGGTGATCCGGGCAGCCCGGACACGTTCCAGAAGTTCTATGCCGATGTGCAGATGTACGCCAACACGTTCAGCGGCACCGATCCTCAGGTCTATCTGGGCAACGGTTTGTGCGACAAGGCGCCATCGCCTGCGTCGCAATGGCAGGGCGAGAATATCAGCCGGTTCTGCATGGACGAATACGACGCGTTGCATGCACAGCTTGCAAACACCGCCGACATCGCCGAGCGCGCCAAGATTGCGCATCAGCTGAACGATATGATCGTGGAAAATGGCGGGATGATCCCGCTGGTTCACCGTGGTCGGCTGTCGGCGCATGCGAATAGCCTGGGCGGTGTGAAGCTGAATGTCTGGGACAGCGAGTTGTGGAACATCGCTGACTGGTACCGGGTCGGAAACTGATCCGTTGTGTGGGGCGGGGGTAACCCCGCCCTGCCCTTGTGAGGCGCGGGCATGCTGACCTTTACCATCCGACGGCTGATCCTGAGCGTTCCGACGCTGTTGTTCATCAGCCTTGTGATTTTCCTGCTGCTGAAGCTGGCGCCCGGTGACCCGATGGCCAGCCAGCCTTTGACCATTCCGCCCGAAGTGCGCGAACGGATGCGGGAAGCGTTGGGTGTTGGCGCGCCCTGGTATGTGGCCTTTCCCAAGTGGCTGTATCAGTTCTTTGTGGTCGAGCCGCTTTATTTTGCCGACCTGGTCTTTGGCACCAGCTGGAGCGAAGGCCAGCAGCGGGTGATTTCGTGGCAGACCCGGTCGCCGGTCATGGACATTGTGGTGCAGCGCTTGCCGCAGACCCTTTGGGTTGTCGGCACCGCCTATGTGGTGGCCATTCTTATTGCGCTGCCCATCGGGATTTATTCCGCGTATCGCCAGTATAGCTGGTTCGACAACGCGGGCACGTTTATCACCATGGTCGGCTTTTCCGTGCCACCATTTTTCAGCGGCGTTCTGGTGATTGTGATTTTCAGCGTCTGGCTGGGCTGGTTCCCGTCGATCTATGACACGACGCATACCGTCACCGACTGGGAGAGTTTCAAGGTACAGCTGCGCCAGATGGTGATGCCGGTGATGGTGCTGGCGTTGCAGATCACCTCGCAACTAAGCCGCTTTATGCGCGCCAGTATGCTGGACAATCTGAACCAGGATTATGTGCGCACCGCCCGCGCCAAAGGGTTAAGCGAAAAGGTGGTGGTGCTGGTTCATGTCTTGCGGAACAGTCTGATCCCGGTGGTCACGGTTATTGCGATTGGCATTCCGGCGATTTTCGGCGGCGCAATTATCACGGAGCAGGTGTTCAAGGTGAATGGCATCGGCCAGCTGTTGATCACCGCTATTCAGGGCAATGACCTGCCCATGGTACAAACGCTGACGTTCATTTTCGCCATTCTGATCGTTCTGTTCAATCTGATCGCCGATATCCTGTATGGCGTGCTCGACCCGAGGATCCGCTATGACTGAGCCTTTGGATCCGATCACCATGGACACGGTCGAACCGACAGCGCCCGCACGGTCGCAATGGGCCGATATCTGGCATCAGTTTCGCAGCCATCGGGGTGCGATGTGGGGGGCGGCGATATTTCTGTTCATCGTGCTTCTGGTGCTGTTCGGGCCCTATGTTTATTGGAATGACCCGCAGAATGTGCCGACCGGGCGAGACTTTTTGAACCTGCGCGACACGCGGCCGATTTACGTCGCGCTTTGGGACGCCGATGCGAAGGTCAACTGGTTGCATCCTTTGGGCACCGACAATCTGGGCCGTGATACATTGGGCCGGCTTTTGACAGGCGGGCGGATTTCGCTGGCGGTGGGCATGGCTGCGATGATCCTGTCGGTGGTGTTGGGCACGCTTGTCGGCGTTCTGGCGGGCTATTTCCGGCTGCTGGACGGGCCGTTGATGCGGCTGACCGATTTGTTTCTGGCGCTGCCCCTGTTGCCGTTGCTTTTGGTTGCGGTGCTGTTGTTTCGAGAACGCCTGTCTGGCGCGTTCGGGCCGGAAGGTGGCACGTTCATTCTGATCGTGACGCTGGTGGGGCTGACAAGCTGGATGCAAACTGCGCGGATCGTGCGCGGCGATGTTCTGGCGCTGAAGGAACGCGAGTTCATTTTTGCCGCGCGGTCGATTGGCACATCGCCGACGAAAATGATCACGCGGCATTTGCTGCCGAATGTGATGTCTCCGATCATGGTGTCGGCCACTTTGGGGATTGCGACCGCGATCATCACCGAAAGCGCGTTATCGTTTCTGGGCTTTGGCTTTCCGCCGGATTTCCCGACCTGGGGCAAGTTGCTGTTCGATGCGGTCGACCGGATGGAGCTGTATCCAGAGCGCGTCGTGTGGCCGGGCCTGATGATTTCGCTGGCGGTTCTGTCGGTGAATTACGTAGGAGACGGGCTGCGCGACGCTTTGGATCCTAGAATTCGCGGGCGCTAACAGAATTTTCAGAGTTCTGCCCCATGGATCGTTCCGACGTAGTTTTGGAACAGGTACATGGCCGCACACCCCAGCAAAGATGAATTGCAGTCGATCTATGAAGCGCTTGGCACAGCGCAGGCCGTTGTCTGGCTTGATCTGGAAGGAAATATTCTGGAGGCGAATGATCGGTTCGCGTCTCTGCTTGGATACGGGGCAAATGAACTGGCCCGGTTAAGCCACAAGCGTATTCTGGACCCAAGCGTCGCCAACGGCCAACCCTATGCCGCCGTCTGGGCGACCTTGAAACAAGGTCTGTCGGCCCGCGGCGCGTTCATGCATCTTTCGAAATCCGGTGATCCGCTGTTCGTCGACGCAACCTATTGCCCGGTTCGGGGCGATGGCGGGCATGTATCAAAAGTAGTGGTTTTTGCGACAGATGTGACAGACACCAAAAAGACCGACGCTTTGATCCTGGGCAAGCTGGACGCGATCACCAATGCACTGGCTGTGATCGAATTTGAACCCGATGGAACCATCCGCTGGGCCAACACCAATTTTTTGAATGCGGTCGGCTATGAATTGGGTGACATCAAAGGCAAGCACCATAGCATTTTCATGCCGCGGGATGAGGCGAATAGCCCGGAGTATCGCAAATTCTGGGATGACTTGCGGGCCGGGTCCGCGCATGCAGGCGAATTTGAAAGGATTGCCAAGGACGGCACACCGATCTGGCTGCAGGCAGGATATTGCGGGATCAAGGACCCCAAGGGCAAAGTTCACCGGGTGATCAAATACGCAACCGATACGACAGCCAGCCATGAAGCCAGTGAGTTGATCCTGGGCGCGCTGGAAACGCTGGCGGCGGGTGACCTGGCGGTGCGGTTGCCGAAAACGATTGCGCCCGATTTCCATGATGTCCGCGATGCGTTCAATCGCACGATGGCACATCTGGAAGAAATGATCCGGGGCATTCTTGGCATTTCGGCATCAATTTATACCGAATCCGAAGGCATCGTCACCACGGCGGATGAATTGAACAAACGCTGCGAACAACAAGCAGCGACGATTGAACAAACCTCGGCCGCGATGGAAGAGATTTCCAAAACCGTTCAGGGCAATACATCAAAATCCGAAGAAGCGACGCGGTCGGCGGATCAAGCTTCGAAACAAGCGGAAGACGGCGGCGATGTCGTGCGCCAGGCGATTGAAGCGATGGGCAAGATTGAAAGCGGGTCGGGCGAGATACGCAAGATTATCTCGGTCATTGAATCGATTGCCTTTCAAACCAATCTGCTGGCCCTGAATGCCGGCGTCGAAGCGGCCCGCGCGGGCGATGCGGGACGCGGATTTGCAGTCGTCGCATCAGAAGTCCGGGCGCTGGCGCAGCGCGCCTCGGAAGCGGCGCGCGATATCAACGGGCTGATCGAAACCAGCAGCAAGGAAGTTGCCGAAGGTGCGCGGCTGGTCAATGAAACCGGTACGGCGCTGGAAGATATCGTCAATTCGGTCGCATCCGTGTCGAAAGGCATGCGAACCATCCACCTGGCCAGCACCGAACAGGACGGCGCGGTGGCTGAAGTGAACCAATCAATTTCCGAGATCGACCTGACCACCCAACAGACGGCGGTGGTGTCGGAAAAGAACTCGGCCTCGGCCACCATGCTGACGGAGCGCGCGCGCGAATTGCAGCGGCTGGTCAGCATTTTCAACCGCAATGGCGACGCGGGAACCGTGGCCCCCATCGCCAAAGCTGCTGTGCCCGAAAAACCGGCGGCGCATGCGTTCGCCTCGTCACGGCCAGCACCGGCCAGCCCGCCTGCGCCAAGGGCGGCGGTGGCGGCTGCCGCCCCGGCTGCGGCAGCAGCGATGGTGGACGACGAAGACGACTGGTCGCTGTTTTGATGCGGAACCGGCGCGGGGCGGATGCTGCGACGTTTATTCCATCTTGCGTTTGATGCGCTGGATCAACACCCAGACCAGCACCAGAACGATGGGGGTCAGAATGGCCAGAGTGGCCCCTTTGCCGACCCCGAAGATCTGGAAAATCGGGAAGGTCAGATAAGACAGAAGGTTCACCGCGTAATAGCTGATGGCGGCGACCGAAAAACCTTCGACCGTTTTTTGCAGGCGCAACTGCATATCGGCGCGCCGGTCCATCGAGGCCAGCAAGTCCTGGTTCTGGGCTGAACGTTCGACATCGACGCGCGTTCGCAACAGATTTGCCGCGCGTTCGGCGCGTTCCGCCATCGTCCCCAACTGACGTTCCACCGCCTTGACCGTGCGCATCGCCGGATCGAAGCGGCGCATCATAAATTCGGAAAAGGTCTGACGCCCGAGAAACCGCTCTTCGCGCAGAACATCAATACGCTGATTGACCAATGCCTCGTACGCCCCGGTCGCGCCGAACCGGAACGACGATTGGGCGACAATGCTTTCAAGTTCGGCCGAGACTTCAAGCAAGGCGTCCAGCGTGTCTTCCGACCGCGCAACCGACCCCGACATTTCGGCCACAAGCCGCGTCAGTTGTTCGTCGATGGCACCGATGCCTGTGCCCAGCGCGCGGGCGCGCGCCAGCCCCAGCATCGACATGGATTTGTAAGTTTCGATTTCGCAAATGCGCTGCACCACACGCCCAATCCGCCGCGCGCCCATGTCTGGCCGGGCAAATAGCGCGAAACGCATGTGGCCCGAGACGTCGATCCGAAAGTCCCCGGCAAGGACCGCGGTGTCGTCCAGCACCCGGCTGGAGGCCATGCTTTCCGAGACAAACCAGTTTTCCAGCTTTTCGGCGATACGTTTGTCATCATCTGCCAGTTCGACCCGGATCAACGCGCTGGTGATCCGCTCGCCCGGCGCGCTTTCCAGCCAGTCGCCGGGAAACATATCAAAGGTCGAGGCATCGAAAGGCGTCTCGGCCAGCCCATCGCCAAATATTGTGTAGGTCACAAACTCGGTATGGCTTTCCCATTTCAGCTTGTGGCGTCCGATATCGCCAAAGTAATGCGTGGCCCCCGGTTGCGGATGCGCGACCCCGTAGCGATCGAGAAGCGCAATCAGATGCTGACGGTCCAGATTGCGGTCGCGGGCCGCCGCCTTGTCGGGCCGTTTGATGGCCAGATAGGCCGCGCGACAGGGCGCGTCCAGCGTCGGGAACGGCCGGGCGTGCAGTTCGTTCGCCAATTGATAGCGAAGATTGTGGTCTTGAATACTGGCCATCGGCGCCCCTTCTCTTCGTCGGGTATATATCGCAGATTGTCGGAAGCTCCAGTATTTTTCCTGCTATTTCCTATGGTTAGAAGTAGACCGTTGTATACCGGTCAATCGCGTCTGGTGTTTCGCGGCGAGGATAGGCAGGGTTTGCCCGCAAGGAGTGTGTCGAGATGCCCGAGTTTTTGCTGGAACGTTCCGAAGAGGCCGTGACGGAATTGCGGTTGAACCGGCCCGCGGCTCGTAACGCCCTGTCGCGCCAGGTGATGGCCGAGCTGGATGCCGCCGTTCTGCGGGTCGGGGCGGACCCGGAGACGCATGTGATTGTTCTGGCGGCCAGTGGCCCGGCGTTTTCCGGCGGCCATGACCTGAAAGAAATCACCGCCGCACGGGCCGATGCCGACGGGGGTCACGCGTTTTTCGAGGCCACGATGGCCGAGTGCGCGCGGCTGATGCAACGGATCGTCACCTGCCCCAAACCCGTGATTGCGGCGGTACAGGGCATCGCCACCGCCGCCGGATGCCAGTTGGTGGCCAGCTGCGATTTGGCGGTTGCCTCGTCGGCGGCGAAATTTGCGACGCCGGGGGTAAATATCGGGCTTTTCTGTTCGACGCCGATGGTCGCCCTGTCGCGCAACGTGCCACGCAAACAGGCCATGGAAATGTTGCTGACCGGCGAGATGATCGCCGCCGAAAAAGCCGAGACCATCGGCTTGGTCAACCGCGTTGTCCCGCCCGAGCATTTGGAGCGCGCCACCTGGGATCTGGCGCGCCAGATCGCATCGAAAGCCCCGAAAACCCTGAAGATCGGCAAAGAAGCTTTTTACCGTCAGAGCGAGATGCCCCTGGCCGAGGCATACGACTATGCCGCGCGTGTCATGGTGGACAACCTGATGATTTCAGATGCGCGCGAGGGCATTGGCGCGTTTGTCGAAAAACGCCAACCAAACTGGGAAAGGCTCGACGGGTCCGATCAGGACGGGTAGGACATGGTTAACCAAGTCCCATCTGAAGGGCGGGATGACCGGAACCTTTGATATTTGCATTGTCGGACAGGCTGGTCGTTTGTCCTATGAGGCCGTGCTTTTTGCGGCTTCGCTGCGGGCGGCTGCGCCCGAGTTTCAGGGCGAGCTGATCGTCGGCGAGCCTTGCCCGGGTGCGCTTTGGCCACGCGACCCCCGGATTGATCCCGACGCGCGCGACCTGTTGCAACAACTGGGCGCGCGGATCGTGCCTTTTGACAGCGTGCAGTTCGGCGCGCGTTATCCTTATGGCAACAAGATTGAAATGCTGGCAGCCCTGCCCGCCGAGAAACCGTTTGTGTTCTTTGACACAGACACGCTGATCACAGGCGAAATTGACAAGGTTGCGTTTGATTTCGACCGGCCCGCGGCCTCGATGCGGCGCGAGAATACATGGCCCGAGGTGCCGCTTTACGCACCAACCCTTGGGGATATCTGGCAGGCCGTCTATGACCGAGCCGGTGTGGACATGGCACCCTCGCTGCATCCCGACGAGCCGGAAGGGTACTGGGAGCGCCATCTTTATTTCAACGCGGGCTGGTTTTTCTATAGCTGTCCGCAAGTCTTTGCGTCAGAGATGTTGCGGCTGATGGTCAGCCTTGAAGCCGACCCGCCGCCCGAGTTGGCCTGTCAAAGCCTGAACCCCTGGCTTGATCAGGTGGCCTTGCCCGCCGTGATCACCGGGCTTGGCGGCGGCCGCCCGGGGCCGGAACTGGCCGGTCTTGACGGTGATGTCAGCCTGCATTGGCGGGCTTTGCCGCTTTTGTTTGCCAAGGCCCCGGACGCCACGCTGTCTTTTCTGGGCGAGGTGGCCGCGCCCAACAAGATCAAAAAGGTACTAAAACAGTACGAGCCGTTCAAACGTCTGATTTATCAAAACAAAGGGCAACGCATCCGCGCGCTGTTCGATCAGAATGCCCCCAGCCTGCCCGAGCGCATCCTGCGCAACCGGATCAAACGCGAAAAGCTGTGGATGCGCTAGACTTGCCTTTTTTGCACCTCCTCGGCACTCTGATCCCGTAGCCAGGGGGGCTTCGATGACTGCCAAGACGAAACCCATTGAAGACCAAGCGTTGATCAAAAGCCTTTTGCCGCGCCGTGCCAGCACAGTGCGCCAGTTGTTTAACGAAGAAGGTCTGCGCGCGCCCGAAATTATCTGGTCGCCCAAGCCCACCGAATTGGTCAGCCCGATGCACCGCCAGTTCATCGCGCGTGTGGCCCAGATGACCGATGCCAATGGATGTATTGAACAGGACCGTTTTGATATCGGGCATTTTGAACGCTTCAGCGACTGGTTGATCCATCTAAGCATCGAAGACGACGGCGCCGCCTTCCGGTATCTGTATTACGGCAATGCGGTCGGTCAGGCGGCGGGTGAAGACATGATCGGGCGCACATCGGCCGATCATGGTGGCTATACCGAGGTGTTTTTGACCACGCTTTACCGGGCCGCGCTGCGGACGCGGGTGCCGGTTTACAGCTATCACGAATCCCCGCGCGAGATGTTCACGCGCGGCTGGCACCGGATGATTGTGCCCATTGCCGATGGCGACGGTGCGCTGGTTGAATTTCTGGTCCTGGCGGTGGCCGACCTTGAACTGGCGGTCGGGCTGGAATTGTTAAGCGATCCGGTCTTTGTGGTGAATGCCCAGCATCAGGTCGCCTATTGCAACAAGGCGGCGCGTCAGTTTTTCCATCTGCCCCGCATCATTCCGCGCGACGTGACCTTTGCGTCGCTGACCGGGTTTTCGCTTGGTGCCGATGAAACACCGGACAGTTTGATGGCCGAAGACCGAACGCTGAACTTTGCTGAACTGGTCAAAACCGACGGCCTGATGGACCGGCTGGATGTCACGGTCAGTGCGGCTGAACATCGGGGTAAGGTCATGTTCATCGTCAGCATGCGAATGGCCGCCACCTGACATCGCGTTGCAGCCATGGGCGCGTCGCTTTAGGTTGCCGAAAATTTCAAGGAGATTCCGGGATATGTCTGACAAACCGCTTGCCTTCGACACGTTGCAAATTCACGCAGGTGCCTCGCCTGACCCTGCCACGGGCGCGCGGCAGGTGCCGATCTATCAGTCGACCGCTTTCGTGTTTAAGGACGCGGATCACGCGGCGCGGCTGTTTAACCTTCAGGAAGTGGGCTATATCTATTCGCGGCTGACCAACCCGACGGTTGCGGCTTTGGCCGAACGGATCACGCATCTGGAAGGCGGCGCCGGCGGAATTTGCTGTTCGTCGGGCCATGCGGCGCAAATCATGGCGCTGTTCCCCTTGATGATGCCGGGCTGCAATGTCGTTGCCTCGACCAAGCTTTATGGCGGGACGTACACGCAGCTGACGCAGACGATCAAACGCTTTGGCTGGTCGGCCAAACTGGTGGATTTCGACGATCTGGACGCCGTGAAAGCGGCGATTGACGACGACACGCGGGCGGTCTTTTGCGAATCCATCGCAAACCCCGGCGGCTATATCACCGATCTGGAAGCAATTGCCAAAATCGCGGACGGTGCGGGCATTCCTTTGATTGTGGATAACACCAGCGCCTCGCCTTATTTGTGCAACCCGATTTCGCTTGGCGCAACTCTGGTCGTGCATTCGACCACCAAATACCTGACCGGCAATGGCACTGTCACAGGTGGTGCAGTCATCGACAGCGGCAAGTTTGACTGGTCGCAAAATGACAAATTTCCCTCGCTGTCGCAGCCGGAACCTGCCTATCACGGTTTGAACTTTCACGAGGTTCTGGGGCCGATGGCGTTTACGTTCCACTCCATCGCCGTTGGTCTGCGCGATCTGGGCATGACAATGAACCCGCAAGGCGCGCATTACACGCTGATGGGGATCGAGACGTTGTCATTGCGGATGACGCGCCATGTCGAGAACGCTGTGAAAGTGGCGAAATGGCTGGAAGGCGATGACCGGATTGAAAGCGTGACCTATGCGGGGCTGGAAAGCTCGCCGTATTTTGACAGGGTCGCGCGGGTTTGCCCGAAAGGTGCGGGGTCGCTGTTCACCTTTGCGATCAAGGGCGGCTATGAGAATTGCGTGAAACTGATCAATGCGGTCGAGCTGTTCAGCCATGTGGCCAATCTGGGGGACGCGCGGTCGCTGATCATTCATTCAGCGTCGACCACGCACCGGCAACTGACAGACGAACAACGCGCGGCAGCCGGCGCGCTGGACAATGTGGTGCGGGTGTCTATCGGGATTGAAGATGCCGATGACATTATCGCCGATCTGGATCAGGCCCTGACCAAGGCGCTTGCGTAATACTTTGCGCATCGGGGGGCGTTGCCCCCCAAACCCCCCAACATATTTGACCCAAGAAGAAAGGAGCGCATGCGACCTGGCGCCCCTTTCCGAAGGATCCCGTCCTTCTCCTTGGGCGGTCATCGGCATGTCTGCCTGTACCGCAGGGTCGTTTGACCCGAATTTTCTTTCTTCTTGGTAAAAATATGTCGGGGTCTGGGGCAGAGCCCCAGTGGATCGCC
>CALDUK010000005.1 GCA_937924905.1 uncultured Paracoccaceae bacterium | reverse complement strand
GCTGATTACCTCGACCACCGCGCGGCCATCGAGCCCTGCTTTTTCAGCGAAGTGCAGCGCTTCGGACAGGCCTTGAACCAAACCCGCGATGGCGATCTGGTTGCACATCTTGGTCATCTGACCCGCGCCGCTTTCGCCAATGCGGCGGCAAATTTTGGAATAAGCCGCCATGACAGGCTCGGCCTTGTCATAGGCCTGCGCATCGCCGCCGCACATGATCGACAATGCGCCGTTGTCGGCCCCCGCCTGACCGCCGGAAATCGGGGCATCTACGAAGGCGACATTCTGATCTTTAGCGGCCGCGTAAAGTTCACGCGTCACAGCGGCTGAAACGGTGGTGTGATCGACGAATGTGGTGCCGGACACCATGCCCTGAAACGCGCCTGTGTTGCCCAGACAAACCGAGCGCAGGTCATCATCATTGCCGACGCAGGCCATGACAAATTCGGCGCCTTTTGCAGCCTCTGCCGGTGTGGCTGCGGCGCGTCCGCCGTGGTCGTCGGCCCAAGCTTTGGCTTTGCTGTGCGTACGATTATAGACCGTCACGTCATGTCCGGCGGATACAAGATGGCCCGCCATTGGATAGCCCATGACCCCCAGCCCCAGAAACGCGCATTTCGCCATGGTATCCTCCTGTTTGACGCACTATCGTTCTTCACACCTAAAGGACGGGCAGACACAGTCAACAAGGGCAGGCATGACGCGTGTATTTCGCTGGCTTTTGCGGATCGTCACCGGGGCGTTTGTCCTGGGCGTGGCATTTGGCTTTTTACTGTACTGGTTCTTTTCGCGGTCCATCCCGGATTACGACGACACGCTGACCGTAGCCGGAATTTCGGCTGACGTCGAAATTGTACGCGATAATGCCACTGTGCCGCATATCTTTGGGGCCAGCGATGAAGATGTCTATTTCGGTCTGGGGCTGGCGCATGCGCAAGACCGGCTGTGGCAAATGACAATGATGCGGCGCACAGCGCAGGGCCGGCTGTCAGAGCTGTTTGGCGCGCGCACCGTCAAGATCGACGAATTGCTGCGCCGGTTTGATTTTTACACGCTTTCGGCCCGGTCTGTCGCGGCGCAGGATGACTATGCCAAGCGGGCGTTGACGGCCTATGCAGCCGGTGTGAACGCTTGGTTGAAAGAGGTCAACAACGGCGCGCGTGGACGCGGTGCGCCCGAGTTTTGGTTGTTTGAGCCTGCCATTGCCCCCTGGCAACCCGCAGACAGTATTGCGATTGGCAAATTGATGGCGCTGTCGCTGTCAGGGCACTTGGAACACGAGGTCTTGCGCGCACAGGTGTCGCAAATGGTGACCGAGGCGCGGTTGGCGGATCTGTTGCATGATTATCCGGGCGCTGGCGTCGCGGCCCTACCCGACTATGCTGGTCTGTTTGAACCTGATGGCAACGTCGAGTTTGCCGGGGCGTCGGGTCGGCCGACGCCCGTGCGCGGGGGGGTGTCGCCGTTTCGTCCGCGCCATTTGGCGAGTGCGTCAAACGCCTGGGCTGCCGCGCCGTCACGGTCGGCGGCAGGTGGCACGCTTTTGGCGAATGATCCGCATCTTGAGTTTACGGCGCCTGCCATCTGGTATCTGGCGCGGTTGGAGTTGGAAACCGGCGGTGTAATTGGCGGGACTATCCCCGGCGCGCCTGCAGTGCTGGTCGGACGGTCAGACAAGCTGGGCTGGGCACTTACTTCGACCGGGGCGGATGATCTGGACGTGTTCATCGAGCGTGTGAACCCCGACAATCCCGAAGAAATTCTGACGCCGCGCGGCTGGCAGAAAATGAAGGCGCGCCGGTCGATCATCAATGTAAAAGACGGTGACCCCGTCAATGTGACACTGCGCTGGTCGGAAAACGGGCCCATCCTGCCCGGGTCGCATTACAATCTTGGCGAAGTGACGCCCCGTGGCCATGTCGCCGCGATCAATTGGTCCGTGCTTGGGTCGAATGACACAACGGCAACATCGGTTCTGCGCCTGATGCGCGCCGGTTCGGTAGGCGAAGCGTTGGAGGCTGGCGGAGCCTTCGTCGCACCTCCGCAGAACCTTACGGTTGTGGATGGCGAGACCATTGCGATGAAAGTGATCGGTGCCCTGCCCCGGCGAGCTGCCCGCCACCAGACCGAAGGGCGGATGCCTGCGCCGGGTTGGCTGCCGGAAAACCGGTGGCAGGGGTTCTTTGGCTATAGCGCCAACCCAGAATTTATGGACCCCGAAGGTGGCATTCTGGGCAATACGAACAATAAGGTGGTTGATCGTCCGTTTCCGTTTCATGTCAGCCATGACTGGACCGACACGCAGCGCGTTCAACGGTGGGAACGACTGATGCAATCGCGCGAGGTGCATACGCGCGAAAGTTTCATCGAAGCACAGCTGGACACGGTATCGGTTACGGCGCGCACGCTTTTGCCGTTGGTCGGACGTGATCTTTGGTTCACCGGTCAGGCCGCCGAGGCGGGTACGCCTGATCGACGTCGCCGCGACGCGCTGGAATTGCTGGCGGGCTGGAATGGCGAGATGAACGAACACCTGCCCGAGCCGTTGATCTATATGGCCTGGATGCGGGCCTTGCAGGAACGGCTTATTCGCGACGAGCTTGGCACCCTTGCGGATAATTTTCCGAATGTGGAACCCGTGTTCATCGAGCGCGTCTTTCGCAATGTGGATGGTGCCAGCCAGTGGTGTGATGTGATCCAATCGGCGCCGGTGGAAAGCTGTGCGCAAATAGCGAGGCTGGCCTTGGATGATGCACTTTTGTGGGTTGGCGAAACCTATGGGTTGGCGTTGGAAACGCTGCGTTGGGGCGATGCGCATGAGGCGACGCATGACCATGCTGTCTTGGGCGAGGTTGGGTGGTTTTCGTGGCTGGTCAACATCCGTCAGTCAACAAGTGGCGGCGACAACACCTTGCAACGCGGACAAACCCGTGGCGAGGCGCCCGGGCCGTTTCACAACAAACATGGGGCAGCCTATCGCGGGGTTTACGACTTTGCGGACCCGGACAGTTCAGTCTTTATCATCTCGACCGGTCAATCAGGCCATCCCTTATCGCGCCATTACGACGATCTGGGCGAGCTGTGGCGTCGGGGCGAGTATATTCCGATGACGCTGGACCCCGAGCTTGCACGGGCGGGCGCAGTTGGCATCACGCGCCTGGTGGCAGAATAGCCGCTTGAATTTTGCGTGTATGGCCGCACTAAAGGCGTTCGTACCGCGCAGCTTGTGCAGCGGACCACGTGACCGAAAGGGTCCAGCCGTGTTCTGTTGCGGTTTCTTCTGTCACCACGCCTTGTTCAAATAGCCAGGCGCGTTTGCGGCCTTCGGAATGGGTGACTGTCAGTTCCGCATGGGCCAGCCCAGCGTTAAGCGCCGCCTCGACTGCATCGATCAGTGGTGTCAATCCTTTGTCCGATAGCGCAGTGGTGACAATTGTATTGTCGGTGCGTTCGGCCAGGGTGCGAAGTGCGGCTTGGTCGTCGTGGGGGACTTGATCGATCTTGTTCCAAACCTCGATCACCGTCCGGTCTTCGCCGACCCCAAGATCTCCGAGGATGGCAAGGACGTCTTTCATTTGTTCGTCCGTTTCGGGGTGCGAGATGTCGCGGACATGAAGGATGATATCGGCCGACAGAACTTCTTCCAATGTGGCGCGGAAAGCGGCGACAAGTTGTGTTGGCAGGTCCGAGATAAAGCCCACGGTGTCGGACAGGATCACCTCGCGCCCCGTGGCCAGTTCGACCGATCGCATGGTTGGGTCCAGCGTGGCAAAGAGCATGTCTTTTGCCAGAACCTTTGCCCCGGTCAGGCGGTTGAAGATTGTGGATTTGCCCGCGTTTGTATAGCCGACCAGTGCGACGATGGGGAACGGTACCTTGGCGCGGGCTTCGCGGTGAAGCGTGCGGGTTTTGACCACCTTGTCCAACTGCCGCTTCAGGCGCACAAGCTGGTCGTCAATCGCGCGGCGGTCCGCCTCGATCTGGGTTTCGCCCGGGCCGCCGACAAAGCCCAACCCGCCGCGTTGACGTTCAAGATGCGTCCAGGCGCGAACAAGACGGGTGCGTTGATAGCTGAGATGGGCCATTTCCACCTGCAACACACCTTCGCGTGTGGCGGCACGATCCGAAAAGATCTCAAGGATCAGACCTGTGCGGTCAAGAAGCTTGACCTTCCAAGCCCGTTCAAGGTTGCGTTGCTGAACAGGTGTCACCGGACCGTCGATGAGAACAAGGTCAATTTCGTCGTGTTTGATGCGCTCTCCAAGTTCTTCGATCTTGCCTTTGCCGAACAACAGGCCCGGTGACGGGTTTGGTAAGCGCACAATTTCAGCGCCTTCGACCGACAGGCCAGGCAAGGCCGTGGCAAGCGAAACGGCTTCTTCCAGCGCATGATTGGCCATGCGCCGGTCAGGTTGGCTGGTGATGTCCGGATGCAAAACAAGCGCGCGCGTGGCCCGCTCGTCGTCGGTTCCCATCCCTATTGTTCTTCACCCTCATAAAGTGAAATCGGCTGTGACGGCATGATGGTCGAAATCGCGTGTTTATACACAAGCTGCGACTGGCCATCACGGCGGAGAAGCACACAAAAGTTGTCAAACCATGTGATCACACCCTGCAGCTTGACGCCGTTGATCAGGAAGATTGTCACCGGAACCTTGGTCTTCCGGACATGGTTGAGAAACGCATCCTGCAGATTTTGTCTGTCAGAAGCCATAAGCGTTCGCCTTTTTTCTTGCGACCCTCATTCGGGCCGGTTGGAGTATGGACGCACTATGCAAGGGTGTTTGGGGCGATGCCAGCCCAAAAAACACATTTGGATCACAGGCTTGCAGGATTGCCGCGCTGGTGCGCGACTTATGACCGCCAGAATTCAGGATTCAAAAGTGCAATGATTGCAAGGGCTTCCAGGCGGCCCAGGATCATCGCGGCACACAAGATGCCGCGGGCCGCATCGTTTAGCATCGTCAGATCCACTGGCCATGCGCCCGCCGTTTGCACCAGTGGGCCGGTGTTTGACAGGGCCGCCACGGTAAGGATCATCGTTTCTTCAAAATTCAGCCCGCCAAAAACCGACAGCGCCACCATGACAAGCGCTATCGAAATAGCAAAAAGCATGAAGAACACCCATGCGGCGGCAGCACCTTGGCGGCGGAATTGCCGGCCCAAGCGTCCGGGCGACCCGATAGAGGAAGGGTGCAGAAGTTTTTGCATTTCGCGGACACTGTGCTGACCAAGCGCATAGCATCGAAGCAGTTTCACCCCGCCCGCTGTCGTCGCGACGCCGCCGCCAATCACGGCCAGCCCCAAAAGCAGAACGCCCGGTGCACCAAAGCCGGACCACGTGCGGGTTGCTTCCCACGAGATGGATTCGAACCCGGTTGTCGTCAGGAACGACATGATAGTGAACACCGCCCCCCACAGCCCCAACAGCCCTTGGCGCAGCGTCAGGCTGACGTCTTCGAAGCTGACAAGCCAATGGCGAAGAAACAGCAAAAGCGCCAGCGACAGGCAAAGAAAGAGGCCCAAGCGTAGTTCGGGGTCGGTGGCCAGGCTGCGCCAGCCTTTGGGCCTTTGATCGCTAAGAAACATCAGACGCGAGAGGGCAAACAGGAAGAACAGGAATATGAGCACTTCGCCCGTGTGACCAGACGCGGCGTTCTGCGTGCCACCAACCGGTGAAATGCCCGAGGTCGACAGCGTCGACATCGCATGCACCAAAGCGACAAGCGGGCGGTCGCCTGCCACGAACAGTGCGAACCACAGAATTAGGGTAAGGCCCGCATAAACAGGAAAAAGCCGGGCGCCATAACGGCGGAGACGCGAAGGGGGATCGGCGACATTCACCACCTGCCGCGCGCCCTGCCCGATTTCAGAGGACGACGAAATTTCAAATCCGCCCAGCGTCATGGGTGAAAGAATGCCAATTGCGACGACCCACATCAGAAACCCGCCCATCCAGCCGACCAATCCGCGCCACAGATGCACGGTGTCGGGCAAACGTTCGGACGGAAACAAGCTGACCCCGGTGGTTGTCAGCGACGAGAGCATTTCGAAATACGCATTGATAAAGCGTGTGTCCTGCATCGCTTCGGCCATCGGCACGGCCAGCATCAAGGGAAGAACGGCAAAACAAGACAGGATCGAGATCAAGTGACTGCGCCCTTGTCTGCGGACCCGTATATTATGGGTCGCCAGCGCGACCATCAGCACGATCACCGAAAAGAACACCGATGAATAAAAGAACGCCCGCGATGTGGCGTGATCATCGACCACCAAGCCGTAAGCCGCGGGGATCATCATCGCGGCGGCCCCGATCCCCATCAGAATGACGATCAGCGGAAGGTCATTGAGGCGGTGCATATGCGCGGGCGTCCTTGACCATGATTAGAAGAAGTCGATCGAGACCTGGAACAACTGTTCAACTTCCGGCACGTCTTCGGTCAGGGCGAAAACGACTATAACATCGCCTTCATCAATGCGGGTGTCGCCGGTGGGTTTGATTACATCGTCACCTTTCATAATCGCGCCAACCAGCACGCCTTCAGGAAACGAAATGTCACGGATCTGTCGGCCTGCCAGCGAGGATGGCGATAGAATCTGAGCTTCTATCACTTCGGCCTCGGCGTCGCCGATGGAATAGACCGTGCGCACGCGTCCGTGCCGGATGTGGCGCAGGATCGAGCTGACGGTGGTGGCGCGCGGGTTGATATAGGCGTCGATGTCCAGCGGGTCCATCAATGGCAAAAGCGTCGGGTCGTTGATCAGCGCGATGGCCATCGGGCAGCCTGCTTGCTTGGCGCGCACGCTGGCCAGAAGGTTGGTATTGTCGTCATCGGTCACGGCCAGAATGGCGTCGGCGCGTTCAATGCCTGCTTCGGCCAAAAGGTCGCGATCCATCCCGTTGCCGTGCAGCACGATGGTGCGTTCCAACGTATCGGCGGCATGTTCGGCACAAGCACGGTTCTTTTCGATCACACGGGCGCGCAGCCGGTCTGCCCTGCCTTCCAGCGCTTTGGCGACAGACAAGCCAATATTCCCGCCGCCAATGATCACAACGCGTTCTTGCGTGTGAACGGTTTTGCCAAAGATTTCGAACGTGCGGGTCATGTCTTTGAAATGGGCAACGACATAGATCTGATCATCGGCAAAAAGCTGATCGTTTGGGCTGGGTGCGAACAATTTGCCCTTGCGGCGGACCCCGACGACAATGGTGCGGAGCGTCGAAAAAAGATCGGTCAGCTGGCGCAAAGACGTATTCAGGACCGGGCATTCTTCGTCCAGTTGAATGCCAAGAAGCTGGGCTTTGCCGCCCAGAAACAGTTCGGTGTCGAAGGCGGCCGGCGCCGCCAGTCGGCGCAGCGCGGCTTCGGCTACTTCGCGTTCCGGGCTGATCACGACATCAATTGGCAGATGCTCGCGGCGATAGAGATCGGAATAGATGGCTGTCAGATAGCTCTGGGCGCGAAGACGCGCAATTTTGCGCGGCACTTCAAAGACCGAATGCGCCACCTGACAGGTAACCATGTTCACTTCGTCCGAATGGGTGGCCGCAATCACCATATCGGCGTCGCGCGCGCCCGCGCGTTCCAGAATATCGGGATAGCTTGCGTGACCGGCAATCCCCTGAACATCCAGGGTATCCGTCGCACGGCGCACCAAATCCGGGTTGTTGTCGACGACTGTGACGTCGTTCCTCTCGCTTGAGAGGTGCCGCGCGATTTGCCATCCCACCTGGCCCGCGCCGCAAATGATAACCTTCATCCAAAGCCTCTTGGCCGTTCCGGTTTTGCTTGTCTGACACGCACGCACCGAGGGATCAAGAAGAACTATGCGAAAGTTGCCTGCGTGTTACGGGGAAAGGTTCGAGTTTCCAGTGGCTTGCGGCAGGACTTGATGTGGCTTCTTATGCCTTTGGCTGCCGCAAGTCATGTGTCGCACTGTCCGTTATTGGCTGACAACAAAGACAACTTCGTTCCGCCGCCGCCAGGGCAATGTGAACGGATCGTCGTAGTACGCGAAGCGTGGCCCATCGAGAATGGTCAACCCATCTGCCTGAAGCTGGTCTTGCAAGGCCCGTGCCCGGCGGCTCAGAGCCGAGGCTGTGGCATAGCCCGAAAATCGTTCAACCGCGACCCGTTCAGGTTGGGTCTGGGTAAAAGTTATCGTGTCATCCTTGGGCATCGGCAGATTGTTCAGATTGAAACGCGCAGGCATCATGAAACTGACGTCATAGGCATCGTCCTGAGGCACCTGTTGAACCGGCACAGTCATTTTGATCTTTTCGCCCGTCGCATTGCCACCGAAAATATAGCTCGCCAGTGCGCGAAAGCCGGTGCTGGCCGCGTGTTGCAGACCGCCTTCGACGCGGACATGAGCCAAGATATACGGGGCATAATCGCGAAGTTCGTATCCCTTACCCGCGCCGACGACGGTGAAGGGCGGCATTTCATAGCCCTTATACGTCTCGGCGATTGCAGGTTGAGTGGCGAACAGGGCCATAAGGCTTCCGATGATCAGGTGACGCATGAAACTTGTACGCGCCACCCTGGGCCATCGGATCATCTAAAAAGATGTTATGCGTCTTCTGACGTTTCTTCATCCAGAACGGTTGCAACACGTGCGCCCGAACGGCTGGAGGTGACGACGTTCAGTGATTTGAGTTTGCGGTGCAGCGCCGAACGTTCCATGCCCACGAAACCTGCCGTGCGGCTGATGTTGCCGCCAAAGCGGTTGATCTGGGTCAGCAGGTATTCGCGTTCGAACAGTTCGCGCGCCTCGCGCAAAGGCAGGCTGGCCAATCCGCCCGACAAAACGACGCGGCCTTCATCCGTTTCTTCGGACTGGGTTTCACCCGGGACTTCCGAGGCGGCGATATCGCCTTTCTCGCTGCCCAGGATCAGGACGCGTTCGATCACGTTCTTCAACTGACGAACGTTGCCCGGCCATTTCATGGTTTGCAGCATCGCGATGGCTTCTTCGGTCAGCGCGCGCAATGGCAGACCCTGAACCTTGTTGAAGTTTTCGATGAAGTGGGTCGCCAGTTCGGGAATGTCTTCCCGCCGGTCGGCAAGGCTTGGCACATCGATTGGCACGACGTTCAGGCGGTGAAACAGTTCTTGCCGGAAGGTGCCTGCGTCTACTTCGTCTTCCAGATTGCGCGTTGTCGAGGATATCACGCGCAGATCAACACGCACCTTGTCGCCGCCGCCGACACGCTGAAATTGTTGGTCGGTCAGGACGCGCAGGATTTTCGACTGTGTACCAAGTGGCATATCGGCGATTTCATCAAAGAAGATCACGCCGCCATGGGCCTGTTCCAAAAGCCCGGGTTCAACGCCGCGCCCGGCGCCTTCGCGCCCGAACAGCACTTCTTCCATGCGGTCAGGTTCAATCGAAGCCGAGTTGACGCTGACAAACGGGCCATCTGCCCGGTCGGAATTGACGTGGATATATCGCGCGGCGATTTCCTTGCCTGCACCCGATGCGCCGGTCAGCATCACGCGCCCGTTTGATTTGGTCACTTTGTCCAGTTGGGATTTCAGCGTGCGATACGCGGGCGAACTGCCAACCATATCGGCGGTGATCACATCCTTGCGCCGCAGATCCGCGTTTTCACGACGCAGGCGCGAGGTTTCCATCGCACGGGTGATGACAACCATCAATTGATCGATGTTGAAGGGCTTTTCGATAAAGTCATAGGCCCCCTGTTTGATCGCGGCGACGGCGATTTCAATATTGCCGTGCCCCGATATGATAATGATCGGCACATCGGGGTTGTCGCGCTTGACCGCCTTCAGGATATCAATGCCATCCATCCGGCTGTCCTTTAGCCAGATATCCAGGATCATAAGGGACGGTGGTTCTTTGTTCATCTCGGCCATCGCCTCGTCCGAGGTGCCGGCCAGACGGGTGGTGAACCCTTCGTCCTTGAGGATATCCGAGATCAATTCCCGGATATCGCGTTCGTCATCTACAATCAGAATATCGCCCATTTTCTGGTCTCCTTATTGCGCGGCTTCAAGGCCTTGCGTCTGCTCGTCTGCCAAAAGAGGCAGTGTAATTTCAGCCCGGGCCCCGATTTGCCCGGACGCGTCCAGCGGTTCGGCGTCTGTCAGGACAAGCGTGCCGCCATGTTCTTCGATGATCTTCTTAACGATTGGCAGACCAAGCCCGGTGCCTTCGGCCCGGGTGGTCACATAAGGTTCAAACAAACGCGACCGGTCTTCGGGAAGGCCGATGCCGTTGTCCGAGATGGTGATGAAAGCCGCTTTGTCGTCAAAGGACATGGTCACCTTGACGTTTGGTGTGTGCCCGTCCGGCGGTGTGCCGTTTTGCACCAGCGATTCAATTGCTTCGCCTGCGTTCTTGATCAGGTTTGTCAGCGCCTGACCAATCATGGTCGCATCGATTTCCGCCAGAACGGTTTCATCGGGCAGGTTTGCGTCCAGCGCCCGGTCATCCTGCGCTTTTTGCAACGTGACAGCATCACGCACAATCTGGGTCAGGTCTTGCAGTTTGCGCACCGGTTCGGGCATACGCGCGAACTTCGAAAACTCGTCAACTATGCGGCGCAGGTCTTCGGTCTGACGGACGATCACGTCGGTCATCTGTTCAAGCTGAGCCGACTCGTCGCCCAACTTGTCGCTGAACTTGCGCTTTATGCGTCCGGCGGACAGCTGGATTGGTGTCAGCGGGTTTTTGATTTCATGCGCGATCCGTCGCGCGACATCACCCCAGGCTGCCATACGCTGCGCGACAACCAGATCGGTCACGTCGTCAAAGGCAATCACATAGCCTTCGTCCTGCCCTTCGCTGCCCTGACGTTTAGCGATGCGCACCAAAAGGCTTTCGGCCACGCCGCCGCGGGTCAGGCGCACTTCGTCCTGATTGGTGTCCTTGCGCCCCGATTTCAGCTTGTCGAACAGCGGCGCAAACTCGGGCACAGCCACTTGCAACGGCTTGGCTTGAGCATCGTCGGCTAATCTGAGAATGCGTTCGGCCGATCGGTTGATGAAACTGATCGTGCCCTTGCTGTCCAGCCCGATCACGCCTGCCGTTACAGATGACAGGACGCTGTCGAACAACCGACGCCGCGCTTCGATTTGTTCGTTGGTGGTCAAAAGAGTATCGCGTTGACCTTTAAGCTGGCGCGTCATCTGATTGAACAGCCGGCCCAGCATGGCGATTTCATCATCGCCCGGTTCTTCCTGAACCTGTACATTGAGATCCCCCGCACCAACGCGTTGCGCGGCGCCAGCCAGACGGCCAACCGGGCGTGACAAGCGTTCGGCGAACCATAGACCCAGCCAGATGGCCGCCAAAATCAAAATGACCGCGAAGCCTAGGTAAAGAAGGCCAAATTCGAACACGATGCGTCCGCGCTCGGCTTCCAGTTGACGGTACAGCTGGGCCGTTTCGGCCGCTTCGTCCAGCAAGCCCAAAATGTCACCATCGACACTGCGCGACACATAAAGAAACCGGTCGGCAAAGGCATTGATGCGCAGAAGTGCCCGAAACTCGTCTGTGTCGAGATCTTCGATGATCCGAACTTCGCCCGCTGCGGCGGCGGCCAGATCATCTGCAGAAGGCTGTTCGAAATCGAACAGATAGGATCGTTCGCCGCGCGCGCGAATGTCACCCAACCCGTCGATTATATAGGCTTCGCGCAAGCCCCTTTGAATCAGTCCTTGCCCCTGCCCCAACACCTGACGCAATTCGCCGTCCGAGACAAAGGTCTGACGTTCCTTGGTGACATTCAGGAAATCCGCCAATGCGACAGCGTCTTCGGACAAATCGCGACGTTGATCAGCCTGATATGCCTCGGCCGCAGATTGCGACGCGCCAACGACACCCGAGACGCGGTCTGAAAACCAACCTTCGAGACCCACGTTGATCGTGAGGCCAGCAAATATGGCAACCAGAACTGTCGGGGTCAGGGCGATCAGAGCGAACACGCCAGTCAGGCGCAGGTGCAGGCGTGATCCTGCCGATTTCGCGCGCCGCGCGGCAATCATCGACGCAATCCGCGTCATCACCATACCCGAGATCACGATGGCATAGACAAGGTCGGCCAGCAAAACGAGTCGCAGCGCCAAGGGCGAGCCTGTCCGATCCAACGGACCAAGAACCATAAATGTGGCAAAGACCAGAACTGGTGCAAGCAGCACAAGGCCAAGAGTTGCCGCGTTCTGGAAACGCCGCAAACGCCTAATTCGGCTAAACTTTTCCCAAGCTGCAGTTCGCGCGCGCCCAGTCACACGTCACCGCCGAGATTTCCCTGTCGCATTTGCGACGACCGCCCTTATTACCGCTGCTCCACCCCAGTCACGGATCAGCCACTTATTGTTGCTGGTTTACATCAATTTGCGACGGCGTGTAACCCTTATATCAAGCTCGGTAATCTTTTTTCTCAACGTATTCCTATTGATGCCCAGAAGGTCCGCGCATTTGGCCTGGTTCCCACCTGTTGCATCAAGGGCGATTTCGATCAGTGGCAGTTCCATTTCACGCAGGATTCTTTGGTATAAACCCGGCGGCGGCAGTTGCCCGCCATGGAGGTCAAAATACCGGCGCAGATGCTTCATAATGGAGGCCGACAGCTTGTCTTCGTCGCGCCCGCCGGTCAGCGGTTCGATGGCGGGTTGGTTGCCAAGGACAAGTTCAACCTCGCTGCGCCCGATCCGGTCTTCGCCGCCAATCAGCGACAAACGGCGGATGACATTTTCCAGTTGGCGCACGTTGCCGGGCCAGGAATAGGCGCGGATCATTTCCAACCCTTCGCGGTCAAAGCCACGCACCGGCAGGCCGTCCCGTTCGGCCCGCGCGCTGAAATGTTCGGTCAGGAGGACGATATCTTCGACCCGTTCGCGCAGCGACGGCACAGTCAGCGTTACGCCCGAAAGGCGGTAAAACAGATCCTGCCGGAACGATCCATCATCCAGCCTGTTGGCCAGATCCACCTGGCTGCTGGCCATCACACGCGGGCCATTGTCACCGAAACTGTCGAGCATTCGCACGATGCGCGCCTGCGCGTCTTCGGTCAGGTCGGCCACCTCATCGAACAAAAGCGTCCCGTTCCGCGCCTTGCTGATCAGGGTCGCGGGGCCTTCCATGGTTTCCAAATCTGCGGCTGTCGCAACGACAAAGGGCAATGTGCGCCGATCTGAAAGGTCGTGGATTGTGCGCGCAATCAGAGACTTACCGGTGCCGCTTTCGCCGGTGATCAGAACCGGCAAGTCGGCGTTCATCACGCGCGCAATCAGCCGATACAGCGTTTGCATGGCCGGTGTCCGCCCCACCAGCGGAAGATCGTCGCTGCCCATTTCACCGTTGGTGTCCAAAGCGGGTGCTGGGGTGCGCCGCTTGATCTCAAGCGCGCGTCCGGCGCGTTTCATCAGATCGGGCAGGTCGAAGGGTTTTGGCAGATAGTCATAAGCGTCGGCTTCGGTCGCCTGGATCGCGGTCATAATTGTGTTTTGTGCCGAGATAACGATGACCGGCAAGCCCGGGCGCAATTCGCTGATCTTGGGCAATTGATCCAGCCCATTGCCATCGGGCATCATCACATCCGAGATCACAAGATCGCCTTTGCCCTCTTCGACCCATCGCATCAGGGTGACCAGTGACGATGTCGCGTGAACCTTGCAGCCCGCACGGGTCAAAGCCTGGGTCAGGACGGTGCGAATTGTTCGGTCGTCATCTGCAACAAGTATCGTGCCGTCCATAAGAAGTGTCCTTTGTTTTATTCGTCCAGGTCGTCGGACGCTTTTGGCGCGACCGGAAGGGATATGCGAAAAACCGTACGGCCTGGAATGCTGTCGACGCTGATCCACCCATCGTGGTCCGAGATGATTTTTGAAACGAGTGCCAGGCCAAGTCCGGTTCCATTCTCACGCCCTGACACGAAAGGTTCGAACACGTCCGAAGCAATCTCGGGCGGTAAACCGGGGCCGTTGTCGATGATTTCGACATTCAGCGGAACCGAGGCTGGTCCATCTTTCCGTCGAAGCCGCAAGGACATGTCGTAAAAGGTGCGAATTTCAATCTCGCCGTCTGTGCCCCTCGCCGCTTCGGCTGCGTTTTTGAGAAGGTTCAAAAACACCTGCAACATTTGGTCACTGTCCACGAAAGTGGGCGGCAGCGACGGGTCATAGCGTTCGACGACTGACATATGCGCCGCATAGCCGACCGAGGCCGATTTGCGCGCGCGGTCCAATAGATCGTGAATATTGACCGCTTGTCGTTCGGGCGGGCGAAGATTGCCGAATTGTTCCACCTGTTCCAGAAGTTTCACGATGCGGCGGCTTTCGCTGACAATCAGGTCGGTCAGCTCCAAGTCTTCCTGTGCCAAGTTCATCGACAAAAGCTGCGCCGCTCCGGTGATGCCCGCCAAAGGGTTCTTGATTTCATGGGCCAGCATCTCTGCCATGCCAATGGCTGATTTGGCCGCAGACTTTACAGACATCGATCGCCCCAGCCGGTCGGCCAGAACTCGTGGTTCGATCAGCAAAAGAACAAAGCCAGGCATTTGCATCATTGGGGCCAGCTGCACGATGCAATTGATGGGGGGCGTGTTGCCGCCGCCAACGTCGACGCCGTTCATCACCAGTGACGACTGATCCTGACGCACACGCCGCATCTGATCGTCAACGGGCGCATTTATGGCCAAGGTGTCAAAGGCGGGTGTCCCCCGAATTTGGCGCGACGAGGCATTCAGAAAACTCTCGCCCGCGCCATTCACTTCGGAAATCACATCGCCGGGATCGATCAGAAAGGCCGGCATTGGCAAAGAGATCCAAAGGCTTTGCGTGAAGGTGTTCATGCCGCAACCTCGTGGGCCAGAATAGCGTCGGGCAAGGCGGCCCGCACCGCGTCAGGCGCGCCGGTCAGGACGGTTTTGCGCAGGCCCGCTGGTGTTCCGACCCGGTCCATATACCAACCCAGGTGTTTGCGAATGACCCGCGCGCCCAGCCATTCACCATAAAACGCAAGCGAGGCGTCATAGTGCGCGCGAACCAGGTCCAGGAAACCCGGTCCGGTCGGTATTGTTGGTTTCGGGCCATAGCCCAGCCCATGGGCAATCTCAGCCACCCGCCAGGGCGCGCCTTGAATGCCGCGACCGATCATCACGCCGTCTGCCTGGCTTTCAGCTAAAGCGCGGCGTGCGTCGGACACCGTTTTTATGTCGCCGTTCGCAATCACTGGGATGGACACGGTTTTCTTGACCTCGCCAATAGCGCGCCAATCGGCAGCACCCTTATAGAACTGGCAGCGCGTTCGGCCGTGGACGGTGATCATTTCCACACCCGCGTCTTCAGCGCGCCGCGCGATGTCGGGTGCGTTCAGGCAATCATCATCCCACCCAAGGCGCATCTTGAGGGTTACCGGCACCGACACCGCGCCAACGACTGCTTCGATCAATGACAGTGCATGGTCAGGCGTTTTCATCAGGGCCGACCCCGACAGCCCGCCGGTCACTTTTTTCGCCGGGCATCCCATGTTGATGTCAATGATACGCGCACCTTGAGCTTCGACATATTTGGCGGCCTCGGCAAGCCAATAGGCTTCGCGCCCGGCAAGCTGGACAGATGTTGCGGCGGTTTCTTCAAACCCAAGCTCGGCGCGTTCGCGCACGCCGGGTTTGGCCTGGACCATTTCCTGGCTGGCCACCATTTCGCTGACCACCAGCCCTGCCCCGAAGCGCGACACGATCTGTCGGAACGGCAAATCTGTGATCCCCGCCATCGGGGCGAGCAGTACAGGCGAGGTCAATTTAATGGGGCCGACAGCCAGCGGCATGCTTAATCCTTACGCAATCGATGGCGAACCTATCCGAGCTTTCGGCCACAAAAAACGACGCAACCGGCTATTTCGCACTGGTTTTTAGCATATGCACATTTTTTGGGCAACAAACCGGCACGAAGGCCCCATTGTCAGCAACTTTCCCACAGCCTAGACGTGGGGTCGGATTTTTTGGGACAGGATCAAATGGATATTCGTGTGGGGCACGGCTTTGACGTGCACGCTTTTGCGCCTGGAGATGCTGTCATTTTGTGCGGCGTTTCGATTCCGTTCGAGAAACGGTTGAAAGGGCATTCTGACGCCGATGTGGGCATGCATGCGTTGACGGATGCAATCTATGGCGCGCTTGCCGAGGGCGACATTGGTCAGCACTTTCCGCCGTCCGATCCACAGTGGAAAGGCGCCGCAAGCGATGTGTTTTTACGCCATGCCGTTGGCCGGGTTGCGGCGCGTGGTTTTGAGATCTCGAATGTGGATTGCACGCTGATCTGCGAGTTTCCAAAAATTGGTCCGCATGCAGACAGTATGCGCACGGTGCTGTCCGGCATTATAGGGCTTGGTCCGGATCGGATCAGCGTCAAGGCCACCACGTCGGAAAAGCTGGGCTTTACCGGACGCGGCGAAGGTATTGCCGCGCTGGCAACCGCAACCCTGGTGAAACCATGAAACGTTTGTTCCTTAGCTTCTTGGGCACCGGTTTTCTGAAACCTGCGCCCGGCACATGGGGGTGTTTGGCCTCCTTGCCCGTTGGCGTGATCCTGATTGATTACGGTGGTTTCGTCGGCTTTTCGGTGGCGATTGTCGCGGTCTATTTCCTGGGCGTTCACCTGGTTGCGGATGTGTTGCAATCTGATGGCCAGGACGACCCCGGATGGATCGTTATCGATGAGGTTGCCGGTCAGTGGGTCGCCTTGTTGCCCGTCGTGATCGGCGCTGCGCAATCGGGGCGTTCCGTCACGGCACTTTGGCCCGGTATTCTGGCCGCTTTCGTGTTTTTCCGGCTGTTCGATATCTGGAAGCCTGGCCCGATAGGCTGGGTCGACCGACGCAAGGATGCAACCGGCGTTATGCTGGATGACGTTCTGGCCGGCGTCTTTGCAGCCTTGTCTGTCATGGTGCTGGCGATTGCGACCCATGCTGCCTTTTTCACCCCGCCCGCCGGTGACCCGCCGGAGGCCACGCAAGAGGCGACCGAGTGACCGCAGCCGAAGTATTGGCGCTTGCACGCGCGCACGCCGTGATGCTGGCCACCGCTGAAAGCTGCACCGGAGGGTTGCTGGCTGGCGCGCTGACCGACTTACCCGGCAGTTCGGACATGTTTGAGCGAGGGTTTGTGACATATTCCAACGCAGCCAAAACAGACATGCTGGGCGTTTCGCCCGAGTTGATTGCGACCCATGGTGCGGTCAGCGAAGACGTGGCCCGTGCGATGGCAGCCGGCGCGCTTGGTCGGGCCGATGCGGATTTGGCCGTGTCGATCACCGGCGTGGCAGGTCCCGGCAGCACTGACGCCAAGCCCGAAGGGATGGTGTGTTTTGGCCTTGCTGTTCCCAGCTTTACACAAACAGAGACGGTCCAGTTTGGGGCATTGGGCCGCGACAATGTCCGCCAAAAAAGCGTGCAGCATGCGCTTGGGATCATCGGCCAGGCGTTGAAAAGCCGCTGAATTTGAAAGCAACAGTCGCGATAAGCGGCTAATTTTTGTGCAAACTGACAAAAGCGGATTTCCAAGGCAGGCTTGGGCGTCTTTGCCTCTTTTCTCCTCAGTCTTGGTCCCGTTCAACCGCGCCATAATTTCCTGAGGGACGGAGGATATCATGGTAGGGGCAGATACAGCCTGGATCATTGTGGCAACGGCGTTGGTGCTGTTGATGACATTGCCAGGCTTGGCATTGTTTTATGGCGGGCTTGTTAGGTCACGCAATGTTCTGAGTGTCTTCATGCATTGCTACGCCATTGCATGTTTGATGAGCATTTTGTGGTTGGCCTTTGGCTATTCCATCGCATTTGGCGGCGGCACCAGCGGATACTGGGGCGGGTTGGACAAGATGTTCCTGTCGGGTGTGACTGTGGACAGCCTGTCAGGCACCTTGCCCGAAGTGCTTTTCTTTGCGTTTCAGATGACCTTCGCGATCATCACGCCTGCGCTGATCGTTGGCGCCTATGTCGAACGGATCAACTTTGCTTTCGTTCTGGTCTTTTCGGGTCTTTGGATGCTGATCTGCTATGCACCGGTCGTGCATTGGATTTGGGGCGGCGGCATGCTGGCAGATGGCGGATTGTTCGGTGAAACCGGCGCGCGCGATTTTGCAGGCGGCATCGTTGTGCACCAAACCGCCGGTCTGGCAGCTTTGGTTCTGGCTGTCATGCTTGGCGCACGGAAAGACAATTCGAAGCCGCCGCATAATCCAGGGATGGTCATGATTGGGGCCGCGCTTCTTTGGGTTGGCTGGTTTGGCTTTAATGGCGGATCGCAGCTGGCGGCCGATGGCGGCGCTGCGATGGCCTTAACCGTCACGCATATCTCTGCTGCCACCGCATCACTGACCTGGGCGCTATGGGAACGGATGAAATACGGGAAAGCCTCGCTTGTGGGTCTGGTGACCGGCACGATTGCTGGCCTTGCCTCGATCACACCGGCCTCGGGTTTCGTGGGGCCAGTCGAGGCACTGGTTATCGGTGGCGTTGCAGGTATCCTTTGTCAGGAAGCCGTCAATCTGGTGCGGAATGGGCTGAAGATTGACGACACACTGGACGTGTTTGCTGTCCACGGTGTTGGCGGCATCTTCGGCACAATCATGATTGCTGTCTTTGGTCAGGGCGCTTGGGCGGCACAATTGGGCAGCCTTGTGATTGTTGGCATCTTCACTGTGGTTGTCACCGTGATCATCGCACTGGTGGTCAAGTCAATCTTTGGTCTGCGCGTCGATGAAGAGACGGAAACAACCGGTCTCGACCTTGCCCAGCATGGTGAGCGCGCCTATGACATGACGTCATAACACCGGGTCAGGAGGCCGCGGCCACCTGGCCTTCTTGCAGAACACAGCCGGGCAGCACGACAGAGACCGTGCTGCCCGGTTTGTTGTCTGAAGACTGCACGCTAAGACTGCCCCCGCGCGAACGCACAAGTCGCCGAATACCAATCAATCCATATCCGCTGTCGACCCGAAATTCACCACCACCCAACAAGGCGCGTGCTGGCGATGCGAATCCATCGCCATTGTCTGACACGTGAATGTGCAAGCCGCGTTCCGTGTCTTTGACGCCAATCTCAATTGCCATTTTGCGATTACCGCCGTGTCGGATGGCATTGTCCAGAAGGTTGCGCAGAACAATCTGAATGACCGGGCGTTCTGCAAGGACAGGCACATCGCTGACAGAAACGTTATGACCCATGCCTCCATCCAGGGTTGCAAGGATCGTGTCGCAGATCGGGCCGATTGAAAACTTGCTGAAATCGGCCGCCATTGTATCGCGTGATTGCGCGCAGGCGACCACATCATTGGTCAGGGCTATACCTTGGCGAGACACCTTTTTGATTTGCGCCAAAAGCGCGTGTGCCGCATAGGTGTCGTGCATTGCCTCGTCGGCAAGAAACAGAATGTTGCGCAGAGGCGCGCGGAGATCATGGGCCGCCATGCCGAGATACGTTTCGCGTTCATGGTCGGACACCGTGCCGACGACAAAGCCGTCTGCCACCGCAAGCGCCACCGCCCCCACCCCTTCGATCACCACCGGTTCATGCCCGCTACACTGGTCCAAAAGCGCGCCGGGTTGCCCGAACACCTGTGTGGGGCGTTGGTCAATGGCATCTGTCGCCGGGATTCCGGTGATCTTTTCCATGAAGGGATTCCATGCGGTGATGCGTCGATCCCCGTGGTTGTGCATGACGAAAACAGGGGCGGCCACGCAGGCAATTGCGCTGTAGTTATAAGACATATTGGCGTTTCTAGGTAGAACTTGTTAATGTTCCGCTAAGGCTGACGGGGTCTTGGGGGCTGGAACTTTGCTTGTGTTTTCAAGTGGGGACTGCTTCCATAGCCGCAATAAATAACACAGGGAGCTGTAGAAAATGTCTCAGAAAAAAGGGTATGTCACTCGCCAGGCTAAGCGCCTGACGTCGGGTGAAATCAATCGCCGGCGTTTCATTATGTCGGCTCTTTCGGCTGGTGTCACCTTGCCAACCGCTCTGTCTCTGGCGTCAAAAGCCGAGGCGATGACACCAAAAGCAGGCGGTCTTTTCCGCATGGCCACCGGGTATGGATCAACGACCGACGTTCTTGATCCATCGACCTCGGAAAACGGGTTCAGCCAGCTTGCCATTTACACGCGCGGCAACCATTTGACCGAAGTGTCGAGCACCGGCGAACTGATCGGCGAACTCGCAGAGAGCTTTGAGCCATCGAACGGGGCCGCAACCTGGGTTTTCAATCTGCGCAAGGGCGTCGAATTTCACAACGGCAAGACCGTCACGCCTGAAGATATCATTGCAAATTTCAATTATCACCGCGGCGAAGATTCAAAATCGGCAGCCAAAGGCCTGCTGACGGCGGTAACCGACATCCGCAAGGATGGTGACAATCAGATCATCTTCGAACTGGAAGGCGGCAATGCTGACTTCCCGTTCATCGTGTCGGATTACCACTTTATGATCATGCCGTCCGAGGGTGGCGAAATCACAGACCCGAACACTCCTGTCGGGACCGGCGCTTATTCGCTGGATACGTTCGAGCCGGGCGTGCGCGCCAATTTCACGCGGAACCCCAATTATTGGAAAGACGGCAGCGGCCATTTCGATGCGGTCGAAGTGTTGTCCGTCCTGGACGTAACCGCCCGCCAAAACGCGATCATGAACGGCGATGTTGACTATGCCGACAGCATTGACCCCAAGACGGTCGCTTTGATGCAACGCGTGCCGACCCTGGACATCATGGAAGTCACCGGTACGCAGCATTACACCCTGCCAATGCGATTGGATGTTCAGCCTTTCGACAATTACGATCTGCGGATGGCGCTTAAGTTTGCCATCAAACGTCAGGAACTGGTCGACAAGATCCTGCTGGGTCACGGCGCCAAGGGCAACGATGTGCCGGTTTCTTCGGCCATGCCATTCTTGAACACCGAATTGCCCGAGCATGAGTTCAATCCCGAAAAAGCAGCCGAGCATTACAAAAAATCCGGGCATTCCGGGCCAATCCAGCTTTCGGCGTCGGATGCAGCATTTGCGGGCGCTGTTGATGCGGCCCAGCTTGTGGCGGCCTCGGCTGCCGAAGCCGGTATTGAGATCGAAGTCGTGCGCGAGCCATCGGATGGCTATTGGTCGAACGTCTGGAACAAAAAGGGTTGGTGCGCCTGCTATTGGGGTGGACGTCCGACGCAAGACTGGATGTTCTCGGCCGCTTATACCAACGACACCGAATGGAACGACACCGCTTGGCGCGACACCGAGGCTTCGGATCGCTTCAACGAAGTTGTTTTGCAAGCGCGTTCCGAAACCGATCAGACGCAGCGCAAAGACCTTTATTGGGAAGCGCAGCGTTTGCTTCAGGATGATGGTGGCGCGATTGTCGCGATGTGGGCAAACTTTATTGCAGCCCACTCGAAGTCGCTGGCCAATAGCGGAAACGTGGCTGCCAACTGGGAAAACGACGGCAACAAAATTGCCGAGCGTTGGTGGTTCGCCTAAGTCGAGGCAGCCCGTAAAATTCAAAACCCCGCCCATCGTGGCGGGGTTTTCTGTTACCTGCCATACGATATCTGTGGGCTTTAGGATGACGCCATAAAGCCGCCATGAAACACCATTGAATTACCTTGTTTTCGAGCCGCTTCCGACAACCACCAAAGGTATCAACGCACCGGTGAGTAACGAGGAATACTGTTAAAATGACTGATATGACGCAAATGGTAAAAGCCCGCCGCGATAAAATCGTGCGCAGCATTGCGAAACGTGAAGCCGAGATTGAATTGCTTCGCGGCGAAATTGAAAAGCTGAACCAGCTTTCAAGCCTTGCAAGCGAACTCTTCCCGCCAAGCGACCCGGTTGTTCTTCAAAACCCGGCGATGCCGCAAGACGCGCCTGAAAACGCCGAACCAAAGGTTGTGAAACCCCGGGTCCAGGTTGTGAAAGCACAGCGCGCGGTTGCCTGACGTCTTAGCCGCGCGCTAGCTGCTGACCGCCATAGCCGCGCGGTCGCTGCGGCGCGCACTAAGCTCTTCAGCCACAAGAAAAGCAAGCTCCAACGCCTGCGAGGCGTTGAGACGCGGATCGCAGGCGGTGTGGTATCGGCTGGCGAGGTCTTCCTCGGTCACCGCACGCACGCCGCCTGTGCATTCCGTTACGTCCTGACCGGTCATTTCGAAATGTACACCGCCCGGCACGGTGCCTTCGGCGCTGTGGACCTGGAAGAATTCACGCACTTCGCGCAGCACGCTGTCAAACGGGCGGGTTTTAAAACCGGTGGCCGATTTGATTGTGTTGCCGTGCATTGCGTCGCATGACCAAAGCACGTTGGCGCCTTCTTCTTTCACGGTCTTGATCAGGCGTGGCAGATGTTCACCGACCGAGCCTGCACCAAATCGCGCGATCAAGGTCAAACGCCCCGCTTCGTTTTCGGGGTTCAGCCGGGCCATCAGAACTTTCAGATCATCGGCCGTCGTCGTTGGTCCGCATTTCAGCCCGATTGGGTTTGCGACACCGCGACAAAATTCGACATGTGCGCCGTCTGGTTGCCGGGTGCGGTCCCCGATCCAGACCATATGACCCGATCCGGCGATGGTTTGACCGGATGTGGAATCAACCCGCGTCAGTGCTTCTTCATATTCGAGCAAAAGCGCTTCGTGACTGGTATAAAAATCGACCGTCCCCAATTCAGCATTGGTCGCACCGGTCAGGCCCGCAGCGGCCATGAAATCGATCGTGTCTTGAATGCGGTTTGCAATGTCGCGGTATTTCTCGGCTTCCGGTCCACCTGCAAACCCCAATGTCCAGGAATGGACCTGATGCACATCGGCAAACCCACCCTTCGAGAACGCACGCACCAAGTTCAGAGAAGCGGCGGCCTGAGTATAGGCTTGCAACATTTTCTCAGGCGCGGGAATGCGGGCTTCTGGCGTGAAATCCAACTCGTTAATTATGTCGCCCCGATAAGAAGGCAGCTCAACCCCGTCTTTTACCTCGGTCGGCGCGCTACGTGGCTTGGCGAATTGGCCAGCCATTCGACCCACTTTGACCACAGGCACCTTCGCGCCATAGGTCAGGACCATCGCCATTTGCAGCATGACCTTGAACGTGTCGCGAATATTGTCAGCAGAAAACTCAGCAAAGCTCTCAGCACAATCTCCACCTTGCAAAAGAAACGCTTCGCCACGAGACGCCGCGCCCAGCTTTTGTTTGAGTGCGCGCGCTTCGCCGGCAAAAACCAGCGGCGGATACTTTGCCAGTTGTGTTTCAACAGCCTGCAAACGATCCGAATCGAGATAATCGGGCATCTGTACCCGCGGTTTGTTTCGCCACGTTGATTTCTGCCAATCGCTCATCTTCGTTCCCTCGGTCGAATAGTTTGCGAGCTCCTCTTATAAAGAGGACGGAATGGGTTGAAAACCGTAAACGCGCCCACGGCACGGCCGATTGATGCGCAAACTTTGAGCAGGTCTGCCGGGGGTGCAGGGTCGCCCATGAAACCTAACCCGGCACCGCATTTCAAAGGTGCCGCGCATGATGAAAATTCACGCGAGATTGCCTTGCCGAAGTAAGATTTTTCGTGTTCGGTCAATTTGTGACACTGCTCAACGGACAGATGCGATGGCCGACACACCGGTCCAGACAATCGAATTAGACAGCCCCGACAAGCCGCGTCGGTTCGTCTTTGTGCTTTTGGATCAATTCACGCTTCTTTGTTACGCCTGTGCCGTTGAAAGCTTGCGGATCGCCAACCGGATGTCGGGGCAAGCGCTTTACGACTGGCGCGTGATCGGCGAAGGCGGCGAGACCATGACATGCTCGGCTGGCAGCGCCTTCAATCTGGATGGCGGGCTGGAAGAAACGAACCGGGATGACACCATCGTTTTGTGCGGCGGTATTGATGTGGCGTCGGCTACGACCAGGCCGCTTTTGAACTGGCTGCGGCGCGAGGCGCGGCGCGGTGTGCCGGTGGGCGGCCTTTGTACGGCGGCCTATTCATTGGCCAAGGCCGGGCTTTTGAACGACAAAAAGGCCACCATTCACTGGGAAAATCAGGACAGCTTTCTGGAAGAATTCGAAGACGTAAATCTGACCAAGTCGGTGTTTGTGACCGACGGCAAGCTGTTTACGACCGCAGGCGGTACCGCTTCGATTGATTTGATGCTTAAGTTCATCGCCGACGATCACGGCGAAGAACTGGCCAGCGCTGTGGCCGATCAGTTGATCTATACAACGATCCGAACTGATCAGGACACGCAACGTTTGTCTGTGCCGACCCGGATTGGCGTCCGGCATCCAAAACTGTCAAGCGTGATCCAAATGATGGAAAGCAACATCGAAGAACCGCGCAGTCCGTCGATCTTGGCAAAAGACGTCGGCATGTCCACCCGCCAGCTGGAAAGACTGTTCCGCCGCTATCTGAACCGTTCGCCCAAGCGGTATTACATGGAACTGCGCCTGCAAAAGGCGCGGAACCTTTTGATGCAGACAGATATGAGCGTCATTAATGTGGCCTTAGCTTGCGGGTTCACGTCGCCGTCGCATTTCTCAAAATGCTATCGGTCACAGTACAATACCACGCCCTACCGCGAACGCGGGGCGCAAGCCGCGCGGCTTGCGATTTGACGCAAGCATTCTTTCCGGTTTTGACTTCGATCTTAGCGCGGCCCCGGTCAGGCAAGCTCTTTGGCACCCCCCTTTCCCGTTCCGACGCCCACAGATGAGCCAGACACAACATGACACCGCCTATTCGTGGCTACGTCTTGCGATAAGTTTGGCGCTAAGCGTTGTGGGTTCGATTGGCATGTGGGCGTCCATCGTGGTCTTGCCCGCGATGGAGGCCGATTTTGGCGTCTCACGAGCGACCGCCACGGTGCCCTACATCTTCTGCATGGCAGGTTTCGCCATCGGCAACTTTGTCCTGGGACGCGCGGTTGATCGTTGGGGCATCACGCCGGTGCTGGCCTTGGCGGGCTTGGCCGAGGCGATTGGCTTTGCGGCGTCGGCGCTGTTGCCGTCCCTTGGCGCGGTTTCGGTTCTGCATTTGCTGCTTGGTCTGGGCGCAGCGGCCAGTTTCGCGCCGCTTATCGCTGATTCCTCGCAATGGTTTTTGCGCCGGCGTGGCATCGCGGTCGCCATAGCCGCCAGCGGCAACTATCTGGCGGGCGCCGTGTGGCCCACACCCATTGCTTGGGTGATGGAAGACGGGGGCTGGCAGAACGCGTATCTGTTGCTTGCTGTACTTGTCTTGGTGGTCACGGTGCCGGGGGCGTTTTTGCTGCGACGCCGCATAGACGCAGGATCGACCGAACGAGCGACGGCCGCTGCGGCTGTAAAGGCGTCGAGCATTCAACTGTCGCCAAAAGCGTTGCAAATCTTGCTGGCCATTGCGGGCATTGGTTGTTGCACGGCCATGTCGATGCCACAGGTTCACATTGTCGCGCTATGCATCGACCGCGGCTTTGGCGCCGCCGCAGGGGCTGAGATGCTAAGCCTGATGCTGGCCGGTGGGGTTCTTTCGCGACTTTGTTTCGGGGCGCTGTCGGACCGGTTGGGCGGGCTGATGGTTCTGGCGATTGGCGGCACGCTGCAAATGCTGGCGCTTAGCCTTTTTCTTGTTCAAGGCGACCAGACGGCGTTGTCGATGATCGCTCTGATCTTTGGTCTTAGCCAAGGCGGAATTGTGCCCGCCTATGCGATTATCGTGCGGGAATATATGCCCCCTAAAGAAGCCGGACGCCGGGTTGGTATTGTCATCGGATCAACGATCGTCGGGATGGCCTTTGGCGGATGGGTGTCTGGTTGGCTATATGACCTGACCGGTTCTTACGCGGCCGCCATCTGGAATGGTATTGCGTTCAACCTGTTCAACATCGTGATTGCGCTTGGGATTTTGATGCGAGTGACGCGGACCCGCGACAACCAACCGGCCTGACCGGTCTATAACTGGTCTGTGCTGAAGGTATCGCAGGCCCGCACATCCCCGGTTTCATACCCTTTCGCAAACCAGCGTTGGCGCTGCTCGGACGAGCCGTGGGTGAATGTATGGGGCCGAGGCACCTGCCCTGCGTTTCTCTGAATCGTATCGTCGCCAATCTGTTTTGCGGCATTCATGGCTTCGGCGATATCGCCGCGTTCCAGCGAGCCAAACCGCGCCTGTGCCAGTCGCGCCCAAAGCCCCGAATAACAATCGGCCTGCAATTCGATCCGAACGCTGACTTGATTGGACTGTTCTTGGCTCACTTGCGCGCGAATACGATTGGCCTGCCCTAAGACACCCAGTTCGTTTTGCACATGATGGGCAACCTCATGGGCAACAACATAGGCCGCTGCGAAATCCCCGCCTGCGCCCATCTGGCGTTCGAGTGTCGTGAAAAAATTCGTGTCCAGATAAATCTTGCGGTCCGCCGGACAATAAAACGGCCCCGTTGCCCCACTGGCGTTGCCACAAGGCGATTGTGTTACGCCTTTGAACAACACCAGAACCGCCGGGTCATACGGGCGTCCAACCTGCGTGCGAAAGATGTCGGACCAAATTTCTTCGGTATCGGCAAGTGCGACGCTGACAAACTGCCCGACGCGTTGATCTGCTTCGGTCAGCTCGCCAGTTTCAATTTGCGACTGCCCGCCCAGCCCCTGACCTTGCAGGAACGGCGTGACATCGATACCAAACACATACCCCAGCCCAAGCACCAGAAGAACGCCAACAATGCCAAGCGAACCACCTGTGCGCATCGGGCTTTGCCGTCGATCTTCAATGTTTGAACTGCCCCGACGACCGCGCCACTTCATGCCGTTTTCCTTCACACCACCCTGGTTCAACGGCATTCTGCACAAGCCGCGCGGGAACGGCAACGGCCAACGGCGGGCAATCCGTTTAGATAGACGCGCAAAACACGCACTGGACGCGCGTTGAAAATTGAGCGGTGGCCCGCGCGATAATGGTTTGCTAGGTGAAAATTCGCAAACGCTCGGGGAACAGGAGACACCTGAATGGACACGCGGTCCTTCGACGACACGCCCATCTCGCGCCGCCTTCATCAGCTGGCAGACGATGCCGAAGGTGATGGCGTGACCCTGGACTGGATTTTGGGGCAGTTGCACGAGCGCGCGTTCGGGCTTTTCCTTCTGATCCTGGCTTTGCCTTGCTGCATCCCATTTCTTTATGGCATCCCTCAGATTGTTGCCTTGCCGCTGATGTTCGTGTCAGCACAGGTGCTTTTGGGGCGCACATCGCCGTGGCTGCCTGCCCGTCTGGGCGCGCGGGTGGTGTCAAAAGACGGGCTGAAAAGTCTGGCCAACCGTGCCGAGCCGTGGCTGCTGAAGATCGAAGCGCTTAGCCGCCCTCGATTGGGCCTTCTGACCCGCCCGCCGGTTGATCGCATCGTGGGTGGTGCGCTTGTGCTGTTCAGCATGTCGATCCTTGTGCCATTGCCGGGCACCAATACCATTCCTGGGTTTGCGGTGGTTGTCATCTCGATGGGGTTGCTGCAGCGTGATGGTATTCTGGTTCTGGTCGGATCGGTGATTGGCACTGTCTGGATCGCGACACTGATCTTTGCAGGCGCCACGCTGGCAAGCTTGGTGAAAGGGTGGCTTGGTTTATGACGGCACGCAAATTGATGCTTCTTGCGGCTTTTGGCTCGGCCGCGCTTTTGATGGGTGCATTCGGTTTTCAAGCGCTTGGCTATGCGCCGTGCAAGCTGTGCCTTTGGCAACGGTGGCCGCATGGCGTCGCGATTGCCATCGGCGCTTTGGTAGCGTTCTTGGGGCCACGGCTCTTGTTTGGGATGGCTGGTGCGCTGTCAGCACTGACGTCTGCAGCAATCGGGGTGTACCACTCAGGCGTTGAACGCGGCTGGTGGCAGGGTCCGACGTCGTGTTCGGGCGGTGGCAATGATCTGGGTGGCTTGTCTGGCCAGGATTTGCTTTCGCTGGACGCACCGGTGAATGTCGTGATGTGCGACGAGGTCGCCTGGGCTTTTGCCGGGCTATCGATGGCGTCGTGGAATGCGGTTTGTTCCCTCGGGCTTGCGATAGTCTGGATCGCTGCGCTTTGGCGGAAAGCCTAACGCAAACACCGCAAACCTTTGCCACGCCCGGCCACATCGAGCTATCAATGCAGCGTAAACTCACCCGTGATGTTCTGCCATTCGCCAGCAGACAGGGTTTTGCGATGCACGAACCGCACCGAATGCAGTGGCCCATCCAGTTCATCGCGCCAGAAATCAATGAACTTGAACAGTCGCGGATGGTCGGGCGCCACGTCGTAATCCTGCCAAACAAACGTGTTCAGCACGCTGGTGAAATCGGGCATTCGATAGAAAAACTCGGCCGTCGTAAGCCCATAGCCTTTTAGCAAAAGTTCGGTTTCAGACATGCTCATATCAAACCTCATTTTCTCCCCCAAACAAATTCAGCCATGAAAAAGATTACTTTTCAATAAAAACAATATGTTGGCACAAAGCCGGTGCGGCTGCCAGCGGCGGGACGGTTCTGCCATTGCACCCAAACCTTGCGGTCTGATAGAATGGTAACAACCAAATCTAGCGGTTCGACGAAAAAGTGAGCAGACAGTGACCGACACGCCCGAACCCCCTGAAAAAGAAGAAGAATCCGCGCGCCCCCGTCCCCCGTACGACGGGCCGACAGTGTCCATCGAAGAAGAGATGAAAACCTCCTATCTCGATTACGCGATGTCGGTGATGGTGTCGCGGGCCATTCCTGACTTGCGCGACGGACTGAAACCGGTGCACCGGCGCATCCTGTACGCGATGCACGAGACCGGAAATTCCCACGACAAGGCCTATCGCAAATCGGCCCGGCCGGTTGGCGATACAATGGGTAAGTATCACCCCCATGGCGACGGCGCGATTTATGACGCTTTGGTGCGGATGGCGCAGCCGTTTTCGATGTCGCTGCCGCTTCTGGACGGTCAAGGCAACTTCGGGTCGATGGATGGCGATAACCCGGCGGCTATGCGCTACACCGAAGTGCGCATGGACAAACCTGCCGCCGCGCTGCTTGAGGACATTGACCGCGACACGGTTGATTTTCAGGACAACTATGACGGCAAGGATCAAGAACCTTCGGTTTTGCCTGCCCGTTTTCCCAATATGCTGGTCAATGGTGCAGGCGGCATTGCTGTCGGCATGGCCACCAATATTCCCCCGCACAATCTGGGCGAAGTTATCGACGGCACTTTAGCGCTGATTGATGACCCAGATATGTCGACCGAAGCCTTGATGGAGTACATCCCTGCCCCCGATTTCCCAACCGGTGCGGTCATTCTGGGCCGCGGTGGCGCGCGCAAGGCTTATCTGGAAGGGCGCGGCAGCGTCATCATTCGAGCGAAAACGCGGGTCGAAGAGATCCGAAAGGACCGCTACGCCATCATCTTGGACGAGATTCCCTATCAGGTGAACAAAGCCTCGATGATCGAAAAGATCGCGGATCTGGTGCGCGAAAAGAAGATCGAAGGCATCAGTGGCGTCGCAGACGAAAGCGACCGCGTCGGGGTTCGTGTGGTTGTCGAACTGAAACGCGACGCGACGCCAGATGTCGTGCTAAACCAGTTGTATCGCTTTACGCCGATGCAAACCTCGTTCGGCTGTAACATGCTGGCGCTGAATGGCGGTCGTCCCGAACAACTGACATTGCGCGACTTCCTGTCGTACTTCATCGACTTCCGCGAAGAGGTCGTCGCGCGCCGCACGGCTTTTGAGTTGAGAAAAGCCCGCGAACGCAGCCATGTTCTGTGCGGCTTGGCCGTTGCCGTGTCTAATGTCGACGAAATCGTTGCCACCATTCGTGCCTCGGCCACGCCTGCGGAAGCGCGGGAAAAGCTGATGACGCGACGCTGGCCCGCACAGGATATCGCGGATTACATCAAGCTGATTGATGATCCGACCCATACGATCAACGACGATGGCAGTTACAATCTGTCCGAACGTCAGGCCCGTGCCATTCTGGACCTGCAATTGCAGCGCCTGACGCAACTGGGCGTGAAAACCATCACGGATGAACTGGAAGAGCTTGCGGTCAAGATCAAGGATTACCTGGATATCCTGTCCAGCCGCGAGCGGATCCTGTCGATCATCTCAGACGAGTTGCGCGAAGTGCGCGAACAGTTTGCCGTGCCCCGCCGCACCGAAATCGTCGATTGGGCGGGCGACATGGACGACGAAGACCTGATCGAACGTGAAGATATGGTCGTGACGGTTACTGCAGGCGGCTATATCAAGCGCACCGCCTTGGCCGAGTTCCGCGCGCAAAAACGCGGCGGCAAGGGGCTGTCTGGCGGGTCGCTTAAGGAAGACGACGTGGTCACGACGCTTTTCGTCGCGAACACGCATACCCAATTGCTGTTCTTCACCACCGATGGCATCGTCTACAAACTTAAGACTTGGCGTTTACCCTTGGGTGGGCGCACGTCGCGCGGCAAAGCGATTGTGAACATCCTGCCCATCCCGCAGGGCGTGTCCATTGCTGCGATCATGCCGGTTGATCGGGATGAAGACGAATGGGATCAGTTGCAAATCTTTTTTGCGACCTCCGAAGGCGACGTCCGGCGGAATGCTTTGAGCGATTTTACGAATGTGAAAGCCAACGGCAAAATCGCGATGAAACTGCCCGAAGGCAGCGATGTCCGGTTGGTCAACGCGCGTATTTGCACGGAAGAAGATGACGTGATGCTGGTGACCGCCTTGGGCCGCGCGATCCGCTTTCCGACGACCGAAGTTCGCGTGTTCAAAGGCCGCGATTCAACCGGTGTTCGCGGCATCAAATTGGCCAATGGCGACACGGTTGTTTCGATGTCGATCATCCGTCACTTTGCAGCAGACCCCGAGCAGCGCGCCTCTTATCTGAAACAACGCCGCCTGATGGCGGGCGCCACTGACGACGAGGTCGAAATTGACGAGGAAGAAGAAGCCGTGGCCGAAGGGCAGCTTTCACCCGAAAGATATGCCGAAATGTCAGCGGCAGAGAACCTGATTTTGACCATCACAACGGGCGGCGCGGGTAAACTGTCATCCAGCCACGATTACCCCGTCCGTGGCCGTGGCGGACAAGGTGTTATGGCAATGGATAAAGCGTTGCGGGGTGGTCCACTGATTGCGTCTTTCCCTGTCGAAATGGGCGACCAGATCATGCTGGCAACCTCGACGGGACAATCCATTCGGGTGCCCGTCGAAGGTATATCGTTCCGGTCCCGGTCGGCGGGCGGTGTAAAAGTGTTCAATACGTCAGCCGGCGAAGAAGTCGTTTCAGTCGCGTGGATTGCGGAACAAAGCGACGACGAGGACGACGCTGATTCGGGCGAAGCACCCCAGGAAAATCCTGAAACTTAGCAATGAATTGATCGCGTCGTCCGGGGAAGCCGGGCGGTGCGGCTACTTGACCGCGTGTCGGTTAACCACCCTATCCCATCATAAATTCAAAACCGCCAGCGCAGCAGCATTGTTAAGCCTGTGAAAAGTTGAGAACTTTCTAATCGTGGCTTAAAAAAGATTAACAAACCTCGTTAACCACTTAATACTATTAATCTTTCATTAAATTCGCATTTGAGCCAAATTCACTTCAGCCGGTGGGGGCCAGCAGATGGAGTGAGTGGTATGCGGACGCTGCTTTTTGTTTTGTTAGTGAGTTTTTCTTTTCCAGCGTTTGCGCAAAGTTCCCTGGGTATAACCGGCGCCACGTTATATCTGGGCGCAATCCAGGACGAAGCGGGCGACGCTCAAGCCACTGCGGCCTTCCAGTTGGATGTGGCCATCACCGAATTTCACGGCTTTCAAGGCGATCTTGCAGTGTCTGACACGACATCGGGCCTGATTGGGACAAGTGCGGCGCATCTCTATATGACACCCGTTTCCGGTCAGAAATACGGGCTTTTCGCAGCGCTTAGTGATGTGGACGGTCGCGCAATGATCTATGGCTCGGTCGGGGCAGAAGGGATGTTGTCCTGGGGCGACGATACTTTGGTCGAAGGCCGCGCTGGTATGGGGTGGGCCGATGTCGACGGGCTGGATTATATATTTGCCGGTGCATCCGTCGCCCACAGCGTCAGCCCGGCGCTGGACTTTGAACTGGCGCTTGATCTGGCAGAATTTGACGAGGCAACCTTCAGCGCCACCTCGGTTGATTTTGGCCTGACAGCAACTTTCAACCCCGAAGGCTCCCCCTGGGGCGCCTATGTCAGCGCGACTCACAGCAGTCTGGTGGGACGCGACGACGCGGCCGGAGCGATGCGTCTTGGCCTTGGCATTCAAATTGCGCTTGGAACGTCGGGGGGGACAAACCCGCATACCCGTCCTTTCCGCACGGTCGATCCGGTGGCCCCCCTGATCCGTCGCGGTCTTTGGTAGCATTTCCGACCAAGCGTTTTGGCGACGCCTGTTGTCGGCACGCGTCGCCACTTTTTTGCCCTGAAACTGTACGATGAATGTCCGGGTTCGGCAGATAATTGTCACAGTTCTCGAACACTGGTTAACAAAATGACTTTGTTCGACCGATTGTTTGCAAAGGGCAGACCGAATGACACATCAGGTTTCGTCGCACGTCTTAATGCGGCTTTTGATCACATCCTATTTCATCGCCATGTCGCTGGGGATGATCCCTGATAATGCGCTTTCCGTATTCCTGATACCTGTTCTTCCGGACCCGCTGGCCATGCATGCCATGCACGCTTTGGTTCTGATCCTGTCCTGCGTAATTTTATTCAACTATCGTCGGCGGCTGGCAGCCCTTAGTCTGGCATTGATCGTCTTTTATTCCAGCTATGTGTCTTTGTTGGCGGGCGGTGATGTTGCCGCGTTCTGGCGTGATCTTGCCTTGATGGGGGGATTGCTTTTGACCGCCGATCTTTCCTGCACGCCCAACGGGTCTGAGCAATCGTCCGGGACCTTGTCTGGAACAAACGCCCATGGGATGCGCATGAGCGGTCGATCCTCAGGCGCCGTCTGCGACGACAGGGCCTTTCGCAAAGACTTCGACATCGCGCGCGCAGGCTGACCTTTTCAATCGCCCGCAGCCGATTTAAACGGCGGGGATATGAAACAAACTTTGCACATTATCGGTGGCGGTCTCGCCGGATCGGAAGCGGCCTGGCAGGCGGCTCAGCAAGGCATTTCAGTTGTTTTGCACGAGATGCGGCCCACAATCGGCACATTCGCCCATCAAACCGGGCAATTCGCCGAAATGGTGTGTTCAAACTCGTTCCGGTCTGACGACGACGAACAAAATGCCGTCGGGCTGTTGCATTGGGAAATGCGTGCCGCTGGCGGCCTGATCATGGAAATGGCCGACCGTCACCGCCTGCCCGCAGGCGGCGCATTGGCAGTCGATCGGGACGCTTTTGCAGATGCGGTCACCGCAAGGCTGACAGACCATCCGTCGATCACCATCAAAGCGGGCGAACACAGCGCCCTGCCTGAAGACGGCCAATGGATCATTGCCACCGGGCCTTTGACATCTACCGCTTTGGCCCAGGCGATACGGCAGGAAACCGGCCAGGATAGTCTTGCGTTCTTCGATGCCATAGCGCCCATCGTCTATGCCGATAGCATCGACATGACACAGGCCTGGGCGCAGTCACGCTATGACAAGGGCGAGACGCATGAAGAACGCACCGCGTATATCAACTGCCCGATGGACAGACCAACCTATGAAGCTTTCATAGATGCGCTTCTCGGCGCAGACAAAACCGAATTTCACGAAGGCGAAACCGCTGGGTATTTTGACGGTTGCCTGCCGATTGAAGTGATGGCTGAACGCGGGCGCGAAACCCTGCGGTTTGGTCCTATGAAGCCTGTGGGCCTGACCAATCCGCACCAGCCAGACATTAAACCTTACGCCGTCGTACAGCTTCGCCGTGACAATAAAATGGGCACATTGCTGAACATCGTCGGGTTTCAGACCAAAATGAAATACGGTGCACAGGCCGACGTATTTCGGCAGATACCCGGCTTGCAAGACGCCAAATTCGCGCGCCTTGGCGGCATTCACCGCAACACCTTCCTGAACAGCCCCACGCTTTTGGATCACGAAATGCGGTTGAAATCGCGGCCCAACATCCGGTTTGCCGGTCAAATTACCGGCGTTGAAGGCTATGTTGAAAGCGCGGCTATGGGCCTGTTGGCCGCCCGGTTCGCTGTGGCAGAGATCTTGGGGCAAAGCCTGCCGCAAGTGCCCGAGACGACGGCGATTGGTGCCTTGGTCAATCACATCACAGGCGGAGCCGAGGCAAAGACGTTTCAGCCTATGAACGTGAATTTCGGCCTTTTCCCACCGGTCGATGCCAAGGGCGGGCGACGCGCACGGCGCGACCGATACAAGGCATATACAGACCGTGCCAAACGCGATTGGACCAATTGGCTTGGCGTGCCGCATCACGCCGCTGCTGAATAGGCGCGATTGCAGCGCCGCGAAAACGCGGTATCTTGGCCCTTATGAGCGATGAAACTCCCCCCCAGCTTTGGACCTCGCGCAGTGTCGAAGACACGCGCGACCTTTATGCCAAATGGAGCGAAAGCTACGACAAGGATGTCACTGACTGGGGCTATGCCACCCCCACCCGGCTGGCGCTTGCACTTAGAATGGCGGGTGCCAATGTAGACAAAGCGGTGTTGGACTATGGGTGCGGCACCGGGCTCGGTGGTCGGGCTTTGCGCACTGTGGGGTTTGGGATCATTGATGGCACCGATATTTCGCCTGAAATGCTGAGCCAGGCCGAAGCCCGGGGTGTCTACCGCGCTGTCTGGGCCAGTGATCCGGGCAGTTTGGGCCATATCGGCGCAGGTGATTATCCGATCATCGCGGCCTGTGGTGTGATCAGTCTAGGCGCGGCCCCGCCCGAAACGCTGGACCTGCTGGTTGGTGCGATGGCACCTGGCGGCCTGCTGGGCTTTTCGTTCAACGAAGCGACAATGGCCGACCGCGCCTATACTGATCGTCTGGATTTCGTCACGCTGGCCCCGGACATAGAAGTTGTGTTCGAAGAGGACGGGCCACATTTGCCGGCAAAGAACATGTCATCCACAGTCTATGTGCTGCGCAGATCCTAGCCGTCCATTGGGCGCATCAGCTCAACTTCTTCACCGTCTCGCACCGCTGAATAAAAGCAGGACCGCCGGTTGGTATGACAGGCCGGGCCGGTCTGGCGCACAATCAGCAATAGACAATCCCGATCGCAATCAACCCTTAGATCAACCAGCGCCTGGGTGTGGCCGGATGTTTCACCCTTTGCCCAGAACGACGCACGCGACCGCGACCAATAGGTGACCCTGCCGGTTTCCAGCGTACGTTCGACAGCCTTTGCGTTCATCCAGGCCATCATCAACACATCGCCCGTTTCGTCCTGCGCAATCGCTGGGATAAGACCTTGATCGTTGTACTTGAGACTTGCAGGATCAAAAGCCATGGGCCAATCCTTCCATTGTATCGGGAAGGCCCTAAGTAAGACGGGCCGGGACGGAAGGAAAGTCGTATGGCCGAAACCGATCTTAAAAAGCTGTATGCGGGCCGTATTCTGGAACTGGCCGCTGACATTCCCCTGTCCGAACGGCTGGAGGCGCCGGATGCCAGCGTCAAAAAGCGGTCGCCGCTTTGCGGGTCAACCGTAACCGTCGATGTTGCGTTGCGGGATGGCAGGATCGTAGGCTTTGGTCAAGACGTGAAAGCCTGCGCTTTGGGTCAGGCTGCTGCGTCTGTTTTGGGGGCTGTCGCAATTGGGTGCAGTTTGACCCAGATCGAAACCGCGCGGGATCAGTTGGCGGCTATGCTAAATGGCAACGGCCCGGTGCCAGCAGACCCTTTTGGCGAGTATGCGGTTTTGAAGCCGGCGCGTGATTTCAAAAACAGACATGCCTCCATCATGCTGGCGCTCGATGCTACCGTCGAAGCGATGGCCATTGCCGCAGCCGAAGCGGCATAAACAAAACCAACAAAAGAACCGCCGCACATCCCACAAGGAATGGCGGCGGCAAGTGGCGTATCTGGCGATGGGCCGGTCAGGGTCCGGGACAGGGACCACGAGGGACAGATCGAAGCATCAGGCAGGCGATGCGAAGACCGGCAATCCAGACCGCAGGCAGTTAGAATAAGCTGGGCAATGAAAGGCCGGTGAACACAATCACCACAAGGGCGGCCACGGCCGCAAAGTCATAAGGCAATGTTGACGCGTTGCGCGCGAATGTCTCTTTCAGGTCCTGCATCTCAATGGTTCCTTCTTTCCGAGGATCAGGCAGCGGGCGGCTGCTTCTGTTAGCGGATTGTTCTCAAATTTTCTGACCACTGTAAAGAACTTTTTAAGAACATTTGCGAACAAAATGGAACTTTCGTGCTAACCCACTGAAATCATTTGGATTGCTTGATCCTGTTCCATCAGCCAAAGCAGCAGGCGCACCGCCTTGCCACGCTCGGACGACAGATCCGGGTCTTTTTGAAGAAAGGCGCGCGCATCATCTTGCGCCATCTCCATAAGCGTGGCTTGGCGTTCCAGATCGGCAATGCGGAACCGGGGCAACCCCGATTGTACGGTTCCCAAGACGTCGCCCGCCCCACGCATCGACAAATCTTCTTCCGCTATCCGAAACCCGTCTTCAGTCTCACGGATCACGTCCAGACGCCTCCGGCCGGTTTCGCTGAGCGGCGTTTGGTAAAGCAACAAGCAGGTTGACGCTTTCGCGCCCCGGCCAACGCGCCCTCTCAACTGATGCAGTTGCGCCATCCCAAAGCCTTCGGCACCTTCGATCACCATAATCGAGGCATTGGGCACATCGACGCCGACTTCAATCACCGTGGTTGCCACCAAAACCTTGGTGTTTGCCGCGACAAAATCTGCCATCGCCGCGTCTTTGTCGCGGGGTGGCATTTGCCCATGGACCAATCCGACAACGCCTTCGCCCAAGGCGGCACGCAAGGTTTTGAACCGGCTTTCTGCAGCTGTTTTGGCGCTGGTCTCGCTTTCATCGACCAAGGGACAGACCCAATAGGCCTGTTTGCCTTCGGCAACAGCCGCGCGCAGACGGTCCACGACCTGATCAATTTTGTCGGCGGCCACCATCGCTGTGGTAACTGGTGTTCGACCGGGCGGCTTTTCGTCCAGCACAGACACCTCCATATCGCCGTATTGTGCCAAACTAAGCGACCGGGGGATCGGCGTCGCTGTCATCACAAGCACGTCTGTCTTTTCGCCCTTTTGACCCAGTTTCATACGCTGCGCGACGCCAAAGCGGTGTTGTTCGTCAATGACCGCCAGGCGCAGATCGGCAAATACGACATCATCCTGAAACACCGCATGCGTGCCAATCAGGATTTGAATATTACCTGCCTTCAACGCTTTTAGTTTCGCTGTGCGTTCGGCCCCTTTGTCACGACCTGTCAGCAGTTCCAGAACCACGCCTGCCGCCTCGGCCAGCGGTTGCAAACCTTGTAAATGCTGACGGGCCAAAATCTCGGTCGGGGCCATCAACACCCCCTGCCCGCCAGCTTCGACCACAACCATAAGCGCCATCAGGGCCACCAGTGTTTTGCCAGCGCCCACATCGCCTTGCAGCAAACGGTTCATGCGCTGCTCGCTGGCCAAATCATCCGAGACTTCGCGGATGGCGCGTTCCTGCGCTGCCGTCGGTTTATAAGGCAAAGCCGACAGAACCGCGCTTTGCAATTTGCCCGTCGCGGCAGATGCGCGCCCTTTCAGTTTGCGCCGATCCGCCCGCAGGATGGCCAGCAACATTTGATGCGCCAGCAATTCGTCATATGCCAAACGCCGCCGCGCCGGCGCGGTCGAAGAAATCTCGGCCGACGTCTCAGGCGCATGGGCTGTTGAAATCGCATTGTGCCAATCCGGCCAGTCTTCACGCGTCACAAGAGACCGGTCGATCCACTCGGGCAGGTCAACGGCGCGCGCCACCGCCCCTTGAACCGCCGTTGTCATCTTTTTCAGCGTCACCCCTTGGGTCAAAGGATAGACCGCCTCAAATTCCGGGATCTCATCCGCTTGATTGACTGGCACCACGTGATCGGGATGCACTATCTGCGCAATCCCGTCGAACAATTCGGCCTTGCCGCTGACAATCCGTTCGGCCCCTTCCGGCAACATCTTTTCCAACCACGCAGGGCTTGCATGAAAGAACACCAGATTGAACGAAAGCTCGGCGTCTTCGACGTCAACCCGGTGCGGACGCCCCTTTGTGCGCGCCGGATGATGGCGGTGAACGGTCACCTTCGTTGTCACAGTCCCGGGCAGTGGCAGACCGTTCAGGCTTGGACGAAATCGCCGATCAACGCCACCGACAGGAAGCGTAAACAACAAGTCACGCGGCGTCTCGATATCCAGCCCGCCAAACGCCTTGGCCATCTTCGGCCCGACACCTGTCAGCGTCTCAAGCGAGGCGAACAAGGGAAAAAGTATCTCGGGCCGGCTGCTCATGCGTCGTTGATCAGGGCAAGCCAGCCGTCTTCATCCAGCGTCTCGATCCCCAGCTCGGCGGCCTTTTTGGCCTTCGATCCAGCACCCGGCCCTGCGACCAGCAAGTCCGTTTTGGCCGAAACCGACCCTGCGACTTTTGCCCCCAAGGCTTCGGCACGCGCTTTGGCTTCGGCGCGGGTCATCTTTTCCAGGCTGCCGGTAAAAACGACCGTTTTGCCTGCAACCGGCGTGTCGGCCGACGCGGCTTCCAACGGCTGCACATCCAGTTCCTTAAGCAACCGGTCAAAAGATGCGCGTTCCTCATTATTGGTGAACGCCGCGATCAGAGAATGGACCAAGGTACGCCCGACCCCGTCAATCGACAACAGCTCCTGCCAGCCCGGGCTTTGGTCAAGTGCGGCTTTGGCGGTATCCTTTAACGCGGGTTCGCCCGCGGCCAAGTCCACCGTTTGCGCTAAGCTGGCCCAATCCACGAAATGGCGGGCCAAATCCTTGGCCGCTGCCTCGCCCAGATGGCGGATGCCCAAACCAAAGAGCAGCCGGTTGAAAGCAATCTGCCGTTTATCGTCGATAGCCTGAAACAGATTATTGGCCGACTTCTGCCCCCAGCCTTCCCGGTTTTGCAATTGTTGCAAGCCGCTGCCATATCGCGCGTTTAAGGTGAAAATATGGGCGGGCTCTTTGACCCAGCCGTCTGTAAAAAATTGTTCGACCTGCTTTGCGCCCAACCCTTCGATGTCGAATGCGCCGCGAGAGACAAAGTGTTTCAACTTTTCAATCGCCTGTGCCGGGCAGATCAGCCCGCCGGTGCAACGGCGCACTGCATCACCGTCTTCGCGCACCGCAGGGCTGTCGCATTGGGGGCAGGTTTCGGGAAAATCGTAAGGCTGGGCTGCATCGGGACGCTTGGACAGGTCGATATCGGCGACTTTGGGGATGACATCGCCTGCGCGATACACCTGCACCCAATCGCCGACGCGAATGTCCTTACCATCGCGGATGGTACCACCATCAGCACCCCGGCCTGCGATGTAGTCTTCATTGTGCAACGTTGCATTCGAAACGACAACACCGCCCACCGTCACCGGGTGCAGCCGGGCCACTGGTGAAAGGGCGCCGGTGCGCCCCACCTGAATGTCGATTCCGTCCAGCCGCGTCCAGGCAAGCTCGGCCGGGAACTTATGAGCAATCGCCCAACGCGGCGTGGTCGAGCGAAACCCAAGCCGGCTCTGCCAGGCCAGATCGTTCACCTTGTAGACGACACCGTCAATGTCATAGCCCAGCGTCGCACGTTGCGCTTCGATCTTTCGGAAATGCGCAACCATCGCGTCAGGCCCGTCGCACAGGGCGGTCAACGGATTGGTTTGAAACCCAAGTTCCGCGAGGCGGTCGATCGCCCCCAGTTGCGTGTCTGACAAAGGTTGCGAAAGCGCGCCCCAGGCATAGGCGAAAAACCGAAGAGGACGGGCGGCTGTGATCGTTGCGTCTAACTGACGAAGTGATCCCGCCGCTGCGTTTCTTGGGTTCGCAAATGTCTTGTCGCCCGCCTCGGCCTGCCGTGTGTTCAGCGCCTCGAAGTCAACGTGGCTCATGTACACTTCGCCGCGCACCTCCAACAGATCGGGCGCGCCGGCAAGTTCTTCGGGGATATCCGCAATGGTGCGCGCATTGGTTGTGACATTTTCACCTGTCGCCCCGTCGCCCCGCGTCGCAGCATGCACAAGCGCGCCGTTTTCATAGCGAAGCGAAAGCGACAAACCGTCGATCTTGGGCTCGGCGGTATAGGTCAGCTCGGTTATGGCAGACAACCCCAGATACTTGCGGATCGCCCGGTCAAATTCGACGACATCGTCGTCCGTAAACGCATTCCAAAGCGATAACATCGCCACCGCATGCGTGATTTTCTGAAAACCCGCCGCGGCCACTGCGCCCACCTGATCGGACGGTGAATCCGAACGTTTAAGATGTGGGAACCGCGTCTCAATCTTGGTGTTGCGTCGCTTTAATGCGTCGTACTCAGCATCCGTCAGATCAGGCGCGTCCTGGGTATGATACGCGTCGTTCGCGCGCGCCAAGACTTCGGCCAGCCTTGCAAGTTCCTGACCGGCATGTTTCTCGCTTAAAGCATCAACAGCGGTATCGTTCGGCTTGGGTGCATCGGTCATGCACAATGGATAAGTTGACCGATGATCGAGGTCCAGTGGTCCAAACGCCCGGCAGGCGCGTTTTCAGTGTCGTCCATTGCATGACGCACCCGGCCCGATCGGATTGCGTCATGCCGTAGCGCGGGCAGGCGCGTCGTTCAGCACCAGCGGTTCGGGGTCGCGCAGAACATACCCACGACCCCAGACGGTTTCGATGTAATTGTCGCCATCCGTCGCGACCGAAAGTTTTTTTCGAAGCTTGCAGATAAAGACGTCAATGATCTTGAGTTCAGGTTCATCCATACCGCCATAAAGATGGTTCAAAAACATCTCTTTCGTCAGCGTCGTGCCCTTGCGCAGCGAAAGCAGTTCCAGCATCTGATATTCTTTGCCGGTCAAATGCACGGTCTTGTTATCGACATCAACGGTTTTGGCATCCAGATTGACCGACACTTTACCCGTCTTGATAACTGATTGCGCATGGCCTTTCGAGCGGCGGATAATAGCGTGGATGCGGGCCACCAGTTCTTCGCGATGGAATGGTTTTGTCAAATAATCATCTGCGCCAAACCCAAACCCCTTGATCTTGCTTTCGGTGTCATCTGACCCGGTCAAAATCAAAATCGGCGTTTCGACCCGCGCCATGCGCAGCTGGCGCAACACTTCATGCCCGTCCATGTCGGGCAGATCGAGATCAAGCAGGATAAGGTCATAGTCGTAAAGCTTGGCAAGATCGATCCCTTCTTCGCCCAGGTCCGTCGCATAGACGTTCAGATTGGCGTGGGTCAGCATCAACTCGATGCTTCGGGACGTCGTGGGGTCGTCTTCTACCAAGAGCACTCGCATTTCACATCTCCGCAGTTAGTATGACTGGCGCTTTAAGAAATGACCGCAAATGGTTAATCGGCGGTTACTGCGTAAAGATCGTAATCACACAATCCTAGGTTGTCTATAATTTTGACACTCCCCTATCGATAGCGTTGCAATGTTGTCGCCTTCAGCGCGGTCTCACCATGCTGTTCAACCGCTGCGTGCCAGGCAGATAATTCTTCTTCGGACAACCCGTACAATTCCATCGCTTCTGTCGCATCAAGCAAGCCAAAGGATATCGCCCGCACCACCGCGGCCTTCCGGCTGGCCACCCATCGACGCGTCTTTGCGTCGGGAAGATCGGCGCGCGTCATCACATTGCCATCAGGCAAAGTCACAGCGCGCGGTCCGTTTACCTTTTTCAAATACATGGGCCACGGCCCCTTCCTAAGCAGTCAGCCGAACACTCACACAGCTGACTTAATTGAAAGTGAAAAGGCGGCTTGTTCCTTCGTTCAATTTTCCTATATTTCGCTAGACTTTTCCCAAGGTTCTGGATGCTATGGCCCTCGATCGCACCACCGGTCTAAATTCTCTCGGCTTTCCGAAACCACCCTCGGAAACCCGCGTGGTGGTGGCCATGTCCGGCGGCGTGGACAGTTCGGTTGTCGCCGCCGAGCTGGCCCAACAAGGCTATGATGTCGTGGGCGTCACGCTTCAGCTCTATGATCACGGGGCGGCCCTTGCCAAAAAAGGCGCGTGCTGCGCCGGGCTGGACATCCACGATGCCCGCCGTGTGGCCGAAGACATGGGATTTCCGCATTATGTCCTCGACTACGAGAACATCTTTCGTGATGCCGTCATCGACGAATTTGCCGACAGTTACCTGGCGGGTGCCACACCAGTGCCCTGCATCCGGTGCAACGAACGCGTCAAATTCAAAGACCTGCTGCAAACCGCCAGGGAACTGGATGCCGATTGCATGGCCACGGGCCATTATATTCAACGCAAAATCGGCAACATAGGCCCGGAACTTCATGTCGCTGGCGACGCCAACCGTGACCAATCCTATTTTCTGTTCTCGACCACAGCCGAGCAGTTGGATTTCCTGCGGTTCCCGCTTGGCCATTTGCCATCAAAAAAAGAAACCCGCGCTTTGGCCGAGAAACACGGCCTTCAGATTGCCGATAAGCCCGACAGTCAAGACATCTGCTTTGTGCCGAACGGCAACTATGCCAGCGTCATAGAAAAGTTGCGGCCAGGTGCGGCTGAGCCGGGCGACATTGTGCATGCCGATGGGCGCGTTCTTGGGCGCCACACCGGCGTGATCCACTACACGATAGGTCAACGGCGAGGTTTGGGCATCGGCGGGCTGGACGAACCGCTATATGTCGTCAAACTGGATGTGGACACGAAACAGGTCATTGTCGGACCAAAGGAGCTTTTGGCGGTCAGAACGATTCCTGTTCGTGAAATCAATTGGTTGGGCGACGTTCCTTTTGTGTCCCGCAACGCGTGGGAGATGTCGGTCAAGGTCCGCTCGACCCGCCCACCGATCGAAGCCACGGTTCGCCCCTTGTCCGACACCGAAGCCGTGGTTGACCTGTATACCGCCGAAGAAGGCGTTTCGCCCGGCCAGGCCTGCGTGTTCTATGAAACCAGCGGCACGCGGGTGTTCGGCGGCGGCTGGATCTGGAGCGGGCGGTGACCACCAACCGGGCCTGACCGCCGCGCCCTAAAACGTCTTGCAAACCTGTTTCCAGGCTGCGTCCATATGGGCGCGCATGGCATCTTCGGCCGCATCTGCATCACCACTATGAACCGATTTGAATACAGCGGCATGCGCTTCATAGTTGATCTTATTTCGTTGTGGATGACGCGGCATAATCGACCATTGCGGGTGAAGCCAAGTTGCATAGCCTTTGTGCGCCGCTTCAAGCGCCGGGTTTCCGGGAATCTCGTAGAACACAGCATGAAAAGCACGGTCTGTTTCATAAAACGCCGCACTGTCGTCGATAGCTTGCGCGTTCGCCTCCAGCGCCTTTTCCAGCTGGATCACTTGCGTTTTGGTGGCCATTTTTGCCGCCTGTCGCGCCAGCGCTACCTCGATCAAAGCGCGCATCTCGAAAAGCGCACGCACCCCTTCTTCCTTGGCCATCAAACGGCCGATCATCGTCCCGACCGTTTCAAATGCAGCCTCATAGCTGGGGCGGCGGACGATCGGACGGTGGCGCGGGCGTGCTTCGATCAAACCCCGGCTTGCAAGGGCCTGAAGCGCCTCGCGTGCGACGGTTCGGCTGACGCCATAACGTTCGACGATCTCACGCTCGGGCGGCAGCGCTTCGCCTTCTTTCAATTGACCAAGGCGAATTTGATCCGCAAATGTACGAAACAGAACGTCTGCGGCGCGGCCCGCATTAGCGTTTTCAATTGACATTTCGGCTCCACTTTGGTCGTACCAAAACAGGTCGCGCACAGGCTGGCAAGCGTGACACAGAAAAGGGTTTCCTGTCATGGCGCGGATCGAGGCCGTGAAAACGCGACGATTTCAGGTGCCGTTGGACGAGGTGCTGACAGACGCCAAGCATGGTGACCACACCCATTTCGAACTGATCACAACCACCATCCAGACCTCGGACGGGGCCATGGGCACCGGCTATACCTATACAGGCGGCAAAGGCGGGCATGCGATCAAAGCGATGATCGACCATGATCTGACCCCCTTCCTGCTTGGCAAGGACGCAAGCGCCATCGACGCGCTTTACGACGCTATGCAATGGCATGTGCATTACGTGGCCCGGGGCGGCATCGCCAGTTTCGCCATCTCGGCCGTCGATATCGCGCTTTGGGATATTCGCGGGAAAACCCAGGCCGATCCGCTATGGAAGATGGCAGGTGCCGCAAGCGACCGGTGCCAGGCTTATGCGGGCGGGATTGATCTGAACTTCCCTTTGCCCAAATTGCTGACATCAATCCAAGGCTATCTCGACCGGGGCTTCAACGCGGTCAAAATCAAGATCGGCCAGCCAACACTGGAAAAAGACATCAACCGCATCAAAGCAGTGCGCGACCTGATCGGACCCGACGTGACCTTTATGGTCGATGCCAATTACGCCATGTCCGTTGATCAGGCGATCAAGGCGGCACATGCCATGGCCCCGTACGATATCTTCTGGTTCGAAGAGCCGACGATCCCTGATGACTATCACGGGTATGGCCGCATCGCCAAAGCCACGGGCATGCCGCTGGCGATGGGCGAGAACCTTCATACGATTCATGAATTCGAGTATGCCTGCGCCGATGCAAATCTGTCGTTCCTGCAACCAGACGCGTCCAATTGCGGGGGCGTGACCGGGTTTCTGCGCGTGGCCGAACTGGCGCGCCAACACGCCCTGCCCGTATGCAGCCACGGCATGCAGGAACTGCACGTCAGCCTCGTTTCAGCCCAATCAAATGCCGGCTGGCTGGAAGTCCACAGCTTCCCTATTGATCGCTACACCACCCGCCCACTTGTGGTTGAAGACCACCTTGCCATTGCACCGGACACACCGGGCATCGGCGTTGTCTTCGACTGGGACAAACTGAACGCCGCCCACGAAGGAGCCGCCAATGACTGATCAGATCACCGCCGCATTTTACCGTGGCGACAAAACGTTCGAAGTGATGCAAATCGCCCCCGAAGCCCCTGCTGCGGGCGAAGTCCAGATCGAAGTCGCCTATTGCGGCATCTGCGGAACGGATCTTCATGCATATTTGGGCCACATGGATCAGCGCATCGGGTTCAGCCGCATACTGGGCCACGAAATGTCCGGCAGGATTGCGGCCCTGGGCGACGGGGTCGATGGCTGGGCAATCGGTGACCGCGTCGTGGTTCGTCCCCTTGATCCGGGCGAAGACAATCCGGCCATCCAGCGCGGTCACAGCCATATCAGCCACAACCTGAAATTCCTCGGCCTCGATTCCCAGGGGGCCATGCAACAGCTTTGGAATGTGCCCGCCTTCACCCTGCACCGGGTGCCGGAAAATGTCAGCCTGCGCGACGCGGCGCTGATCGAACCATTGGCAGTCGCCTGCCACGATGTCCGCCTGTCCGGACTGAAACCCGGCGAAGATGTATTGGTGATCGGCGGCGGCCCTATTGGCATGCTGGTGGCCATGGTCGCGAAGGCGGCGGGCGGAAAGGTGACAATCTCCGAGATCAATGAAAACCGGCTGGCGCTTGCCAGCAAACTGGGGTTCGACACGATGAACCCGACCAAAACAGACCCGGTGGCCGAGATCATGCAAAAAACCGGCGACAAGGGCGCCGACGTGATCTTTGAGGTCTCGGGCGTTCAACCCGCCGTCGACCTGATGACCGAGGTCGGGGCAACACGGGCGCGGATCGTCATGGTGGCCATTCATGCGCAAAAGCCGCAGATTGATCTGTTCCGCTTTTTCTGGCGCGAACTTCAACTGATTGGAGCGCGGGTCTATGAACCTGAAGACTATGAAAAAGCAATCGCCTCAATCGCGGCGGGCGAGATTGATGCCGATGCCATGATCACCGATATTCGGCCATTGGCAGAGATCAACGAAGCGTTTGACGAACTGGGCCGCAACCCAACCGCCATGAAAAGTCTTCTTAAAATCAGCGAGCAAGCGCTATGAAAATTTTTGATCTTTCCGGAAAAACCGCCCTTGTCACAGGGGCAAAACGCGGCATCGGGCGCGGTATGGCCGAAGCGCTGGCACGTGCGGGCGCCGATATTGTCGGCGTCAGCGCGACGCTTGTACCCGGCTCGGATGTGGAAGCCGCCGTCACGGGCATGGGGCGCACATTCCAAGCCTATTCCTGCGACTTTTCCGATCGTGCAGCGCTTTATGCGCTGATCGCGCAACTCAAGACCGATGGCGTGGCCCCAGACATCCTGATCAACAACGCAGGCACAATTCTGCGTTCGCCCGCCGCCGACCACCCGGACGAAGACTGGGACAAGGTGATAGAGGTCAATCTGAACGCGCAATTCATCCTGACCCGAGAAATCGGCAAAGGCATGATCGAGCGCGGGTCCGGCAAAGTAATCTTCACCGCGTCGCTTCTGACATTTCAGGGCGGCATCACGGTGCCGGGATACGCGGCGTCCAAAGGTGGCATCGGCCAATTAACCAAAGCCTTCGCCAATGAATGGGCGTCAAAAGGCGTGAATGTGAACGCGATTGCGCCCGGATACATCGCGACAGACAACACCGAAGCGCTTCGCAATGACCCCGACCGCTTCAAATCCATTCTGGAACGCATCCCTGCCGGGCGCTGGGGCGAGCCCGCGGATTTTGCCGGCCCAGCGGTCTTTCTTGCCTCGGATGCATCCAACTATGTTCACGGCGAAGTTTTGACCGTCGATGGCGGATGGATGGGCCGGTAACCGATCCCGACCGGAAAGAAATGCAAGACGTCACAAGACTATCAAACGAAAACTTCATTGGGGGCGCGAAAATACTTCTAGACGCTTCAAATTCCGGTTGCTAGCGTGGTCAGACCAAACGGGAGCAATCCAAACATACCGGCAAAGCCGGACTATCGGGACTAGGGAGGACAATATGGACCTGATCAAAAAACTGAGCGTGGCCGCTTCGGCGCTCGCTCTGACAGCGACAGTTGCGTCGGCACAGACGAATCTGCGCATTCAAACACACTTCAGCCAGGAAACATTGTCGGGCCAGTTGGCCGAACAATACATCAACGACATTCAGGAAATGTCGAATGGCGAAATCCAGATTGAAATGTTCTACGCGGGCGCTGTCGTCAAAGCGGCAGAAACATTCGATGCCGCGGCAACGGGCATTCTGGACTGCGACATGACAGGTGGCGCTTACCAGACTGGTAAGAACCCTGCGTTCCAGTTCACCGGCGACCTGATGGGCGGCTACTCGAACCCTTACCAGCAGATGGCATGGCTTCTGCACGGTGGCGGTCGCGCGGCTGTCGATGATCTCTACAAACAGCACGGCATGAGCTTTGTCGGCTGGTGGATCCCCGGCCCGGAATCGCTGTCGTCCACACGCCCAATCCGCGGCGTTGAAGACTTCAAAGACTGGAAATTCCGTTCGCCTCCGGGCCTTGCCACCAAGGTTTTCGCAAACCTTGGCGCCTCGCCCATCGTGATGGACTTCAACGAGATCTTTACGGCTCTTGAAACCGGCATCATCGACGGCGCTGACGCGGCCAACCTGACCAACAACATTGGTCTCGGCCTCTATGACATCGCCAAGCACACCAACTTCCCGGGTTTCCACTCGATGCCCGCTGACCACCTGGCGTGCCGCACCGATGTTTGGGAAGCGATGCCAGCGCATCACCGCAAGATCATGGAAGTCGCGATGGACAGCCTCGCGTTGCACAACGCGACGATCAACGAAGTGAAGAACGCCCAGAACGCGGTCAAACTGCGCTCGGAAGGCGTGAACCTTTACGAATGGTCGCCTGAAGAACTGGGCAAGTTCCGCGTTGCTGTGAAAGCAGGCTGGGAAGAATTTGCAACCACACCTGAAGCCCAAGCGCTTTTGGAAAGCCATGTAAGCTTCCTGACTGAAATCGGCGCGTTGCAATAAAATCGCCAAAATTTGGCAACCAGACGGGGCTCCATCGGTGGGCCCCGTTTTTCTCTCTGACACGTTGTGCGCAATGAAGATCACCCGCATCACATCGCATGTGCTGGAATACGATCTGCCCGAAACTTTAGGCTATTCGCAGCAGTACTATACCAAACGGTCCGCTCATCTGGTCGAAGTTGAAACCAATCAGGGGCTCACCGGTTGGGGCGAATGTTTTGGCCCCGGCAATATCGCGCGCGCCAACAAGGGAATTGTCGAAGGTGTAATCCAACCCATGGTGCTTGGGATGGATCCGATGGCGCGCGATGTGATCTGGCACAAGGTTTACAACCTGATGCGCGACCACGGGCAGAAAGGCATGCCCATGCAGGCGCTCTCTGGCGTCGATATCGCGCTTTGGGACATCGCCGGGAAGGTCACGGATCAACCGATTTACAAACTTTTGGGCGGCGCACATCGCACGGATGTGCCGGTCTACGGCTATGGCATGATGTTGCGGCCCGAACCGGTGGCGGACCTCGCTGCACGGTTCATCGATGAAGCCGCGCAAATTCGCGACGCAGGCTTTACCGCCACCAAGATGAAAGTGGGCTTTGGCCCAAAAGATGACATCCGGTTGGCCGAAGCCGTGCGCAAAGGCGTCGGCGATGATTTTCGGTTCATGGTCGATGCCAACCATTGCTATACCACCGCAGATGCCTTCACGGTTGGCCGCGCGCTGGGGGACATGGATGCCTATTGGTTCGAAGAACCTGTGGCACCAGAAGACCTGAACGGGTACCGCGAGTTGCGCGAACGGCTGAACGTGAACATCTCTGGTGGCGAAGCCGAATTTGGCCGCTGGGGCTGGCGCGCTATCCTTGAAAATCGCGGCCTGGACATTGCGCAACCTGAAGTCTGCGCACTGGGCGGCATCACCGAATACCAACGCGTGCTGGCTTTGGCCCATGCCCACCACACACCTGTTGTGAACCATGTCTGGGGCAGCGCTGTCGCCATCGCGACCAACCTGCATTTGCTTGCCGCCATGCCGCCATTGCCGGGCGGCCTGCATCCATGGGAACCAATGTTGGAATTCGACACAACACATAACGCATTTCGCGATAAGCTCTTGACGAAACCGCTGAATATTCAACAGCATGTAAAAAACAACAACGGGCGCATGCCCGTGCCAAATGGACCGGGCCTTGGGGTGGACCCTGACCGATCCGTGATCGACCACTACAAAGTGGCGTAATGGGAGGGGAAGTGATGTCCGAAAAAACCGGGACATGGATCGAGTGGATCGTGCCATTCGTTTTTGTATTGGCCGCAGGTTGGTTCGTCTGGCATTTGCCAGCGTTTATTCTGGACTTTCTGCCCAGTGAAAACGAAAGCCTGTTTTCGCAAACGGTCGCCATTCATCAAAGCAAGGACGTCACCCCCAATCTGCCGGGGCTTTTCGGCGGTTTTGCGGATGTCGTCGACTGGCTGGCCCTGATCGCCATGCCCGTTCTGGCGATTGTCGGCATGCGCACCTTCCGGGTCGCGCAGATGGAGTTTCAGGACTGGAGCGGACATGATCGCTTTGGCATCTTCATTGGCCGCGTCACCATGATGCTGATCCTCGCGATGACGGGTGTGATGCTATACGAAGTCTTTCTGCGTTACGCGATTGAAGAGCCCACGCTTTGGGCCAACGAGCTGACGCTTTGGATTGGCGGCTTTGTCTTTCTGGCCTCGGGCCTTTACGCCATGCAGCAGCGCAGCCATATCCGCATCTTCATTATTTACGACCTGTTGCCACGCAATTTGCAACGCGCCTGCGATGTGCTGTGGACGTTCCTTTTGTGGGTCTTTGCCGCGGGCCTGATCTTTGGAAGTTACCAACAGGTCTTTGCGATCAAGTTCTATCGTTGGGAAACCTTTGGCACGGCTTTTGACCCCCCGATCCCGTCTACCATTCAACCTTTCATTCTGATCATCATCCCTCTGATTGCGCTTCAGGCCGCGTTAAACCTGATCAGCGACTGGAACGCCGAGGCGATCATCCACACTGATGAACCCGATCAGGAAGAACTCGAAGCACTGAAACGCGCCGTCGGCAGTGACGGCGTCGGCGATATGGATGTCACCCGAAGCAGCATCCAGGACACGACAGCGAAGGGCGACAAATAATGGATATCGGCACGATCTCACTGGTCCTTGTCTTTGGACTGATCTTCCTTTTGGCCATCGGCATGCCACTTGGCTATGCTTCCGCGTTTCTGGCCCTCGTGGTCATGGTGATGAAGTTCGAACCCAATGTTCTTCTTGACCCCGCCAGTTTTGGCGATGGGCTTCTGACCGGGCGGCCGGGGACTGGTCCTCTTTATATCCTGACGCAAAAGATATTCGATCTGATGACCGAATATGTTCTGCTTTCGGTGCCCTTGTTTATCTTTATGGCCGCCCTGCTGGAACGGTCGGGCATCGCCAAAGGCATGTATGACGCGCTGGATTACTGGCTAAGCTCGGTCCGGGGCGGCATCGCGGTTGTGACATCACTTATGGCCGTGATCATGGCGGCCATGTCAGGCATCATCGGCGGCGAAGTCGTTCTTTTGGGCCTGATCGCCCTGCCGCAGATGTTGCGGCTTGGGTACAACCAGAACCTTGCCATCGGCACGATTTGTGCGTCCGGTTCTCTGGGCACAATGATCCCGCCGTCCATCGTTCTGATCATCTATGGTCTGATTACCGAAACCTCGATCAAGAACCTGTTCACCGGCGCATTCATTCCCGGCTTTATGCTGGCCAGCTTCATTATCATCTACATTCTGGTGCGCGTGAACCTGGATCCAACGCAGGCCCCGTTGCCCGAAAAGAAACCACATGAAACGGATGGCATGCACAAAGGGGCCTTGTTCGGTGCGTTCCTGACAATCATGGGCGCCGCTGGCTCAGGGCTTTTGCTGTTGCGCGCGCTCTTTTTCCTGGTCACAGGACAGAGCGTTCTGGAAGAAGGCGAAGACCCCATCACTTTGGGTATGCCTTATCATATTCCCTATATTGCCGCCTGGCTTGCGGGCTTTCTTGCGCTGACGTTCTTTGTCTTCGGGCGAAGGCGCAGCGCGTTGTCGTGGAAGTACGGCAAAGGGCTTGTGGCCCCCTTCACGATCATCTTCGTTGTTTTGGGGTCGATCTATGGCGGCATCACCGGCATCACCGAGGCCGCCGGAATGGGTGCGCTTGCGGTGTTTCTGATCTCTATCCTGATGGACCGCAGCTGGGATGGGTGGAAAGCCTTCCTACGCCAGAATATGGTCAAGATCATTGCCGTCATTCTGGCGACAGCCATCGTTTCCTACGGTCTGGTCACCTTTATGGGCGAAGACAACAAGGCACTCTGGGCGACGACCCCGTTCATCATCATGTTCTTCTACTGGTGCCTGCGCGCGCCGGGCAAAGCGCCCCTTGTCTGGGATGGGCTGATGCGCACGCTTCGCTCGACCGGCACGATCATCTGGGTGACAATCGGCGCAGCAGCTTTGGCCGGGGCCTATACGCTGGCCGGTGGCCCGGCCTTTATTGCCAATATGATTGTTGGTTCAGAAATGCCGACGATGCTGGTTCTTCTGGTGATGATGTTGATCCTGTTGTTTATGGGCGCGTTCATGGATTGGGTCGGGATTGTTCTGTTGATCATCCCGGTGTTTTTGCCCATCGTGAAACGCCTTCCCATCGAAGAGATCGGCGTGATCGGTCAGCTTGATCCGAAATATCTCAGCGTCTGGTTCGGGGTTCTGTTCTGCATGAACATGCAAGTCAGCTTCCTCAGCCCGCCCTTTGGACCGGCGGCGTTCTATCTGAAATCGGTCGCACCACCGCATATTTCGCTGACAGATATCTTCCGGGGGTTCCTGCCCTTTATCTGCATACAGCTTTGCGCGCTGGCCGTGATGCTGATCTGGCCATCGATTGTCGAGATATTGCTACCGTAAACGCGGGTTGCCTTGGCACCGAACCCCACCAACGGGGTTCGGTGCAAAACTGTGGTCAGCTATTGCTGGCCCAGGGACCGTGAAAGTCTTTTCCATCCCGGTCCAGACGCTCAAACCCATGTTCGCCAAAGAAGTCGCGCTGACCCTGGATCATGTTCGCGGTGCCGCGTGCGCGCCGCATGGTGTCGAAATAGCCAAGGGCTGCTGTCAAGGCAGGTGCCGGGTGCCCGTGGACGATCGAGGATTCGGCCACCGCACGCAAATGCGGCAGGCTATCGGTCAACAGCTTGGCGAAATACCCGTCGAACATCAAAAGCATGTCCGGTGCCTCGCGTAAAGCGCGCGCCATATCGTTCAACATGTCCGACCGAATGATGCACCCTTCCCGCCAAACCTCGGCAATTGCCGGCAGTGGCATATCCCATTCAAACGCAGTGCTGGCGCGCGCCAGCATGTCAAAGCCTTGCGTATAACACAGAATCTTACCCGCAATCAGCGCCCCCTCGATTTGCTCAAGGCTCAGTCCAACCGGGTTCGGCGCCCCACCAAACAGCGCTTCGCCTTCGCCCCTAACGTCGATCAAAGCCGACATATTGCGGGCAGCGACAGCGGCTTCGATCACGGTGACCGGGGCTGCCAGATGCTGGGCTTCGATGGCAGTCCAGCGCCCGGTGCCTTTCTGTCCGGCCTTGTCAAGAATGACATCCAGCATCGCCGCGCCGGTGTCTGGGTCTGTCGCGCTTGCGACTTCACCGGAGATGCCGGTCAGATAGGACGCCAACGCACCATTGTTCCAACGGGCAAACACCCCGCCGATGTCGCCAGCCGCCATACCCAGACCATCACGCATCAGCCCGTAAGCTTCGGCGATGATCTGCATATCGGCATATTCGATGCCATTGTGGACCGCCTTGACAAAATGCCCGGCCCCTTCCGGCCCGAAAAAATCAGCGCACGGCACTCCGTCATAGTCAGCGGCAATCGCGGTCAGAATGGGTTTCATCCGCGTCCAGGCTTCAGGCGCTCCCCCGGCCATGATCGACGGGCCATGCCGGGCGCCTTCGGCCCCGCCAGATACACCGATCCCCATCACCTTGATCTTGTCTGCCTCGCCAGCGCGTCGGTTGGTATCGCGAAAGTTCGCATTGCCCGCATCGACAATCATATCGCCATCCGACAGATGCGCGCTTAGGTCAGCACTGACTTTGTCGACAATCTTGCCCGCAGGCACCATCAACACGACCGCGCGTGGCGCTTTGATTGCGGACGCAAGGTCTTCGTAGGTTTCGCAAGCAATCAGGTTGTCCGCCAAATCGCCTGCTTGCGCCACAAAGGCTTCGGTCGCCGAAGTGGTCCGGTTGTACACCGCAACCCGAAAGCCCTTTTCGGCCATGTTCAGCGCCAGGTTTGACCCCATCGTGCCCAGACCAACCAATCCGATATCTGCATCTTCCATCAGCGCAAAGCCCCTTCGGCTACAAGTGCGTTAAACTTTTCCTGCTCGAACCACCAATAATCCGTGCCGCGATCAAAGGGCGGCTTGTCCGCGGGAAACCCGAAGACATCCCAATAGGCGATCCAGTGCGAGCCTTTGAACCAGTTCGGCACCCAGATCAACTTGTCGCGCAAAACCCGGTCCAGCGCTTTCACGCGAACTGTGATCTCGTCGCGGTTTTCGGCGGCGATGATTTCGTCAATCAAAGCGTCCACAACCGGGTCTTCAATGCCTGACAGATTGAATGTGCCCGGCCTGTCCGCACTGCCCGAACCGAAAAGCGTGTTCAATTCAACCGATGGCGATAAAGGCAACGAAAACCGCCCGATCACCATGTCATAGTCAAAGTTTTCCTGCCGTTCTTCATATTGCGCGGGGTCAATCAGGTTCCAGGACGCCTGAATGCCGATCAGTTCAAGGTTTTCGATAAACGGCAAGGCTATCCGTTCAAAGGCCGGCCCGTCATCCAGTATTTCCAGTGTCAAAGCCTGACCATCCGCATTTCGGCGCACGCCGCTGGCGTCAATGATCCACCCGGCTTCTTCCAACAGCGCATTGGCCCGACGCACCAATTGCCGGTCAGTTTTGCGCGTTGTGGACACCGGCGGAACATAAGCGGGTTCGGTAAATATCCGATCGGGCAGTTGATCCCTGTATTTTTCCAAAATCTCCAGTTCGGCGCCATCCAGCATATCGGCGGCCTGCAAAGGCGAGTTTTCCCAGAAACTGTCCGTACGATTGTAAAGCCCGTAGAAAAGCGTTTCGTTCGACCATTCAAAATTGAACATCATCCCGATGGCTTCGCGCACGCGGCGGTCCTGAAACTTGTCTTTACGCAGGTTCAGCCAAAAGCCCTGCGCGCCAGAAGACCGGTCGTCTCCAATCGTTTCACGCTTGACCCAGCCTTTGTCCAACGCCGGAAAGTCATAGCCCGTGGCCCAGATGGCCGAAAAGAACTCTTCGTGAAACAGATAGACACCGGCCTTCAAAGCCTCAAACGCGGCGGTCGTGTCGGTGAAATATTCGTACCGGAAACAATCGAAATTCCACGCCCCGACATTCACGTTCAGATCCGCCGCCCAATAGTCGTCATTGCGGCAATAGGTGATGTTCCGCCCCGGATCGACATCCGAGACGACGTAAGGCCCCGACCCAACAGGCGGCTCCAGGGTCGAACGGTTGAATTCCACGGCGTCATAGTAATGCTTGGGCAGAATATACAACTGCCCAACCGTTGAAATCAGGTCGCGGGTTTGCGCATCATCGGCAAAGCTCACCTTCACCTCACGCGGCGACAGAACCTCGGTTGCAGCGACATCATCCAGCAGGATTTGCCAGCGCGGATTGCCTTCGGCTTTCAACACATCAATCGTAAAAGCAACATCTTCGGCCTCGACCGGTTCGCCATCCGCAAAAACCGCCCCATCGCGCAATGTGTAGATCACCCAGGACCGGTCTTCAGGATATTCAATCTTTTCAGCCAACAACCCGTAAACCGCATCGGGTTCGTCATAGGCACGCACCAAAAGCTGATCATAGATGTGGCGCAACCCCTGCGCCGGTTCGCCCGCCAGAATGAACAAATTCAGACTGTCAAAGGTTGAACTGGCCGTGGTGCCCCGAAAACTCATCGTGCCACCTTTCGGCGCATCGGGGTTCACATAGTCGAAATGCGCAAAGCCTTCCGGATACTTCAACTCCCCAAATGCCGAGATGCCGTGGCTGGTCAGGGCCGTTGCGTGGGTCTCTGCAAAAGCAGGGGTGACGATGGTGGCCAGGATCGCGGCAAAGCCCGAAAAACGCATGCATTTCCTCCGGTGGATAGGTCGCCCGAAAGGCTATCACGGGACGCGGGGATGGCAACCGAGATCGCGGTCACATCCCTGTCGGCGGACCGGCGGGGTCTGCCCACTGGTGCGCACGAAAGGCTTGCTCTAACGTCGTCTCATGCGCCTATTCTCTGACGCCAAACGGCCCGTTCATCTTGGCCCCTACCCGCTGGAACGGCTGGCCCGTACAGACTACGCTGACGTGACCGGCCTGCCGCCGTTCAAGCCCACGGTTTTTCGTCAAAACGGCACACCTGCCGCCCTGACCAACGCTATGGCCGACTATCAGGCCTGTATGGATGCCATCCGTGACGGGCTGGTCAACAAAGCACAGGCCGATTGCCCTGAAGATCCCACCGAACGCGCCAACCATTTGAAAGCCTTCGCTTATTTCTCGGACGCCAGCATGGTGGGTATCTGCCGCCTGCCCGGGGGCGCGCATCTTGCCACGCCTGTGCGCAACCCCGGTATCGACCAATTGGCGCATGACCTGAAAACCCGGCAAACCAAAACACTGGCCAGCGGGATCGATCTGATCATGGCTGACCTGAAAGACGCAATGACCGCACCGCCATCGGGCATTGCACAGCACACCCATGCGCTGGTCATTCTGACCGAGATGCCGCGCGATCCAGAGCCTGGCGAACGCGGCTGCGCCTGGCTTGAAAACGCCCAGGCCCCGCGCGCGGGACTGCGCAGCGCGGAAACGGCCGTTGTCCTGGCCAATTACATCCGACTGCTTGGCTGGGACGCCAAGGCCCATACCGTCACCTCGTCCGACGTTGATCTCAATCACCTCGCCATCGCAGCAGGTCTGGCACAAATGCAGGACGGCGACCTGAGCAATCCATTGATTGGATCGCGTTTCGGGCTTGCCGCGCTGACCACCACGTTCAAGATGACGCCCGATCGGCCGCTTGCGAAAGACCAACCGTCTTTAGGTTGGAAATGGTGGTTGGGCCACCGCACCCAGAAAAGCGCGTTCAATCACGACCCCTACCGCAAACGCGATTTTACCCAGGGCCCGCACCCGTTTGAAACGCTCAAACGCGTGGACGATCCAACGACCTTCATTGACGAACCGCGCGTGCCCCGTGTGCCCAAGCGCACCGATATGTTCGCCCGCGCCCAATTCGGCGACATGGGCAAGAAACTCCAGGATCAGGCCAAGGGCGGCCACTACGCCCGAAAGGCCGCCCCATCCATGGCGCAACGCCGCATGTTGGGGGCCTTTACCCTTCTACAAGACGGCCCGTCAGACAATGGCCCGCGCCCAACGGACGCCCAGGGAAACGCCGATGCCATCAAAGCCGCCGCTTACTTCTTAGGCTGCGACGCCGTCGGCATCAGCCGATGTCCTGACTGGGTCTGGTACAGCCATGACGCCACAGGTGCGGCGATTGATCCGCCCCACGATCAGGCCATCTCGATCATCATCGACCAAGGCTATGAAACTATGGAAGGCGCCAGCGGCGACGACTGGATCAGCGTTGCGCAATCCATGCGCGCGTATCTGCGGTTTTCCTTACTTGGCGGCATTCTGGCTAAACAGATCAGACGTCTTGGTTTCAAAGCCAAGGCGCATACCGTGATCGACGGCGATGTTTTACAACCGCCGCTTTTGCTGCTTTCGGGCCTGGGCGAAGTCAGTCGCATTGGCGAGGTGATCCTGAACCCGTTCCTTGGTCCGCGCCTTAAATCCGGTGTTGTCACCACGGATATGCCGATGGCCCACGACAAACCCATTGATTTTGGCCTGCAAGCTTTCTGCAACGCCTGCACCAAATGCGCGCGCGAATGCCCAAGCGGTGCGATAACCGCTGGACCAAAGGTCATGTTCAACGGCTATGAAATCTGGAAATCAGACAGCCAGCGTTGCGCCACGTACCGGATCACCACAGAAGGCGGCGCAATGTGTGGCCGCTGTATGAAAACCTGCCCGTGGAATCTGGAAGGACTGTTCGCAGAACGCCCGTTTCGCTGGGCTGCGATGAACGTGCCCAGCCTTGCACCCGCCGTTGCGAAACTGGACGATGCGGTTGGCAACGGCGGGCTCAACCCGGTCAAGAAATGGTGGTGGGATCTCGAACTGCGCGAAGACGGCGCCTATAGACCGGTACGGGCGCCCGTAAATGCGCGCAGCCTGCAACGCGATCTGGATCTCAAACCTCAAGACCAAACGCTGGCCGTCTATCCCGCGCCTCTGACGCCGCCACCTTGGCCGTATCCTTATCCGATGGACCGCGAAGCGGGGATCAAGGCATTCCAGACGCTCAAATCGCCCGAGGCTTACAAACGCCAACTGGCAAGGGGCGATACCAAAGACCTTGCGCATCAATTGCCAGACCACACCGACAGCCCGGTTTTACGCATGACCGTCAGCAAACTGGAACGCCTAACCGAAGATGTAACGCTGTACGAATTTCGCCACCCCCAAGGCGAAGACCTGCCCGAATGGCAGGCGGGCGCGCATCTTGATATTGTCGTAGCCCCCGAATACCTGCGCCAATATTCCATGTCGGGCGACCCTGCTGACCGCACGAAATACCAAATCGCGGTTTTGCGCGAAGACGAAGGGCGCGGTGGTTCGCAACTGATGCACCGCATATTCACCGAAACACGGCGGGTGTTTTTATCGAAACCCATCAATCACTTCCCGCTCGATATGACGGCGGCAAAATCGTTCTTGATGGGCGGCGGCATCGGCGTAACGCCGATGGTCGCCATGGGCCACGCGCTTCACAATGCGGGCAAACCGTTTCATCTGCATTATTCAGTGCCAAGCCGCACGCGGGCCGCGTTCGTCGATATCCTGACTGGCGTGCCCTGGGCTGACAAAGTCACGCTTCATATCTCAGACGAAGGCACGCGTTGCGATCTGGACCAGACACTGCAAAACCCGGAACCCGATTGGCACGTCTACACCTGCGGCCCCGAACCCTATATGACCGCCGTTCTCGACGCGGCGACACGCGCGGGTTTTCCTGACAACGCCCGCCATCTTGAATATTTTTCCGTGCCCGAGTTGCCCGACTACGAAAATCATCCCTTTACATTGCGCTGCGCGACATCAAAGCGCGATGTGGCAATCCCCGCCGATCAAACGGCGACAGATGTATTGGCCGCAAGCGGCATTCACATTGATGTGAAATGCTCAGACGGTCTGTGCGGCGTTTGTAAATGCGGGCTTATTGACGGCGACGTTGACCATCGCGACTTCGTCTTGTCGCAAGCGGACCGGGCGCAAAACATCATTCTCTGCCAATCCCGGGCCAAAGAACCGGGCGGCATCATCACGATTGATTTGTGACCTTACTGCGTGCCGTAGTGATATTCGGCATCGTCGACCGGGCTGCCAACCGACAAGATCAGATACATCAGCTCGGCCAGACTTGACGCATCGGTCTTTGAATAGATTGCGCGCAGATGCGACCGCACTGTGTTCTCAGACAGTCCCAGGGTTTCTGCCACACCTTTCACAGACAATCCCCGCGACAGCATCAGGCACACGCGAAACTCCGCACGGCTCAACCGCGCCGGGTTTGAAATACCCAAAATAGGTTCGTCAAACAGGCGGCTGTTTCGGTTCGCCGTTTCGCGCACCTGCGCCACGCGATCGTCTACGAAATGTTTAGTGACCAGCCCGGGCTTGCGTCCATGCCACGACCGGATGATTGTCGCGGTCAGGCTTTCAAGTTCCTTCCGCTCGGTGCGGGTCAGAGGCTTTTCGAAGTGAAATTCGATGTAATCCGTGACACTTCTGTTGCCAACCAGCGAAATCGCCGCCACATCACCCACCGCACTTGCACTGCGCCATGTCTCCAGCTCAGGCGTGGACTGCCAAATCGGGTCGTCCAAAAGCTCGCTCAAAAAGACGATTGATCCTGCGCGCTCGCGTCCAAACAGATAGCCGAACACATCAAAGGCGTGACCACGGCGCAAAGGTCTTTGCAGACGACCGGAATAAACGGCGACCAAACGCGGTTCGGCTTCGGTACGCATATGGTGCCGGCCCAAAGCCGCCGCAGCGGCCCCCAAACCATCGGACAACGCGTGAAGCGCGTCTGCCAACGGCATAGAACCGTGCAGTCCGCCGCACCAGGCGGCGATACCGTCAAGAACCCGCAGGTTTCTGGCCGCGGTTCCCCCGAATGGTATTACATGCGAATCAAGCACGCCCTCTCCCAAACCATTAACATGCGCCAAACAACGTGCTCAGCGCGACACCTGTACCCTCGATAGAGTTCTTGCGGCCCTTTACCACGAGGTTAACGCAAGTTTCCTAGAGATCGTCAATCAAACCGGACAGATTTGTTGTCGAATTCACAGGAAACCCGCCTACTCACCACAAATATTGAAACAATACTTGCAAAAATCCAAGATTGTTCGCGCTTTTAATGAACTTCCACAGAATGTGCCGCAATCTCGCCACATTCTGCGGGTGCCCAAAAGAGCGCTTAGCCGAATGTGTTCATCCACCGGATCACCACCGGCCCGACGATCAAAAGGATCATGGCAGGCAGCATCAAGGCCGACATGACGGCGGACATCTTCACCGGCAGTTTGTTGGCTTTTTCTTGCGCGCGTAACTCGCGCGACAGACGCATTTCCTGCGCATAGATTTGCAACGCATCCGACATCGACGTCCCGAAACGAACCGACTGCAACACCACATTGGCGAATGAACTGACTTCGTCGACACCTGTCCGCTGCGCCATTTCCATCAGTGCTTTCTCGCGTTCAGCACCAGCTGAAATTTCCAACTGCACTGTCCGAAATTCGCGGCACAGCGCCGGCGCAGAATGCACCATTTCATTGGCAACCCGCGTCATCGCCGCGTCAAAGCCAAGCCCTGCCTCGACTGAAATCTGGATCAAATCCAGCGCGTTCGGAAAGCTCTGCTCAATTTCGATTTTCTGAGCCATCACACGATTGCGCAGCCAGATCGTGGGGCCAAAGAACCCAATCCCCGCCAACGCGGTGATGATTTGCAGCACCACCAAACGCGGCATCGCATCAATTGCCCAGGCAACCGGTCCGGGCATCCAGACACCGGCACGGTGCAGAAAAATCACCAAAACAGCCAACATCGGCAGCGCAATCGCCAGACCGATCCGCCACAGATAATATTTCGCAATCGCGTTCTGACCGACAATGCCCGCATTCCGCAGATCGCGTTTCAGGCGTGACCGCTCATTGCGATCCACCGGCATCAGGGCTTTCATCAACCCTTTCGGGTCCACCTCGGGGTTATACAAAAGGCCCGCATCAAAACTGTTCTGCCGGTCCCCCAGCCCGGCGCGGCGATAGCGGCGGCTGGCAGGGTTCGACGGGGTCAAAGCGTCGAACGCACCATAGACAAACAGCATCATGCCAAAGCCGACGCCAATCATCACAATGATATTCGCGCGACTGTTCAGCGCCGGAAACAGATCAAAAAGCGTTTCAATCATGCGCTAGAACCTGAACGCCACAAGGCGCCTTAGGATAAAGGCATTCAAAAGAACCAGCGCCACCACAACCGCAATCAACGGTTTGGCCAAAGGTTCTTCGGCAATATCGCCATAATACGACGGCGACATCGTATTCAGGCCGACAAAGATAATCACTGGCACAACGCTCAGAATGGCCGCCGACAAACGACCCTCGGCCGAGATTGCCTTAACCTTGCGCCGCATCGTCAACCGGTCGCGAATGACCTTGGACAAAGTGCTTAGCAGGCGCGCCAGATCGCCACCCGTACCGTGTTGAATTGCTATCGCGGTCGCCAGATAGTGAACGTCTTCCTGGTTCAAACGGTCAGCAAATTCGTTGAACGCATCGACCAGTTCATCCCCGAACGACACCTGATCGACGACCAGTCCAAATTCAGTCCCGATCGGGTCTGGCATCTCGCTGGCAACAGTTTGCAAAGACGCGCTCAGCGGGTGACCCACCCGCAAACCACGTGCCATCATGTCCAGGGCATCGGGCAACTGTCGCACAAGATCGTCAATCCGCTGGTTCCTCTGCAACCGCACGGCCATGATTGGCAAAAGCATGCACAATAGAAACGCCGCCAATACGGCTGCGATCAGCCCGATGATCTGCGCAAAGACCACGGCGGCCACAACAAACCCCACGAAACTGGTGGTCAGGAACGCGCCTGACGACATACCAACGCCCGCCTGACGCAACACAACCGGCAAATCGCCCACAAGCGGCAAACGTCTGGCCAGCGTCTGCTTTTCCTCCGGCTTCAGAATGGCCAGAATTTCTTCGGTGCTTGCGCCTTGGGCAATCATCTTCATGCGGCGGCTGCGGACTTCGTCCTGACGTCCGCGCCCCGACAAAAGCTGGCGCAGCCCTTCAAACAGCAACAAAACACCGACGACAACGCCGATATAAAGCACAAGCTGCGCGTTCAGATTGTTGACGATGCTTTCAGGCAGCTCCAACGACTTACTCTCCTGCCACCCGCAGCGGGGACAGATCAATGCCCGCCGACAACAGTTGTTCGGCACATTGCGGTCTCATACCCGTTGGCACCAGCTTGCCCAGCACTCGCCCGTTTTCATCCTTGCCTTCATGCTTAAAGGCAAAAATATCCTGCAATGTGATGGTGTCGCCTTCCATCCCTGTGATCTCGCTGATCGACATGACCTTCCGGTTGCCGTCCGACATCCGGCTCAGTTGCACAACAAAATTCAAACCGCTGGCAATCTGGCTGCGAATGGCCGACAGCGGCAGATCGATCCCGATCATGGTCACCATCTGTTCAATGCGCGACAGCGCGTCTCGCGCGGTGTTGGCGTGCACTGTCGTCATCGAGCCGTCGTGACCTGTGTTCATCGCCTGCAGCATGTCAAATGTCTCAGCACCGCGAACCTCGCCCACGATAATCCGGTCCGGTCGCATCCGAAGCGCATTCTTCACCAGATCCCGCTGCGTAATCGCGCCCGACCCAGACGGTGTCGGTGGCCGCGTTTCTAGCCGAACCACATGTTCCTGCAAAAGCTGAAGCTCGGCGGCGTCCTCAATCGTGACGATCCGCTCGCGGTCTTCAATGCTACGGCTCATAGCATTCAAGATTGTCGTTTTGCCGGAACCCGTGCCGCCCGAAATCAGAATGTTCATCCGCGCTTCAACCAGCGTGTGCAGGAACTTGACAGAATGATCGCTCAGCGTGTCCAGCTCGACCATCTTTTCCAGCAAGATCGGCTTGCGCGAGAATTTGCGGATAGACAGCGTTGGCCCGTCAATGGCGCAGGGACGGATGATTGCATTGACCCGGCTGCCATCGGACAGACGCGCATCAACCCAGGGCTGGCTTTCATCAATACGACGTCCCATCGACGACACGATCTTGTCGATGATCCGCAGCAAATGGCGTTCGTCCCGGAACCGCACCAGGGTCTTTTCCAAAAGACCATAGCGTTCAACGTAGACCCGCTGGTGACCGTTCACCAAAATATCGTTCACCGTCGGGTCCGCCAGCAAAGGCTCCAGCGGGCCAAAGCCCAGAACCTCGTCCATCAGCTCATCGACGATCAGCTTAAAGTCCTCGGTCCGCATCGGGCGCTTTTCTTCCGCCAGAACCTGTTGCACCAGATTGGCAACTTCGCGGCGCAATTCTTCGGTCTGCACCTTGTCAATCACAGACAGGTTCAACCGTTCCAGCAAAGCAGTGTGCAAACGGTTTTTCAGCTCAAGCCGTTCAACCAGCTTGGTGTCAGCCGCGTTCAGCGACCGCAGCGCGCGTTCTGCGGCCTCGGGATCGGGCGCGTCCGTCTTGTTCTCATCGTCGCGCGCGACATCGTCACCAGTGCCTTTGCCAAAACCCTTGAACATAGCGCGTCTCCTTTACACAGACTGACGTTCGGCAATCGGCAACCGCCTGACGGTTGCTTTGGCCAATTGCGTCAGCGCCTTGCTCAGCTCCGACCGCCCGGACACTTCCGACAAGGGCTTGCCAAAGTCGACCGCATTGCGCGCCGCTTTCGGATCATCCGGCAACCAATGTTCGAACTTGCGTTCCAGCACACGTGCCGCTTCCTTGTGATGCGATGCCAGCATATAGGGCTTCTTCTCACGGTTCACGATCACTTCGATCTGAAGGCCGGGGTTGTCGGCCAGATAGAAATCGATCAACCGCCGGGTCGACCGGATGGATGGCACTGTTGTGTCGGTGACGACCTGTATTTCATCGGCCATGCTGACAACCGGTTCAATCCAATCGACCAGCGCACGCGGCATATCAATAACGACAAAATCATGGGTCTGACGCAAAGCGGTGATCAGCGTTTCAACCTGTTTGGCGTTGATCGCATCCAAAGGCATAAAATCCGCAGGGGCCGACAAAACGGAAAGGCCGGTCGGCGTATCGGCCAACGATTGTTCAACCCACATTTGATCGGGCATCACATCGCCGGTGGCCAGTTGCATCAAGCCTTCCTGCGGTTCGACGTCCAGAAAATCACCAACGGCGCCGAATTGCAGATCCAGATCAACAATAGCCACGCTATTGGCGGGCTCTTTGCGAAACCGGCTTTTCCGGATCAAAAGCTGGTCGGCCAGATTGACCGCAACCGTTGTCGCACCAATGCCGCCGCGTGCCTGAGACACGGCAATCACCGCGCCTTCTTTGCCGCCACCGCTGCGCGTGCTGGCCACTTTCTGCAACCATTTGTCCATCTGGCGGCCCAGCTCATCGCCGGTCACCGGGAAAGGCAGAACCTCATCAACTCCGACATCGCTCAGCGAACGTGCGCGCGCCAGTGTGATATCGCGGTCCGTCAAAGCCAGAAAGATCGACGTCTCAGACCGCTCGGCATTCAGCGCGCGGATCGCGTTCATGTCGTCCTTGTTGCCGGGGTCGGTGGCAAAAACAATGATGTCATGCTCGGCCGCCATCCGCACGGCGGCACCGTTCAACCCCGAAACACTGCGGTTCTCGGCGGTCAGCTTCACCCGTCGCTTGCCCGCCAAAGCAAGCGTGACAGCGTTCTCAACACCCTGATCATCCGAGATCAGCATGACCGAAGTCACCTTAGCCATGTGCGGCCTCCTGACATCCACCCAACATTACCCCTGTCCCCCTTGGCTTAAATCTTCTGCCGGCATCGACACGGACATATCTGGAAAGGCGATATCCGCAAGCCCGTCTGACTGGCTATCCGTCAAGTTGTTCGTCGTTCCGCCGCCAACAAGCGCCGCAAGCCCCGGCAAAGGCGTCACAAAATCAAATCGCAGTTCTTCCGCCGCTTCCAGTGTCCGGGCATCTTCCGCCGTCACGACCGCCAATTCGACGATTGGCGTGTAAGGCCCACCCAGGAACCCCAGATTAGGATCAAATATATAAGACACGCGAATGTTCCGTGGCGTCGCATTTGATGGCAAGATGGGGTTTATCACGCACCAAATCTCATTTGCTGTGCGGATCGACGGTATATCGCAATTGATCGGCGCGACGCTCAGAACGCAGGATTGCGCACCTTCGTCGACGCAGGCCCCGGGGTTGTCGCGGCACAGCCCGCCATAGGCCACAAAATCGACCGCCCCGCGTTCATGCGTCTCGGGCACGCCCGGACAGACAGGTGGGCGCGTCACGGCTATCCGCGCGGCGCGCTGCATCGCTTTTTCGGTCATCACCCAGTTAAAGCCCAGGCGACCAAAATCGAGAATCGCGAAAAACACCAGCAAAAACAGTGTGATGACAATGCCATACTCAATCAACGACGCGCCTGCCTCGGATGAACGGAACCGCCGAAGCGCCTGTGTCAGCCACGCGCCGCTCATAACCCGTAGATCCGCGCTTGATCGATCACGGTGCTCACCATTTCGGTGTTGCTGCGTCGTCCGAAAAACTCGAACACCGCCCCAAAGGGCAGCACCACGGTCAGCGTCGCGCGCACTTCGGCCACCGGGGTCGGACGAACCCGCAACCTGAGATCGGGACAGGTATAGGTCGCCTGCACCGCATCCACGGTGACAGCCGTTGGAAACAGATTGGTCGAACCGGTCCCCACATTCCGCCGAATGATGGCCAGTGCCGTCGCATCGCCATTGGGCAGCGCCACCGGCGTTAAACTGGTCACCCCGGCGCAGATCTCCAGATCTGTCACCCGCGCCAGATACCGCGTCGCATCGCGCACGCCTGTGACGGCGTTCTGATAATTCCAGTATATCCGCGCGCCTTCGACAATGGCACCAAAGCAAACCAGCATGATCGGCATCAGAATGGCAAACTCCACCGCTGTCGCACCGGATCTCTTGCGCCAAAACGCCCGCAGTCTATATCGCCCCCTGCCTATCATCGGTAAAGCTGCACCACTTGGCGGTAGCGTGGCACTTCTTCCACGTTGAACCGCTGCACAACTTCGACATTCAGATCATAGATCGAGCCGCCCAAAAGACTGGCGTCGGCTGGCGATAACAGAAACAGCCGGTAATAGTCCAAGATCTCGACATTTTCGGCGTTTCCGCGCACTTCATTTTCCCCGCCGACAGGGCAATGAATGCCGCCCGCCAGAACCACCCGGCGGCTTTCGCGAAAGGCCGATGGGTTCGTGGTGTTCACCGTCGCAATCCCGTCAGGGCTTTGGCCCAATGCCTCGGGCAGGATGGGGTTCAACCCATCCGGTGCATCGTCCCAGAAATCGTCCCAGGTGGTGTAAGCGTCGGGGGGTTCCAATGCGCCACCGCGCCCACCGTCATTGTCCGGCAAATGCTGCGGGGCTGTGTAAGGCGGGATACCCGCCTGGGTCAGCACGCCACCATTTCGGGCGCGATCAATTTCGCGCAGATAAAGGTTGTACCGCGACAACCCGGTTTCGGGGAAATCAAAGAACGTGCCATCCTGAACGCTTTCCAACGGATGGCTCGGCAAGGAATAGTTGTCCCCGATATACGTCGACCGCCCCCCCGACCAATCGCCGTCGCCAAAGAACCCCAAATCGCAATCTCCGTCTGCATGACAGTCATCCAGCGGATAGCGCATGATGTTTGGCCCCGGCGCATAGACAGGATCCTCGACAAACTGGGCCATAAACCGGGAATAAATGTCAAAGGACATGTCGAAACTGCCCGAGCTGGGGAACGGGCGTTGCCCCGTCAAAGCACCTGCCTGACGCGGCTCAAAACAGGCCGACCGCCGCGCCTCAACCGTCGTCATGCAAGCCAAGCGGGCGACGACACCGAACACCTCGGCGCAGGGGCCCGCCTCGTCAAAATCGACGTTTGCGAACCCAAACTCGCCTTCCTGCCAGATCTGGCCAAAACGCGACGTCCGCAGACTGGCCGCCTGCCCCGACACCAGTTCCGCAGGAACGCCGGCCTCATCAACAGGCAGGCAAAAAAGCAACGGCGCTTGATCGCAGGTCCAGCCCGACAGGCCCGCGACGGACACCGCACCGACCGATGCATCGGGCAAATCCGAGGCGCTGAACACACCCGCAAACATCCAGGGCACACCTACACTGCGCAAGCGGACCCCGACAAACCGCGCCTCGCTTGGAACCGGCGTCGCCCCCAGATCGGTTGGCGGCAAAGCGTATTTATAGTTTGGGTTGGTCGGCGAAGGGTCCCGCAACACCTCCGCATCAAAGGTTGTCGGCGTGTCTGACGCTGGCAAATCCCGGTAAAACACCAGTTGATCCAGCGCGATGGTGTAATCCTGCCCCGCCGTCCCGTTGATCAGGCGTGTGTTCGCGGACGACACAACCGCATTCGCGGCACGGGTTGCGTTGACGATCGCGTTTGGCGTGCCGTTCAACTCGCCCGCCGCGGCAAGCGTTACATTGTCGACAATGGCTTGCAGATCCGTCTGGGTCGATGCCCGCCGCCCTAAATCAAAGGAAAGCGCGACAATCCCCAAAATCGTCAGGGCGCTGACCATGAAGAACACCAGCAATGTGCCATCTTCGCGCGTCAGAAACCGCTGTATGCGGGCCCCTTTTTTCATAGGATGTCCGGCCAATTTCAGTTGTCAGCGGCGGGCGTCTCCCCCGCGCCATCCAACTCTACGTCCCGGAAATCGCTGCCACGGCGCACCCGAACGGTCGGTTTGGGCGCGGGCGCAATAACGACCGGTTCGTCATCCTCAATGATGTCACTCATCCGGATCACATCCAGCGCCTGTTCGCCTTCTTCCACCTCGCCGACATTCCGCAAGGTCAGGCTCAGCGTCCCGGCCCGCTGGGCCAAAGCCAGCTTCTGACCCTGGCGCGGTGTCACTTCAACGGTCACGGTACGTGCCACCTGCGCCTGTTCGTTCAATTCGTCAGTCTGCTGATCGACACCCACAATGCGGATATTCTGCAAAATCGTTGTCGCCTTCAAACCGCGGTTGTCCCGGCTGGTCAGCACAACATCGACAAAATCACCCGGCGTCACGAACCCGCCCACCGATGTGGTGGCGTTCACGCTGACCGCCATGGCGCGACGACCCGGCTTCAGGGACTGGGTGATCGTCACCTTTTCCCCAAAGTTCGAAATTTTGGCAGGCAACAGCAATTCGCCCTTGACCAAAGCACGTTTGGCCCGGCGCGGTTCATCACCTTCGCGCGGCAAAAGGCTTGCAAAATCTGTATAGATACCCGCAGGCACGGCTTCGGCCGGCCATTGGATGGTTGTCAGCTTATGCGCTTCAATCGCGGTCCCGAACGGTATGTCCTGACCGGCAACAACAACGCTGACCAAGGCCACAGGCGATTGTTCAGCCGAAGCCGAAGCTTGTTCTGCCACAAGAAATTCGCGCGACGCATAGACCGATCCGGCTGCAACCGCGACGCCCAACATGGCTATGAACAAAGACCTGAAACGCATTAACTCAACTCCTCACTCGGACAACTTGGTCACACGACCTCAAAAGGCACCCGCTGTGGCATCGATGATGCCAGCAATATTCCCACCAAACCCCAGAACAACCGTGCCAATGATCGTCACGACGATCAAGGCGACCGCATATTCGATAATGGTTGCGCCTGCGGCATTCCCAAGGAACTTTGCCAGTGCTCGTTTAAATCCAGACATGTTCCCTCACTTTTTCTGGCGACCGGCACAATACAAATGTCGCGCCGGTCCCAAATGCGTGCCAGGCATCGCCCGGCAACCGGTGTTGATCAATTATTCTCCGGCGCAGTCGCCCTGAAGATCGGTGACCCCACCGTTATCAATAGCAACCTGCAAAGCCGCCGCTGTGGTATCACAGGCAGCTTCGGTCACCCCACCGGCGTTTTGCCCAAGGGCAATCACACCAGCGCCGCCAATGATTGTCACAACAATCAGTGCAACGGCATATTCCACAAGCGAAGCCCCGTCTTCGGCTCTGACAAATGATTTAAAATGGACGCGCATCTCGTACTCCTTACAAACGCTTCTCCCGCCCGCATCAACTGAACACAGGCATGTCGCCATTTCTGTCCCTACATAACGACACCGTTGAAACTTAAGACGTTATTGTCCCGGCAGCATCCTCTCGAACGGTGAAAAATACAACCTTGGATTGTATTTTGCAGAATTTTCGGCAAAACTGTGGCTTCAAACAGGCACATGACCGTCCAAGCGCTTGATTTTGTTAAGCCTGATTCTTGGGCCGGGCTGTAGAAAACCTGCGTCCAGGATCACAGGGCCCGTGTGACAGGCACGTTGGAATGGGTCAAATTTTCGCGCAAAACCAAACCCTTAAAAGCTGTTCAGGCCATCGGCGCATCCCGCCGTAAGTGTGCATATCTCGGTGGATAAACACTGCCGTCGCCTTCACAGATTGGGCCAATTCGCCCCGAAACCGCGCGGCGCGTCACATTTATGGACGATATCGGCGCAACAGGTCCTGAAAAACCTTGGCACCGGCAGCGAAGAGACATGATTTCGCCTGCACAGTTTGCCAAGCTTTGTCTGTGAGAGGAGAAAGTTATGAGTAATCTGCGTACCAAGACCGCTCCACATGGCGCGGGGGACACCCCTCCGGTCCAAAAGCCAAGACCCCCTGCGCCCGAGGCCCCGTATAAATTTGAAGACTGGGCTGCGATCTAGCGCTTGCGCGCTCGGTCGGCTTTTGAAACGCGCTTTGACCCGCTAGACTGTCATCATGGGCAGTCCGGTCACAAGCATTCGCAATATCGGTCCCGCGATGGAAGACGCCTTTCATCGTGCAGGGCTGACCACCGCCGAAGACGTGCGCGCACTTGACCCCGATACCGCATATGCGCGCCTGATCGAAGCCGGAACGCGCCCGCATTTCATCGGCTATTACGCCTTGATCATGGGGCTGCAAGGCCGTCCGTGGAATGACTGTCAGGGAAAAGAAAAGGACGACTTGCGCGCCCGGTTCGATGCTTTGGTCGCCACGACCAAGCCGCAGTTCGACACTCAGCTGGAACGCGCGCTGGACGAAATTGGCATCATCCTGCGCGCGCCCAAATAGTCAGAACAGGCCGCACACAATTTCTTCGTCGTCGTGCATGGCCGCCAGCGTTTCTTCTTCGACCGGAATGGCAGGCAAACCCAGGCCATTCACGTTCAACGTCGCCGCGCTGGCGCCGCCGGCACTTGGCGCGACATCATAAACGTCAAGCTTCACGTTCTGATTGCCAATGGTCACTTCGGTCTCGTAAGGCTCGCTCAGCGCACCACCTTCGAACTGCACCTGATAGGTGCCCGGCGGCAGCTCCAGCGAATAACCACCCGATTCCCAGGTAGAGGTCGTATAGGCCGTGTCGCCGTTGACGGCGGTAATCCGGACATCGCCCAGACCTTCGCCTATGTCATAGAACGCGTCGCTGTCGTCGTCCTGAATGACCACGCCGGTCAGATAGGTCTCGCCTGTGTCGCCGAATTTTTCGGTCACAAACGTTGATCCCTCATAGCCGCGATAATCACCATAGTCGTAACCGACGCCGATCTCGCTCCAGTCTTCGCTCATCAGGTTCTGCTGGTGCCCGTCTGAAAACCACAGATTGGTGTGGTGATCTTCGGCGCGCGCCTGTTCATCAAAACTTGTGCGCGATGATCCGATCCAGCCGATGTTTTCGCCGACAAACGTGTTTTCATGGCCCGCATCTTCGGCCCTGTCCCAAGGGCGTTCCCCATTTGGGTTGGTGTGGGCAAAGAAATCGCGGTTATCCATATCTTCGGAATGCGCTTCGGCGGCATCACTCAGGGTCGGCACAACCGCCAGCGCTTCTTTCGGAGCGGTGCTGATGCCCGCTGCCAGCACATCGCCTTCGCGGGCAACTTCGCCCAGCGGGTCCATCCGCGCGCGGTTGACCAATTCGACGACCAATTGTTCTTCTGCCGAAAGCCCTTTCCAACCGATGTCATAGGCACTGTCGGCCAGGTCAGGAAAATCGTCGCTGGCATCCATATCAGGCGCCGCAACCGGTGGCACGACTGGTTCTGGCTGATCTTCTTCGGCCGGGGGCTGATCATCGGCGACTGGCTGATCCACCATCGGCGGGTCAATCTGCACCGGCGGCTCAAACACTGGCTGCTCAAACACTGGCTGCTCAATCACGGGCGGGATGAAAACAGGCGGATCAATTGCGACGGGTGGCTCAATATCTACCGGGTCATCGTCGTCCTGTATGTCCACCATCGGCAGCTCGGGCGGTGTCAGCTCATCTGCAACAGGTTCAGGCACATCATCCTGGGCCAGGCTTGGACCGGGCTCTTCATCATCGCCAGAGGTTCCAAGCGCGCTCAGCATGAACAAGCCACCGGCGCCGCCCAGAAGAAGCAAAAGTAAGAAAGACATAAATAGTCTCCGCGTTTATGGGCAGACCAAGGCGCCGCGCAATCTATCGAAAATCAGCATGGCCATCTGTCCATAGTCATGCCCCCACCAACTCGCTAGCAAGCCGACGTTAACCTTTGCAATGGTTTATTTGGAAACAATCCGCGCCGTTTTTTGCCTTTGCAGCAAAATGCCGACCAGATAGGCGATCGGCGGCACAAAGCCGCCGATCAAAAGCGGTTTAACCGACCAATTCGAGGCCCGAGAAGAAATACGCAATCTCGGCAGCCGCAGTTTCGGGGGCGTCCGACCCGTGAACCGAGTTTTCGCCAACGCTTTCGGCAAACTCGGCACGTACGGTACCTGCGGCCGCATCAGCCGGATTGGTGGCGCCCATAACTTCACGGTTTTTCGCAATCGCGCCGTCGCCTTCCAGCACCTGAACCACAACCGGGGCCGATGCCATAAACTCGCACAGCTCGTCATAGAACGGGCGTTCCGCATGCACTTCGTAAAACTTGCCAGCCTGCGCCTTGGTCAGGTGAATGCGCTTTTGCGCGACGATGCGCAGCCCTGCGTCTTCGAACTTGGCGTTGATCTTGCCCGTCAGGTTCCGCTTGGTCGCGTCAGGTTTAATGATGGAAAGCGTGCGTTCTACGCCCATGGAATAGCCTCGTACATTTGAACGGCGCAACGCCCCATGCGCCCCGCCTGAATTGGCGCGGGCCGTAACACGCGCGCCGCATGAAGAAAAGCCTCAACCCGTTGCAATCCGCCCAAATGCTGGCTTACTTACCCCCGGAAACAAGGCTGCAATCTCTGTGTCAGACACCATCCCGGTTCTCGAGGTCCGCGACCTCTTCAAAAGCTACCATGCGCTCGAGGTGCTTAAAGGGGTCAGCCTGACAGCGCCCAAAGGCCATGTGATTACGCTGATCGGGTCATCCGGGTCCGGCAAATCGACGCTTTTGCGTTGTATCAACCTCCTTGAAAACAGCCAGTCGGGCGATATCCTGTTCGAAGGCGACGCGGTCCGCTGGAAAGGCCGCGACGCTGTACGCCGTCCCGCCGACCCGGACCAGGTGACTGCGATGCGCACCAACCTGTCGATGGTGTTTCAGCAGTTCAATCTTTGGTCCCATATGACCATCCTGCAAAACGTCATGGAAGCCCCCCTGACAGTTCTGAAACGCGACCGCACCGAAACCGAAGCGGCGGCGCGCAAATACCTGAACCAGGTCGGCATCGGTGACAAATGCGACGCCTGGCCCGCCGAACTGTCCGGCGGCCAACAACAACGCGCAGCGATTGCACGCGCCTTATGCATGGAACCCCGCGCCCTTTTGTTCGACGAACCGACCAGCGCGCTTGACCCCGAACTTGAACAAGAAGTGATCCGCGTGATCAAAGCGCTTGCAGCCGAGGGCCGGACGATGATTATCGTAACCCATGATATGAACCTTGCCCGCGATGTCAGCGATCACGTGATCTTCCTGCATCTCGGTCGGGTCGAAGAACAAGGTCCGCCGGACAGCGTGTTCGGCGCACCAAAATCCGAACGTCTCCGCCAGTTTCTGTCTGCCGGACACGCCGAATAACCAGGGAGTGGAAAATGAGAAAAACAATACTAACCGCCGCAACGTTGGCGATCTGCGCAAGTGCCGCTTTTGCCGAAAGCCATTCGGTGATCCGCATGGGAACCGAGGGCGCCTATCCTCCGTGGAACCTCATCAATGATGCGGGCGAAGTCGATGGGTTTGAACGCGAACTGGGCGACGAGTTATGCGCGCGCGCCGAACTGACCTGCGAATGGGTGACCAACGAATGGGATTCGATCATCCCCAATCTGGTGTCCGGCAACTATGACGCCATCATCGCGGGCATGTCGATCACCGACGAACGCGATGACGTGATCGACTTTACCCAACCCTACACCCCGCCCGACCCATCGACCTATGCGGCCATGTCCGACGGTGTTGACCTGGCAGGCGGCATTATCGCAGCCCAAACCGGCACCATTCAGGCCGGCTATGTCGCAGAAAGCGGCGCAACGCTGGTCGAGTTTTCCACGCCCGATGAAACCATTGCGGCGGTTGTGAACGGCGAAGTCGATGCGGTTCTGGCCGATGCCAGTTTCATCAAAACCGCGATGGACACCAATGGCGATTTGCTGGTTGTCGGCGACCCGGTCCTGCTGGGCGGTGGCGTTGGCATGGGCATCCGCGAATCCGACGGCGACCTGAAGGCCAAGTTTGACGCGGCCATTCAGTCGATGAAAGACGACGGCTCGCTGAATACGTTAATCCAGAAATGGGAAGTCTCCTCGCAGTGGTGACACAAACAGGCGCAAAGATACGGCTCTTTGCGCCTACCCACATGAGAAAACCGGCTGATGTTTGACTGGTGCTCTGACCCCGATCTGTTGGACGGCCTTGCCTGGGTGGCTTGCTATCTGACCACCGGCAAACATCTGACCGCATATACATCCTTCGGCACGGTACTGTTGCTTTTGGCGATCACCGCGCCTGTATCACTGGCCTTTGGCTTTGCCGGTGCAACTGCCGCCCGAAGCCGCATCGCCCCGCTGCGCTGGCTCGGCAAAGCCTATACCGCGATTGTCCGGGGCGTGCCTGACATCGTCTTCTTTCTGTTTTTCGTCATTGCGCTGGATCAGGGCCTTGAGTGGCTGCGCCATCAAACGCTCTGCCCCAATTGGACCGATCCCATTCGTCAGGGCAACGACTTTGTCGTTTGCCCCGAAGCCAAGCTGCCCTTGTCGAACGCACCGCAATATATCCACGAAATCTATGGGTTTTCTCTGGCCGTTCTGACCTTCGCCATCGTCTTTGGCGCCTTTGCAGCCAATGTCCTTTACGGCGCGATGCGGGCGGTGCCACGCGCCCAACTGGAAACGGCCCAGGCTTACGGCATGACCCAAAACCAGACCTTCTGGCGCATTCTCATGCCGCAAATGTGGATTTACGCGCTGCCCGGTCTGTCGAACCTTTGGATGATCCTCGTCAAGGCGACGCCGCTTTTGTTCCTTCTGGGCGTCGAAGACATTGTCTATTGGGCGCGCGAACTTGGCGGGTCAAAAGGCCCGATCTTCGACTACCCGCATCCTGACTGGACGCTTTGGTATTTTCTGGCGCTTCTGGTGTTTTACCTCGCACTCACACGCCTGTCCGAAGTGGTCTTTGCGCGCCTGACCCGCAGGCTCAGCCACGGTCAGGCCACGCTTGGTGGCACGGCGTTGGGGGCCTGAGCAATGGAATGCTGGGACACCATACAGGCCTATGCTTTCCGGTCACTCGGCTTTGGCGAACGCCTGCTGCCGCGCGAAGACTTCACACTTTGCCAGCACATCACGCTGATCGGCTCGGGCCTGCTTTGGAACATTTACTTCGGTGTTCTGGCGCTGGGCGCAGGCTTCTTTCTAGCCACCGCCGTCGCCCTTGGCAAAGCAAACCAAAACCGGCTTATCCGCAAACCCAGCGAATGGTTCGTCTTCCTGTTTCGCGGCTCTCCTTTGTTCATCCAGTTCTTTCTGGCTTACCAACTGTTCGTGCTGCTGCCCCGCGAAGGGATCGAGGTCTTTGGCATCACCGCCGAAACCCGCTGGCTGACCCGCGCATGGGCCGGGGCGTTGATTGTGTTGTTCTTCAACACCGCCGCCTATTCAGCCGAGATATTCTATGGCGCATTGCAATCTGTCCCAAAGGGCGATCACGACGCCGCCGATGCCTATGGTCTGACAGGGTGGTCCAAATTCAAACGCATCACATGGCCGACCATGCTGCGTCTGGCCTGGCCTGCCTATACGAACGAGGCGATCTTCCTGTTCCAGTCGACAACGCTGGTGTTCTTCTCGGGCTTTCCCGCCTGGCAACAACGCGGCGACGCGCTCTATTACGCCAGCTACTTTGCCGACAAGACATTCAATCCATTCGTCGCCTATCCCATCGTCGCTGGCTATTTCATCTTGCTGACACTGGTGATCATCGGGCTTTTCGGGCGGATGAACCGCCGCCTGAACCGCCATCTGCCGGGGCAGGCACCACGCCTGAAATACCGCCCTCACGTGATCCGCTAGACCCCGCAGACGCGCCGCGTTAACGGGTTTTCAAAAACACCCGCAACACTTCGCCAATTTCATCAATCAAATCCGCACTCAGCGTCAAAGGCGGCGACATCGCCAGGCTGTCACCCACAGGCCGCACGATCAGCCCGGCGTCCCAAAGCGCCGCATAAGCCGCGCGCCCGGCCTGGCCAACGGCCCCCTCGGGGGCCAGTTCGACCGCACCCAAAATACCCGCGTTTCGAATATCAACGACCCCCGGCAACCCCTTGAGACTATGCAACATATCTTCCCAAAGGGGGGCCATGGCAGCAGCGTTTTCAAACACAGCTTCATCGCGATACACATCCAGCGTCGCCAGACAGGCCGCAGCGGCCAGCGGATGGCCCGAATACGTGTACCCATGGAACAAATCCGGCATCTCTTCCGGCCCGTTCAAAAACGCATCCCGCAGCCCCGCACGCGCATAGACCCCGCCCATTGGCACGGTCGCATTGGTCATGCCTTTGGCGACGGTCACCATATCGGGCACCACGCCGTAAAACTGATGCGCAAAACCCGTGCCCATCCGACCAAACCCGGTGATTACCTCGTCAAAGATCAACAACACCCCATGGGCATCGCAGATCGCGCGCAACCGGTCGAGATACCCGATGGGCGGCGGAAAGACCCCACCTGCGCCCGAAACAGGTTCGACAATCACCGCCGCAACCCGGTCAGCGCCCTGCGTTTCAATAATATCCTGCAAATCATCCGCCAACGCCGCCCCGGTTTCGGGTTGGCCCCGCGAAAATTCTCGCCCGGGCTGGTTTGTATGCCGCATCTGGCGCACGTCGGGGTAAAGCGACCCGAACTGACCTTTGTTCAGCCCAATTCCGCCAACGGAAAGACCGCCAAAATTGATCCCGTGATAGGCCTTCTGACGCCCCACCAGAATACGCCGCGTCCCCTCGCCGCGCGCCGCATGATAGGCCAACGCTATTTTCAAAGCAGTATCAACAGCTTCCGAGCCTGAGTTCGTCAAGAAAACCTGATCGAACCCGGGCGCCAGCGCCACCAGACGCGAGGCCGCTTCAAAGGCCACCGGATGACCTTGCCCAAAACTATGGGCAAAATCCAACGCCGCCGCCTGCCGCTGGATGGCTTCTGTGATTTTCGGGTGCCCGTGGCCTGCATTGCTGCACCAAAGCCCGCCTGTCCCATCAATCCGGCGGACCCCGTCCTGCCCGGTGTAATGGCACCCTTCGGCGCTCACCTGCATACGGGGGTGCGCCTTAAAGGCCCGGGATGATGTGAAGGGCATCCAGAAACTGTCCAGATCGTTCGGAAACTTCGGCGTCTCGTTCATGTCGGTGTCCACTTCACGTCTGCAAGTGGTGTGTCCCCCAGATCCGGCACACCTTTTTCGATCTTCAGCTCTGACCGCGAAAAGACCAGCGGTGTGCGCAACCCCCGGTCGCCCTCGGGTGCCACCACCATACCGCGTGCGCGGGTCTGTGGATCGTTCAACGCGTCTTCAACCGTGTTGATCGGCCCCGCCGGTACCCCCGCCTCTGTCAAGGCCGCGATCAACCCGGCCTTGGCCCATCCCGCAATTGCAGGGTCCAGAACGGCGCGCAGCTCTGACCGATGCGCCAAACGTGCGGCATTGGTCTCAAAGGCCGGCGGCACATCCAGCGCCAGCACCGCCATAAGGGCGCGAAACTGCCCATCATTCCCGACCGCAATCACCAAATGGCCATCGCGGGCCTCGAACACCTCATAGGGCGTCAAATTCGGATGGGCATTGCCTTTGCGCACAGGCGCGTTGCCGGTTGCAAAAAAGTTCTGCGCCTGGTTGGCCAGAACTCCGGTCATGCAATCAAACAAGGCGATATCAACCCGCTGACCTTTGCCCGACACCGCCCGTTCCGCCAAAGCCGCCTGAATGCCAATCACCGCATAAAGCCCGCTGAACACATCGGCAAAGGCCACGCCCATTTTGGTCGGCGGTCCATCGGCTTGACCGGTGATATCCATCACCCCCGCCATTGCCTGGATCAGCAAATCATACCCAGGCTCAGCCGCGCGTGGTCCGGTTTGCCCAAACCCGGTGATCGAACAATAAACCAGCCGCGGATTAATCGCGGCCAGGCTGTCATAATCCAGCCCAAACTTGGCCAGACCACCCAGTTTGAAATTCTCGATCACAACATCCGCCTCAGCGGCAAGCGCGCGCACATGCGCAAGATCAGCATCGTCCCGCAAATCCGCAACCACACTGGATTTTCCGCGATTGGCACCGTGAAAATACGCCGCCGATCTTTCGCCGTCGCGTTCCAGAAAAGGCGGCCCCCAGGCGCGTGTATCGTCGCCCGACGGCGCCTCCACCTTGATCACCTCGGCCCCCAGATCCGCCAGCGCCTGCCCCGCCCAGGGCCCCGCTAGAATCCGCGCCAGTTCAAGAACGCGCACCCCGTCCAGCGGCGCACTCATCGGTGTTCATCTTGCCAAAAATACGCCCGCCCGTGCCGCAGGCACGGGCCTGCCGCGATGGCGTCGCCAGCGCAAACCCGCATCAGAAAAACGCCTGCAATCCGGTTTGCGCCCGGCCCAGGATCAGCGCATGCACATCATGCGTGCCCTCATAGGTGTTCACCGTTTCCAGGTTCTGCGCATGCCGCATCACATGATACCCGGCCTGAATACCGTTGCCGCCGTGCATATCGCGGGCCATGCGCGCAATTTCCAGCGCCTTGCCGCAATTGTTCCGCTTCACGACAGAGCTCATCTCGGGCGCATACCGGTCTTCGTCCAGCAACCGCCCAACCCGCAAAGCGCCTTGCAAACCAAGGGCAATTTCACTTTGCATATCGGCCAGTTTCTTTTGATAGAGCTGCGTTGCGGCCAACGGCTTTCCAAACTGGCGACGATCCATGCCGTAGGCTTGTGCGCGAAACCAGCAATCCTCGGCCGCGCCCATCGTGCCCCAGGAAATGCCATAGCGCGCCCGGTTCAGACAGGAAAACGGGCCTTTCAGCCCTTCCACACCGGGCAGCAACGCGTCTTCGCTCACCTCAACACCGTCCATGACAATCTCGCCGGTCACGCTGGCCCGCAGGCTTAACTTGCCACCAATTTTTGGCGCGCTCAGCCCGGCCATGCCCTTTTCCAGAACAAAGCCCCGGATCTTGTTGTCATGGGCGGCAGATTTTGCCCAAACCACAAAGACATCGGCAATCGGACTGTTGGAAATCCACATCTTCGACCCGGTCAGACGATAGCCGCCGTCAACAGGCTCGGCCACGGTCGTCATCCCCGACGGATCAGACCCGGCCTCGGCTTCGGTCAGGCCGAAACACCCGATCAAATCACCGCTGGCCAGCCCCGGCAAAAACCGGGCTTTCTGCGCCTCGGACCCGAACGCATGGATGGGATGCATCACCAGCGACGACTGCACGGACGCCATCGACCGAAACCCGCTGTCAACCCGCTCAATCTCGCGCGCGACCAGACCGTAGGCGACATAAGACGCCCCCACCCCGCCATAGGTCTCGGGGATCGTGACGCCCAAAAGGCCCGTCTGCCCCATAAGGCGAAAGAGGCCCGGGTCCGTTGTTTCGTTCAGATACATGTCTTCGACACGCGGCAGCAATTCTGCCTTGGCAAAGGCCGCTGCCGTGTCGCGGATCATGCGTTCTTCATCGGACAATTGACTGTCCAGAAAGAACGGATCACGCCAGTCAAACGGTGTGGACGTGTCACTTATCTTGGGCGGCGATTGCGTGTTCATGCGGCGCACCTCCTTGCGCTCAGTGGTCATCCGCAGGGCAAGGCTTGTCAAGACAAAGCGCGGCCTGTTAGCTGCGTCAGGCAATCACAAAGGACGGACCGGATGAGCATCGACAACGAAAGCGACGTGACGGCGAACCTGCAAATCGGGCCGACGACCCTTGGCATGGTGCGTATCTTTGTCGAAGCGGGCGGGCTGGAAATTCCGATGGATTTTGAACCGGAAGAAGCCGAAGAAATCGCCGAAGAAATCCGGGCCGCCGCTGCCCGCGCGCGCGCCTCTGCGATGAAAGGCCAAAAACCGCGCAACAGCTAAGGCTGCGCTTTACCCGGTGGTGCCCAGCACAAACCCCGGGTCACGCACCCCATGCCACCGCAGGGCGGCATGGCGGGCAAATTTCTGGATCATCACCTTGCGCCGCGCCGCCGCCAGTTTGGTTTCAGGTCCCATGCGCAGAATATCCGCATCATAGGCGTCAGCAATGATCAGGCCGCTATCAGATGGCAACAAATCTGTCGGAAACTGTTCATCGACCGCCCAGAAATAGCGGTCGCACCACTCCAGATACCCCTGCCATTTGTCATCGCCCTGAAAATCCGCGCGGCTTGATTTGCACTCGACGATCCAAATCTCGCCCTTCGGACCAAGCGCCATGACATCCACCCGCAAGCCGCGCGTCGGTGTCAGTTCTTCAACCGTCACAAAATCCAAAGCCGCCAGATGACGGCACACACCTCGGGCCAGAAACTGGCCGGGTTTCATCTCGGGGGCGAAATCATCGGGCATGGCCCAATAGTGAACAAACCATAAACATTTGGCAAGAAAAAACGGCCACCGCATCGCTGCGATGGCCGCTTTGGCTTTAGGGTGGCGACGCCTTACTTGTTGCGGCCCAGGATTTCGACAGCCGCCGGGGCGTAGAACTCGTTGAAGGCGATCCGGCCGTCACGGTTCACATCGAAGGTCCGCAGGTCGTTGGCGCTTGTGCCGGGGTACGCGACCTGAAGTTCGGCCAGCGTGGCAAA
>CALDUK010000004.1 GCA_937924905.1 uncultured Paracoccaceae bacterium | reverse complement strand
GTACAAGTCGAACAAACGAGCTCTGAGGCACGCGAACTTAGGAAAAGAAAACTACAATCAGCTAGGGCGTTTCTTCCGTCAGCATTGTCTTCAAGTTGCCAAACAATACTCACCGGATTGAAATCATCGTCACTCTTTTTTCAATCCGAGCGGAATGAAGAAGATGCTCAGTCTCTGGCTCGCTCGATTGAAGAACTGTACTTTTCTGATGAAGTAGTTACCGTGTTTAGAGATGCACTCGAAAACGTCGAAGAACAGTCGGTTTCCGACCGAATCGAAGTCATGCTTCGCGAATTTCAGATCCACCGTTCCCGAACCCAGAGTCTAGTCAAGGATTATCGGTTTATGGCCTAGCCAGAAACTCACCTTTCGGAACTGATAATAGGTTGGGCATTTGTATATGCATTGACATCTTCGCTGTTCGATTTCTCAAGAAGAAAATCCGAAGGAATCGAAGGGGCGGTTGGTGTGGATGAAATATTCAATTCTTTTAATGTCGCCTCATTGCACAATCTCAGCTTGCCCAATTCAAAGCAAATTGCGGAAAACTACGCGACAAACAGTTGATTCATAAATGTTTGCCAGCAAGCGTGGGGTGCGTATTCACCGTGCACCAAACCCGAACAGCAGCTGCCAACGGTGCGCATGAATGCGCACCCTACCCACCCAGCCGCGCCACCCCACGGCCAAGAACAGACGGTCCTCCGCCCGAGCGGGTGCACTTAATCCCAGCCACCCACATTGGTTTCCCGAGGTCATCCCGAACACCACCAAACCACCCGCCCGGCGGCACCGCCGGGCAGCGCCCGACCCGCCCCCAGGGCGGGCGCTTCGCGCTGACGCCCCGTGCCGGGCGCTGCCCTCTGCACATTGCGCGATCGACACGCCGCTCACCCACTGCACACAACCGTTTGACCAGCCCGTGGCAGGGCGTGGCACGGCGGTTTCGCCTTGTTCCACGTCCCGTGCATCCCGTTAGGCGGGCGCCACCACACCCCCCCTTCCAACTTCCCCAATTCACGAACGCAATCCCCGCTATTCAGACCGCCCTGCGGCTGCTAACGTCTGCTCATGGGGTCCGACGACATCACACTGCCACCCGTGGGCAAAGGGCTTGTGCGCCTTGCCGCAAAACTCGTCGCGGTTTTGGCGGCCGCCTATGCCATCCATCTGTTGATGGACTGGACCACAAAACAAGCCACGGCGACCGGCAACACCCATTTGATGATCGGCATGTTCGGCACGCTTTTGGTCGCCTATGCGCTGCTGATCGCCATGCCCTTCATGCCCGGGATCGAAATCGGCATCAGCCTTTTGTTGATAAAAGGCGCCTCTATCGCGCCTCTGGTCTATCTGGCGACCTTCCTCGGGCTTCTTCTGGCCTTTACCGCCGGGCGGTTTTTGCCGGTCAACTGGTTACACAGCCTTCTGGCCGATCTGCGCCTGAAAAGCGCCTGTCGATTGCTCGACCGTCTCACCCCGCTCAGCTGCGAAGAACGGCTGGCCCATCTGACAGAACGCGCGCCCAAATGGGCAAGGCCCCTGATCGGCGCGTGGCGCTATCCGCTTTTGGCCATCCTGATCAACATCCCCGGCAATGCCATCATCGGCGGCGGCGGCGGCATTGCGTTCACCGCCGGGTTCAGCCGGCTGTTCCGCCCGGGCTGGACCGTTTTGACCTTTGCGCTGGCGGTCCTGCCAGTGCCGCTTTTTGTCTGGTGGACAGGCAGCACCCGCATAATTCCGTAACCCCACGCAAAAACGGCGCACAAAGTCGCCTTTGCACGCATCGCATCGTCAGATGCACTTCACCTGTCGTCGGGCCGCAAAACCGGCCCGGCGTATACTTCGCCCTGCACAACGCCCGGTTTTTTTGTTCCGCGTGAACATACCGGCGCCTTGGTACATCTTGACGCAAAACCATCACCAAATGGTGAAGCCAGCGGACGGGGGGCTCGCAACCGCGCAAAAATCCAACTATATCCGGAACATGTTCGCAGATTTACTCAAGCGTCTTTCGGCCCCCGAACCCGATCCTTTGGACGATGGCGACGCCAGACTGGCGCTCGCAGCGCTGCTTATTCGCATCGCAAAAGCAGACGGTCACTATGATCAGGCTGAAATCACCCGCATCGACAAAGTCTTGAAATCCCGCTTTAATCTGGATGCAGACAACCTTACAAGCCTCAGAAAAGACGCAGAAATTCTTGAATCCGAAGCCCCAGATACCGTCCGCTTTACCCGCGCCATAAAAGACCATGTCGCCTATGAAGATCGCGCCCAGGTGATCGAAGCGCTGTGGGAAGTCGCCCTCGCTGATGGTGGCCGCGATTACGAGGAAGACGCGTTGATGCGGCTGGTCGCCCCGATGCTGGGCATTAACGATCGCGACAGCGCGCTGGCTCGCCAACGCGCGCAATCGCGGGGATGATCACCACACTTCCGATGTATGACCGGCCGGAAACCCGCGCCGCAAACGACCGATTTTATTCACTTTTTCGGCGTCACTTTTCAAACGCCCCGGAAAATCTGAACCGCGACAATCCCCATTGGCTGGCTCCAAACCTGCTGTTGTCGCAAACCTGCAGCCTTCCTTACCGCGCCGCGCTGCACACGGACGTTAACCTTGTTGCGACGCCAGTCCATGCCATCGACTGTCCGGCCGGCCTGTATTTCAGCGCTGTGGTGGTGCGCAAAGACGACCCGCGGTTGGATTTTTTGGCGTTTGCAAACAGTGATTTAGCCATAAATTCCCGGCTGTCGCAATCGGGCTGGGCGGCCATTGATCAGTTGGCGCGCGACACCAAGATCACCTTCAAAACCATAACAGAAACCGGCAGTCATCAGGCCAGCGCGCAAGCCGTTGCAGACGGGCATTGCGACATAGCCGCGATTGACGTGGTGACATGGACGATGATGAAACGATGGGATGGTTTTACGCAAAACCTGCGCGTTCTGACCGAAACCCAACCCACTCCGGCACTGCCCTATATCACCTCAATTCCAAATGATATCAAACTGTTACAGCTTGCACTGATGGATGCGATTGATGCGCTTTCGCCCGATGACAAGGATGTTCTCTGTCTGGAAGGCATCGTCGAGGTATCCGCGTTACACTATCTCAGCCAACCCATTCCGCCCGCACCCGCTTGTCTTTCCTCGGAAATTACGTGAACCCTTCGGCCCATGTCCTGGCTCGACGATTTTCCCGGTGCACAGCATGTCACGCTTGCCATCCCTGACCTGAACGGTCAGCCAAGGGGCAAGCGTATAGCGGCTGCACATGCCGGTAAGTTGTTAGACGGAAAGGCAAAAATGCCGCTGTCGGCGCTCAGCCTCGACATTCTGGGGCAGGATATCGATGACAGCCCGCTGGTCTTTGAAACCGGTGACAAGGACGGGTTTCTTAAGCCCACCGATCGCGGCCCGCTCCCCATGCCCTGGCTGGCCGACGGCGCGGTTTTATTGCCGGTCAGCATGGTTCAGTCTGACGGAAGCCGGTTTAAAGCCGATCCGCGATTTGCGCTGGAACGCGTGGTCGCGCAGTTCACCAAGCGCGGATTAACCGTGCATGCCGCAACCGAGCTTGAGTTCTATCTGATCGACGATCAAACGCCCACGGCCTTGGCCAAGCGTCTCTCAAAGGGCGGAGATATCCTTGGACTTCAATCACTTGAGGTCTATGATGCCTTTCTCAACGATCTCTATGCGGGCTGTGCAGCGCTTGGGATTCCAGCGGAAACCGCGACGTCCGAAAGCGGCAGTGGCCAGTTCGAGGTCACACTGTCCCATGGCCCTGCCTTGAAAACTGCCGACGACACATGGCTGTTCAAAATGATGGCCAAAGGGATTGCGCGAAAACACGGAATGGCCGCCACATTCATGGCCAAGCCCAAGGCCCATGACGCGGGTTCGGGCCTTCATGTGCATTTTTCCATTCTTGACGCGAACGGCATCAATATCTTTGACGATGGCACAGCACAGGGCAGCGCCGCCTTGGCCCATGCGATCGGTGGTTGTTTGCAGACGATGGAAGCCGCAACCCTGATCTTCGCGCCCCATCAAAACAGTTACCTGCGTCTGGTCCCGGGGGCGCATGCGCCCACAAGTATTTGCTGGGCCTATGAAAATCGCACCGCAGCACTGCGCATCCCGGATGGGCCGGGCAAGGCTCGGCGGATCGAACATCGTGTCGCGGGGGGCGACACATCGCCATATCTTTTGCTGGCGGCTATTCTTGGGGGCGCGGGCATGGGGCTGGACGATCAGACCAGACCACCACCGCCGATCACCGGCAACGCCTATGACCAGACCCATCCTGGCCTTGCGGCGGATTGGGGCAGCGCAATTTCCCTGTTTGAACAGGACAACAGGATGGCCCGTATCTTCCCCGAGACCCTGATCGAACACCTGACCAAAACCAAACGTCAGGAACAGGCGTTGACCCGCGAGATGACCGAAGACGCGTTGATCAAGCTGTACATTGATCGGGTTTGATAAAACGAATCCCCTGCCCCGGCCACCCACAAGCTGACGTAACGTCATGGTGAGGTAAGTCGCCGACCGAACAAGACATGCGGCAAAATTTCAACGGGTAAGCGATTTTTTCCTCAATTTTGGGGCTTTAGGCGGATTGTTTCCGACTTTCACAGTTTCTGCCTTGAAATGCCTTGAAACGGTGCTTTTTCAGTTGGAACGTGATAGATCTCGGGTGGGGATAGTAGTGAGCGTGTGGTTATCGTGAAGCATTTAAATAGTGGCGACATTGCCGTGGTGGGCATTTCTCTCCGGTTGCCAGGGGGGACGGAAGACACTCAGGATTATTGGGCCAAATTGCGGGATGGGGAATGCTCTATCCGCAAGATGAACAACGACGAGCTTGTCGAGGCTGGTGTGCCAGCCCACCTGTTGTCGCGCCCGGACTATGTGCCTTATGCGGCGCCTCTGGATCAGTTCGAATATTTCGATGCGGACTTCTTCGGCCTGTCGCCGAAAGAAGCGGTCATTATGGACCCGCAACATCGTCATTTTCTGGAATTGTCCTGGGAAGCAATGGAACGCGCCGGGCATGTGCCGTCTTCGTTTGATGGCAAGGTCGGCGTCTATGCAGGCTGCGGGATGGGCAGCTATTTCTATTTTAACGTCTGCTCGAACCCGGATTTGGTTGATGAAACAGGCATGTTCCTGTTGCGTCACACCGGGAACGACAAAGACTTTCTGTCAACCCGCGTCAGCCATGCGCTGGACCTGAAAGGTCCGTCGATCAATGTGCAGACGGCTTGTTCAACATCGCTGGTGGCCATCCACTATGCGGCGCAGGCATTGCGGGCGGGTGAATGCGACATGGCGCTTGCCGGTGGTTCGACGATCGAACTGCCGCAGGGCCATGGCTATGTGTTCAAGGAAAACGAGATTCTGTCTCCCGATGGTCAGTGCCGCGCCTTCGATCACCGCGCGCAAGGCACGGTCTTTGGGTCGGGCGCGGGCGTGGTTGCACTGCGCCGTCTGGATGATGCGGTGCGCGACGGTGACCCGATCATTGCGGTTCTGAAAGGCTCGGCCATTAACAACGACGGCGCAGACAAAGCGGGCTATCTGGCCCCGTCGGTCAGCGGTCAGGCGGATGCGATCCTGGCGGCCCACAAGAATGCGGGCATCGACGCCGAAACGATTGACTATGTCGAATGCCACGGCACCGGCACCTATCTGGGCGACCCGATTGAGGTCGCCGCAATGACAGAAGCGTTTCGCCAGACAACCGACAAGACCGATTTCTGCCGCATTGGATCGGTGAAAACCAACATCGGTCATCTGGACACCGCCGCAGGTGTCGCGTCTTTCGCCAAGGCAGCCTTGGCCGTTCAGAACGCGCAGATGCCGCCCTCGTTGGGGTATGAGAAACCGAACCCGGCGATCCCGTTCGATGGCTCGCCCTTCCGCGTGAATGACACGCTGACCGATTGGCCCGCGACAGACCATCCGCGTCGGGCGGCCGTCAACTCGCTTGGGGTTGGTGGCACCAATGCGCACGCAGTCATCGAGGAAGCGCCGACCCCGGTTGAAAGCGAAGAAAGCGAATGGCCGTTCCAGCTTTTGACCGTGTCGGCCAAGTCTGAAACCGCGCTGGACGGCGCAACCGACAAGCTTGCCGCCTATTTGCAGGACGACCAAAGCGAAAAGCTGGCAGATGTCGCCTTTACGCTGAAAGAAGGCCGTCACGGGTTTGAAAAGCGCCGCGTCGTTGTTGCCGAAAGCCACGAGGATGCTGCGAAACTGCTGCGCGAAAATGATCCGCGCCGGGTGTTCAGCCAAAGCGTGGTTGCCGAAAACCCGGATACGGTTTTCATGTATCCCGGCGGCGGCGCGCAATACGCGGGCATGGCGCGCGATCTGTATGACACCGAACCGGTCTTCCGCGAATGGATGGACAAGGGGCTGGAGGTTCTTCAACCCCGTCTGGACTACGACGTGCGCACCCTGTTGTTCCCGGCGAAAGACGCGCTTGAGGCTGCGGATGAACGGCTGAAAACGCCGTCGGTCCAGTTGCCGCTGATCATGATCGTCGAATACGCGCTGTCACAGCTTTGGATGAGCTGGGGTGTGAAACCATCGGCTTTGATCGGCCATTCGATGGGCGAAAACACCGCCGCTTGTGTGGCGGGTGTGATGTCGTTTGAAGACTGCATCGGGCTGGTCCATCTGCGCGGCACGCTGTTTGATACAGTGCCTGCAGGCGGCATGCTGTCGGTCGTATTGCCGGTGGACGAACTGAAAGAACATCTGAGCGACGATCTTGACATCGCATCTGTCAATTCGGCCACGCTGACCGTTGCGACCGGACCGGCCGAGGCGCTGGACCGGCTGGAACAGAAACTGAAACTGGCGGATATCGACTGCAATCGCATTGCGATCAACATTGCGGCCCATAGCCGGATGCTGGACCCGATTTTGGACGCCTTCCGCGACTATCTGCGTTCCATCACTTTGAACGCACCGAAAATCCCGTTTGTGTCGAACTATACCGGCACCTGGATCACGGATGCCGATGCGACTTCGCCCGATTATTGGGTCGCGCATCTGAGAAACATGGTGCGCTTTTCCGAAGGCATCGACGTGCTGTCAGAAGTGACAGACCGCATCTATCTGGAAGTGGGTCCGGGCCGCGCCATGGCGTCGCTGGCCGCGCAAGGTGCGCGCGTGAACCGCAATCAGGTCATGGGCACGCTGCGGGACCGGTCAGACGACATTTCGGATGACAAGTATTTCATCACCATGCTGGGCCGGTTTTGGGCCATGGGTGGGAAATTCGACTGGTCCCAACTGTGGGAAGGTGCGCGACGCAAGCGCGTGGCTTTGCCAACCTATGCGTTCCAGCGCAAACCCTATTTTATCGAACCCGGCACATCCGCCGAACAATCTGCCGCTGCGCAGGAATGGCTGATGCGCACCGAGGATCCGTCCAAATGGGGATGGAAGCCGTTCTGGAAGCCGACCTATGCCGATTGCGATATCGATGTCGCGGGCGCACTGGCAGCGGCCGACAAGGAAAACTGGCTGGTTTTCGTCGACGACGCAGGGTTGGGCAAGGACCTGGTGGCGCGTCTGCGCGACGCCGGCCAGCATGTCACCACCGTAAAGCCGGGGGATACCTTTGCGCGCATCGGCGAAGATGACTATGTCATCGCGCCCGAGCTGGAAGGCGAAACCTACGACAGCCTGCTGGCCGATCTTTCGGCGCGCAGCATGTTGCCCACGCGGGTGGCCCATCTCTGGATGGTCACCGGCAAGGAAACGGCGCGACCCGGATCGTCGTTCTTTCACCGTCTGCAAGAACAGGGCTTTTGGTCGCTTTTCTATCTGTCGCGCGCCTGGACGTCTGTTGACGGTGGGCCGTTGCATATCAGCGTGCTCAGCTCGGACGCACAGCGGGTGCGGGACGAGGATTTGAAATACCCCGAGAAATCGACGTTGTTTGGCCCCGCCCGGGTCATCCCGCGCGAATTCCCGGAAATCACCGTTTCGGTTCTGGATATCGAAGGCAAAACCAAAAGTCGGGTGGCTTACAACGTGGATGCGGTTCTGGAAGAGCTCTTTTCCAACCCGTCAAACACAACCGCTGCTGTGCGTGGCACGAAGCGGTTTGAACAGACCTGGAAGCCCGCGCGGCTGGCGGCCAGCGAACAGATGCCGGTTGAAAAAGGCGCGGTCGTACTGATGACCGGTGGTCTGGGTGGCATTGGCCTTAGCCTGGCCGAGCGTCTTGCCCGCGACTACGACGCCAAGATTGCCTTTGTCGCCCGTACGGCCCTGCCTGACCGCGACAAGTGGGAAGACACCATTCGCCGGTCGGCGCCCAACGCGCCTGATGTCGAACGTCTGACCCGTCTGAAAGCCATCGAAGCAGCCGGCGGTTCGGTTATGACATTGGCTGCTGATGTGTCGAACCCGATCGAGATGAAGCAAGCCGTAAACGCGGTCTGCGAAAAATGGGGCGAAATCAACGGTGTGGTCCATGCCGCTGGTGCGATTGACGATGCGCCAATCCTGTCGAAATCGTCCTTTAGCATCGACACCGTTTTATCCGCCAAGATGCAGGGCACGCAGGTTCTCAGTGATCTTTTCCCGGATGGGACGCTTGATTGGATGGCGCTTTTCTCGTCTGTGTCCACGATCACGGCACCTGCCGGTCAGGTCGATTACGTCGCCGCGAATGAGTACCTGAATGCCATTGCGCAATCGCGTGCAGGCGGCAAAACGCGGGTCTTCGCCATCGATTGGGGTGTCTGGGCGGATGTCGGTATGGCGGCCAGCGCCATGGCGGCCCGCACCAATGAAGATGATCCCGAACTGGAACCCGTTGAACAGACGCTTCTGGACGGACGTTTGAAAGAAAGCGACGGCAGCCACGTGTATCACGCGGCCTGGGGTGCCGACGACCAGTGGGTTCTGGACGAACACCGGACCAAGGCGGGCGATGCGCTTTTGCCCGGCACGGGCTATTTCGAACTGGCCGCACAAGCGATGGCCGCTGAAGGCCGTGATACCAAGTTTGAAGTGCGCGATCTGACCTTTTTCAGCCCGCTGCGTGCAATTGCTGACACCAAAACCGCAGTGCGGATCAAATTGCCCCGCGACGGCGACGACTATGCGATGACAGTCGAAAGCGCGTTGGATGGCCGTACCTTTGAGACGAATGCAACGGCCGATATCCGCGTGCTGCCGATGGTGCCACCTGCATCGCTGAACATCGAAGCCATTGCCAACCGATGCCCCGACCTGACCGAGGCCGCCGAGGGCAAAACGCTTTTGTCACCACAGGATGCGCATCTGAAATTCGGCCCACGCTGGCAGGTTTTGAGATCCACACAATTCGGCCACGGAGAAGCCTTGGCCCGATTGGAACAAGGGGGAATGGATGCGGGATATCATCTGCATCCCGGCCTTCTGGATATTGCGACCGGCTGGGCGATGAAACTGATCCCCGGTTATGCGTCTGAAACACTTTGGGTGCCGCTGTCTTACAGCTCGGTCCGGGTGTTTGGGCCGCTGCCCCGCGAGATTTACAGCTGGGTCAAACTGGAAGACGACGGTAAGAATGCCAGCGGCACTGCGCGGTTCTCGATCACGCTGATGGCGCCGGATGGCCAGGTGGTGATGGAAGTCGAGGGCTTTACCATTCGACGTCTGGAAGGAAAGATATCCTTCGCGGCCCCGCCACCGACAACCGCCAAAACCTTGTCGCGGCCTTTGTCCCCGGCGGAAGAGCGGCTGTTCCACAATATCGGCCAGGGCATCCAATCCACCGAAGGGGCCGAGGCGTTTTTGTCGGCGCTGTCGATGTCCGAACCGCAGGTGGTCGTGTCATCACTTGATCTGCCAAAACTGATCGCACAGGTCGAACGGGATGCAGCGCCAAAAACCGGTGGCGGTCAGACCTTTGAACGCCCCGAGCTGGACAACGACTTTGTCGAGCCTGAAGGCGAAATCGAACGCCGGCTTGCCGGGTTCTGGTCCGATCTTCTTGGCATCGAACAGGTCGGCGCCGAAGACAATTTCTTCGATCTGGGCGGACACAGCCTGATTGCCGTGCGTTTGTTCGCGCAGGTCAAATCGGTGTTTGCCGTAGACTTCCCCATCTCGGTTTTGTTCGAAGCACCGACCATCCGCAAATGCGCGGCGCTGATCGCTGAACTGGGGGTTGTCCCCGAAGGCGAAGACCGTCCCGAAGGGGCGGCACCGATCAAGAAGACCGAACGCCGGTTCAAGCATCTGGTGCCCATGCATCAGGGCGATGGCGGCAAAAAGACACCGTTCTTCCTGGTCGCGGGCATGTTTGGCAATGTGCTGAACCTGCGTCACCTGGCCCATCTTGTGGGCGCCGATCGTCCGTTTTACGGCGTGCAGGCCCGTGGTCTTTTGGGGGGTGATGAACCGCATAACGATCTGGTGCATGCCGCGCGCGATTACATTGAAGAAATCCGCGAAGTGCAGCCTGAAGGCCCCTATATGATTGGCGGCTTCTCAGGCGGCGGGCTGACGGCCTATGAAATGGCACATCAACTGACCGAGGCGGGCGAAGAGATCGCGTCGCTGGTCATGCTGGACACGCCTTTGCCGCGCCGTCGTCCTTTGACACGCTCCGACAAGCTGACGATGCACCGTTTGCGCCTAAAAGAAGAAGGCGTGCGCTATGTCACCGATTGGGTCGCGCGGCGCTGGCAGTGGGAAATGCAAAAACGTCGTTCTGTTGGGTTTGAAACTTCGACGGCCGAGTTCCACAACAAAGCCATTGAATCCGCGTTTTATCAGGCCATCGCCAAATTTACGGTCAAACCCTGGTCGGGACCCATCACGCTGATCCGGCCACCGCTGGATCATCGCTGGGAGGTCAAGCCGGGTCGCTGGCTGAACGCGTCGAAAGAACTGATCGACGAGGCAAACGACTGGCGACCACATGCGGAACGGCTGGATGTCATCGAAGTGCCGGGCAACCACGATTCGATGGTTCTGGAACCGAACGTGCGTGTGTTGGCACAAGAGATGCGCAAGATCATCGACGACGCAGAACGCGAAATGGCGGGCCAGGACCGGCGTAAATTAAAGGCGGCCGAGTAAACAATCCGGTCTTTAAGAAAGGATTGTTTACGCGGCGGCCAAGCCAACTCTCTGAAAAGGGTTGAAAAGGCAACGACCAGCGGTCAGTAAAAATTGGAGTCTTCTTCGCCCCGTCTGGCTGCGCTAGATTACCGACTTGGGTTTCGGGGGCGTGGCGAGCAGTTCGCAGGAGTTTGAGTATGGGGTTTTCTTGTCTGCTTCAGGGCAATGACACGCTGACAATTCACTGTGGGGGCATGTTGCTGGACGCGGGTCATACCGTTCTGGCCGTTGTCACCCGCGACGACCGGGTGGCCGATTGGGCAACAGACAACGGCTTGTCTGTTCACACCACCGGCGAAACAATCGACGGCCAGGCCGATTGGCTGCTTTCGATTGCCAACACCGATGTCATTCCCGACAGCGTTCTTGCCAAAGGCACCAAAGGGGCGGTGAATTTTCACGACGGCCCCCTGCCCCGCTATGCCGGTCTTAACGCGCCGGTCTGGGCGCTTTTGAACGGTGAAACACGCCACGGCATCACCTGGCATGTCATCGAAGGTGGCATCGACGAAGGCCGCATCGTCGCCCAGAGAATGTTCGACGTCGCCCCCGATGACACCGCGCTGACACTGAACGCCAAGTGCTTTTCCGCCGCGATTGACTGCTTTGGCGACGTGATATCGGCCCTGGAAAATGCATTGTCCGGCGCGGTGGCACAAGACTTGTCCCAGCGGTCGTATTTCGGGCTGAAAGACAAACCCTTCGCAGGCGGCGCGATTGATTTTGACATGCCAAGCGCTGATATCCTGCGGCTTGTCAAAGCGCTGGACCATGGCGACTATCGCAACCCTTTATCCGTGCCGAAGATTGTTCTGGACGACCGCGTCGTGCTGGTTCGGAAAGCCGAACATGCCGACGGTCAAGGTGCGCCCGGCACGGTTCTGTCGTCTGATACAACCAGTGTGACCATCGCGACCGCCGACGGAGCAGTCCATCTGTCGGGTCTGTCCGATCTTTTGGGCGCATCTGCGCCTGCCGGTCTGGCCCCGGGCGCGGTGTTGCCTGTTCCCGATTTCAACGGCCTGGATGCGGCGCTGAAGCTTGCGACCGACGGCGAACGGAAATGGGAACGGCTGCTTGGCGATTTCCGTCCCGCAATCTGGTCTGACCCGCAGCGGGGCACGGGCCAATTCGACGTCGCGCTGAACGGCACACCCGATGCTTTGGCCACCGCCTTTGCCGTCGTCGCAGCCGCACTCACCGAATACGACGATATCGATCTGGCTGTGGCAGCTGAAGACCCGGTTCACGCCGCACACGCGCCGTGGCATCCGGTGCGGTTTGCAACCAGCCAGGGGCTGGGCGCTGCCAAACACGGCTTGATCGAGGCGTTGAACGCCGAAGCCAAACCGCTGGCGGCGGATCTGATGGCCCGCTTGCCCAGCATCCCGAAACGCGCAGTACCCGATGCAGCCTTCAGCAAAACCGGCGCTTTGACCGGTGCCGCGCTGACTTTGGCGCGTGACACAAGCCATTTATATGCGGACCTGTCGCGCATTTCCGAAGCAGAAGCCCGCCTGATCGCGGCGCGGGTGGAACATCTGGCCGCACAGCTTGACGGTCTGGACGATGCAACCCCGGTGTCTGACTTGCCGGTTCTGCCCGAAAGCGAACGCGAGCTGGTGCTGAACACCTGGAACGCGACCGAAGCGGTTTATGCAAAAGACACCTGCATTCACGAACATTTCGAAACACAAGCCAAGGCCACACCGGATGCCATCGCGTTGGTCTATCGTGGCGAAAGCCTGACCTATGCCCAGCTTGACGCACGCGCCAATCAACTGGCGCATGTGCTGCAGGACATGGGCGCAGGTCCGAATAAACCGATTGGGCTGCATGTGCGCCGTTCGACCGAATTGCTGATCGGCGCGCTTGGCATTCTGAAAGCCGGTGGGGCCTATCTGCCGCTGGACCCTGCCTATCCTGCGGACCGTATCGCGCTTTATGTGGCTGACAGCGGCACCGACATCATCGTGGGCGAAACCGCTTTGACGCTGGAAACCACAGCCCAGGTTCTGAATATCGACGCAGACCCACGGCTGGCTGACGCGTCGCCTGACAAGCCGGACACGCCTGTCACCAGCGCCGATATGGCTTACATGATCTACACCTCGGGCTCGACCGGTCGGCCGAAGGGCGTGATGCTGGAACACCGGAACGTGTCGAACTTTTTCACCGGCATGGACGAACGCATTCCCCACGAAGACGGCAGCGCGTTGATGGCGGTGACGTCGCTGTCCTTTGACATTTCTGTGCTGGAACTTTTCTGGACTTTGGCGCGCGGTTTCAAAATCGTACTGTCAGACGAAGAAAAAATGGTCGCAGGGGCCGGTGCCGAAAGCGGCGCAGGCGCAATGGATTTCAGTCTCTATTACTGGGGAAATGACGACGGCGTCGGGCGCGACAAATATGGAATGCTGCTGGAAGGCGCGAAGTTTGCCGATGAAAACGGCTTTTGCGCGGTCTGGACACCCGAACGGCATTTCCATGCCTTTGGCGGGCTTTATCCAAACCCGTCGGTCACCGGGGCCGCTGTGGCAGGTGTCACTAAGAACATCGGTGTGCGGGCCGGTTCGTGCGTCGCACCGCTGCACCATCCGGCACGGATTGCCGAAGAATGGGCGGTGATCGACAACCTGACGGGCGGTCGCGCCGGGCTGGCCTTTGCCAGTGGTTGGCAACCTGACGACTTTGTTCTGCGTCCTGAAAACGCGCCACCCAACAACAAGCCTGCCTTGTTCGCCGCTCTGGAAGAGGTGCGCAAACTTTGGTCGGGCGAAGCAGTCGAATACACAAAGGCCGATGGATCGACAGTGGAATGCCTGACGCAACCGCGCCCCGTGTCCAAGACGCTGAATGCATGGGTGACGACGGCGGGCAACCCCGAGACCTGGAAACAGGCCGGGGAATATGGCTGCAACGTGCTGACGCATCTGTTGGGGCAAACGATTGAGGAAGTCGGCGAGAAGATCAAAATCTATCACGCCGCCCTACGCTCGGCCGGTCACGACCCCAATGACTTTACGGTCACTTTGCTGCTGCACACCTATATCGCAGCCGATCGGGAAACCGCGCGCGACATCGCCCGTGAACCAATGAAAAATTACCTGCGGTCCGCCGCGGATCTGATCAAGCAATATGCCTGGGCGTTCCCTGCGTTCAAGCGCCCCGAAGGTGTCGACACCGCGCGGCAACTGGACCTGGGCGGACTTGAGAAAGACGAACTGGAAGCAATCCTTGATTTTGCGTTCGAACGGTACTTTGAACAATCCGGTCTCTTTGGCACCAAGGACGATGCCATGGCGCGGGTTGCCCAGGTGCAGGACATTGGAGTGACGGAAATCGCCTGTCTGATCGACTATGGCATTGACCGTCAGACCGTTCTGGATGGTCTGCGCCCGCTGGCCGAAGTTGTGAAGGCCGCGAATGCCGGTGGCGACAGCGAAGACTATTCGATGGCCGCGTCAATCACACGCCAAGGCGTCACCCATATGCAATGCACACCCTATATGGCGCGGATGATGGTCACAAACGAAGACAGCCGCGCCGCTTTGGGCAATCTCAAGCACCTGATGGTCGGGGGCGAACCTTTGTCGTCCGGTCTGGTGACCGATTTGTCAAAAGCGACCCGCGCGACGGTCGAGAATATGTACGGGCCAACCGAAACGACGATCTGGTCGACAACCTCGACCGCGAAACGCGGCAAGCCTGTGCGGATCGGAACGCCAATTGCCAACACGCAGATCTATATTCTGAATGACGCGATGGAGCCCTGCCCTGTCGGTGTCGCGGGTGAGATGTATATCGCGGGCGCCGGTGTGGCGCGCGGTTACTATGGCCGCGATGACCTGAATGCCGAGCGTTTTCTTGACGATCCGTTCCGGTCGGGCAACCGCATGTTCCGCACCGGCGATCTGGCGCGGTGGCATGCGGATGGACAACTGGAATTTCTGGGCCGTGGTGACGCGCAGGTCAAAGTGCGCGGATACCGGATTGAACTGGGTGAAATCGAAGCTGCGCTTGAGGCGCAACCGGGCGTCGATCAGGCGGTTGTCATTGTGCGCGAAGACGCCTCGGGCGTCGGACAGTTGACCGGGTATATCACCGGCAAGGCCAAGGAAACGGACCTGCGGCAGGTGTTGGGCAACCAGCTTCCTGTTTTCATGGTACCGAACCGCGTCGTGACGCTGGACACGTTCCCTCTGACGCCCAATAAAAAGATCGACCGCAAAGCCCTGCCCGCACCGGGCAAGGTCAAGACGGCAGTTGCCAAGACAAACGCGCCAGAACCCGCCGCCGCGACACCGGCGCAGGACGCAACTGTGGCCAGCGATATCAATGCAGGCGACGCGATTGCCCAGGTCTGGTCTGATATCCTGAATGTCGAACGCATCTCGCCATCTGACAATTTCTTCGATCTTGGCGGGCATTCCTTGCTGGCGGTCGAAGCGCATCGGGCGGTGCGCGACAAACTGGGGCTGCCGCAATTGTCGATCGCCGATATCTTCCGCGCCCCGACCCTGGCAGGCTTTACCGCGCGCGCCGAAGCTTTGATGAAACCAAAGGACGCGCCAAAGGCAGAAGAAGCGGTCGCGGCCCCCGCCGCCGAAGCCAATATCAGCCGACGCCGTGCAATGCGTCAGCAACGCGAGCAAACGCATTGAGCAACAGCATTCGGGCCTGCCTTCAAGACCTGGCGGGCCCGGACATTTGTGTTGCCGTTGCCCCTGTGACAGATGACGCGACCGTCTTGCCCGAAGAAGCCCCGGCCATCGCGCGTGCAATCCCAAAACGCCAGACCGAATTCGCCGCAGGCCGACGCGCCGCGCGTCGGGCGCTGGACGATCTTGGTTTGCAAAACGTTTCAATCCCACAAGGCCCGAACCGCAGCCCGGTTTGGCCCAAGGGCGTCGTGGGCAGCCTAAGCCATGACGATGGTTTGGCCGTTGCCACCGTCGCACGATCCGACAAAGTGCTACGCCTTGGCGTCGATCTGGCCGAAGCGTCAGATTTTCCAGACCACTTGCGCGGACAAATCCTGCACACCCCGGCTGAACATGCGCAATCGGGACTTGAGGCGCGCATCACGTTCTCGGCCAAGGAATGTGTATTCAAAGCGTTCTACCCCGATGTATCGGCCTATTTTGGCTTTGATGCCGTAACTGTGGTGCCCGATAGGCAAACCAGAAAATTTGACGTGACGCTGGCCCGTGATCTGGGCGGCGTTCCATCCGGCAGCCGGTTTCAGGGCGGGTTCGCGATTGTCGAAAACCACCTGATCACGCTTTTGGCCGACCGTCAGCCGTAAAGCTCGGCCGCGCGACGTTCGAACGCGCGCACGACACGCTGCATCGCATCGTTGAAAAAAATCGTGGCCGTGGTTTGCAGCAATTTGTTCCGAAAAGCGAAATCGACAAAAAAGCTGACATGGCACCCGCCGTCGTCTGCTTCATCGAAAACCCAGTTTGAGATCATTTTTTCAAACGGCCCGTCCAGGTATTCGGTGTCGATCTTGCGCGTCTCGGGCCAAAGCGTGACGCGGCTGCCAAAGCGCTCGCGGAAGACCTTGAACGATATAACCAGGTCGGCCAACAGGACGGTCGCTTCCTGTTCTTCGGTGGTGCTGCGGATGCGCGCAGCCGCTGTCCAGGGCAGAAAGCGCGGATAGCTTTCGACGTCTGCCACAAGATCGTACATCTGCTGGGCCGAATAGGGCAAATGGCGGGTTTCAGAATGGGTTGGCATGCCTTCGCTCTGGTTATTCTATGCCTTACGTGTAGAGGTGGCGCGGCAGGGTCAAGGGGGAGCGGGCGCGTGACGCAGCCTTATGTTATAGATGAATTGATTTCGGCCAAGTCGATTGCCGCCCGGATCGAGGCATTGGCGCGTGAAATTCGCGAAAGCTTTGGTCAGACCGACCAGTTGGTCGTGGTTGGCCTGCTGCGCGGGTCATTTGTGTTCATCGCCGATCTGGTGCGCGAATTGGACATGAATGTTGAAGTCGATTTTCTGGAAGCAAGCTCTTACGGCGACGCGATGGAATCATCGCGCGAGGTGCGGATTTTGAAAGACCTGCGCGGAGAAATTGCCGGTCGCGACGTTCTGGTGGTCGAAGATATCGTCGATACCGGCTTTACGCTGGACCATGTCGTGCGGCTGTTGACGACACGAAACCCCAAACGGCTGGAAACAATCGCACTTCTGGACAAGCCGTCGCGCCGCGAAACCAGCGTAAAGGCAACCTGGACGGGTTTCGAGATTCCTGACGAATTTGTAGTGGGTTACGGGATAGACTTCGCACAGAGAAACCGGAACCTGCCCTATATTGGCTGCGTGCGTTTCACTGAAGACACGCCACCCAAGTGAGACAGATAGGCCACAAGGCAAAAGCGGTTTAAACAAAGTTAACCCATTCTGCTGCACAAGTGATCGAGACGCCCTAGCCTGAAAATTGGGTCGGGGCGGTGAAAGGATCGCTGCCTGTGCGCCCTGTCTTGACAGTTCTCGTTCTGATGTTGCCCGCCTTTGCGTGGGCTGACGGGACTGTCGATGTGGCCAGTGATCCCCCGGTTTTTTCCGCAGAGGGTGACTTTCAGCTTGGCGGCGCAGCCACGCGTGCCGCCCTTACGCCCAGTCTGCCCGTGCTGGCCGAAGAAGAAAGGCGCCGCTTGCGTCTGCCCTTTATCATCCCAAGCGCAGAAAACATGCCAACCACGAAACAACGCGTTCTGGGTCAGGCAACGCTTTTCCTGAACGAAGGGTTGGATTTGGGGCGTGACGCGCTTCAGATGGGCACGTTCTTGCGCCGCGGGGCCGCGCGGGCCGGCCTGAGCATCACGTTTCTGGAAAACGATGCGGCGGTCAGTCAGTCGTCAATTTTCGTGGACTACGCGCTGTCAGATCAGTTCAGTGTCGGGCTTTCTGGCATTATGGACAATGAAGCGGGCGCAAGCGGATCACTTCAACAACTTGGACTGAACGCGGAAATATTGACCGAAGGCGGTGCGTTTGTGCAAGGCGGCGTGTCGGGGGCCGAAGATTACGAACCTGTTTTCGGCCTGTCTGTCGGCCTGCGGTTCTAAAGACAAGGCCGGATCAACGTGACCCGGCCCGGCCTGAATTGTCGCGGCTTAGCCGTAAACGCTTTCTTTCCCGAAATGCTTGGTCAGCATATAATAGACCACAGCCCGGTATTTGTTGCGCTCGGAGCGACCGTAGGTATCGATCACCGAGTTGATCGCTGTCATCAGTTCGGGTCCGTCGGACAGGCCCAGCTTTTTGACCAGAAAGTTGTCCTTGACCGTCTCAAGTTCGCTGACCTGAGACCCTGCAACGGTGGACGCATCCGCGTTGTAAATCGACGGGCCGCAGCCAATGGTGACCTTTGTCAAAAGGTCCATATCCGGCGTCATGCCACACTTGTTTTTCAAATCATCCGCGTATTGGGCAATCAAATCGTCACGTTTGCTCATGTGCTCGTTCCTCCTTGTGGTGCGCGAATTTTACACAGCTTGTTTCCAAATGGCAGGGGAAAAGCGATATTTCTGCGTCAAAACATGACTTTTGCTCAAGCGCCCGACAACCGGGCTTGGCGGGCGGCTTGCAAACGCGCGAAATCGTCGCCCGCGTGATAGGATGACCGCGTCAGCGGCGTGGCCGAAACCATAAGAAACCCTTTACCAATCGCGGCTTTTTCATAGGCCGCAAACTCATCCGGCGACACGAAACGATCAACGCGGTGGTGCTTGGACGTGGGTTGCAAATATTGGCCGATGGTCAGGAAATCGACGTCGGCCGCGCGCATGTCATCCATGACCTGCAACACCGATTGACGGTCTTCGCCTAAGCCAACCATGATGCCCGATTTGGTGAACATCGACGGGTCCATTTCCTTGACCCTTTGCAAAAGCCGAAGCGAATGGAAATACCGCGCCCCTGGTCGCACTTCGGGGTAAAGCCCGGGCACCGTTTCAAGGTTGTGATTAAACACATCGGGGCGCGCGGCGACGACGGTTTCGACAGCGTCCGGGGTGCATTTCAAAAAGTCCGGCGTCAGAATCTCGATGGTTGTGGACGGCGCGCGGTGGCGAATGGCGCGAATGGTCTGGGCAAAATGATCTGCCCCCCCATCGGCGACATCATCCCGGTCAACGCTGGTGATCACGACATGGTTCAGCCCCAGTTTCTTCACCGCATCCGCAACCCGGCCCGGTTCAAACACATCCAAGGCGTCCGGCTTGCCGGTTGCCACGTTGCAGAATGTACAGCCACGGGTGCAAATCTCGCCCATGATCATCATGGTGGCATGCCCCTGGCTCCAGCATTCGCCGACATTGGGGCAACCTGCTTCTTCGCACACCGTCGTCAGATTATGCGTGCGCATGATGTTGCGCGTTTCTTCGTAACCGGCACCGCCCGGCGCGCGGACGCGGATCCAATCCGGTTTCTTCGGCTGAGCGTTGTCCGGTCGGTGCGCCTTTTCAGGGTGGCGCTGGTCGGGAAGCTTCAAATCGCGCAAGGTCACGGCCTTTCGGGGAATACGTCACTATCTCTACCGAAACTGTGCCGAAATTTCCAGATATAGCCGTCATGCGCCCGCGACATATCGTACATCGCGGGCGACAGGCCTGTGTCAGCCGATCAAAGGCGACCAGTTGCCGTTTTCTTCGTCATAGTGGCTTTTCAACCGCGTCAACGCGATGCGCAGCACAATCTTGCCGGACCGGGCCGACCATCCCATACGCCGTTCGACGGCTTCCATCCCTTCCAGAAAGCAGCAACAGCGCAAAACAACATCGCCCAAACCGGGACCCAGATCTTTAAGCGCTGTCAAAACCCGTTCGCGCGCATTGCCCGAACCACCAATAAACGTGCCACCGGCCATCGCTTCGCGACCACCGCCCGACAGAAATTTATCCCAGTTCTGCGCGACCCGTGGACCCATTTGCGCCAGCTCAAAGTCTTCGCGCAAACGCTCGCCGGCCGCCACCAGTTCCGGGCTTAGAAACGGTTTGCCATCCTTGTCTTTCCGCCGGGCCAGCGCAGACAATGGGCTTTCTGCGGCATTGTACCGGATGCCCCGTTTTTTGTGGCCTTTGTCCGGGTTAGACCGTTCGACCCAGTCTTTGTGCTGTTCGCTATACGGGTCGGCCGCTTCGCCCAATCCCACGCGCACCGCTTCGTCTTCGGCCAAAAACCGTTTCAACGCCATACGACCCGCGGCTGTGATGCGATACCGCGCAACGCGGCCATCGCTGGCCAGAACAATCCAGTCTTTCAACGCCATCGCTTCGGCGACGTGACGATCCAGAACAGCGGTTCGAATGGTTTGACCCGTTTCGACCTCGCGCACGATCACCGCGTTGTCCATGTCACGCGCGATCGCAAGACAGGCACCGGCTTCATTCAGGCGCCGCAAGATACGCGGTGCGGACTTTCTAAGTTCGGCATCATCAACAAATGTCTCTTCAACAAACTGTGCAGCTTCCATTCCCTTGGCGTTCCCTACCTTACCAGAACCAGACTTTGGCCGTTCGACCAGCCGACCAAGTCGCAAGAGTGCAAGGTCGATCAATAGATCGTCCCGCCGGGCTTCAAAGCGCCGGACTTTTCGCAGGATTGTCGAAGCGTGAACCCCGGCCTCGCGGGCAAGCGACCGGATCGAACGGCCACTTTCCACATGTGCAACATAGACCATCGCATTGGCCGGAATCCACGAAGGCAGCGCGATAGGTCGATCAAGACTGATTTCTTGCGTCATGACTTCCACCTCGCAATTCCTTCGCATGAGCTTAACAACCTGTGATTGCATTTCTTACGACATGGTTAACAAGCCGTGCCGGGAAACATCCTTTCTTATGATTGTAAATAAACACAAATCCTTCCGGGCGCTCTGATCTATCGAAACGCAACACCCTCTTAGGTTGATTATTTTTTCGAAAGATTCACCAACTGGAGATTGTTATGTCCGATCCGTTGTGCCGCCTGAATGCGCTTTGTCGCCCCAAAATTCTTGTGCGCGCTGCGCGCATCGGCAGCACAAGCTTTAATCGGAAGACGGGTCTAAGACGACTGCTGCCAGGCGAAACGCCGCCCCCGCCGGGTCAGGCGTTTGATGTGCTGTTCGAACGCGAACATCAGATGGACGTCGCCCGGCGCGAAGGCGGCGCGGCCTATTCGGCGGCGCGCCATGTCGAATTGTTGTCTGCGCTGATCCACGAAGCGCGCTTGGCCGGGTTGCGGTGCACCGTCTGACGTCAGGCAAACGCGTCGGGCGCGGTTTCCTTTGTCTTGGCGACATAGGCATCCAAGGCCTCGCGCAGGGCGGGGTCCATGCCCGGTTGCTGATACTGCGACATCAACGTGTCGACGCGTCGCGCAGCAAGTGTTTCAGTGTCGGCGCTGCCTTCTTCGGCCCAGGTCTCAAACGGTTTGTAGTCAAGCAGACCCGTGCGCCAAAACGCAGTTTTGAAATTGGCCTGGGTGTGTTCGCAGCCCAGATAGTGCCCGCCCGGCCCCACTTCGCGGATCGCATCCATGGCCTGACCGTTTTCCGACATGTCCACACCTTCCGCCAGCCGGTGCAGAATGCCCAACTGATCGGCATCCATGACGAATTTCTCAAAGCTGGACACCAGCCCGCCTTCCAGCCAACCCGCCGCGTGCAGCATAAAGTTCACACCTGACATCAGCCCCGTGTTCAAACTGTTCGCTGTCTCATAAGCCGCTTGTGCATCGGGCAATTTTGACCCCGAAAACGCGCCGGCCGACCGGTAAGGCAAACCAAGACGCCGCGCCAGTTGCCCCATGCCCAAGGTGATCTGCGCCGCCTCTGGTGTGCCAAAGGTCGGCGCGCCCGACCCCATATCAATCGAGGTGACAAACGCACCCGCAATCACCGGCGCACCCGGTCGGATCAACTGGGAATAGGCAACCCCCGCCGTCACTTCGGCCACGACCTGCGTTAAGGTGCCTGCAACGCTGACAGGGGCCATCGCGCCGCCCACGATAAAGGGCGAAACAATCGCCGCTTGATTGTTTGACGCATAAACGTCCAATGCGCCCATCATCGTTGCATCAAAGGTCAGTGGCGAATTGATGTTAATCAGCGATGTCATCACGGTGTTGTTGGCGACAAAATCCTTGCCAAACAGTATCTCGCACATCTCGACCGAGTTTTGTGCGCGAATGGGTTCGGTCACGGACCCCATGAACGGCTTGTCCGACAATGTCATATGCGCGCGCAACATATCCAGATGGCGCACATTCACCGGCACATCTGTCGGTTCGCAAACGGTGCCGCCCGAATGATGCAGCCAGGGCGACATATACGCCAGCTTCACGAATTTCTCAAAATCCGCCATGGTCGCATAACGCCGACCGCCCGCCACATCGCGCACAAAAGGCGGCCCATAGACCGGCGCCAGCACCAGATTATCGCCCCCGATCACGACCGATCGTTCGGGATTTCTGGCATGTTGGGTGTAGTGCGACGGGGCTGTCTGACACAGCTGGCGCGCCAGACCTTTCGGGATATGCACGCGTTCACCCTGCACATCCGCGCCCGCGTCTTTCCAGCGCTTCAATGCGCCCGGGTTTTCGGTGAAATTGACACCGATCTCTTCCAATACCGTTTCAGCGTTGGATTCGATGATCTCCAACGCTTCTTCGTTCAGAATCTCAAGGTTCGGGATCTTACGTTCGATATATTTCGCGACCTCGAAACTGATCGCCGAACGTTCTGCCCGCCGCGCGGCGCCGCCGCCCTTGCCCCGTCTTGCCATGACCGGTCCTTACCCCTTGGTTCTGGATGGACCAGAGATAACGGGTCGTGCCGCAAAGACCGGGCGGAAAGCGTCAATTGACGCGCGAAACCGACCTTGTTCGAAACCAAAGCCAGTTCTGCACAGAAATCGGTATTGAAAATGCGCATTTTCTGATCCCCCCTGCTCTTGCGCCCACCCGGACCACTGCCTAAAGCGTGGGCCATGACTGATATCCAGCATGACCGCCTTCTTATCATCGACTTCGGCAGCCAGGTGACCCAGCTTATCGCGCGGCGTCTGCGCGAACTGAACGTCTATTGCGAAATTCACCCGTTTCAGTCCGTCACAGCCGGTTTTTTGGAAAGCTTCGCGCCAAAAGCTGTAATTTTTTCGGGCGGTCCGGCAAGCGTGGTCCATCTGGATGCCCCCCGCCCCCCGGCGGCGGTTTTTGACCTGGGCGTACCAATCCTTGGGATTTGCTATGGCCAGCAGGTGATGATGGACATGCTGGGCGGCAAAGTCGAAGGCGGCAAGATCTCGGGCGGGGGCGGAACGGCCGAATTTGGACGCGCCCATGTGACCCCCGAAGACAGTTTGCCCTTGCTGGATGGCTGGTTCGCAGACGGGCGCGAACAAGTCTGGATGAGCCACGGCGACCACGTCTCGCAACTGGCCCCCGGCTTTCAGGTCTACGGCACCTCGCCCAACGCGCCCTTTGCCATAACCGCCGATACATCGCGCAACTTTTACGCCGTACAATTTCACCCCGAAGTCCATCACACGCCCAAGGGGGCAAAACTATACGAAAACTTCGTGCGGCTGGCCGGGTTCAAGGGTGATTGGACGATGGGCGCGTATCGCGAAGAAGCAATCCGCAAGATACGCGAACAGGTCGGCGACAAGCGTGTGATCTGCGGGCTGTCTGGCGGTGTAGACAGTTCTGTCGCGGCGGTGCTGATCCACGAAGCCATTGGGGATCAACTGACCTGCGTTTTCGTCGATCATGGTCTTCTCAGAAAAGGCGAGGCGGACGAGGTCACCGCCATGTTCCGCGACAACTATAACATCCCACTTATCGCGGCGGATGAAAGCAAGTTGTTTCTGTCCGAACTCGACGGTCAAAGCGACCCGGAAACCAAGCGCAAAATCATCGGCAAATTGTTCATCGATGTCTTCCAGAAATATGCCAACGACATCGATGGCGCAGAATTTCTGGCGCAAGGCACCTTGTATCCAGACGTGATCGAAAGCGTCAGTTTCTCGGGTGGCCCGTCGGTCACGATCAAATCGCACCATAACGTGGGCGGCTTGCCAGAAAAAATGGGGCTTCGCCTGGTCGAGCCCCTACGCGAATTGTTTAAAGACGAAGTGCGCGCGCTTGGCCGCGAACTGGGGCTGCCCGACAGCTTTATCGGTCGCCACCCCTTTCCGGGCCCCGGCCTTGCGATCCGCTGCCCGGGCGAGATTACGATTGCCAAACTGGACATCCTGCGCGAGGCGGATGCGGTCTATATTGACCAGATCCGCAAACACGGGCTGTATGACGACATCTGGCAGGCTTTCGTCGCCATCCTGCCCGTCCGCACTGTCGGTGTGATGGGCGATGGGCGCACCTATGACTACGCCTGTGCTTTGCGCGCCGTGACCAGTGTGGATGGGATGACGGCGGATTACTTCCCGTTTTCGCATGAATTCCTCGCCGAAACCGCAACCCGTATCATCAACGAAGTGCCAGGTATTAACCGGGTCACATATGACATCACATCAAAGCCCCCAGGCACCATTGAATGGGAATAGGTGGCAACGCCTTGATTGGAACGCGTTGGCAAGCCTGCTAGGGTTTGTCCGGGCACCGTCACACCCGACGGCGGATCTTGGAATTTTGACATGACATTTTTACGCTGGATTTTCTCTTTGACCGTGCTGACCGTGTGGTGCGGCTTGATCGGCACCGGGCTTTTTGTTGCGATGTATGAAGACCCGACCGACATTGAACCGGCGCAGGCCATCGTTGTCTTGGGTGGGAACGAACCTGAAAATGGCGAACTGACCGGCGAGACCGCCAAGCGTCTGACACGCGGCATGGCGCTTTATGACGACGGCATCGCGCCGCTTTTGGTGGCAACGGGCGGCGGGCCGGTTCCAGCCGCACCGGTTATGGCGGCCAAGGCCGTGGCAACAGGGGCAAGCGCGGACAGTCTGTTGATCGAAGATCAGGCGCAATCCACGCTGCAGAACGCGCTGTTCACGTCCGATTTTGAGGCGCTCGACAAAACGCAACCGATCATTCTTGTCACTCACCGGTATCACCTGCCACGGGCCTGGGCGTCGTTTCGGTGGGCGGGTTTTCAGAACGTGCAAGGCATAGCGGCTGATCCCGAAGACGGGTTCAGCCTGTCACTTGCGATTGTGATGGAAAGCATCAAATGGCCGGTCAATGTCGTCCGCGCGGCAGCGGCAAGTGTGGCCATAGCGGGCGATGTGCCGCGCGAGAATTTTCTTAAATATCTGGAATGAGCGACACGTCCCGACCGCTTTTGGCCGCAGTATGGATGCTGGGGGCGATTGTGTCTTTTTCTTCGATGGCGGTCGCCGGGCGCGCGCTGTCAAGCGATCTGAGTTCGTTCGAGATGATGATGTACCGCTCGTTCATCGGGTTGGCGATCATCCTGATTGTCGGATTTGCATTCGGCAAGTTCGGCGAAATTCGCGTTGATCGGCTAAGACTGCACGGTCTGCGCAATCTTTGCCACTTTATCGGGCAAAACCTTTGGTTCTCGGCCTTGCCGCTGATCACATTGGCCCAGGTCTTTGCGCTGGAATTCACATCGCCCTTATGGGTGGTGATTTTCGCGGTGATCTTTGCCAAGGAAAGCCTGACACGCTTTCGCAGTCTTGCAGTTGTGCTGGGGTTCATCGGCGCGCTGATGGTGGCGCGTCCAGGCGTGGGGGGCGATCCGTTTGGCCTGGCGCTTGCCGCCACATCCGCGATCTGTTTTGCCGGTTCGATTGTGTCGACCCGCATGTTGACGCGCACTGAAACGACCTTTGGCATTTTGTTCTGGCTGACGGTAATGCAAGCGGTGATGGGGCTGGTCACCACCGGCTGGGATGGGGCCATCGCCTGGCCGTCGGCGGCCAACTGGCCTTGGGTGATCGTGATTGGATGCGCAGGCCTGATGGCGCATACCTGCCTGACCAATGCGCTCTCGCTGGCGCCTGCCATCGTGGTCACGCCGATGGATTTCCTGCGCCTGCCCGCCATCGCCTTGGTTGGCGCCGCCTTCTATGCCGAGCCGTTGAATGGCTGGGTTTTGGCAGGCGCGGGCCTTATTTTTCTGGGCAATTATGCGAATGTCTGGAGCGAAACGCGGAAACACAAATTGTGACGGTTTTGTGACGCTACGTCATCACAAAGGGGTTACGTTTGGTCAATAATTGACCTCGACGTCCACCGAAACCTAACGTTATTTACGGTTTGGGACCATGGGAGGGACAACCATGAAAAAACTACTAATCGCCAGCACAGCACTGGCGGCCATTGGAACCCATGCGGTTGCTGGTGGTGTCGAACGCGCGGCCTTTACGTCGAATTTCCTTTACGAAGACGGCAACTATATCGAACTTTCGTTCGGGGCCGTGAACCCGTCCGTCAGTGGCGTGTCGTCGCCCCTTGTAACCGCGGGCGCAACATTGCCGTCAGGCGATATGGCAGATTCATATACGACCTTCGCCATCGCCTATAAACGGCAATATTCCGACAAACTGTCATTGGGATTTGTGATTGACCAGCCGATTGGTGCAAATGTGGCCTATCCGGTTTCGGCGGCACCTTATCCGTTCGCAGGCGCTCAGGCCGACCTGGATTCACTCGCCTTCACCGGGCTTGCCAAATACAAGGCAACCGACGCCGTTAGCGTCGTTGGTGGTCTTCGGCTTCAGCAGGCCACCGGCACAGTATCGGGACTGCCGGTCGAGTCACCGCCTGCACCGGGCACGCCTTATTCGTTCAGTACAGATCGCTCGACCCAGCTTGGCTATATTATCGGTGTCGCCTGGGAAAAGCCGGAAATCGCCGCGCGCGTGGCGCTGACGTATGAATCTGAAATCACCCATAACTTTGATATCGAGGAAAACTTTGGTGCCGTTGGCCCTTTGCCCGGCACAATGGAAACAACTGTTCCGCAAGCGCTGAACCTGGAATTTCAGACCGGCGTTGCAGAAGACACTTTGGTCTTTGGTTCGATCCGTTGGGTCGAATGGACCGAATTCGATATCACGCCGTCGAACCTGGACGCCACGCTTGTCAGCTTCGCCGACGACAGAACGACGTTCACACTGGGCGTCGGACGACGGTTCAACGAAACTTGGTCAGGTGCGGTTTCACTCAGCCACGAAGAAACCACCTCAAGCCCTGTGGGCAACCTCGGCCCCACCAACGGCTTCACCTCGGTCAGTGTCGGTGCGACCTATACCAAGGATAATATGAAGATTACGGGCGGTCTGCGCTATGTTGAATTGGGCGATGCCACGACAACCTCAATCGGCAGCCGGTTCGAAAACAACACAGCCATCGCCGCTGGTTTGCGGGTTGGCTGGTCGTTCTGACACCATCACAATCCAGCGCCAAAAGCCCCGCCTTGCGCGGGGCTTTTTTGTGCAAGTTCCGGGTCGCGACCCCCGGTCGTTGTCGTTAGCACCAGCGCTATGACGACATCACTTTCAACCCGCGTTTGGTTTGACCTGTTGCTTCTTGCCCTTATCTGGGGTGCGTCGTTTCTGGCCATTCGCACAGCCCTGGACGGGGTCGGGGTGCTCAGCTCGGTCACACATCGCGTGCTTTGGGCGTCTATCGTGCTTTGGGTCATCGTCGTGGCCCGCCGCATCCCCATTCCGAAAAGCCCCCGCATTTGGGGCGCGTTTCTGGTGATGGGGCTTTTGAACAATGTCATTCCGTTCACCCTGATGGCCTGGGGGCAACTTCATATCGAAACCGGGCTGACCGCGATTTTGAACGCAGCAACCGCCATATGGGGCGTGCTGGTCGCTGCGCTGTTCTTTTCTGATGAACGCCTGACGGTCCGGCGGGCAACCGGCGTTTTTATTGGCTTTCTGGGCGTTGCAACGGCAATTGGGTTGGGGGCATTCGCACATTTTGACCTTCGCTCACTGGCGCAAATTTCAGTGCTGGCGGGAACGCTCAGCTATGCGTTGGCTGGCAGTTGGGCGCGCGCCATGTTGGCCGGACAATCGCCACTGGTCGCCGCCGCGGGCATGTTGACCGGATCGACGCTGGTCATGCTGCCCCTGTCTTACGTCGTCGAAGGGCCCTTGCCGCTGGCGCTGGAGCCGCGCCTCTGGGTCGCGATTGCCTATTATTCGCTGGCCGCGACCGCACTTGCCTATCTGTTGTATTACCGCATTCTGGCCAGTGCCGGGGCTGGCAATACGATGCTGGTAACCCTGATGATCCCGCCTGTGGCGATCGGATTGGGTGCCTGGGTGCGCGACGAAACGCTGGCATCAAGTGCATTCCTTGGGTTTGCAGTGTTGGCACTTGGCCTTCTTTTGCTGGATGGCCGTATCCTGCGGATATTCCGGCCAGGCGATTGACCCGCGCGCCCGCGCGTCTTAACCCGTTTTGACAAGAGGCGAGGATGCAGATGCTCTATCAATCAGCCACCGACTGGGAAAAGGCGCCGAAAAAACGGATCATGCTGTTCGGGATGTCGGGGCTTGGCAAGACCTATCTGTCCAACCTGTTGCGAAGCGAAGGCGGGTGGTTTCACTACTCGGTCGATTACCGCATCGGCACGCGGTATATGGGCGAACATATCGCCGACAATTTCAAACGCGAGGCGATGAAGGTTCCGCTGCTGCGCGACCTTTTGATGACCGATTCCGTGATGATCCAATCGAACATCACTTTTGACAATCTGTCTCCTTTGTCGACCTATCTTGGCAAACCCGGCGATCCGGCCAAAGGCGGGTTGGACTGGGATGAATACCTGCGCAGACAGGATCAACATCGCGCGGCAGAAACCGCCGCGATGCTGGACACCGGCCATTTTATTGGTCGCGCCCATGCGCTTTACGGGTATGACAATTTCATCTGTGACACCTCGGGGTCGATCTGCGAGATCGTCGATCCCACGGATACCACAGACCCTGTACTGACCGCCTTGTCTGATCAGGTGCTTATGGTCTGGATCGAAGGTTCGGACGCCCATACACAAGAACTGATCCGCCGCTTTGATGCCGCACCGAAACCGATGTGCTATCAAACCGCGTTTCTGGACAAGGCCTGGTCAGATCACCTGGATGAGTTGAACCTTGAGCCCGAAGCCGTTGATCCTGATGGCTTTATTCGCTGGGCCTATGCCCGTGCGCTGGCCCACCGCCAGCCCCGTTATCGCGCCATTGCGGAAAACTGGGGGGTCACAGTTCAGGCCGAAGACGTCGCGCGCGTCGCCTCGGCACACGATCTGGTGGACCTGGTGTCCAAAGCGCTGGCCCGGTAGGACCGACTTGAGAAACCGGGGATCACGCCTTACATTCCCCTGTCCCACCCATTGAAAGCCAAGGCCCATGCCGATCAGATTGCCCTCCACGCTCCCCGCCTATGACGTGCTGACGCATGAGGGTGTGATGGTCATGCCCGAAGACGCGGCCGAGCGGCAGGATATCCGCCCGCTGAAGATTGGGTTGTTGAATCTGATGCCGAAGAAAATTCAGACTGAAAACCAGTTTGCCCGCCTGATCGGCGCGACACCGTTGCAGATCGACCTACATCTTATCCGGATGAGCGCGCATGAAACCAAAAACACGGCATCCGAACATATGGCTGAATTTTACCGGCCATATCAGGATGTTAAGGACGAAAAATTCGATGGTCTGATCATCACTGGCGCCCCGGTTGAGCATCTGGAATTCGAAGACGTCACCTATTGGGACGAATTGCAAGAGATCATGGACTGGACCCAGACCCATGTGCATATGACATTTGGCGTGTGCTGGGGTGGAATGGCGATGATCAATCATTTCCACGGGGTTCCGAAACACATTCTGCCCGAAAAGTCCTTTGGGTGTTTTCAGCAGGATTGCATGGACCCGGCTTCGCCCTTTTTGCGTGGATTTTCAGACAATTGCTATACGCCCGTCAGTCGTTGGACGGAAATGAAGGAAAGCGAAATTCAGGCCGCTGGTTTGAAAACGCTTCTGGGCAGCCCGGAAACCGGGCCCTGTCTGGTGGAAGACCGGGCGCATCGCGCGCTCTATATTTTCAATCATTTCGAATATGACAGCACGTCTTTGAAAGACGAATATGACCGCGATATTGCCGAAGGCGTGCCCATACATGTGCCGATCAATTATTATCCTGACGACAACCCCGAATTGCCCCCCCGGAACCGCTGGCGCAGCCATGCCCATTTGCTGTACAGCAACTGGATCAGCGAAATTTATCTGACCACGCCTTACGATATGTCAGAGATCGGGCAATCGGTAACGGATCTGCGCCGATGATGCAGGATTACCGTATATGCGTCTGATTTTGCTTATCATTCTTCTGTTAATCCTGGCCTTTGCCGTCGTCACGTATTGGCGGGCAACGGCGCGTGAAACGCGCATCGAAGCCGCCTATCCGCCCTCTGGCACACTGGTCACCGTGGATGGTCGCCAGGTGCATGTGGTTGTGGAAGGGACCGGCCCTGATCTGGTGCTGATCCATGGGGCGGGCGGCAATGCGCGGGATTTTACACATCAGTTCACCGCGCAGCTGACCGACAGGTATCGCGTGTTTTCCGTGGATCGTCCCGGCCATGGCTGGTCGGACCCGATTGGGGCTGATCACGGGTCGGTCTTTGCCGCAGACGCCGCAACGCCAATGGCGCAGGCACGACATCTGGCGAAGGCGGTGCGCCAGCTTGGAGCCGATAAGCCTTTGGTTTTGGGCCATTCCTATGGCGGATCATTGGCCATGGCCTGGGCGCTGGAAGAACCCGCTTCGGGCGTTTTGGTTCTGTCGGGGGCTTCGATGCCCTGGCCCGGTGAATTGCGACGGTATTACCGGTTTTTCGGATCGGGCATTGGTGGGGCATTGGGCGCGCCCTTGGTGTCGGCCTGGGTGACGGAAGAGCGGGTGCGCGCGTCGCTGGAAGGTGTGTTTGACCCGCAGCCGGTTGACCCGACCTATTACGAAGGGGCGGCCGTGCCGCTGGCCACGCGCACGGATTCCTTTCGGATCAATGCCCGGCAGGTCAAAAACCTGCGGCCAAATCTGGTTGAAATGTCAAAGCGTTACCCCGACATCACCTTGCCCATCGAGATTGTGCATGGCACGGCTGACACCACGGTGCGGCCCGAAGTTCACGCCGAGCCCTTGATGCAGACGCTTGGTAACGGCCAGTTAACCTTGCTGCCCGGTCAGGGCCATGCCCCGCATCAGACGGCACCACAAGATGTAAATGCCGCAATTGACCGCCTTGCCGCACGCGCCGGATTGCGTTGAGGACCCGCCGCGCCTAGGTACTGAGTACCAAAGTAAAGGCACTGAACATGACACTTCCCTTCGACGGCGCGATTTCGGCTTTCCATAAAAATGAAGCCCCGGACGAGGTGCGCAAAGCCATTGCGGAGGCCGGGAAAAAGGACGTGCTGTCAGACGCTTACCCTTACCCAAAGGTTATGGGGCGCAGCGAATATGACGAGGCAATCACGGCTTTGCAACTGGAACTGGTCAAGCTGCAATCCGATGTGAAAGAGACCGGCAAGCGGATTGTCATTGTTTTTGAAGGCCGCGATGCAGCCGGAAAAGGCGGAACAATCAAAAGGTTCCGCGAAAATCTTAACCCACGGATTGCGCGCACGGTGGCCTTGTCAAAACCATCCGACCGCGAGGCGGGTGAGTGGTATTTTCAGCGTTATGTCGATCAGTTGCCGACGGCGGGCGAGATCGTTTTGTTCGACCGGTCCTGGTATAATCGGGGCGTTGTGGAACATGTATTCGGCTTTTGCACACCCGAGGAGCGCGCGCGGTTTTTCGGGCAGGTTCAGGCGTTTGAACAGATGCTTGTGGAAGACGGAATTTACCTGAAAAAGCTTTGGCTGAACGTGGGTCGAGCGGAACAGTTAAGACGATTTTTGAAACGTGAGAAAGACCCGCTAAAGCAATGGAAACTTTCATGGATTGACGTTGAAGGGTTGAAGCAATGGGACGCCTATTCCGACGCTATTCAGGAAACGTTTGACCGTTCGCACAGCGGTCACGCGCCCTGGACGATCATCCGGTCTGACGACAAAAAACGCGCGCGTCTGGCGGCCATCCGGTCGGTTCTGAATGACCACGAATATGCCCAAAAAGATGCAGTTGACGCGCCCGACCCGAAAATTTGTGGCGGGCCGGAGATTTGGGATGCCTAAACGCGGGTATCACCACGGAAATTTACGGCAGGCTTTGGTCGATGCCGCCCTTAGTCTGATCGAGGAAAAAGGCCCAAGCGGGTTCACCCTGTCGGAAGCAGCGAAAGAGGCCGGCGTGACGCCTGCGGCGGTCTATCGGCACTTTGAGGGGCGCGAGGATCTGATCGCGGAAGCTGCCCGCCAAGGCTATGAAATATTTGCGGAATTAATGGAATACGCCTATGAAACCGGGCAGCCGTCTTCGCTGGCATCCTTTGAGGCGACGGGGCGGGCTTATCTGGCGTTTGCGCGCAAATACCCGGGCCATTATGTGGCGATGTTTGAGAGCGGTATTTCGATCAATCGCACACCTGAACTTGCGCTGGTGGCGGGACGGGCATTTGCGGTGCTGGAACGTGCGGCCGAGGCGCTTTCCGAGACGATTCCCCCCGAAAAACGCCCGCCTGCTCAGATGTTTTCTGCCCATGTCTGGGCGATGAGCCACGGGGTTGTCGAGCTGTTCACGCGCGGTGCGCCTGGCACGAAATCTCCGTTTGCGCCCGAGGACTTACTGGAAAGCGGGATCGGGATTTACCTACGCGGTCTGGGGCTGGTTGAGCCCGACAAATAGCATTGTTTCGGGTCTGCGAACGCAGAGTTCAGAACTCTTTAGTGGTTTTGCCCCAATATCACCAAAGTCATCGGCGATACCTTTGCCTGTACCTAAGTGTTTGTGAGTGTTGTTATGTACGAGTTCCTTGCCCCCTGGGGCGTGCTGGCACCTGTGTTGTGTGCCTTTGCGACTTACCTTTTTGTTGTTGAAAAACGCCGTGTTTCTTTGATGAAACAGGTCGAAGCCCCAGATCCCGCCGTCGAACCTTTGTCGACGACGCTCTCTAGCTATCGTTTTCTGGACACCCTATCTGGGGTGAATGGATAGCGACGATCTTTCACGTCTGATTTACCTTATCCTGCTCGGCACCGCCGTAGTGGGGTGGTTTGTTGCGGAAAACCGCGACAACCTTGGCCGGACGGCGCGCACCGCGTTGATCTGGGGGATGATTTTTGTCGGTCTGATCGCTGGCTATGGTCTGTGGGACGATGTGCGGCAAGATTTGTCGCCGCGCCAATCGGTGGTGACCGATGATGGTGTGATCGAAGTGAAACGCCGGACCAATGGGCATTTTCAACTGACGCTGGAACTGAACGGCGAACCGATTGAGTTTCTGGTCGACACAGGCGCGTCAGACATTGTGCTGAGCATGGAAGACGCGCGGCGTGCGGGACTGGACCCTGACGCGTTGGCCTTTGCCGGGTCGGCGCGGACGGCGAATGGTGTTGTGCCAACCGCATTCACCCGGGTCGACGAGATCGCGCTTGGGCCGGTGGTGTTCAACGGTGTTCGGGTGGCCGTGAACGGCGGCGAGATGCGCGGGTCACTTTTGGGGATGTCGTTTCTAAGCCGGTTTGAGCGTCTGGAAATCGAAGACAACCGGTTGCGCCTGACCTATTGAACGGGTCACGCGCTGGCGGGCGGCCTACCCGGTCTGGCCGCTTTCTGATTTTTTCACCCAACGCCCGCCGTCTTCGGCCCAGTATTGGGCGGCAACGCCCGCGTCGGTGAGCGTGCGCCATTGACCGCGCGCGTGTTCCACCGCTGCCGGATCGGCCCCATTGAACAGAATGCAGACGCGGTCCAGTTTGGCGGTTTCATCGGGTGTGACAGTGGCACCATCGACGGCCATCACACAACTGGCGTTGTTGGTGCCTGCACCCGTGGTCAGCAAAACCGGTTGTTCATCGTCATGGGGCCCACCGGCCAGCCCGTGCGGCAGAAAGCCGTCGCCAAGCCAAAGGTGACGGTCCAGCCGGTCAAGCGTGTCGGGATCGGTGCCGCGCAATTCGACCCGCCAGCCCGCGTCCAGCGCTTTGCCAAGCAGCACCGGCAAGGTTGCTTCAAGCGGCCGTTCGGTCAGGTGATAGAAGAACGCAGCCCCCATGGATCAGTTTTCGTACTTGTCGGCGATCAGCCGGTTCAGCGCCAACACGCCCCAGCCGGTCGCGCCTTTGGGGGCTAGTTTCGTCCCGCCTTTGAGGCTGGCAACACCGGCGATATCAAGGTGTATCCACGGCGTTTCGTCTTTGACAAAGCGCGCCAGGAATTGCGCTGCGGTGATTGACCCCGCCGGACGCCCGCCGATGTTCTTCATATCGGCCACGCGGCTTTTCAACTGACGGTCGTAACCCGCCCCAAGGGGCAGACGCCACGCGCCTTCGTTTTCGGCCCCTGCCGCTTTCAGGAATGCATCCGCCAGATCGTCATTGTTGGAAAACACACCTGCGTTTTCGTGCCCCAGTGCGATGATCACAGCCCCTGTCAGCGTGGCAAGATCAATCATCGCGGCGGGTTTGTAGGTTTCCTGCGCGTACCACATGACGTCGCACAGCACCAAGCGGCCTTCGGCATCGGTGTTGATCACTTCGACCGTGTCGCCTTTCATAGAGACAACCACGTCGCCCGGGCGTTGCGCTTTGCCGTCGGGCATGTTTTCGACCAGACCGACCAGCCCCACGACATTGGCACGGGCCTTGCGCGCCGCCAGCGCCTGCATGACACCCGCCACGGTGCCTGCGCCGCCCATATCCATGGTCATGTCTTCCATGCCACCCGCCGGTTTGAGCGAGATGCCGCCCGTATCAAAGACAACGCCTTTGCCGCAGAGCGCGACCGGGGCTTCTTTGCCGCCGCCCATCCATTCCATCACCACGACTTTCGACGGGCTTTCCGACCCTTGGCCAACCGCGAGAAGCGTGCGCATGCCAAGCTTTTCAAGTTCGGGTTCGTCCATCACCTTGACCTTGAGGCCAAGCGATTTGAGCGCGTCGAGACGGTTTGCAAATTCGGTCGTGGTCAGGATGTTCGACGGTTCGTTCACCAGATCGCGGGTAAAGCAGATGCCATCGGCCAGCGCCTGGGTGGTTTCAAACCGTTTGGCCGCGTCATCATCCGGGGTCATCACCGCAAGTGCGCCCGGGGCCGGGGCTGTGTCACCGGTCAGATGAGCGTCAAAGCTGTAGGACCGCAGAAGCGCGCCAAGAAGAACGTCGTCCAGCCCTTTGAGGCCGGAAGGCGCCAGAAGCAGCCCGCCCGCCTTGCCAAGCCGCGCGCCAAGACTTGCGCCGCCTTCGCGGGCCGCCTGCCCGCGTGTGCGTTTTTCCAACCGGATGACATGGACCGCATCGGCGGCCATGCCCGTGGGATAGGCCAGCGTCATTGCGCCGCCGTCTTTCAGTTTACCGAACGCTTCACCGCCCGTCAGACGTTCGACCGCACCGCGCGTCAGCCGGTTGACGCGGCGCGCCATCACATCAAGCTTGCCGTTTTCCGGCACGATGATCGCAACCTCGCCAGTGGCGCCGGCAATGGCGTCGATGTCGGGGGCGGTGAATGTGACGGAGGGACGGTCGGCCATGGGCATGCTCGCTTTGATAAAACCACTTGCGCTGTATCTAGGGCTTTGCGTCTTGAACGTCACCCGCAAGGGTTGCGAAATTCACAAATTTTCTTGTCTGGCCGAAAGGCGGGCGGTCTTTTGCCATTGGTTGTTTTACGCTGCCCGACCAATGGGCTAGTTTGTCCAAAACCAGAGCAGCCCCCGCATGACCGGACGATTCGACAGATACCTTCTTGCGCAATTGCTGATGTTGTTCGGCTTTTTCGCGCTGGTCTTGGTATTGGTTTATTGGGTGAACCGCGCCGTCGTGTTGTTTGACCAGCTGATTGCAAACGGCCAGTCGGCGGCTGTGTTTCTGGAATTCACCGCGCTGACGCTGCCGAATGTGATCCGCATTGTTCTGCCCGTCGCGGCCTTTGCGGGTACGATTTACACCACGAACCGGTTGATGGCCGAAAGCGAACTGGTTGTGGTGCAGGCCACCGGCTTTTCGCCCTGGCGGCTGGCCTGGCCGGTTGCGGTGTTCGGCGTGTTCATTTTTATGGTCTCATCCGTGCTGGCCCATGTGCTGGTTCCCATCAGCTCGGCCCGGTTGGCGGACCGGACAGCCGAGATATCCGAGAACATGACCGCGCGGCTTTTGTCCGAAGGGCAGTTTTTGCATCCCTCGACCGGGGTGACGTTTTACATCCGCGAGATCACGCCGTTGGGGGCGCTGTCGAATGTTTTTTTGTCGGACACGCGCGATGCGGAACGCCCCGTGACCTATACAGCGCGCGAGGCGTTGTTGGTGCGCGGTGAAGATGCGCCGAGCCTGGTGATGATTGATGGGATGGCGCAATCTTATGACGCAGCGCGGCGGCGATTGTCGGTGACACGGTTTGACGATTTCGCCTTTGATCTGGGCGGGCTGGTCGATGGGATCAACCGCAAGGGGCGACGGCCGAATGAGTTGCCGACGACGATGTTGTTTGCCGCCACGCAGGCGACGCAGGACCTGACGGGGGCGTCGCGCGCAGCGTTGATATCGGAAGCGCACGAACGGATCAGCGATGCCGTCAACGGGTTTGTGGCCCCGCTGATCGGGTTTGCGATGCTGTTGGTGGGCGGCTTTTCGCGATTTGGGGTCTGGCGGCAAATTCTGGCCGCGATCGGCGCGTTGATCCTGGTACAGATGCTGACGCAGGCGGGCCAAGGTGCGGTACGCAAAAACGAAGCGCTGTGGGCTTTGGCCTATGTTGGCCCTGTGGTGGGCTTTGGTTTGGCGATGTTTCTTTTGTTGCTGGCAGAGCGGCCCAGGCTGTTTCGGCTGCGCGGGAGACGGGCATGACGCTGCATTTCTATTTTGGCCGACGTTTTCTGAAGAGCTTTCTTTCGGTTCTGCTGATCTTCTTTGCCATCCTCATGCTGACCGGGTTGATCGAGCAGATCCGGCGTTTTGGCGGTAATGAAGATGTCAGCTTTGGCACGCTGGTGTTGTTGTCGACCCTGTCGGCCCCGGCAGCGCTGTACCGGATTTTGCCCTTGATCATGATCCTTGCGACGCTGGCGCTGTTTCTGGGCCTGGCGCGGTCGTCGGAACTTGTGGTGGCGCGGGCGGCAGGACGCTCGGCCTTGCGCAGTCTGGTCGCGCCCGTCACGCTGGCTTTGGTGATCGGTGTTCTGGCGGTGGCCGCCGTGAACCCTATCGTGGCCGCAACGCAAAAGCAGTATGAAACCTTGGCCAACCGGTTGTCGGGCGAAGCCTCGACCCTGTCGGTCAGTGCCGAGGGGCTTTGGCTGCGGCAAGGCAACCGCGACGGGCAGACGGTGATCCGGGCCGAGCGCGCCAATCTGGATGGCACGAAACTGTTCGGGGTGACGTTTCTTGGGTTTTCATCCGACGGGCGCCCCACCTATCGGATCGAGGCGCGCGAGGCCGAATTGGCGATTGGCGCGTGGAGCATCCGGGACGCCAAGGAATGGCGGTTTGATACCGACAGCCTGATCCCCGAGGTGGACAGTTTCGAGACCCCCGCGATGAGCCTGGCGTCAAACCTGACGCGGAACCAGATTTTGGACAGTTTCGGCGCGCCGTCCGCGGTGCCTATCTGGGAATTGCCGGGCTTTATCGCGCGGCTGGAAGCGGCGGGTTTCTCGGCGCGCGTGCATCAGACGTATTTCCATATGGAACTGGCATTGCCGCTTTTGTTCGCGGCCATGGTTCTGGTCGGTGCAGGCTTTACCATGCGCCACACCCGGTTCGGGCGCACGGGCATTATGGTTTTGTCGGCCTTGGGGCTGGGGTTCACCTTGTATTTCATTCGAAATTTCGCGGCGATCCTTGGGGAAAACGGGCAAATCCCCATTCTGCTTGCGGCCTGGGGCCCGCCCCTGGCGGCGTTGCTGTTGCCGCTTGGGCTTCTTTTGCACTTGGAAGACGGATGATGCGGCGCGTTTTGATCTTGCTGGTGTGTTTGGTGGGGCTGGTCTGGCCGGATGGGCTGCGGGCGCAGGCGCTGGCGTCCCTTGTGGCCGATCAGATTACGGTCGACCCGGCGGGTCGCGTTACGGCCGTGGGCAATGTCGACGTGTTCTTTGACGGCACGCGGCTGGAAGCGCGCGAGCTGAGCTATGCGCGCACCGGCGACAGGTTGACGATTGTGGGCCCCATTCGGGTGACCGACCCCGACGGTACGGTCTTGTTGGCCGATCAGGCGTCGCTGGACCGCGATTTGCGAAACGGTGTTTTGGTGTCCGCCCGCCTGGTTCTGGATCAGCAATTGCAACTGGCCGCGAACGAGATTGCGCGGGTCGATGACCGGTATACGCGGCTGGACGGCGTGGTCGCATCATCTTGCGAGGTCTGCGCCAACGCGCCCGTGCCATTGTGGGAAATTCGCGCGCGCCGCGTGATCCATGATGATCTGGAACGACAGTTGTATTTTGAGGGAGCGCAGTTCCGGGTGGCCGGGGTGCCGATTGCGTATTTTCCGCGCTTGCGACTGCCGGACCCAAGCGTTGAGCGTGCCAGCGGTTTTCTGATCCCCGATCTTGTGTCGTCGTCAGACCTTGGAACCGGGATCAAGCTGCCCTATTTCATCGCGCTTGGCGATCATGCGGATGCGACGCTGACACCATTTTGGACGACCTCGACCACCACGTTGGAATACCGGTATCGCCAGCTTTTGCGCAACGGGCAGATCAATATCATCGGGGCGGCCAGCGATGATGATATTCGTGGCGAACGCGGATATTTCTTTGGCACGGGTGAATTGCGCCTGCCCCGCCAGTTTGTCGGGCGCGCGCAGTTGGAATTTGTGTCGGACCCCGGTTATCTGTTTGAATACGGCTATTCAGACAAAGACCGGCTGGTCAATTCGGTCTCGATTTCGCGGGTACGGAACAAGGATGTGTTCCGCACGTCGGTGTCTGAATTTCGCACCTTGCGGGAAAGCGAAATTCCCATCCGCGACACGCTGCCCGATCAGTTTATCGAGGCCGAGTATTCGCGCGAGGTTCCCGCATTGTCCTTTGGTGGGCGCGCTGTTGCGACTGTCGGGTTCATGGCGCTGGAACGCCCGTCGTCGGCTGATGTGCTGGGCCGCGATGTCAATCGGTTGAGCGGGGCGTTGAACTGGAACCGGTCCTGGGTGACGGCGCCCGGTATCATACTGGGGACCGAGCTGGGCTTGCGCACGGATGCCTATACCACCGCCCAAGACAGCAATTTTGACGCCGAACTGACGCGATTTGTGCCGCGCACCGCTGTGGAATTGCGCTGGCCGATGTCGCGGCGCACGCTGGACGGCGGGTCAGAGGTGCTGGAGCCGATTTTTCGCATCGATATTTCCGACACCGGCGGCGATAACGTGCCCATCGAAGACAGCCGGGTGATCGAGTTTGACGAAGCCAATCTGTTTTCGCGGTCGCGCTATCCGGGATTTGACGGGGTCGAAGACGGGGTGCGGGTTGCCCTTGGGGCCAGTTGGCAGCGGGTTGATCCGAATGGCTGGACGGTTGATGTGGCGCTTGGCCGGGTCGCCAACCTGTCGGGCGATCTGGGCTTTGGCGAAGGGTCCGGGCTGGAAGGCGACCAATCGGAATGGATGCTGTCGGGACGTTTGTCGATGGGCGACGATTTTCAGGTGATCTCGCGGTCTTTGTTCGACACGAATATTGAGTTCACGCTTTCAGAAACCCGGCTGGATTGGCAGAACGACCGGTTCCAACTGGGCACGCATTACCTGTTTGCCGTGCCCGAGCCATCGGAAGAACGCGATGACCGGCTTTCGGAATGGGGATTTGACGGCAGTTATCAATTGAATGACCGGTGGACCGCCTCGGCGGATTGGCGGTATGATTTTACGTCCGAGCGCGCGACGCGCGCCGGGATTGGTTTGGGGTACCGGACGGAATGTGTGAACCTGGCGCTTTCAGTCTCGCGTCGGTTCGCGGATTCGACTAGTGTGGACCCAACCACAGAATTTGGCTTTCGCGCCACCCTGACCGGGATTGGGGGCCGTCAGAACGACCGCTCTCTGACGCGGAAATGCAGAGGATAAAACGTTGAAACGGTTTGGCGAATTTCTGGGCTTGTGTGTGCTTTCAATGTTGGTGGCCTTGTCCGGCCCCGCCGGGGCGCAGGGCCAGTTCAGCCCTGAATTGCAGGTCGGCACCGATATTGTGACGCGCTATCAGATTGATCAGCGCGCACAGTTTCTGAGCCTTCTGGGCGCACCGGGCGACACGCGCGCCCTGGCACGCGAGCAGTTGATCAACGAGACCTTGCAATTGGCTGCTGCCCGCGATGAGGGCATCGAGGTGACGCCGGAGGCGATTGAGGCGGGCATCGCCGAATTTGCGGCCCGGGCCGATTTGACGGCAGAGCAGTTTCTGACGATCACGCAATCACGCGGCATTTCCCCCGCAACCGTGCGCGACTTTTTCACCGCAGGCGTGTCCTGGCGCGACACGGTACGCGCCCGGTTTGGTGACAGTGCGCGCGCGACGATTTCGGACGAGCAGGTGGCACGGTCGCTGGCGCAATCAGGCACGGAAGGCGGCGTGCGTGTTCTGGTGTCTGAAATTCTGCTGCCTGCGAATACGCCTGAATCTGCCCGCGCCTCGCGCGCACGCGCCGCCGAAATATCGCGCCTGACCGATGAAGCCGCATTCGAAGCCGCCGCGCGGCGGGTGTCCATCGGGCCATCTGCGGCGCGCGGCGGTGCCCTGGATTGGGTTGTGCTGGACCGTTTGCCGGACCGGGTGCGCGGCGTGATCACGCGGCTGACGCCCGGACAGATCACCCAACCGGTCGAGTTGGAAAATGCGATTGGCGTCTTTTTGTTGCGCGACATCGAACGCGTGGCGGCGGGGGCACCCGAGAGCCTGTTGATTGACTATGCGCTGTTTATCGTGGGCGGTGGCCGGGCCGAGGCAAATGCGGTGACGGCGCGGATCGACACGTGTGATGATCTGTATGGCGTGGCCCAGGGGTTGCCCGAGGACCGGCTGATCCGCGAGACCGCGACGCCGGGGGCTTTGCCCGCCGATATCCGCCGCGCTGTCGAAGGCTTGGACGAAAACGAAACCTCGACCGCGCTGGAACGCAGCGGCAATGCGACGGTTCTGATGCTGTGCCAGAGAACGGCGAACCTGGACGGCACAGCGGATCTGGAAATTGCTGGCAATCGTTTGCTGAATGCGCGGCTTGGGACAACGGCGGCGCATTATCTGAGCCAGCTTCGCGCCGAAGCGGACGTGATCGATCTGACGACGAATTAAGCCCATGCGCACCACAGCACCTGTCGCCGTCACCTGTGGCGACCCATCGGGAATTGGATATGACGTTATACTGGGCGCCTGGCAGGCGCTTCGGGATGAGGTGCCTTTTTTTGTGATCGGTGATCCCGCACATTTGCCCGAGGACGCCGCAGCCGTGATCATCGAATGCCCCGCTAAAGCGGGCGTTGCGATGCAGGATGGTTTGCCGATGTTGCCGCATGCCTTTCCGCGCCAAGCGCGGCCCGGTCACCCGGCCCCTGACAATGCCCGCGCGGTCGTCGAGGTGATCGCGCGCGCCGTCACGCTGGTGCAGGACAAACAAGCTGCGGCTTTGACCACAGCGCCGATTTCCAAGAAAGAGCTTGCCGACCATGCGGGCTTTGCCTTTCCCGGCCATACCGAGTTTCTGGCCGATCTGACCGGTTCGGCGCATCCGGTGATGATGATTGTTTCGGACGCGTTGAAGGTGGTGCCGGTGACCATTCATATCCCGCTGGCTGAAGTGCCGGGGGCGTTGAGCAAGGACCTGATTGTGGACACGTTGCGGGTCACCCACCACGCGATGGAGCGGGACTTTGGGATCAAGGCGCCCCGCATTGCGGTGGCGGGTCTGAACCCCCATGCGGGCGAAGGCGGGATGCTGGGGGGCGAAGACGATGCAATGATTCGCCCGGCCTGCGCGGCCCTGCGGGCGGACGGTGTAAACGTGACCGACCCCTTGCCCGCTGACACGATGTTTCACCCGGGCGCACGCGCCAACTATGATGTGGCGGTGTGTATGTATCACGATCAGGCGCTGGTTCCGGCAAAGACGCTGGCCTTTGATACAGGCGTGAATGTGACGCTGGGCTTGCCGATTGTGCGGACCTCGCCCGATCACGGGACCGCTTTTGATATCGCGGGTCAGGGTTTGGCAAAACCCAGTTCGATGATCGAAGCCATTCGGCTGGCGGCGTCGATGGCAGCGGGCCGGGCTGCGTGATCGACCAGTTGCCCCCGCTGCGCGAGGTCATCGCGACCCATGATTTGCGGGCACGGAAATCCCTGGGGCAGAACTTTCTTCTGGATTTGAACCTGACGGCCAAGATCGCGCGGGCCGCGGGCGATTTGACCGCCTGCGATGTGTTGGAAATCGGTCCGGGCCCCGGCGGATTGACCCGCGGGCTGTTGGCCTCGGGCGCGCGCCGGGTTGTGGTCATTGAGAAAGACGCGCGCTGTATCCCCGCGCTGCACCAGATTGCCGATGCTTACCCCGGCCGTCTGAACGTGATCGAAGGCGATGCGCTGGAGGTGGACCCGCTGGCGCATTTGACGCCGCCCATCCGGATTGCAGCGAACCTGCCTTATAACGTTGGCACCGCGCTGTTGACCGATTGGCTGGATGTGCCCGAGTGGCCGCCGTTCTGGCAAAGCCTGACCTTGATGTTTCAACGCGAAGTGGCGGAACGCATTGTGGCCACGCCCGGATCAAAAGCCTATGGGCGTTTGTCGATCCTGTCGCAGTGGCGCTGCACCGCGTCGATTGTGATGGACCTGCCCCCGCAGGCCTTTACGCCGCCGCCCAAAGTGCGATCGGCCGTTGTGCATTTGCAGGCGATGCCAGATGCGCGCTTTCCGGCGGATGCGCGCGTGTTGCGCGAGGTGGTCGCGCATGCCTTTCAGCAACGTCGCAAGATGCTGCGATCAAGTCTGAAGCGGTATCCAGGCATCGAAGACCATTTACAGGCCGCCGGCATTGATCCGACGGCGCGGGCAGAAACGGTCTGTCTGGAACAGTTTTGCGCCTTGGCGCGGTCGCTGGCCTAAAATTACTCGGCCGCGTCTGGCGTTGGTTGTTCGCTAACCTCGGGTGTGTCCGCCTGGGGTTTCCGGCGAGGGCGACGCTGTTTCGGCGCTTTGTTTTCCGGTGTTTCCACCAAATCACTTTCGGGCTGCGGTGTGTCGGCGTCGATCACGTCATTGGCGGGTTTTTCGGCGCGTGTATCGGGCTGATCGCTATCGGACGGATCGGTAGGCGCGTTGCGGTTGCCGCCTTCGTTGCCACCCTGACGGTTTTCACCCTGCTGGTTGTTGTTCCGCTGTTGCCGGTCTTGTTGCTGCTGTTGTTGCTGCGCCTGGCGTTCGGCCTGTTCGCGCATCGCTTCGGCCAGCATTCGCAGGTAATGTTCCGCGTGCTGTTGGAAGTTTTCCGTTGCTACACGGTCGTTCGACAATTGCGCGTCGCGGGCAAGCTGGTTGTATTTGTCGATGATCTGCTGCGGCGTACCGCGCACTTTGCCTTCGGGGCCGGAACTGTCGAACACACGGTTGACGACATTGCCCACCGAGCGGTTGCGGTTGTTCTTCGACCGCGATCGTGACTTGGAAGATCTCATGTTAATTTGGTCCAGCCTTTGGTCTGGTGAGCGCGGACAAGTCCCAATTCGCTGCCTGTATCTGAAGGCAATCTGTCCGTGCAAGGATTGGCGTTTTCCGGGGGAGCGAGCATAAGCGCCGCCGGACGCAAGACAGGGTGTACTGAGTGTTTTGCGCCTTGCCAAGAGTTTTTTGCCGCGATTTCAGCGTCAAATTGGCGGCTTGGCGTGAAAATTGTGTGGTCAGCCACCCGGCATACGGGCCGCGACCACACGGTCCCGACCATCGAGGTCGGGATGAATGCAGACATCTTTCAGCCCCGCATCCCGAAAGAGTTGCGCAACGATTTGGCCCTGAGTTGGGCCTATCTCCACCAAAAGACGGCCGCCGGGTGTCAGGTGGCCGGGCGCGTCGCGCGCGATGGTCCGATATGCGGTCAGGCCATCGGCCCGGTCGGTCAAAGCGGTTTGAGGTTCGTGATCCCGCACTTCGGGGGCAAGGCCTGCCATTTCGTGGGCGGCGATATAGGGAGGGTTCGACACGATCAAGTCAAATTGCCCGCCGATGTCATCGAACCAGTCCGACAGCGGCAGGATCAGCCGGTCGGCCACGCCAGCCATAACCGCGTTTTCGCCTGCGACCAAAACCGCTTGTTCCGAATTGTCGGTGCCCACCGCTTTGGCCTGTGGCATTTCGGCCAGAAGCGAGATTACGATGCATCCGCTGCCCGTGCCCAGATCAAGCAGTTTGGTGAAAGTTTCGCTGAGCGCCAGTTCGACCAGTGTTTCGGTTTCTGGCCTGGGATCAAGCACATCCGGCGTGACTTTAAAGTCATGCTTCCAGAATGCGCGCGTGCCAAGGATGTGGGAGACTGGCTTGCGTTGCGCGCGGTCTGCGATGGCGTGTTGATAGGCGGCTGCATCTGGACAAGCGCGTTGAAGGCGCCGTGCGTCGCCTGCCGGGTCCGGCACACCAGCTTTTTCGAGGCGTTGAATTGCGTTGTGCAAGGTCATGGCCGCGCCGCTGTCGTCAGGACGCACGGTCATAGCCCTTGCTCGGCCAGACGTTCGGCTTGATCGGCGGCTGTAAGAGCGTCAATGGTTTCGTCAAGATCGCCCGCGACCACTTCGTTCAGCTTGTACAACGTAAGGCCAATCCGGTGGTCGGTCATCCGGCCTTGCGGGAAGTTATACGTGCGGATGCGTTCCGACCGGTCGCCCGAGCCGATCTGTGCCTTGCGGTCGGCGGCGCGTTCGTCTGCGGCGCGTTGACGTTCCAGATCAAAGAGCTTGGCGCGAAGATGTGCCATTGCGATGGCGCGGTTCTGGTGTTGGGATTTTTCCGAACTGGTGACGACGATGCCGGACGGGATATGCGTTATGCGCACCGCGGAATCGGTGGTGTTGACATGCTGACCGCCTGCGCCGCTGGCGCGCATGGTGTCTATGCGAATGTCGGTGGCGGGGATGTCGATATCAACATCTTCAGCTTCGGGAAGAACGGCGACCGTTGCGGCCGAGGTGTGGATACGCCCGCCGCTTTCCGTTTCCGGCACGCGCTGAACCCGGTGAACGCCGCTTTCAAACTTGAGGCGGGCAAAGACGCCCTCGCCCGCGATATTGGCAACGACTTCCTTGATGCCGCCCAGTTCGGTTTCGGCCATTTCGATGATCGAAAATTTCCAGCCCTTCGTTTCGCTGTAGCGTTGATACATCCGCAAAAGATTGCCCGCGAACAAGGCCGCTTCTTCGCCACCGGTGCCGGGGCGAATTTCAATTATGGCCGGTTTGGCGTCTGCGGCGTCTTTTGGCAAAAGCGCAAGTTTCAGGGCGTGTTCGGCCTGTGGGATGGTGTCTTTCAGACCGGCGAGTTCTTCGTCGGCCAGGTCTTTCATTTCGGGATCGTCCAGCATGGCTTCGGCCTGTGCGCGGGCGTCCAGCATGGTGACATAGGCGTCAATTTCACCCACCACAGGTTTCAGTTCAGCGTATTCCCGGGCCAGTTCTGCGATTTCATGTGGCTCGGCCTGTCCGGCCATTTTGGCTTCGAGAAACTGAAAGCGTTCGCGGATTTGGTTGAGTGTATCGAGCGGGACCATGCCTTCGTCTCGCCCAAAGCCTGTGGCCCGTCAATCCCCGGGCTTTGCGCAATGGGGGTGTTTGTGCTATGCCGTGCCTATGTTTCGCACGGTTTTGATAGGTTTGTTGTGCGGCACGCCCGCGCTTGCAGATGTCACCGGCCAGTCCGGAAAGACGGTGGATTGCTATTGCACCGACACCCAGGGATTGCGCGTTGAATTGGGCGAATCCATTTGTCTGGTGGTGGATGGGCGCGCATTCATGGCGCAATGCGATATGTCGCTGAATGTGCCGATCTGGCGGGATACTGGCAGCGGATGCCTGTCATCGGAACGATCACTCGACCCGGTCGAACGTCTGTTCCAGCTTGCGCAACCACCGGTCTAGGCGTTTCGTATTCACGCCCCAGTCATAGACATTGCCACGCGGCCTTGCCCAAACTGCCAGTTTTGCGCCTGCCACTTCGTCAACGGCTTTGATCGTTGTGAAATCGCGGAACCCAAAGACCCGCGAGCGTGACACAAAAGTAACCAGCCCTTCGTCAACGCTGCCTTCCACAAGCCGTGTGCCAAATTCGGATCGCGCGATGCGGACAACCGTTTCCAACAGTTCATCCGCCGTGGTGGCAAAACGCGGTGCATCAAGACCGATCAGGCGCACTTCGGATCGGCGTGGTTCCGGGTCAGCCGGATCGACATGGTAGTCGAGCGTGTCAACCGGGAAAAACCGAAGCGCAATCAGGAAAATCGCGACGAGAAGCAGAAAGGACAAAGCGGTGTTCATATGCCGCTTGTATACCAAATTCACCTATCAACCGTAAACAATTTACCGGCGGTTCCACCCCCAAAGGGCGACCAGATCATAGGCCACATGCGCAGCCGCCAGCGCGGTGATTTGGGCGTGATCATAGGGCGGCGCCACTTCGACCACGTCGGCGCCTATCAGATTGATGCCAGCAAGCCCCCGCAACAGCAGACCTGTTTGCGCCGAATTCAGACCGCCCCAAACCGGGGTACCGGTGCCCGGCGCAAAGGCAGGGTCCAGCGCATCAATGTCGAAGCTTAGATATACCGGGGCGTCTTTCAGAATATCTGTCACCCGAGGCAGGATGTCACCGGTGTGGACCGCGCGGGCATCAAAGCGCCGGATGGGCGGTTTTTCTTCGCCTTCGACGGCAACACGGGTGCCAATCTGGACCGAGCGGTCGGCGTCGATCAGACCTTCGTTCAGCGCTTTGTAGACAAACGTGCCGTGATCGACCCGGTTCGGATCATCATCAGCCCAGGTGTCGGGATGGGCATCAAATTGCAGAAGGGCGACAGGCCCGTGTTTGGCGACATGCGCGCGCAGAACAGGAAGTGTCAGAGAATGGTCACCGCCCAAAGTCAGGCAGGCTGCGTTCTGGTCGAGTATCTGCGTGATATGCGCTTCGATCCGGCCCGGGACGCTGGCGGTATCGGCATAGTCAAACGCCATGTCACCGGCGTCTGCGATTTTGAACCTGTCCAGCGGGCTGTAGCCCCAGCCATAAGGTGCGTCGCCTGCCATAAGCGTCGACGCCTCGCGGATGGCACGCGGACCAAAGCGCGCGCCGGGCCGGTGGGTCACAGCCTGATCGAAGGGAATGCCGGTGACGGCAAGATCGAAGTCTGACACGTCCTTGGTCAGCCGCCGGCGCAAAAACGACGGTACGCCTGCAAAGACGTTTTCATAGGCCAGCCCTGTGGCAGGGCCGCCCAGCGCGCGGTCCACTTGGTTTTTTGCGTCTTCCAGTGCCATGGGCTTCCTTCCAGTGGACAAGTCGTGTCGGTCGTGGAACCTAAACGGGTCTGCCTGCCCTGCCAAGGAGCGCTTGTGATGCCCGACCCGATCTATGATGTGCCAGAAGGCTGGCCGCGTCTGTTGGAACTGATGCGGCGGTTGCGCGACCCGGTGGGCGGGTGTCCGTGGGACATCGAACAGACCTTTGCCAGCATCGTGCCGTATACGATCGAGGAAGCCTATGAGGTGGCCGATGCCATCGAGCGCAAATCCTGGGACGAGTTGCAGGGCGAATTGGGCGATTTGCTGTTGCAGGTGATTTATCACGGCCAGATGGCGGACGAGGCCGGGCATTTCAGCACCGAAGATGTGGCGCGCCATGTGACCGCAAAGATGATCGACCGCCATCCGCATGTTTTTGGCGACGAAAGCAATCAGAAAAGCGCGGATCAGCAAACCCGCGACTGGGAGGTCGCAAAGGCGGCCGAGCGGGAAAAGCGCGGTGAACTGCGCGTCTTGGACGGTGTGGCGCAGGGGTTGCCTGCGCTTTTGCGGGCGTTGAAATTGCAGAAACGTCTGGCGCGCGTCGGGTTTGACTGGGGCGAAACCGGGCCGGTTCTGGACAAGCTGGTGGAAGAACTGGGCGAATTGGATGCGGCCAAAGATATCTCGGCCGATGCATTGGAAGACGAATTTGGCGATGTTCTTTTTGTGCTTGTCAATCTGGCACGCCACTGGGGGATTGACCCCGAAGCCGCGTTGCGGCGCACCAATGCCAAGGTCGAAAGCCGGTTCGCCGCTGTTGAGGATGCGCTGGCCCTGAAGGGTCGCACCCCCAACGAAGCGACGCTGGATGAAATGGATGCGCTTTGGAATGACGCAAAAGTCAAAACCGGCTGATCATCCCATATGCGGCAACGCGTCGGGGCGCAGAGGAATTTCCATCAGGTCTTCGCCCCAAATGATCCGGCCTTTGTAAACATCGCTCATTTCGACAATGCAGCGTTCGCGGATGCCCTGGGCGTCCATTTGCGGGGTAAAATGGGTGGTGACCAGTGTTTTCACATTTGCCTCGGCCGCGGTGCGCGCGGCTTCCATATGGCCCGATGACGTCTGTTTCTTGTCTTTGGTGAAGGTGCCCGAGATGAAATAGCACATATGGATCAGCATATCGGCGTCTTGCGCGAGATCGAGGATACCCGCGCAAGGGCCGGTGTCGCCGGAATAGACCAGCACGCCTTCGTCGGTTTCAAGTCGGAACCCATAGGGTTCGATCTGGTCGGGCTGATGAAACACTTTGCGCACCGTGACTTTCCAGTTGTCACTTTCGATGACCTGCCCGTCAAAAAGTGCGGTGATGTCTGGGCTTGGGCGTTTGCGCGGCAGGACACCGCCCCGATTAACGTACACAGTCTGGCTGCCGGCCGAGTTCATGCGACCGTCGAGATCGTTGTGATACACCCCGTTTTCGCCAAAGAGCAGATCGGACATGCGCTGCATATAGGCGGGCGCATAGACCTTGAGCTCGGGGATTTGCCCTGCGCCCTGATCCCAGCGGCTGTGCACAAGACGTGGAAAATCAAGGCAATGGTCTGTGTGAAGATGCGAAAAGAAAACGGTATTCAGATCAACGGCGCGTTTGCCGGCGCGCAGAAAATTTTCATGGGCGCCACCGCCATGGTCGAAGACCAGCATTTCGTCGCCAATCTCGACCAGATAGCCCGAGCTGGCGCGGTTGAGCATCGGCACAGGTGACCCGGTTCCAAGAAGCGTGACTTTCATGGGCATCCTCGTCTGGCCAGCATTTGGGAAAGCCTAGCAAACGGCGGACGGAAGGGACAGGTGGCTGTGCCCGCGCCTTGCCCTACGTGGTCAGAGCGGCGGAATATCCCCATCTGATCGTTGTGCATGAAATTCGGCTTCGAATGCGTCAAAGGCGCCTGCTGCGATGGCGTCACGCATGGTCTGCATCAGTTCCTGAAAGTAATGCAGATTGTGCCAGGTCAGCAGCATGCCCGAGATCATCTCGCCCGCGCGGAAGACGTGGTGCAGATACGCGCGGCTGTAGCCCGCACAGGCCGGACAGGTACATGTGCTGTCCAGGGGACGTTTGTCATTGGCGTGGCGGGCGTTTTTGATGTTAACCACACCGCGTCGGGTGAACGCCTGCCCTGTGCGTCCTGAACGCGATGGCAAGACACAATCCATCATATCAATGCCGCGTTTGACGGCGCCGACGATGTCATCGGGTTTGCCGACGCCCATCAGATAGCGCGGCTTGTCGGCTGGGAACATCGACGGGGCGTAATCGAGGACGCCAAACATCGCGTCCTGCCCTTCGCCCACCGCCAGGCCACCGACCGCATAGCCATCAAAGCCAATCTTCTGCAACGCCTCGGCGCTTTCGCCCCGCAAGTCTTGTTCCAGACCGCCTTGCTGGATGCCAAACAAAGCGTGGCCGGGACGGTCGCCAAAGGCGTCACGCGATCTTTCCGCCCAGCGCATCGACAGACGCATGCTGTCTGCGATGCGCGTGCGGTCGGCGGGCAAGGCCGGGCATTCGTCAAAGCACATGACGATGTCAGAGCCCAAGAGCCTCTGGATTTCCATCGAACGTTCGGGCGTCAGCATGTGCTTTGAGCCATCAATATGGCTGGCAAACCGCACGCCTTCTTCTGTCAGCTTGCGCAGGCCTGCAAGGCTCATCACCTGAAAGCCGCCGCTGTCGGTAAGAATGGGTTTGTCCCAGTTCATAAAGCGGTGCAGCCCGCCAAGGGACGCGATCCGCTCGGCCGTTGGGCGAAGCATCAGGTGATAGGTGTTGCCAAGCAGAATATCGGCCCCGGTTGCCGCGACGCTTTCGGGCATCATCGCCTTTACCGTTGCTGCTGTGCCGACCGGCATAAAGGCAGGCGTGCGGATAGTGCCACGCGGCGTCTGGATGACGCCGGCGCGCGCGGTGCTGTCTGTGGCATTCAGGGTGAATTGAAACCGTTGAACCATGCCTTTGCCATAGACAGGCCGGGCCGCACTCGCAACACCCGTTCGGGTAGATGCGGCTGGCCTTTACTGCCCTTGGACAATCCCTATATAATCACTCAAGTAATTCAGGGACGTCCCAATGACCGCAGAACATTCTGAGCCGATGGAAGGCACGCCGCTGATCAAGCCGTCGTCGACCGACCATCCGTTGCACGAAACGATTGTCGAAGCCTGCCGGTCGGTGTTCGACCCCGAGATCCCTGTGAATATCTTTGATCTTGGGCTGATTTATACGATTGAAATTTCGGATGACGGCGCGGTCGATGTGATTATGACCCTGACTGCCCCGGGCTGTCCTGTCGCCGGTGAGATGCCGGGCTGGGTGGCTGATGCGATCGAGCCATTGCCGGGCGTCAAGCAGGTTGATGTCGAACTGACATGGGAACCGCCTTGGGGCATGGAGATGATGTCGGATGAGGCGCGGTTGGAGCTGGGCTTTATGTAAGCGTCCCGCGCCCGGATTTGGGTGCATTCGCATAACGCACCCTAAATAGGTTGCGTTTTTAAATTTGCAGCCTAAAATGGGTGCATGACGACATATCCTACCCCCATAGCTGTGGTCAGCGGTGATCTTGTCGGTTCGACAAAAATAGCTCTGCCGGACATTGACCAAGTCTTCCTTTCCCTCGCCGCCTTCGTGGGCGAACAAACATGGCTGGGGGCAAACTTTACACGGCAAAGCGGCGATGGCTGGCAACTGGTTGTTCTTCATCCCGAACATGCGCTTCGGTCGGCGCTGGCGGTTCGGGCGAAACTGATGTCTCTGCGCAGCGGATTGGATACGTATATCTCGATTTCGGTCGGGATGATCGAAACCGCGCCGCCTGACGATCTAAACCATACCAATCACCCCCGGTTTGTTGCCTCTGGTCGTGAGCTGGAGATCCTGAAGAACCGCGCTTCAAAAGACGGTATCAAGCTGGCCCATTGGGATATGGGGGCCGAGGCGTCTGTGGGCGTCTTGCTGGACGAGATTTCGAAAGGCTGGACATCCGCTCAGGCCGAAGCGGTTTTGCTGTATTTGAACCCCTATTCTGACGAGCTTAGCTATTCTGACGCCGCAGCACGCCTTGGCAAGTCGCGCCAGACCGTTACCAAATCCTTGAAAGCCGCAGGCAAAGACGCTGTGATCAAGGCCTTGGCTTTCCTTGAGGCCGATTTGGCCGCAAAATACGCGGAACACGACCATGCTTGACACCTTTGTTGCCCTTTTGCTGGCCCATGCGGCGGCAGATTTCTTGTTTCAAACAAGCAGGATGGTCGCGTCAAAGCGCCAGCCCGGAACGCTTTTCATTCACGGGTCAATCGTCATGATTACCGCGATGATCACGCTGGGGCAGGTCGATGCCTGGCCCCTTGTGGCGCTGGCGGTGGTGCATGTGGCGATTGATATCGTCAAAGCCTATGCCCTGCCCCCACGGCTTTGGGCCTATCTTGGGGATCAGGCCGCGCATCTGATTTCGATATGGGCGATTGCCTTTCTGTTTCCTGACCTTTTTGCCCTTGGTCTTTGGGCCGAAACCATTTGGATGCCGGGGCTGATGGGGCTTGTGGCCGCGTTCATTCTGGTCACCGTCGCCGGTGGCCATGCTGTCGCACTTTTGGTTGGGCCATGGGCGAGCGAAACGGAAATGCCGCAGGGATTGCGCAATGGCGGGCGGTTGATCGGGTTTCTGGAACGCGCCACCATTTTCATGCTGATCGTGGCCGGTCAGCCTTTGGGTATTGGATTTCTGATCACGGCCAAGTCGGTTCTGCGGTTCGACACGACGTCGAAAGACCAACGCGCGGGTGAATATGTGATTGTCGGCACGCTGGCCTCGTTTGGATGGGCTATGGCGGTCACATGGACGGTGCTACTTTTGGTGAATGCGCTGCCGTCTCTTGGAATCGACGTGGCCAGACCTTAGTTTGCCTTTTGTATCTTGGAGAATGACATGTTCGGTGTTCCCGGAAAATCGCCCGTCACGATCACCCCCGCTGCGGTCAAGCATATTGCGCGACTGATGGACAAGGACGGGCACAAGGGGCTGCGCATTGGCGTCAAGAAAGGCGGCTGTGCGGGCATGGAATACACCATGGATTATGCCGACGCGATTGACCCGAATGACGAGGTGGTCGAACAGGACGGTGCCCGGGTGATGATTGCGCCCATGGCCCAAATGTTTTTGTTCGGCACCGAAATTGACTATGAAACCTCGCTTTTGGAAAGCGGTTTCAAGTTTCGGAACCCGAATGTCGCCGATGCCTGCGGGTGCGGGGAATCGATCAAGTTCAAAGACATCGAAGAACTGGCCGCTGAGGGTGCCAAAAAATCCTGAACTGCAGGTCATGTTTACGCCGTGACGCCTTCGCGCTTGACCTTTTGTCTGGCTTCATCGACCTCTGGTCCGAAATGGAGACGCTGACATGAAGAAACTTGCCGCCGGAAACTGGAAAATGAACGGGCTAGAGGCCACTTTGGCCGAGATTGACGCTTTGGCGTCGGCTCACCCTGCCCCGGGTTGTGACGTTTTGATCTGTCCACCTGCGACGCTTTTGTCGCGTCTGTCTGCCCGCGCCGAAGGCACAGCGATTGCCACCGGCGCGCAGGATTGCCACCCCAATGAAAGCGGCGCGCATACCGGTGATGTCTCGGCCGGGATGATTGCCGATGCGGGCGGCGCATATGTAATTGTCGGCCATTCCGAGCGACGCGCGGATCATGGCGAAAGCGACGCCGTAGTGCGGGCCAAGGCCGAAGCCGCCTGGCGGGCCGGGTTGATTGCGATCATCTGTGTCGGAGAAACGCTGGACGAGCGCGACGCGGGCCGCACGTTGGACATCGTCGGTGGACAATTGGCGGGTTCGATCCCAGACGGGGCGACAGCGGCAAATACCGTTGTAGCGTATGAACCGGTCTGGGCGATTGGAACTGGAAAGGTGCCGACGCTGGCCGAAATTGGCGAGGTGCATGACGATATTCGCGCCCGGCTAAGCGCCCGGTTTTCGGGCGAAGCTGCAGGCATGCGTTTGTTGTATGGTGGGTCTGTCAAACCATCGAATGCGGCCGAAATATTCGGCGTTTCAAATGTTGATGGCGCGCTTGTTGGCGGCGCATCTTTGAAAGCGGCGGATTTTGGCGGGATTGTTGGCGCACTGGCATGACAGAACCAAGCATCACCCCCACCACCAAAGAAGACATCGACGGGCTGAAGACCGTTCTTGATGAAACAGGTTTATTTCCCGGCGACATGCTGGCCGATATGCTGGCCCCTTCCCTGGCGGGCGAAACGAACGCCCTCTGGCTGACTTGTCACCTGGGCGGTGACACGGTTGGGTTCAGTTACACAGCGCCCGAAGAACTGGCGGATGGCACCTGGAATATGCTGGCCCTTGCTGTCCGCCCTGATGTGCAAGGTCGGGGGGTGGGCACTGCACTTGTCGCCGCGACCGAGGCGCATCTGAAAGCCAGTGGACAGCGTATTCTGGTCGTGGACACATCCGGAACCAGTGACTTTGCGCTGGCGCGCAGGTTCTATGCACGGAACGGGTATGATGAAGAAGCGCGCGTTCGCGATTTCTGGGCGCCAGGCGACGACAAGGTCATCTTTCGCAAAGCATTCTGAGCCTGCCAAAAAGACGACCGGATTTGTATCGCCGTGTTTTGCGCTCGGCCCGGGACATCCGGCCCGCTGATCTAAGTCTTGCCGCTAGTCAAGCTTTGCCGGTTCTGCGAACAACCTTTGACCAATCGCTTCGACCACACGTTCGGGGTGCGTGATCGGCACCATATGGCCCGCGTCCGGCACCGTCACCCATTCAGCGTTTGGAATACGATCACCGAGGGTGCTTATGATTTCAGGAATGGACGGGTGCGAGTCGCCGCCATCAACGAACGTCACTGGCATTTCCAGGTCTTCAAGACGCCCCGGACTTAGGATGTTCGAACGATCCTGCACGATCAAAGTGTCGCCCGGCGGAATTAGCGGAATGCGATCTACGATATAGGCGCGCTGGTCCGGCGTTAAATCGCCCCACGATCTGCCGTCGCCCCAGATGGCGTGAAACTCTTTCGCGGCCGTCGCATGTTCGGCCGAGGACATGCGTTTCGCAAATGAGGCCAAGTCGCGTTCGATCTTCTCAAACGCCCACCGGCCTTTGACAGCCGCGAAAAAAACTGGTTCGATCAAAACAAGTGATGAGACCCGGTACGGACGTTCGACCGCCAGCCGCAACGCCAGCGCCGCCCCATAGGAGTGACCGATTAACGGCACCGGGTCGGACGGCATTTCGTCAATCGCGATTTCAATCGCTTGATCTGCGAAATCCCGTGACGGGTCATAATCTTCGGCCAACCCGTGCCCCGGAAGTTCTATCAGCAACGGGGACACCGGGCGTTCCAATGCATTGAGGAACGGGCGCCAATTCGACGCCCGCCCCAATGCACAATGGATCAAGGCCAAGGGGGACTTTACGGCCATGCTTACAGATTGCCTGCTAGATGCATGTCTAGCTGTTCCAAACGGTCCTGCCCCCAGAACCGTGCGCCATCATCCAGGATGAAGAACGGCGCGCCGAAGACACCAGCGTTGACCGCGCTTTCCAGATTGGCTTCGTATGTTTCGGCCCCCGACAGCAAACCGCTGTCTGCAAGTTCGGGGTCAAACCCGCTGGCGGAAAGGCAGTCTTTGACCACGTCTTCGTCAGCAATGTCGCGTTCTTCTGCCCAAACCGCACGCGTGATGGCAAAGACAAGCGCAGCCATATCGCCGCCGCCTGCGTTTTGCGCGGCAATCATCGCATAAGAGGACGGGGCCGGGTTGGTTGGCCAATGCGCGGGTTTCAGGTTTAACGGCAAGCCCGTCAGTTTCGAAGCACGTTCCATTTCAAGCAGGCGGTATTCCTGTCTTGATTGGTGACGCTGGCCGGGCGGCACGCCGCCGGTGCGCGAAAACAGCCCCATGATATCGAGCGGCTTATAGGTGATCGTCGCGCCGTGTTTGGCTGCGATCTCGGCCTGTCGTGTGCCGGCAAGATAGCAGTTCGGAGAAATCGTCGATAGGTAGTAATCAATGTGAGCCATTTTGGCGGCCTCCCGGAAGTCCGTGTTTGCCTGAACCTATGCCCGTGCTAAGCGGTGTCAACGTTACGAATCCGTTAAGGTGAACGGGTCATCAAGGACAGTGCTTCCAATGCCTCAGATTGACGAACCGAAGATAATATCCGGAAACGCCAATAAGGGACTTGCGAAATCCGTCGCGCGCCGCATGTCGATGCATCGCGGCGTCAACGTGGGCTTGGTGGATGCGCGGGTCGAACGGTTCAACGATGGCGAGATTTTCGTCGAAGTGTTCGAAAACGTCCGCGGCGAAGACATGTTCATCCTGCAATCCACGTCGAACCCGGCCAATGACAATTTGATGGAACTTTTGATCATGGCCGATGCGCTGCGCCGTTCAAGCGCGCAGCGGATTACGGCGGTGATTCCGTATTTTGGGTACGCGCGCCAAGACCGCCGCACCAAAGCGCGCACACCGATCACCGCCAAGCTGGTGGCAAATATGATGGTAAGCGCTGGGATCGAGCGGGTGCTGACGATGGACTTGCACGCCGCGCAGATACAGGGTTTTTTCGATATCCCCGTCGACAATCTTTACGCAGCGCCGATCTTTGCGCTGGATGTGAAACACGTGTTCAAAGATCAGATGGATCAGGTCACCATCGTTTCGCCCGATGTCGGCGGTGTTGCGCGCGCACGTGAACTGGCGCAGCGGATCGGTGCGCCTTTGTCGATTGTCGATAAACGCCGCGAAAAGCCGGGCGAAATCGCGGAAATGACCGTGATCGGCGACGTCAAAGACCGGGTCTGCATCGTCGTCGATGACATTGTGGATACCGCAGGCACGCTGTGCAAAGGGGCCGAAACCTTGATGGAGGCCGGTGCTAGGGAAGTGCACGCCTATATCAGCCACGGCGTTCTGTCCGGCCCCGCCATTGAACGGGTCACGGGGTCGGCCATGAAAAGCCTGGTTGTGACCGACACCATTCAGGCGACCGATGCGACCAAAGCCGCGGGCAATATCAGAATTGTGCCCACGGCACCGATGTTTGCGCAGGCGATTTTGAACATCTGGCATGGCACAAGTGTATCCAGCCTTTTCGACCATGAAACGCTGGAGCCGATTTACGACGGGATGTATTCGGTCTAGGCGACTGTGCGCCTAGCTTAGTGCGCCGACAAGCACGGCGATCATCAGCAAAACGGTGGCAATCAAAGCCAAAACATAATCACTGGGCACCGCATCTGCGGTACCCAAAAGCATATCTTTGATCCGTTTCGGCATGCCTGGCCCCCACCATTGCATCGTGAGCCGAACCTATCCATGCGGCAGGCGGATGCCAGCGCGTGTTTGGAAACACTCCGTTGCTTCATTGCGCAAGACACTTGGCAATCGCAATCCGCGACGGTAACATATTTGCGCAAACGGAGCGTATTTCGTTTTTTTATTGCGGAGCCATGTCGATGCTAGACAACCAACCACGCGGCACAATCGTTATCGAAGACCTGGAAATTGGCATGACGCGTTCGCTGACCAAGGAAATCACCGATCTTGATATCGAACTGTTTGCGCAGGTTTCCACAGACCGCAACCCGGTGCATCTGGACGACGGTTATGCGATGGACACAATCTTTGAGGGACGCATTGCCCATGGGATGCTGACGGCAGGGTTGGTTTCGGCGGTGATTGGCGAACAGCTGCCCGGCCATGGCACTGTGTATCTGGGCCAAACGCTGAAGTTCCTGGCCCCTGTTCGACCGGGCGATTTGGTGACGGCTGAAGTTAAGGTGCTGAAGATCGACCATGCGCGGCGACGGGTGCAACTGGACACGCGCTGTCTGGTTGACGGCACACCTGTCCTGAAAGGCCAAGCCACGGTTCTTGCCCCATCGGCAAAGTTCGACTGAGACGGGCCAGAAACTGCACCATTTCTGACGCGGCTTTCACGCAGAAATCGCCCCCTTGCGGCAACATCTGTGGCGCGCTACGCCAAGATAATGCGCATCCATCGCGACACCACGTACCTAAGTACCGAAGACCAAGGGGCGACTGCCGCGATTGGCAATTTCGATGGTGTGCATCGGGGTCACCAGTCTGTGTTGCAGATTGCGGCAACCGCCGCAGACGCGCCTTTGGCTGTGGTCACGTTCGAACCGCATCCCCGCGAGTTTTTCATGCCAGACGCCTCGCCGTTCCGCCTGATGAACGCGGATGCCAAAGCGCATAGACTGGAAGAACTGGGCGTTGCCCATGTCTATGAGCTTGCCTTTAACGAGCGTATGGCCGCCCTAAGCGCGGAGGCATTCGCCCATGACATTCTGCACAAGCAACTGGGTTTGCGCCATGTCACGGTGGGCGCTGATTTCTGTTTTGGCAAAGGGCGCGCGGGCACGTCCGAGATGTTGCAGGAATTTGGCGATAAATACGGGTTTGGCGTCACCATCGCCCAGCTTGTGGGCGGTGCGACAGCGGTGTCATCGACGCGCATCCGACAAGCGCTGAGCGACGGGAAACCTGAAGAAGCCGCCAAAATGCTGGGGCATCTTCACCGGATTGAAGGCGAAGTGATCCGGGGCGACCAACGGGGTCGCGAGTTGGGCTATCCGACGGCGAATATGTCCATCGATGGCCTGCACCCGCCCAGATTTGGGGTCTATGCCGTGAAAGCGCGTGTTTTGACCGGTCCGCATACCGGGGACTATGACGGCGTGGCCTCGATGGGCGTACGCCCGATGTTTGGGGAAAACCACCCGAACTTGGAAACGCATGTCTTTGATTTCGCAGGCGATCTTTATGGCGCCGAGCTGAGCATCGCGCTGGTGTCGTATCTGCGCGGCGAAGAGACATTTGACAGCTTGGATGCGTTGATTGCCCAGATGGATGCCGACAGCGCACAAGCGCGCATCATATTGACAAACGCATGAGCGACCCGATCCAACGCGACGGTCTGCGCCACAAGTTTTGGGAACGCGTGCCGCTGGCCAATATGACCAAGCGCGAATGGGAAGCGCTGTGCGATGGATGCGGCAAGTGCTGCCTGAACAAGCTTGAAGACCCCGACACGCATGAGATCGCCTTTACGCGCGTGGCATGTCGTTTGCTTGATGGCGAGACGTGCCGTTGCGCCCAATACGACATCCGCCTGCAATTCGTGCCGGATTGCGTGGTATTGACGCCGGATAACATCTCGAAGATTGCCTATTGGATGCCCTCAACTTGTGCGTATCGTTTGCTTTATGAAAAGAAGCCGCTTTACGACTGGCATCCATTGGTTTCGGACGACCCGAACGCCATCCACACTGCGGGCGCGTCTGTCAAAGGCTGGACGGTGCCCGAGTTTGAGGTGCCGGAAGAAGAGTGGGAAGATCATATCGTCGAGGACATCTGATGCGATTTGCGTCTGACAATGCGGGCCCTGTACACCCGGACGTGATGGAAGCTTTGGCCAAGGCCAATGAAGGTTGGTCAAACCCGTATGGCAATGACGAATGGACCGCACGGGCCGTCGCCAAACTGCGCGATGTGTTCGAAGCACCGGAAGCCGCAGTCTATTTCGTGGCAACCGGCACCGCTGCGAACGCATTGGTGCTGGCCACGATGGCCGAACCGTTTCAGACGATTTTCTGCACGACTGTGGCGCATATTGAAGAAGACGAATGCAGTGCGCCCGAGTTCTTTACCGGTGGTTGCAAACTGACCTTGGTGGACGCCGACCATGCCAAAATGTCACCAACGGCCTTGGCTGCCGCATTGGAACGTCGGGCGGGGCGATCGGTGCACAGCGCGCAAGCCGGCGCTGTGTCGCTGACGCAGGCGACCGAACGCGGCACGCTTTACAGTTTGGCCGAGATCGAAGCCCTGACAACGATTGCCAAGGCCCATAGCGTGCCGGTGCATCTGGATGGCGCGCGGTTTGCCAATGCCATCGCCGCCCTTGGCTGTTCGGCCGCTGACATGACCCACAAGATCGGAATTGACGCGGTCAGTTTTGGTGGCACGAAGAACGGGCTGATGGGGGTCGAGGCGGTTGTGATCTTTGACCCTGCGCTGGCCTGGGAATTTGAACTGCGCCGGAAGCGCGCGGGCCATCTTTTTTCAAAGAACAGGTTTCTCGCGGTCCAAATGGACGCTTATCTGACGCAGGATCTGTGGTTGGATATGGCGCGGTCTGCCAACACCGCAGCGGGCAAAATGGCCAAGGCCCTGGGCGCGATTGACAGCGTCACCCTGCACCACAGCGTTGACGTCAACATGATCTTTGCAAGCTTTCCGGCTGCAGCACATCGGCGTCTGCGGGATGCCGGGGCGGCGTTCTATCCGGATGCGGGCGCCTTTGACGGGCCGGATGACGCGTGTTTTTCGGCCCGGATCGTTGCTGACTGGTCTTGCCCGGATGAAAATATCGACGCCTTCGCAGCACTTGTTCGCGGTTGATATCGCATGACAGGCAAGATTGCGCGACAATTCTGCCATGAAATGGATTCTTAGTCTGTCGGCGGGTTTGCTTTTGTCTGCCTGCGCCACCTTGAACGAAGAAGACTGTCGCCAGGGCGATTGGTTTAATATCGGTCAGGAAGATGGCGCGGCGGGGCGGCAACTGGGGTTTCTGCAAGAACATGCCAAAGCATGTGCCGAATATGGAATTCGGCCCGATCAAAGCGCGTGGCAACGCGGGCGCGAGGCCGGATTGCCGTTATATTGCAGGCCCGAACGCGCGTTTCGTGAAGGGCGTCGCGGCAAACATTTGTCGCCTGTTTGCCCCGCGTCGCAATTACCTTTGTTGGAACGCGCGAATGCCCGTGGTCTTGGCCTGAACCGGATCGAACAGGAAATCCGCCAGATCGAAGGGGACATCCGCGCGATCAACACCGAACTGGCCCGCCTGCCCGCCGATGATCCGGCCCGCAGTAACCTGGTGTCAGAACGGAGTTTTCTGCGGCTGGATTTGCTGACGCTTCGGGCCGAGCGCGCGCGCTATCTGTGATCACTTAAGCGGCAACCGCCTGCGTCCGGGGCAAAGTCACGCGAAACGCCGCACCGCCCTGCCCCGGCAGATAGGCAATGCCGCCGCCGAGACGCTTCATGACTTCGCGACAAATGGCCAGCCCCAACCCCGCACCACCGGCTGCGCGGGGGTCTGACCCGCGTGAGAATTTCTCGAAAATCACGCTTTGCACATCGGTATCAATGCCGTGCCCGTTGTCGACAAAATCCACCACCGGACGCCCGGCTTCTTGTCCGACAACAATTCTTAGGCTGGGGTTGTCAACGGTACAGTACTTTTGTGCGTTGGAAATCAGGTTGATGAACACCTGCGCCAAACGATCCCCGTCGGTATGCAGCGGGATATCCTCGCTTTGCAGATCCCGGACGATCTGAATACCGGCAGATGAATGTGCGATGGCGTCAACTGCACGGTCAAGGACCGTTCCAAGCGTGACTTCGGAATAGTTCAGTGTCACCTGTCCGTTTTCCAACACGCTGAGATCCAGAAGGTCGTCCAAAAGCCGGGTCAGGCGGATGGTTTCATCGTGGATAATCTGGCTATAGCGCGCGCGGTCTTCGGGCGACATATTCTCGCCCTGCATCAGGATTTCGCTGAACGACCGGATCGAGGTCATGGGCGTGCGCAATTCGTGGCTGATCTGACTGAGAAACCCGTCTTTCTGCACTGACAGTGCGACAAGCTTTTCATTGGCTTCCTGCAATTGTCTTGCGGTGCGGCCAAGCTCCTGACTTTTGGCTTCAAGCTGATTGGAATATTCAAGTATTTGCTGCGCCTCGTCCGCCACGCGCATCAGGTCTTCCACCGATACAGACACACCACCTGTGATCTGCATCAGCATTGCATGCGCCGTGGCCGCGCCCACTGACCCGGCCAACTCGCGCTCAAGCCGTTCCAGAAAAGGTGGCGTCACATCGGGCAGATACCCGCCCTTGCCCTGTGCCTGAGCCTCGCCGGTGAACAGCGTTTGCGCTTCGCCGGCCCCAAGAATGCGCTGCGACATGACCAAAAGGTCTTCCGCCTCGGCCCCGCCGCCTGACCATCCGGGGGCCGTTTCCGTATAACGGAAGACATTGACATAAGCCGCGCCCTGCAAGCGTTCCAGTGGCGACGGAAAGCTGAGCAGCGAAAAGAAGCAGAACGCGACCGTGTTCAGAAGAAGCGACCAGAAAACCGCATGCACCAAGGGATCAAGCCCTTCAATCCCAAACAGCGCCTGAGGCCGCAGAAAGCTCAGTCCAAAAGGCCCGTTGGCGAAAACGCTGGCCGGGATCAGGCTGGCATCGCCGAAGCTGGGCAGGAACGAACACCAAAGCCAAACGGCAAAGCCGACCCCAATTCCTGCCGCGGCCCCGACGCGTGTACCACCCCGCCAGAACAATCCGCCGATCAAGGCCGGGATGACCTGCGCCATGCCGGTGAACGCGATCAGGCCAATGGCCGCCAGCGCACCGCTTCCGCCGGAATAGACGAAATAGAGATATCCAAGCGCCAGCAACGCCGCGATCGAAATGCGCCGCGAGACCATTACGACCTTGCGCACATCGCCTGACACTGTCGCGCCGCCTTGTTGGCGACTAAGCCAGATCGGCATGACGATGTGGTTTGAGACCATGGTGGACACGGCCAAGGCGGCGACAATGACCATTGATGTGGCGGACGAGAACCCGCCAAGAAACGCCAGCATGGCCAACATGTCGCGATCAAATTCAAGCGGCAACGTCAGCACGAACAGGTCAGGATTGGCCCCGTCTGGCAGAACATTCAAACCAACGGCCGCGATGGGCAGCACAAAAAGGCTCATCAAAAAGAGATACAGCGGAAACGCCCAGCTTGCCGTTGCCAGGTGCCGTTCGTCCGAATTTTCGACCACCATGACCTGAAACATGCGGGGCAAGCACAGGAACGCCATGGCTGACAAACCGATCAACACCGTCCAGCGTTCGGGTTGGATGGTCTGCTCTGCAATCGGTGACGCCGCGATGACATCCAGCATTGGCCCAGGGCCACCTGCCAGCATGAAGACCACGAATATGCCGACCGCGAGAAGAGCAACCAGTTTGACAATCGCTTCGACTGCAATGGCAATGACAACCCCGTGGTGATGGGCGTTCACATCCAGATTGCGTGTGCCGAACACAATCGTAAAAGCGGCCAATCCGATAGCCACGATAAAGGCGATCTCGCGTAGATTATCGCCCGGTGTCGACGAAAAGACGTCGAAGCTTAGTGTGACCGATTGCAATTGCAGCGCGATGTAAGGCGTGGTGCCCACCACCGCGAGCAAGGTCACAAGAACCCCCAGCATGTTCGACTTGCCATAGCGCGACGAGATGAAGTCCGCGATCGACGTGATACGTTGTGACCGCCCGATCCGAACCAGACGGCGCAGCAAAACCCACCAGCCGACCATCACCAGTGTTGGACCCAGATAGATTGTGACAAATTCCATGCCCGACCGCGCGGCATAGCCAACAGCACCATAGAACGTCCAAGCTGTGCAATAGATCGACAACGAAAGTGTGTAGATCAAAGGCGAAGCCAGCCAGCCAACGCGCCCGGACGCCGCCCGCTGATCGGCCCAAAAGGCAAAGGCAAACAGAACAGCCACATAGGCCAGACAGATCGTTGCGAGAAGGTTAAACGACATGCCAGTCAGCCGTCCGGGGGGCGATCACGCCGCGGCTCGGAGGCTTCTTGGTCAGCCTCGGTGATGCCGCGCAACCGGCTGGACAGCGCGCCGATGGCAAGGATCAAGACGGCCCAGACAGTGAAGATATAGATCATCGAGCCTGCTGTCGTCGTCCAAAGCCCCGGCAGCAACAAAAGGATCACCCCAAAGAACGGCACCAGACGCGCGGCGTCGGCAACCCGGCGTCTGCGATAGCTGGCGCGCGCAAGAAACAGGGGTTGGCCCGGTTTTTCCATTAACCGGCCAGCTCGCGCACGGTCGACAGGATTTCACCGTTTGAAAACGGTTTTGTCATGAATTTGGAAACCCCCAGACGTTCGGCCAGTTCGCGGTCTTTCTTTTGGCCGCGCGCCGTCAGCATCAAGACCGGCACGTCTTGCACATCGGTGGTTTCCCGAAGTTCGCAAAGAATGTCATAGCCAGACTTGTTGGGAAGCATGACATCAAGGATCACGAGATCAGGCACACGCGCCCGTATAGCGTCCAGCGCTGTGCTGCCATCGGAATGGGTATCGACCCGCCAACCATCCCTGGACAGAATGAAGCGAATGGCTTCGATGATGTTAGGTTCGTCCTCGATCAAAAGGACACGTTTGTTTGTCACCGCCGATCCCCTCCCTTGGATGACGATGTGGATTTGGATCACTATTGCGGATGGCGTCGACCGTGTCAAAGACCATGGCGGTCAGGCAAAGACGGACGGTTCGCGCCGCGCGACACAGTTTTGCTCGGCACAGACCCGGCAAGATATGCCGACCCGCAAGCGCGACGCATCTGGTTCGATCACGGGTTGGAATAACATCCAGGCTTGCAATGTCGCCGGACCATCCCAGCCAAGTGGGTATGACTTTTCCGCAAATGCGATTGTGCGAAAATCGGCTTTGTCCTGTCCGCTTAGGGCAACGATCTGCATCACGGGCGTAAGCGGGGTTTGAAGCGATTGAAACAGTGGCCAAAACGGGCAGCACGCGCCATAGCGCGGCAGGGTGAATTCAGGCAGCGGCTTGCGCACTGTCAATGTGCCTGACCCGTCGCAGGCGACCAGTCCAAAGGGATTGCCCTCGGGCAGACTGTCTTTGGAAACAGTTGCCAGGCGCCGAAAGATGACGGGAAGCGGCAAGGCAAAATTTGCAGCCAGTTGCAGCGCATCCTGCGTTTCTGACAACGCGCTTAAAAGAGAGGCTTCAGGCAAAAGCCGCACATCATCCTGGTACCGCCGCAAAAAGCTGGCGGCGATGTCGCGCGCGGCGGCGGTCGTAAGATCGTCGGCGGCGTCTAGGATGGTGTCCAGTTGCGCAGCAGGTTCGCGCTCCAAAGCCTCAATCCGCCATCCTTGATTGGCCAGCCAGGCGTCAAGCTCGTCCTGCGGCAGGCTGCCTTCGGCAGGGCCATTCTCATTGTCGAGATACCGCACAAGCGTTTCGGTCGCGTCGGTTAAACGCTGACTGTCTTCGAAGATATTGCGATGAAACCGCGCTTCCCATTCCGGTTCGATTTCGCCACCATTCGCCAGAATGGCGCTGGCCGAACGGATGGCCGTCACGCTGGACAAGACATTGTGCATCGACGCCGACAGAAACGGGTCGTGGGTCAACCGGTCGCCCAGACGTTCGACCACTTGTTGCAATCGTCCCAGTTCGGCCTGTTGCGCAAAGATCAATCGCGCCCAACCGGGGAACCGGCCCGCCAGTTCCTGCGCGCGGTCGCGTTCGGGGTTAGTGAATGAAAAGGCAGAGGCCGCGGCTTCCAGCGACCGGGCCAGTTCAACTTCTGCCGTTTCGCTGAACATGGCCGGATCCACGTCAAGCGCCTGCGCGATTTTCAGCAAAAGCCCTCCGCCGATCTTTCGACGATTGTGCTCAATCAGGTTAAGATAGCTTGCCGAAATGCTGCATCGTTGCGCAAGTTCGGCCTGCTTGATGTCCTTTTCCATTCGAAACGAACGGATGCGTGCGCCAATGAGAAGACGTGTTGCCAAGAAAAAGCCCTAGGTTTCAAACCATTTCTGCGCCGCGCAGAAAACTAATTTACAATATATACAAAATTTTTGTCCAAAAGTTTACAAAAAAATTCAACGCAGCGTTTGACTTGTTGCAATCTTTATCTTTGCCCCACGATAATCATGGTACCTTGTAAAAAGGCAGATCGGCGTTGGGGAGGAGCCTGAACACCGGTCAAGAACGCTTATGGGAGGAATTACATGTCAAAAAGCGATCTCACGCGCCGTCGCGTCCTGAAAGCCGGTGCCGCCGGTCTTGCGACGCCGACGATTTTCACTGGTGCCGTTTGGGCTGGCAGCCACACCGGTTTCATGAACGCACCGCAGGGCGACACAGTCACACTGGGTTTCAACGTGCCGCAGACCGGCCCCTATGCCGACGAAGGCGCGGACGAACTGCGCGCTTATGAGCTGGCCGTTGAACATCTGAACGGCGGTGGCGACGGCGGGATGATCCCGACGTTTTCGTCGAAGACGCTGGAAGGCAATGGTATCCTCGGCAAGAAAGTCGAATACGTCACAGGCGACACGCAGACCAAGTCTGACGCGGCCCGCGCATCGGCCAAGTCGATGATCGAAAAAGACGGTGCCATCATGATCACCGGTGGGTCTTCGTCGGGTGTGGCTGTTGCTGTGCAGGCCTTGTGCCAAGAAGCCGGCATCATCTTCATGGCTGGTCTGACGCATTCGAACGACACAACCGGTAAAGATCGGAAAGCCAACGGCTTCCGTCACTTCTTTAACTCGTACATGTCGGGTGCTGCACTGGCACCGGTTCTGGCCGCCAACTATGGCAAGGACCGCAAAGCCTATCACCTGACCGCCGACTACAATTGGGGTTACACAACCGAAGAAGCCGTTGTTCAAGCGACCGAGGCTATGGGTTGGGAAACCGTCAACGCCGTGAAAACGCCGCTGACGCAGACCGACTTCTCGTCCTACATCGCACCGGTTCTGCAGACAGATGCGGACGTTCTGGTTTTGAACCACTACGGCGGCAACATGATCAACTCGCTGACATCTGCTGTTCAGTTCGGCCTGCGTGAGAAGACCGCAAACGGCAAAGACTTTGAGATTGTCGTGCCGCTGTACTCGCGCCTGATGGCACGTGGTGCAGGTGCCAACGTTAAAGGCATCTTTGGTTCGACAAACTGGCACTGGTCTCTGCCAGACGCAGGCAGCCAGGCGTTCACAAAATCGTTCGGCACCAAGTACGGCTTCCCGCCGTCGCAGGCCGCACACACCGTGTATTGCCAGACGCTGCTTTATGCAGACGCCGTGAACCGCGCCGGGTCGTTCAACCCATGTGCAGTTGCCGAAGCGTTGGAAGACTTCGAGTTCGACGGTCTGGGCAACGGCAAGACGCTGTACCGCGGTGCAGACCACCAGTGCTTCAAAGACGTGCTGGTCGTGCGGGGCAAGGAAAACCCGACATCGGAATTCGACCTTCTTGAAATCGTCGAAGTGACCCCGGTGTCTCAGGTGACTTACGCGCCCGACCACCCACAGATGGGCGGTGCAGAAGCAACGCTTGGGTCGTGTAACCCGGGCGCTTGATCTGACACTTTGCCGGGCAAGCTTGCTTGCCCGGCACACCCCACTGCCCTAGGGCAGAAACCGCCTGCATGCTGTGCAGGACCCAATCCAGACCAGGTGGGAAAACCATGGACGCCATCATCCTTCAATTCCTGAACGGCCTCGACAAGGGCAGCGCCTACGCGCTGATCGCCCTGGGGCTGACCTTGATTTTCGGCACGCTGGGTGTCGTCAACTTTGCGCATGGCGCGCTTTTCATGATCGGCGCATTCTGTGCGGTCACGTTGCAGCGTTTGCTGAGCCTCAGCCACCAGATTGTGGATGAAACGCAGAAGGATTTTCTTGGCAATCCTCTGAAAGTTGATGTGCCTTATGTGCACGACTGGTTCGGCCCCGCCGCCGGTCAGACCATCATTGAATGGTCGGTCCCTTTGGCCATCCTGTTTGCTATTCCCGTTATGGCGCTGGTCGGCGTGATTATGGAACGCGGGCTGATCAAGCATTTTTACAAACGCCCTCATGCAGACCAGATCCTTGTGACCTTTGGTCTTGCGATTGTTCTTCAGGAAATCATCAAGGCGTTCTACGGCGCAAATCCCATACCGACACCGGCGCCCCCGGCGTTCACCGGATCGTTCGATTTTGGCGCGTTCATCGGGCTGGACCCCAACACAATCATCTATCCGTACTGGCGCCTGATCTATTTCGCCTTTGCGATGTCCGTCATAGCTGCCGTCTTTGCGTTTTTGCAGTTCACCACTTTTGGTATGGTCGTGCGCGCAGGCATGGCTGACCGCGAAACGGTCGGCATGCTGGGTATCAATATCGACAAGCGTTTCACTGTGATGTTCGCCATCGCGGCCTGTGTCGCAGGCTTGGCGGGCGTCATGTATACGCCGATCAACTCACCCAATTACCACATGGGCATGGACTTCCTTGTTCTCAGCTTCGTCGTCGTTGTTGTGGGCGGGATGGGGTCCCTGCCGGGTGCGGTGCTGGCTGGCTTCCTGTTGGGTGTGCTTGAAAGCTTTGCCTCGCTGGGCGTGGTCATCGACCTGATCCCTGGCATCAACCAGATCATCATCTATCTGGTCGCCATTGTCATTCTACTGACCCGTCCCCGTGGCCTGATGGGCCGCAAAGGCGTGATGGAGGAATAAGAAATGTTTGGTCTCAACGCAAAAGACACCTCCCTACTTCTCATCGTCGCGGTGCTGACGCTTCTTGCGCCGTTTATTCTGAACCCGTTCCCAGAAGGCTCGGACCTGGCGCAGTTCAATGCAGGTTATCCAGACCTGATGCAGCGCTTTGTGATCTTTGGCATTTTCGCCATCGGGTTCAACATCCTGTTCGGTCTGACCGGTTATCTGTCCTTCGGGCATGCGGCGTTTCTGGGCGTCGGCTCATATGCCGCCATCTGGATGATGAAACTGCTGTCGCTGAACATCATTCCAGCGATCATCATGTCAGTGATCTTTGCAGGGCTGTTTGCATTGGCCGTCGGGTTTATATCGTTGCGCCGTTCGGGCATCTATTTCTCGATCCTGACACTGGCCTTCGCACAGATGAGCTATGCGCTGGCCTATTCGGTTCTGACTCCGATCACCGGCGGCGAAACCGGCCTGCAGATCAAGCCAACCGACCGGCCGCTTCTGTCGAACCTCGCCGACGGCGAAATCGGACGCGCCAATCTCTTTGGCTTGGACATGCGTGCGTCCTATGAGATGGAAGTTGGCGGTTGGCTTTTCACCTTCAACTCTGGCTATTATATCGCGGCTGTCGTCATGCTGTTGGCCTTTTACATGTCGATCCGCATATTCAGGTCGCCTTTTGGCATGATGCTGCGGGCTGTGAAATCGAACCAGCAGCGCATGAACTTTACCGGACTGAACTCCAAACCTTATACACTGGCGGCGTTCGTCATCTCGGGCATGTATGCCGGTCTTGCCGGTGGTCTGATGGTGGCGATGGACACCCAGGTGGGGCCTGAACGCATGTTCTGGACCGCCTCGGGTGAAGTTGTTCTGATGGCCATTCTGGGCGGTGTCGGCACATTGATCGGCCCGGTTTTGGGCGCAGGCTTGATCAAGTACATGGAAAACATCCTGTCCAAGATCAACGACGCAATTCTTCACCAGTGGTTTGCCTTCCTGCCGGACGGTCTGGAGAACGCCCTAGTCTATCTGATCCATCCGTTCATCGGCAAAGGCTGGCACCTGACGTTGGGCATCGTGTTTATGCTGGTTGTCATTTTCTTGCCGGGTGGCCTTGTCGAAGGCGGACAGCGCATTGCGCGTATCTTCCGGCGCAAGAAGCGCACCGATAGCGCCGCAGACGCGGCCGCCAAGACACCCGCGGAATAAGGAGCAAACCCAATGGCAATCCTTGAAGTCAAAGGTGTCGGTAAACGGTTCGGCGGTCTGGCTGCCCTATCGGATGTGAACCTTTCAGTCCATGAAAACACAGTTCACGCCATCATCGGGCCAAACGGTGCGGGCAAATCAACCTTGCTGAATTGTTTGGTCGGCAAGCTGATCCCGGACACCGGCAGCGTCATGTTTGACGGCCAATCCGTGCTGGGACGAAAGCCGCACGAGATCAACCAGATGGGCATCTCGCGCGTGTTTCAAACGCCCGAGATCTTTGGCGACTTAAGCGTGTTGGAAAACATGATGATCCCATGTTTTGCAAAGCGCGACGGGTCGTTCCGGATGCATGCCTTTGAACAGTTCAGCCACGAGAAGGAACTGATAGACCGGGCCCTGCACACCCTTGAAGACGTCAATATGGCCGATAAGAAAGACATGAGCTCGGCGGCGATGTCGCGGGGGGACAAGCGCCGGCTGGAAATGGCGATGTGTCTGGTGCAGGAACCTCGGCTTTTGTTGTTGGATGAACCGACCGCGGGCATGGCGCGCGCGGATACAAACAACACCATCGATCTGTTGAAAGAGATCAACGAAAAGCGCGACATCACCATGGCGATCATCGAACATGACATGCATGTGGTGTTCAGTCTGGCCGAACGGATCACCGTTCTGGCGCAAGGGACGCCTCTGGTCGAAGACACGCCGGACAACATCAAAGGCAACCCTAAGGTCCAGGAAGCCTATCTCGGCGAAGCCGCATATTAAGGCGCGATTTTCTGCGCAGAAGATCGCAGCGAAAACGGGTGTTTTCGTATGCCTGAAGGAGGAAATGACATGCTCGACGACAAACCTTTCGACAAACGCGCCAACAACGCGGCCACTGCCCCGACCTTTCTGAGCATTTGGAATATCGAATCCTATTACGGTGAAAGCTATATCGTTCAGGATGTCAGCTTTAACGTCCACGAAGGTGAAATCATTGCCCTTCTTGGCAGGAACGGCGCGGGCAAGACAACCACCTTGCGCACCATTGCGCGCATGGACAGCCCCGAGCTGCGCCACGGCGAGATCTGGCTGGACCACAAGCCTTTGCACAAAATGACCAGCTATGAAGCGGCGCAAGAAGGCATCGCTTTGGTTCCGGAAGACCGACGGATCATTCAGGGCCTGACGGTTGAGGAAAACCTGAAGCTGGCACAAATCGCCCCGCCCATTGGATGGTCGCTTGAACGCATCTACGAACTTTTCCCGCGTCTGGGCGAACGCCGCACTCAGGATGGCTCGACGCTTTCTGGTGGCGAACAGCAAATGCTTGCCATCGCCCGCGCGCTGGCCCGTGACATCAAAGTGTTGCTTCTGGACGAACCTTACGAAGGGCTGGCCCCCGTGATCGTTCAGGAAATCGCGAAAACTCTGAACTATATTCGCGACCAAGGCATCACCACGATCATTGTCGAACAAAACGCCGTCGCGGCACTTAAACTGGCCGACCGCGCGGTGATCCTGGACACCGGACAAGTGGTTTATGACGATTCCGCGCAAAAAGTCCTGGAAGACGAAGCGCTGCGCGCAAGATACCTGGCGATCTAAGCCGACCAAAAAGAACCGAGGGGGACACACCATGCTGGACCAGCGTGATGGGAAGTATTGGCCTGACAAAGATATGGCCAACAATGCGCATGTCGATCAGACGCAATATCAAGCGATGTACAAAGCTTCGATCGAAGATCCCGAGGCCTTTTGGGGCGACCACGGACGTCGCATCGACTGGATCAAACCCTATACGCGGGTGAAGAACACATCTTTTGCGCCTGGCAACGTGGGCATTCGCTGGTTCGAAGACGGCACGCTGAACGTTTCGGTGAACTGCATTGACCGCCATATCGCCACGCGCGGCAATCAGACGGCCATCATCTGGGAACCCGACAACCCGAACGATAATGCCCGACACATCACCTATAAAGAACTGCATGCAGAAGTGTCGAAATTCGCCAATGTCCTGAAGAAAATGGGCGTCGGCAAAGGCGACCGTGTTGTCCTGTATATGCCCATGATCCCTGAAGCCGCCTATGCCATGTTGGCGTCGGCCCGAATAGGGGCGATCCATTCCATTGTCTTCGCAGGCTTTTCGCCCGATGCACTTGCCGCGCGCGTGGACGGGTCAGAGGCAAAGGTCGTGATCACGGCCGACGAGGCTCCGCGCGGCGGGCGAAACACGCCCTTGAAGGTCAACGCCGACAAGGCCTTTGAGAAGATCACGACAAACACGCAAATGCTGGTCGTCCAACGTACCGGCGGCGACGTTGCCATGGTCACAGGCCGTGACCATTGGCTGCATGAGATCGGCGCAGACGTCTCGGACGATTGCCCGGCAGAAGAGATGACCGCGGAAGACCCACTTTTCATCCTGTACACCTCGGGGTCAACCGGCGCGCCAAAAGGCGTGGTTCACAGCACGGGCGGCTACATCGTCTACGCGTCCATGACACATCAATACACGTTCGACTATCACGACGGCGACATTTTTTGGTGCACCGCCGATGTCGGCTGGGTCACCGGGCATAGCTATATTGTCTACGGCCCGCTGGCCAATGGTGCGACCACGGTAATGTTCGAAGGCGTGCCGACCTATCCCGATGCTGGCCGGTTCTGGGCGGTTTGCGAAAAGCACAAGGTGAACCAGTTCTACACCGCGCCGACGGCGATCCGCGCCTTGATGGGCAAGGGCCCGGAGTTTGTCACGAAGTATGACTTGTCTGACCTCAAGGTGCTTGGCACTGTCGGCGAACCGATAAACCCCGAGGCCTGGAACTGGTACAACGAAATTGTCGGCAAAGGGAACGTTCCGATTGTCGATACATGGTGGCAAACCGAAACAGGTGGCCATCTGATGACACCGCTGCCGGGGGCCACGCCCACCAAGCCAGGGTCCTGCACCCTGCCCTTCTTTGGCGTGCAACCCGTTGTTCTTGAACCGCAATCAGGCGAAGAAATCACCACAACCGAAGCCGAAGGTGTTCTTTGCATAAAAGACAGTTGGCCAGGCCAGATGCGCACGGTTTGGGGCGATCACGAACGGTTCGAAAAGACATATTTCGCCGACTACAAGAACTACTACTTCACCGGTGATGGCTGTCGGCGCGACGCAGACGGGTATTATTGGATCACCGGACGCGTCGATGATGTGATCAATGTCAGCGGCCACCGGATGGGCACTGCCGAAGTAGAAAGCGCGCTTGTCGCCCATGAAAAAGTCGCCGAGGCTGCGGTTGTCGGCTATCCACACGACATCAAGGGTCAGGGTATCTATGCCTATGTCACGCTGATGGGTGGCGAAACCCCTTCGGACGACCTGCGCAAAGAGCTTGAAACTTGGGTCCGTTCCGAGATTGGGCCAATTGCAAAACCCGATCTGATCCAATGGGCGCCCGGATTGCCAAAGACCCGGTCGGGCAAGATCATGCGGCGCATTTTGCGAAAGATTGCAGAAGACGATTTTGGCGCGCTTGGGGACACCTCAACCCTGGCCGAGCCCGAGGTTGTCGATGATCTTATAGAAAACCGTATGAACCGCGGCTGACCCGCCATTACAACGACGCGCCCGGCCGAAATCCGGGCGCGCCGCAGGGCTTAAGCCCGCATTAACCTAGCGAACGGTAAACAGACGCGTCCTGTTTGCTTTGGTGAATGTGCCGTGCTTCCCCAGTCCTCGCCCGCCCCCTTACTGCTGTCACCGTCTGCACGCTGCGATCAGCCGGACACGCTTCGCAAGCGATCCGATGCGCGCGCGCTTGATCGTTTGGGATTGGAAACCGCCCTGCGAAACCATGTTCTGCCTTTGGGATCTTACGGTGCGATCAGGCCGATTGCGGTTCCATCCATTGCTGATTTTCATCGGATGGAAGCACATCTGCGCGCACTTTTCGGCCCCGTTGTGGCGCGGATTGCACCCCCTGAAGCAATCGAAGACGAAATCCTGACAATGCGCTCGGCCACACTGGCATGCCGGGCCGAAGCGCGCGCGCCAGCGCGCGAAAGTTGTCGCACCTGGTCTGGCAAAAGGTTCGCGGTGGGCATCGCCCTGTTTGTCGGCCTTGCCCTGTTTGCGGCTATCGCCGCGCCGCATCTTGTCACTTGGGCGGTCACAATCTGGGCTGTCACAACCCTGCTGGCGGTGACCGGGCTTCGAACGATGGCGGCAATCGTACAGTTTCGACATGCACGATGCCTTGCGAAGACCCATCAAAGGGGCAGCCCGAATTTGCGCGCGGCCAATCAATTGCCGCGCATTTCACTTCTTGTGCCACTTTTCAAGGAACGCGACATCGCCCAGCGCCTGATCAACCGGCTATCGCGGCTTGATTACCCGCGCGAGCGACTTGAAATTTGCCTTATTCTTGAGTGGAGCGATACCGACACCGAACGCGCGCTCAGCACCGCCAGATTGCCAAATTGGTTCCGTGTGATCCGCGTCCCCGACGGGCATCTCAGGACCAAACCGCGCGCAATGAACTATGCGCTAGATTTCCTGCAAGGCGATATTGTCGGCATTTACGACGCCGAAGACGCGCCCGCGCCGGATCAGCTGAACGACGTCGTGCGCGCGTTCGAAGGCCTGCCGGAAAACGTGGCCTGCGTTCAAGGCATTCTCGATTTCTACAACGCCTCAAGAAACTGGATAACGCGCTGTTTCACAATCGACTATGCCATTTGGTTTCGCGTTATTCTGCCGGGTTTGGAAAAAATGGGGGCCGTTGTGCCGCTGGGCGGGACCACTGTGTTTTTCCGCCGGAATGCACTGGAATCTTTGGGGCGTTGGGACGCGCATAATGTGACCGAAGACGCGGAATTAGGATTACGGCTTTATCGACGCGGGTATCGATGCGCCTTCTTGCCAACGGTCACCCAAGAAGAGGCGACAGCAACGATCCCTACATGGGTGCGCCAGCGTTCGCGCTGGATCAAAGGCTATGCAATGACATGGGCTGTGCATATGCGCGACCCGCTTGGTCTCATGGGCGATTTGGGCTTGGCGCGGTTTCTTGGCGTGCAGATCCTTTTTCTTGGCACGCTCAGCCAATTTCTTTTGGCCCCGTTTCTATGGTCCTTCTGGCTGGTGCTGTTTGGGTATACGCATCCGTTTGTCACCCATGCCCCATGGTCCGTGGTCATCGTGATCAGCAGCCTGTTTCTGCTGTCCGGTCTGGCGACAATGGTGCTGGCCGCAACCGCTGTCGCGCGCCCCGGTCACCGCTGGTTAATCAAATGGGTACCACTGCTAAATCTGTACTTCCCGCTGGCTGCGATTGCATCCTGGAAAGGCGCGATCGAGTTGGTTGTAAAGCCATTCTATTGGGACAAAACCAGCCATGGCAAAACTGAGGGCGCAAAACCAGGCGCCCCCAGGATCAGTGCCAAACCCGTCTGAAGCAAGCGATCACAGATCGCCTTTCGCGGCATCGTCGGCATCTTGCCTTAGGCGTGCTTCGAAGGCGCGGCTGATATGGCCTTTCAACACGTCATAGGCCGCAGCCCCATCGCCGTGCGCAATCGCATCCACGACGGATGCGTGTTCTTCTACCGCAACGGCGCTCCGTCCTTCTGCCGCTAAGGATGTTGTCGCCATCAGAGCCATCGACCGATAGACAAGGTCAAGCTGCTGCACCAGATAGCGATTGTGCGAAGCCAGATGCACCTGCCGATGAAAGCGCCGGTTGGTGCGGGCCAGCGCGCCCGGATCATCCACCAACGCGCGATCTTCATCCACCATCTGCTGCAAAAGACGTACTTCTTCTTCCGTCGCGTGCCGCGCGGCAAGACGCGCTGCCAGCGCTTCAAGTTCTGACCGCACAACGTACAGCTCGGCCATTTGGTTGTGATCAAGCGACGCCACCACAAGCGACCGCCCGTCGCGCGCCAAAAGTGACTGGGTTTCCAACCGCTGCAACGCTTCGCGGATCGGTGTGCGCGACACGCCGAACCGTTCGGCCAGCTCACTTTCCACCAAACGGTCGCCCGGGCGATAGCTGCCACTGTCAATGGCCCCCAAAATCAACTGATAGGCATCTGTCTGGCCCGCGCGCGTGTCTGGCATATTCACCCTCCGTCGCGCCAAACTAGCGAGGCGGCTCACCCGATTGCAACGGATTTTCTGAAACATAGGTTTGCAGAACGCCCGCCGCCTCTCTACACCGACACCATGACCAAAGACGCCTTTGCCCACATCACGACTTGGGTGTTCGATCTCGACAACACGCTTTA
>CALDUK010000003.1 GCA_937924905.1 uncultured Paracoccaceae bacterium | reverse complement strand
ATCGAAATCGCCATCACGCCCAACCGGCAAGACGCGTTGGGCGTCGAAGGCATCGCGCGTGATCTCGCCGCCCGTGGTTTGGGCAAACTGATCAGCCAAGCGCCCCAACCCGTCCCCGGCTCCTTCGACAGCCCCATCGGTATTTCCATCGACGACGATACGCTCGACGGGGCCCCTCATTTTACCGGCCGTCTGATCAAAGGCGTGAAAAACGGGCCCAGCCCCGAATGGCTGCAACAGCGGCTCAAGGCCATCGGCCTTCGCCCAATCAGCGCGCTGGTCGATATCACCAATTTCTTCACCTTCGACCGCAATCGCCCGCTGCATGTTTTTGACGCCGACAAGGTGCAGGGCAACCTGCGCGTCCACCGTGCAACAGGCGGCGAAACCCTGACCGCGCTGGATGACAAGGACTACACGTTTGAACCCGGCATGATGATCATTTCCGACGACCACGCGGCTGAAAGTATCGCGGGCGTTATGGGTGGCGCATCAACGGGTTGCACGGACGATACCGTCAACGTCTTCGTTGAATCCGCCTATTGGGACCCGATCACCATCGCCCACACGGGCCGCAAATTGAAAATCAATTCCGACGCCAAATACCGGTTTGAACGGGGTGTCGATCCGGCCTTCACGCTCCCCGGTTTGGAAGCGGCTACGCAGATGATCCTCGAACTTTGCGGCGGCGAAGCGTCCCATGTGGTGCAGGCCGGCGAAGCCCCCGACACGACGCGCGCCTATAAACTGGACACCGCCCGTTGTTCATCGCTTGTCGGCATGGACATCCCGGCTGAAACCCAACGCGCGACGCTGGAAAGCCTTGGCTTCACGCTCGACGGCGACATGGCGACCCCTCCCAGCTGGCGCCCGGATGTGAAAGGCGAAGCAGACCTGGTCGAAGAGGTCGCGCGCATCGCGTCGCTCACCAATCTCGAACCCAAACCGATGCCGCGCATGACGACAGGCGTGCCAAAACCCATCCTGACCCAGGGCCAGAAACGCGAACAAATCGCCCGCCGCATGGCCGCCGCACTGGGCTATAACGAATGCGTAACTTACTCATTCATTGATCAGGCGTCCGCTGAACTTTTCGGTGGCGGCGACGAATCAAGACGCGTCGCAAACCCGATCAGCCAGGACATGACCCATATGCGCCCCTCGCATTTGCCGGGTCTCTTGCAAGCCGCAGCGCGGAATCAAGCCCGTGGAATCAATAACTTAAACCTGTTCGAAGTCGGCGCAGTGTTCCACGGTGGCGAACCCGACGAACACGAAGTTCTGGTCACCGGCCTCAAAATCGGGGCAACCTCGCGCAAGGATGTCCACGGAAGCCGGCGCAATATAGACCTGTTCGATGCCCGCGCCGATGCCGAAGCCATCCTCCAAGCCCTTGGCGCACCAGCAAAAATTCAGTTCCAACGCCCCGCAAAAGCGTGGTGGCACCCAGGCCGTTCAGCCCGCATGACGCTTGGCCCGAAAATCACACTGGCGGCGTTTGGCGAACTGCATCCAAAGGTTCTGAAAGCGCTTGACGTCAAAGGCCCAGCCGTCGCTTTTGCCATTCATATCAACGCAATTCCAACGCCCAAGAAAGCCAGCGCTACGCGGGATGCGTTGAAAATCAGTGACTTACAAGCGGTCGAGCGTGACTTTGCCTTTGTGCTGGACGCAAATGTCGAAGCCATCACAGTGGTTAACGCAGCCCAGGGCGCCGACAAGGCGCTGATCGAAGAAGTCCGCGTTTTTGATGAATTTGTCGGCGGTTCGCTGGGCGAGGGTAAGAAGTCATTAGCAATTACCGTGCGCATGCAGCCATCGGACAAAACGCTGACCGACGATGATATCGACGCCGTCGGCCGAGTGATTGTCGAAAAGGTCGGCAAAGCCACAGGCGGCGTATTGCGCGGCTAACAGGCTGAAAACGCTTTTGAAAAACGCGGGGAACGGCAGGCCATTCCCCGCGAAACGCTTAAGGCCGGGGTGGGATATTCAACCCTTTTTCAACGGCGGGCCGTTCCAGAAACCGGTCCAGATAGGCCGGAACGTTGCGCAGGTCGTTCCAGCCGACCAGGTCTTTCGCTTCATAGAAATTTAACGCCCGAACCCAAGGGGCAATGGCGATGTCGGCAATGGAATAATCACCGGCAATCCAGTCGCGCCCCTCTAGCGACCCTTCGAGAACGTTTAAAAGCCGTTTGGCTTCAGTAACATAGCGCTCGCGTGGGCGTGGGTCTTCAATGTCCTTTCCGGCAAATTTCACAAAGAATCCCATTTGCCCGAACATCGGCCCAAGCCCACCCATCTGGAACATCAACCATTTGAGCACCTCGTATTTCGCGGACCCTTGCGGCATCAGTTGTCCGGTCTTTTCGGCAAGATAAATCAGGATTGCACCCGATTCCCAAAGCTCGATCGTCTTGCCATCAGGGCCATTCGGGTCAATGATTGCGGGAATTTTATTGTTTGGATTCAACGATAAAAAGGCAGCGCTTTTGACATCCGCATCAGCCAAAGTCACCAGATGTGGCTCGTAATCCAGCCCCATTTCTTCCAGTGCAATCGAGATTTTGACGCCATTGGGCGTCGGGAATGAATAAAGCTGAAGCACATCAGGACGCGAAGGCGTCCAACGTTGCGCTACGGGATGCGACGCAAGGGTTTGCATAAGGGACCTTTCATTTCATGGTTCCACAGCATCATAGCCGGGTTTGGCGCGGGGCAAATCCACAATTTCCGTAAGCTATTCTGTGCATTGATCTTGAGCTTGCACATCGCGCAGCTAGGTTTGGGGAACAGCAGGAAAGGAATGAAACGTGACGTTGAAAATCTATCTTTCGGGTGAAATCCACACCGATTGGCGCGAACAGATCGTCGACGGGTCCAAAGGGCTGGACGTTGTCTTTTCTTCGCCCGTCACCGATCACGCGGCCTCGGATGATTGCGGAGTTGCGATCCTGGGCAACGAGCCCAGTAAATTCTGGCACGATCACAAAGGCGCCAAGCTGAATGCCATCCGAACACGGCATGGTCTTGAAAATGCGGACATTGTCGTGGTGCGATTTGGTACCGAATACAAGCAATGGAACGCCGCTTTTGATGCGGGCTATGCCGCCGCATTAGGCAAATCTTTGATCGTTCTTAACCCGCCGGAACATGGGCATGCCTTGAAAGAAGTGCATGGTGCTGCATTGGCTGTGGCAGAGCAGCCCGGGCAAGTGGTTGAAATTCTGCGATATGTTTTGTCAGGTGCGCTTCCGGCATAGGATCGTTTCCAAACTTGAAACACCCTATTGTTTTTTCCCTCTTTTGTGCTAGCCCATGTGCAGGGAAGTAATAGCCTAAATCAAAGGCAGAAGGACGAGGGAACAAATGCTTCAGGAATTCAAAGACTTTATCGCCAAAGGCAATGTCATGGACATGGCCGTCGGTATCATCATTGGTGCGGCTTTCACTGCGATCGTGACATCGCTTGTGGATGATCTGGTCAATCCGATCATCAGCCTGTTCATGGGCGGTATCGACTTCTCGGGTCTTGGTGTCGCGTTGGGCGATGGTCCAGATGCGGCTGTATTCGCATATGGTAACTTCATCATGGCGCTGATCAACTTCTTGATCATTGCGTTCGTGGTTTTCATGCTGGTCAAAATGGTCAACCGCGTCAAAGCCGCTGAAGAAGAAGCACCAGAAGAGCCAGCAGGCCCTACGCAGGAAGACCTGCTGACAGAAATTCGCGACGCGCTCAAAGCCCGTTAATCGCGACGGAAATCAGGGAAAAGGCCGGGTCCAGCGACCCGGCCTTTTCTTATTGTTTGATCGCAAGATTGGGCACGATCACATCCAGCCCCAAAGCTTTGCCGACCGCATAATAGGTCAATTGGCCGGCATGCACGTTCAGCCCGTTCAGAAGATGCGGATCTTCCTGACAGGCTTGCCGCCAACCTTTGTTCGCCAGATCAAGCAGATAAGGCATCGTCGCATTGGTCAGCGCGATGGTTGATGTGCGCGCAACTGCGCCCGGCATATTGGCGACGCAATAGTGCATGATACCATCAACATCATAGATCGGGTCTTCGTGGGTTGTGGCGCGCGACGTCTCGAAACACCCGCCCTGGTCGATGGCCACATCCACAATTGTGGCGCCCGGTTTCATAATCCCAAGCTGTTCGCGCGTCACCAGTTTGGGCGCTGCCGCCCCCGGGATCAGCACAGCGCCCACCACCATATCGGCATCTGCAATCAGCTCGGCCGTGGCGGCGGCACTTGAATACCGGTTGCGAAATACACCACCGAAGGTGTCGTCAAGATACCGAAGCCGGGGCAGGGACCGGTCAAGAACCGTGACATCCGCCCCCATGCCCGCGGCCACACGTGCCGCATGGGTACCGACAACACCGCCGCCGATCACCACAACCTTGCCCGGCCCTACACCCGGCACACCGCCCAGCAAAACGCCCCGCCCGCCGTTCGCCTTTTGCAGTGTCCACGCGCCAACCTGAGGCGCAAGCTTGCCCGCAACTTCGGACATCGGCGCCAGCAGTGGCAAGCCGCCCGTATCGTCGGTGACTGTCTCATAAGCGATGCATGTCGCGCCCGAGGCCAGCAGATCATGGGTTTGGTCCGGGTCCGGGGCCAGGTGCAGATAGGTGAACAACACCTGCCCTTCGCGCAGCATCTTGCGTTCCCCCGCCTGGGGTTCCTTCACCTTTACGATCATGTCCGCTTCGGCAAACACCGCGTCTGCGGTGTCTACGATCCGGGCGCCAGCGGCGACATAGTCGTCATCCGTAAAGCCGGCCCCGATACCTGCGTTTTTCTCAACAAGAACCGTATGGCCGTTGCGAACCGCTTCGCCTGCCGTTGTTGGCGTGACGCCAACTCTGAATTCCTGTGCTTTGATTTCCTTTGGGCATCCGATTTTCATGCGTTGATTCTCCTTCAACGCCAGTATCTGACGGTTGATCTGTCGAAGTTTCGCAAAATCGCTGGTGCTGCATTGGAATAATCGAATAATCTTGCGTTCAAATTCCATTCTGACGCGGAAAATTCTGCCATGCCCGATCTGGACGCAACCGACGCCCGTATTCTGACGGTTCTGCAACGGCAGGGTCGGATTTCAAACGCAGAGCTGGCGGACGAGGTCGGGCTGTCTGCTTCGGCTTGTCACCGGCGTGTGCAGCGGCTGGAAGAGGCCAGGATTATTGCCGGCTATGTGGCGCTGCTTGACCCCAAGGCGCTGCGGCGCGCAACAGTGGTTTATGTCGAGATCACGCTGTCGGGTCAGGCGGACGAGGTTCTGGACGCGTTCGAACGCGAGGTGCGGCTGATCCCGGATGTGCTGGAGTGTCATCTGATGGCAGGTAAGGCCGACTATTTGCTGAAAGTGGTCGCCAAGGATGCCGAAGATTTCGCGCGCATTCACCGCAAAAAGCTGGCGCGGTTGCCCGGGATCGCGCAGATCCATTCGTCTTTTGCACTACGCAAAGTGCGTCAGACGACAGCCTTGCCCGTTTAGAGCAGGGTGTCAGGCGTCCCGGTTCTGCGTGTCGAAGTCAAAGCTGACCTCAGCGGTTTTTTCCAGCATCGTCAGCGCCGAACAGTATTTTTCGACCGACAACTCAATCGCGCGACGCACCCTGTCTTCGGCAAGATCACGGCCGCGCACGACGAAATGCAGATGAATGCGGGTAAAGACCTTGGGTGGGTCTTCGGCGCGGTCGGCATCCAGTTCCACGATCACATCATCAATTTCCTGGCGGCTTTTGCGAAGGATTTCAACCACGTCCCAGGCCGAACACGTGCCGGCGCCCATCAGCATCAGTTCCATGGCCGACGGGCCGGGTTTTGGCGCGCTGCCGTCGGCTGTGCCGATAACGATGGAATGACCGCTTTCGGTCTGACCGGTGAATGTTTTGTCTTTCACCCATGTGATGGTTGATTTCATGGTGGCCTCCTGTCTTGCGGATTACGTTTCGACTGCACAGACGGCAAGGGCCTGAAAACAACAAACCCCCGGGGCAAGCCTCGGGGGTCGTCGTCTGCGGGCGAACCCGCCAGTGATCTTAGGCGCTTAGAGCATCCCTTCGCGCTGTGCCTTTTTACGGGCAAGCTTGCGGGCGCGGCGGATGGCTTCTGCCTTCTCGCGTGCTTTCTTCTCGCTGGGCTTCTCGAAATGCTGCCGAAGCTTCATTTCACGGAAGACGCCCTCACGCTGAAGTTTCTTTTTCAGGGCACGAAGCGCCTGATCGACGTTATTGTCGCGAACACTGACCTGCATGTGGTTGTCACCACCTTTCTAAGTTAGAATTGCGCAAAATTGCAGGAACTGGGCGTATAGCAAAGCCGTTCTGGCTTGTCTACTGCCGGGAAATAAGGAGTTTTCGCATGACACTTGCCGATCTTCTGGACGCCGCTTTGCCCCATGTCGCGTTTGACGGGTGGTCGCCCGCAGTCGTCGAGGCGGCGCGGCAGGATCTGGGAATCAGCGACGCCGATGTGCAAGCGCTTGCGCCGCGGGGTGCGTTGGATCTGGCGATTGCCTATCATCGCCGCGGCGATCAGGCGATGGTGACGCGGTTGGGCACCGCTGACCTGTCCGGGGTGCGGTTCAACGAAAAGGTGGCGACCGCGTTGCGGTTCCGGCTGGACGCGATGACCGACCGCGAGGCCGTTCGGCGCGCGACAACATTGTTTTCGCTGCCCCCGCATTCGGCGGATGGGGCAAAGCTGGTCTGGGAAACAGCGGATCACGTCTGGACTGCGCTGGGGGACACCAGCGAAGACGGCAACTGGTATTCAAAGCGCGCCATCCTGTCCGGCGTCTGGGGGGCGACGGTCTTGTATTGGCTGGGGGATGACAGCCCCGGGTTTGTGAATACGCATCAGTTTATTGACCGCCGGATTGAAAATGTGATGCAGTTCGAGAAACTGAAAGGGCAGTTGCGCGAAAATCCGATGACGAAGCCGTTCATGCAGATGCAGGACGCCGTGTTTGGCAAACTTCGCGCACCCAAACGCCCAAACGACGTACCGGGGGCGCAGGTCTGATATGAAAGCGATAGAAATTTCCACGCCAGGGGGGGCCGAGGTTTTGGTTCCTTGCGAACGGCCTATGCCCGACCCCAAACAGGGCGAGGTTTTGATCCGCGTGGCCTATGCCGGGGTGAACCGGCCAGATGCGCTGCAACGCGCCGGGCTGTACAATCCGCCCCCCGATGCATCTGACTTGCCGGGGCTTGAAGCGTCGGGCTGGATCGAAGCCGTTGGGCCAGGCGTGTCGGACTGGGCGATCGGGGATGCGGTTTGCGGGCTTTTGCCGGGCGGAGGGTATGCCGAATACGTCACCACGCCCGCCGCACATTGTCTGCCTATACCTGACGGCATGGGCATGGATCAGGCGGCTTGCCTGCCCGAGACATTCTTCACGGTCTGGACCAATGTGTTTTTGCGGGGCGGCCTGACGGCAGGCGAGACGTTTCTTGTGCATGGTGGCACCAGCGGCATCGGCACCACTGCCATCCAACTGGCCCGGGCCTTTGGAGCGCGCGTTTTCGCGACAGCCGGTTCAGCGGACAAGTGCCGGGTTTGCACAGAGCTGGGGGCCGAGCGGGCGATCAATTACCGCGATGAAGACTTTGTCGCCATCTTGCGCGAAGAAGGGCGGGCCGATCTGATCCTGGATATGGTCGGCGGCAGCTATATCCAGCGCGATATCAAAGCGATGAAAGATGACGGGCGTTTGGTGTTCATCGCTTTCCTTGGCGGATCGAAGGCCGAGATCAATTTCGCCGAAGTCATGATGCGGCGATTGACGATCACTGGTTCTACCCTTCGGCCGCAATCGGTGGCGACAAAGGCCGCGATTGCCGAAGATTTGCGCAGGCAGGTTTGGCCGATGCTGGCGTCCGGGAAAATCGCGCCTGTGATGGACCAAAGCTTTGCTTTGGCGGATGCGGCCGATGCGCACCGGGCATTGGAGGCGGATCACATCGGCAAGATCGTGTTGGACGTGGCGGGCGGGTGATGCCCGCCCCGACGGCTTGGGCCGTCAACGGATCGGGTCGAACAACGCGTCATCCATTGTGCAGTCGCGGCTGACGTCGCGGCCACAGTCGCGCAATTCCAAATCGCGGGTCATGCAAATGCGGGCTTCTTGAATGCGGCCAGCCTTGCAGGTGATGGTGATTTGATCCGGCGACAGTGCAGGGTTTGCTTCTAGAAATGCGTCTTCGACAACGTGGGCCGGTATTTCGACAGATCGGTCAAGCTTGCGGAAAATCTGTGGACGGGTGATCTGGCCATAGGCCTGTCGCGATAGGTCGTAAAAATCATCGGCTTGCAATCCGGAACAGCGCCCGTGTTTGTTCCACTGGTGCCAGGCGCTGCCCGATGATCCGTAAAGATCGGCTTCGGCGCGCGTGTCGGACCGCGACGGATTGCGCGCATTGGTCGGGCAATAGCTGGGCCAGCCGTTTTCATACTGCGGCCAAAGCCCGTGCAGCACCCATCCAAAATCGGCGTCTGCCGCGCATTGCGGCGATCCCCGGCGGTCGCCTTCCAGCGCACACCAGGTTGGCGACCAGGACAGCGAAAGAACATAATAGTCGAAATCGCCCGCACGTTCGCCTTCAGCCCAAGCCACACCTGTCAGAGCCAAGAGCGCTATCAAAAACCGCATGTTTCTCTTTCCTCGTCGGATAGTTCTGTCTATATACCTGCCAACTCCCCGAAATTCGAGGAAAGGTCCACCGGGACCAGCCGATTTCCGGCAGCGGGACAGATTTGTCAGGAGACAGGAAAATGAGCAAACCCATCATGGCCAAAGCGACCGCCGTCTGGTTGGTTGACAACACCACGATTAGCTTCAAGCAAATCGCGGATTTCTGCGAGCTGCATGAACTGGAAGTGCAGGGGATCGCGGATGGCGAAGTTGCCGTTGGTGTCAAAGGGTTTGATCCGGTGACCAACAATCAGCTGACGCAGGACGAAATTGATACGGCGGAAAAAAATCCGCAACACAAACTGAAGCTTAAGTTCAACGCGGCTGCAGTGGGCGAAGAAAAACGCCGGGGACCACGGTACACGCCGTTGTCCAAGCGTCAGGACCGCCCGGCGTCGATCCTGTGGTTGGTCAAGTTCCACCCCGAATTGACGGACGGTCAAATCTCAAAGCTTGTGGGCACGACCAAGCCGACGATCCAGTCGATCCGCGAGCGGTCGCATTGGAACATCGCGAATATCCAGCCGATTGATCCGGTTGCACTGGGGCTTTGCAAACAGTCCGAGCTGGATGCGATTGTTCAGAAAGCGGCGGCTAAGAATGCCAAAGCTGGCGAGGTGATGTCGGACGAAGAACGGCGCAAGCTGGTGTCGACCGAACAGTCGCTTGATGGCGATGCCGAACCGAAGATGCCAACGGCGATTTCCGGGTTGGAGACCTTTACCCTGGGCGACGGGCATGACGAAGGTCGGGGCCGGGAAGATGTGCTGGATGCGGACAGCTTCTTTAATCTTCCGGCCAGCGACGACGATGAGGACAAAGACAAGGGCGCATAAAGCGCGAGTGTTGCCTATACAGTCTTTCGCGCCCGCAGTGCGGCGCTGATTGTGCCGTCGTCCAGATAGTCAAGTTCGCCCCCGATAGGGACGCCCTGAGCCAGCGTCGTGACTTTGACGCGCGCTTCCAGTTGGTCCGCGATGTAATGCGCGGTGGTTTGGCCATCGACAGTGGCGTTTAGGGCCAGAATGATTTCCGAGATACTTTCGGTTGTAACGCGGTCGATCAGTTTGGGAATGCGCAATTCAGCCGGTCCGATGGCGTCAAGCGCTGAAAGCGTGCCACCCAGAACGTGATAGCGCCCTTTGAAAACAGCGGCGCGTTCCATGGCCCAAAGATCGGCCACGTCTTCGACCACGCACAATTCGCCATTTGCGCGTTTTTCGCTTTCGCAAATCGGGCAAAGGTCGGTTGTACCGATGTTCCCGCAATTCAGGCATTCGCGCGCGGTTTCAGCCACGCGCGCAATGGCATCGGCAAGCGGGATCAGCGTCAGCGCGCGTTTTTTGACAAGATGCAACACGGCGCGCCGGGCGGACCGCGGGCCAAGCCCCGGCAAACGCGCCATCAGGTCGATCAGGTTTTCCAGATCGTTTGGCGCGCTCATGTCTGGGGTCCGGTTAAACGGATCGGGCAAAGCAAAAGGTCAGAACGGCAATTTCATATCGGCAGGGAGCCCCATGCCTTCGGTCAGTTTGCGCATTTCTTCCTGACTTTTGTCGCTGGCTTTGGATTGAGCGTCTTTTATGGCGGCCAGGATGAGGTCTTCAACGACTTCTTTTTCGTCCGGGTTGAAGATTGTGGGATCAATGTCGAGACCGACAAGTTCGCCCTTGGCCGTTGACGTGGCTTTGACAAGCCCGGCACCGCTTTCGCCGGTGACGGTAAGTTGCGCGAGTTCTTCCTGCAGATCCGACATTTTGGTCTGCATTTCCTGTGCGGCTTTCATCATCTTGCCCATATCGGCCAGACCGCCCAAACCTTTTAGCATTTCGCTCTCCTGTGATCGGTTAGTTCCTAGATACGGAGGCCGGTCGCCAGCGACAAGAGAGGTTTCGTCGCGCGTTGCGCGTCGAGCCGCCGGGAGCGATGCGCCCACGGGGTTTTGCGTATTTTTGGCAAGATGAAATGCGGTCAGCCTTCTTCGAACGGATCCCATTCGTCTTCGACTTCGCCAAGTGCCTCTTCTTCGGCTTGTTTGGCGAGGTCTTCGGGTGTTTTCAAGTTGCCGATTTTCGCGTTAGGGAAGGCCTGAAAGATTGAGGCCACCGTCGGGTTCTGCATGGCAGCAGCGCGCAGGTCTTCTGTGGTCGCGTCGCGTTCTTCGCCTATTGTCGGTGCGCCGCCGTCGTTTGTGACCGTCACTGCCCAGCGAACACCAGTCCAGGCTTGAAGACGTTGACCCAAACGTTGCGCCAGATCGGCGGGCGCTTTGGGCGAGGGTTCGAATTCGATACGACCGGGCGTGTACGACACAAGGCGCACCCCGTCTTCGACTTCGACCAACAGTTTCATATCGCGATTGGCGCGGATCAGATCGACAATGCGGGCGAAGGTCGGGAAACGGGCCAGCGCGTTTTCCGGCGCGATGGCCAGGGCCGATTGTGTGCCGGATGCGCTGACCCCGCCAGAACGCGGCGCGCCCGGTTGGCGGGATTGCACCGCATTTGCGCCCGGGCTGGGCCCGGGGCTGGCGCCACCACCTGATGGCTGTGGTGGGGGAGGCATGTCTTTCAGCTTTGCCACCAATTCGCCCGGTGTCGGCAGGTCGGCCACATGGGTCATGCGGATTACCGCCATTTCAGCCGCCATCATGGCGTTCGGCGCCTGTGCGACTTCTTCCAGCGCTTTCAAACCCATTTGCCACATGCGCGTCAGGACCGGCATTTCCAGTGTTTCGGACAGGGCTTGCCCGCGGGCGCGTTCATCGGGGCTGACGGTCGGGTCTTCTGCGGCTTCGGGCGTGATGCGGATCACGCTGATCCAATGGGTGATTTCGGCAATGTCGCGCAGGATGGCCAGCGGGTCGGCCCCATCGGCATATTGCGCGCCAATTTCAGACAGGGCCGCGGCGGCATCGCCTGTTACAATGTGCTGGAACAGATCCATGACCCGGCCCCGGTCGGCCAGCCCCAGCATGGCGCGCACCTGTTCTGCGGTGGTTTCGCCAGCGCCGTGGCTGATGGCCTGATCAAGAAGCGATTGCGCATCTCGGGCCGAGCCTTCGGCGGCGCGGGTGATCAGCGCAAGCGCGTCGTCGGTGATCTTGGCGTCTTCAGCTTTGGCGATGCGCGCCAGCATGGCGATCATGTCTTCGGGTTCAATCCGGCGAAGGTCAAACCGCTGGCAGCGCGACAGAACGGTGACAGGGACTTTGCGAATTTCGGTTGTCGCAAAGATGAATTTTACATGCGCGGGTGGTTCTTCCAGTGTCTTCAAAAGCGCGTTGAAGGCGCTTGTGGACAGCATGTGCACTTCGTCGATGATATAGATTTTATAGCGTGCCGAGGCCGCGCGGTAATGCACACTGTCGATGATTTCGCGGATGTCGCCGACGCCAGTGCGGCTGGCTGCGTCCATTTCCATAACATCGACATGCCGGCCCTGGGTGATCGTTTTGCAATGTTCGCATATACCACAAGGATCGGTTGTTGGTCCGCCCTGGCCGTCTTCGCCGATACAATTCATCCCCTTGGCGATGATCCGCGCTGTGGTGGTTTTGCCGGTGCCCCGGATGCCTGTCATAATGAAGGCCTGCGCGATGCGGTCGGCGGCGAATGCGTTTTTCAGCGTGCGCACCATTGCATCCTGCCCGACCAGATCGGCAAAGGTTTCGGGGCGGTACTTGCGCGCCAGGACCTGATAGGTTTGTTCGTCTGTTTCGCTCATGCCACCCGCCGGAATCGTAACTTGGCGAGGGTAGACCTTGGGCGCGCGCGGGTCCACCTGTCAGTCAGGGTTCATTTGGCCTGTGTTCGCCTTTGCCTGGCTTGATCTGGCAATAGAAGCGCTTAACACTTGGCCCGAGTGTCTTTTGGGATGGCTTTCGCATGTACCAGATTGATGAATTGTCGTTTGGCCCCGGATGGTTGGGGATTGGTCCGATGCCCGGACGATCCGGTCGGTATGACGCAGACCTGAACGCCATCTTGAAATGGGGCGCAGGTCTGGTGCTGACGATGACGACGGCCGAGGAATTGAAAGCCGCAGGCGCGGCCGAGTTTGGCCGGGATTTGGAACTGGCCGGGGTGGAATGGCGCCATTTGCCGGTGCCGGACTTCGGTGCGCCACCCGACGGAACCCTTGCAATCTGGCCAGATGCCGCGCGCGAGGCCGCCGGGCTATTGGCAAGTGGCGGACGCGTCTTTGCACATTGCTTTGGTGGATGCGGCCGGTCGGGCATGGCGTTGATGCGTCTTATGGTCGAATCCGGTGAAGATGCAGGGCGCGCACTGGAACGTCTGCGCGAAACGCGGCCCTGCGCTGTCGAGACCGAGGCGCAGAAAGCCTGGGCGTCGCAACCGATGTTTGACCGCCTGGGCACGTCGTCGTGACACCGCCGGGGGATGGGCGGCGGTTGCTGTTGACCGTTCTTTTCGCCATCTGGTTCGCGGCTTTTGTCTATGCTTTTGTTGCGTTTGTGCATGCCGATATTACGGGCGCGCGGCAGTTTTTGGGGTGGCAGGCCATCGCAGGCGTTGTGGCGATTGGGATCTTTGGGGTGTCGCGCGCGTGGGCGAAAGGCAGCCCAGTGCGGCAGATGGCGCGTCTGCCGTTGCTGATTGCCGGGTTGATTGCGACGGGCCTGGTGATCATCCGGGTTTGGGCCCCGGTTCAGGGTTGGCCATGATTGCGTGTAAACTGGCGTGAATTGCAAGTAGCGCCTGCCCGAATGCTGGGGTAGGCGTGGCGTTGGGGGCCGCGAATGACACGACCTTTTGCCATTGATATGGGCTGGGCTGCGTTGCTGGACGAATTGAATATTCGCCCGGGCGATTTGTTGCGCCAGGCTGACTTGCCCGAAGATCTATTGACGCGGGACCGACCGGTTTTAGAGGCCGAGCCGTTCTTTCGGCTGTGGCATGCGCTGATTGGGTCTATCGCATCTGACACACCTGTTCTCAGCCTGTGCACTGCGATTTCAGCCGAGGTTTTCAGCCCCCCGATTTTCGCCGCCTTTTGCAGCCCGAACCTGCTGACAGCGTTCCAGCGATTGGCAGATTACAAGCCCCTGATCGGCCCGATGAAACTAGACTTGTTTGAAAGCCCCGGCGGTCTGGAAGCGACATGCAGGTCGCCGGATGTGGACTTGCCGGCCGATTTCGTCGTGGCCGAGCTGTGCTTGTTGGTGCAACTGGCGCGGTTGGGGGTGAAAGACAACGTGGTGCCTTTGGCCGTCGAGATGGTCGAACCGCCCGCCGATCCGGCGTTTGAGGCCTATTTCGGGCGCATGCCCCGGCAGGGAGCTTACAACCGGCTGGTTTTCGCGCGCGAGGATATCCGCAGGCCGTTCGTTGCGGCCAACCCTGCGCTTTTCGCGGTGTTCGAGCCGGATTTGCGGGCGCGGTTGGATCAGTTGCAGGCCGAGGCGCGGTTTGCGGACAAGGTGCAGTCTATCCTGATGGAAGCTTTGCCAAGCGGGCGCGCGGACACAGAAGAGATTGCGCGCAGACTGGGCGTTTCGCAGCGTAGCTTGCAACGGCGTCTGGCGGCAGAAGGCACAAGTTTCAAATCTGTCCTGCAAAGCCTGAGACGCCGTTTGGCGGAAACATATCTGGGCCAGCCCCGCTATGCGATTGGCGAGATTGCGTTTCTTCTGGGCTATGAAGACCCGAATTCCTTCTTTCGGGCGTTTCAATCCTGGACCGGGACCACGCCGCAAGCGCGGCGAAGGAAACTGCTGGACCGTGGGTGAGAGGTTGGACAACGACCCAAGCGGGGCTCGTTACGGCTGCTTCCTTCCGGACCTGACCGGGTTGGCGAGGTGCTTGCCCGCGCCAACCTCTCAGGCATCGAGTTATGGGTTTGATCGGCAAATTGCAACCTGGCAGTTGCGCTAAAGCTGCATTTGATAGCGCAGGAAGCCGTTGCCGGCTTGTTTGTCAAACCTCAGGCCCAGACGCGCGATATCGTGGGCTTGCCGGGCGGCGCCGGGGCCTGTTTCAAACGTGACCTCGGCATTTCTGACCGGCATGATCCCCCAGTTTCGGTTTGGCAGGGATTTGACCGTGCCGACATGCTTGAGATACGCGCCCAGAATTTCGCGATTGCGTTCGGGATGCGCCAGCACAGTGCGCCCGTCATGCGCGCCTGGAAAGCTGCCATCTGCGCTGGCGCGATAGTCGTTGACCGCCACGATGAAACGCATGGTGTCGGTGACGTCCCTGCCGTCGTGGCAAAGCTGGGCAACCCGGCTTGCCGCCGCATTCGCAAGCGTGCCGTCGGGCCTGTAGCGCGCGGGTTGTGTCAGGTCAAAACTATAGCTGACGCCAAGGATCGTATCAGCGTCATGGCCGGGATAGGCGGGGTTCAAAAGCGCCTGTTCCGCGCGGTCGGGGACGATTTGATTGTAGTAACCCGCAACGTGGTCCAGCCAATTGCGCAGGTCCCGCCCGGTGATCAAAAGCGCGCGCAACTGGTTTGGGTAGAGATACATATCTGACAGATGTTTGTACTGAATGCCGCCCGGCGGCACGTCTGTGAAATTGTCCGGCCCGCCACGCCCGCCACATTTGAATGGTGAAGCGGCGGAAAGAAGCGGCAGGGTTTCATACGGGCCGCCTTTGAGAAGCGCGCGGGTTTTCCAAAGCTGTGCCGCGTTGATCAGCCGGACCGAAGCGCAGGGTTCAATCGCGGAAAAATACGAATGCAGCGGCACATCTGACTGCGCGACGGGCCGCCGGATATACGCCAGCGTCGCTTTGTGCGCGTCTCGGGTGCAGGACAAAATGGCTTTGGTTTGGTCGGTTTCTGTGGCGGGGGCATCAACGGCATGCGCGCGGGATCGGGACGCTTTGACCGACCAGCCTGCTTTTTCTGGCGAAAGCAGCATGTCGATCACACCGATATGGGTGCCACCCACGCCCGGCATGACAGTCGGCTTGCCATGCAACCGCCCCGCGACAGGATCGACCGCCGACGTTTCGGCGTGCATGTCTGACGGAAAAACCAAATGCGTGTGCCCGGCGATCAGGGCGTCGATCCCATCAATCGCTGCCAGCGGGATGCTGGCGTTTTCCATGTTTTTGACAGGCTCGTCGTCGCCAATGCCCGAATGAGACAGGGCAAGAACGACATCCGCCCCTTTCCGTCTAAGGCGCGGAACCTCGGCCTGGGCGGCTTCAAGAATGTCACGGGAAACGAGCTTGTTTTCCAGGTATTTCCGATCCCACAAGGTGGTTTGTGGTGGGGCAAAACCCGTGATGCCAATGTCCAGCGTATGTGTCTTGCCGCCAAGGGTGGTGACGGATCGCGACAATATGACTGATGGCTGGATCAGGCGTTCATCGTCTGACGCGGTTGCGCCAAGCGTTGTACAAAGGTTTGCGCAGACAACGGGGAAATCAGCGCCAGCCAGTGTTTTTTGCAGAAACGGCAGGCCGTAGTTAAATTCGTGATTGCCCAGAGTTGCCGCATCAATGCCAAGGGCGTTCAAGGCTGCAATCATCGGGTGCGGCGCGTCGTTCAGGCGCTGGGGTTCTTCGGCAAAGAGATCGCCCATCGGCGTGCCTTGCAGGAAATCGCCATTGTCGACAATCAGCGTGTTATCGGCCTGGGACGCCAGTTGCGCGATATGGCCCGCAGCAACGGCAAGCCCATGGGGTTGGGCCGTGTCGTGGAAATAATCATGGGGCCAGATTTGCATATGTAGATCAGACGTCGCCAGCACACGCAGATGCACGTCGCCCGGGCTTGCGCAAACCCCGAACACAGAGGTCGCTTTGGCGTGCGCGGTGGCGTCTTTCATGGGTGCGACCCTAGCGTTTTGCATCCGCCTTGTCTTCGAGAATTGCCAAGGAATTTTTGGCATGGCACATGCGTTATGAAGACGGGGTGAAGAATGAAAGACGCGGAAACTGTAATGTTCGGTGGCTCGGGGCTGAACCGGGCGGCCGAATTGCGGGGAAACCCAGACAAAATCGCGCAGCTTTTGGGCGAAGGGGGCGTTTTGCCATTTTGGCAAGGCAAGCCATTGCTGGGTCCGGAAACCGCGCAGCCCGTGTTTTTGAACGCAACACATCCGGTCTTTGCCTCGGCAGTTGAGCTGCCTGTGTTTTTGGGTCTGGATGATGCGGGCCCGCGTTTTGCGCGAGACGTGTCGGGCTGGGTGCCCGAGGTGACGGATGACACCGTTGGGCAATTCACCGACCCGTCCGTACAACATCATCCCGATGTGCCAGGCGGGCAGGGGTTCGCGGACATGCGCGCAAATCTTGGCACGTTCACCCCCCGCGCGGCCGAGCTTTTGGCCAGTGGCAAGGCCCTTTTGGAATGGCACCGGTCGCATCAGTTTTGCGCGAAATGCGGTGGGCCAAGCGAGATGTCCGATGCCGGATGGCAGCGCATTTGCCCAAGTTGCGACGCGCGACACTTTCCGCGGACGGACCCGGTGGTGATCATGCTGATCACCCGTGGCAACAAAGTTCTGATGGGCCGATCCCCGCATTGGCCCGAGGGCATGTATTCGCTATTGGCGGGCTTTGTCGAACCGGGTGAAACCATTGAGGCCGCCGTGCGACGGGAAGTGTTTGAAGAAGCGGGCATTGCCGTAGGCGATGTGCGCTATTTGTCTTCGCAACCTTGGCCTTTCCCAAATTCGCTGATGTTTGGCTGTGAAGGGCTGGCGCTGAGTGACGAGATCACCATCGACCCGGTGGAACTGGAAGATGCCTGTTGGGTTACGCGCGAAGATATGGTCCAGTCCGTTTTGGGCGAAACGCCTGGTATGCGTCCTGCGCGGCGGGGGTCTATTGCGCGCTTTTTGATTGAAAAGTGGCTTGCAGATGCGCTGGACTAGATGTGAAACAGGTGCATGAAGTTCTCGGCTCGCGAAGACATTGATCAGCCCATCGACACTGTATTTCAGGCCGTGACGGATTTTGATGCGTTCGAACGCCGGATGCTTCGGCGCGGTGTGGATGTCACACGCGACGAAAAGGTGCCGCTTGATCAAGTTGGCGCGCGCTGGAAGGCCAATGCGCAATGGCGTGGACGTCAATATGATGTGGATGCCGAGCTGGTTTCGCTGACCCCCGGCGTGGGTTATGCGATTGAAAGCAAGACAAGCGGGATCGATTGCATGGGCGTTGTTGATCTGGTGGCACTGTCAAAAACGCGGACCCGGCTTTTTGTGTCGCTTGATCTGAAGCCCACCACGCTGTCGTCACGCCTGTTTGTGCAATCCTTGCGCCTTGCCAAAGGCACGCTGTCGCGACGGTTCAAATCGCGTATTTCCGAATTTGCATCAGACCTGTCAGGCTGAGCGCGCCCGATCCATCGCGAAGTTCAGAACAGGGGCGATAAGGGCCGTCAACAACGCCCCACCCAGCCCCAGCACATAGATCACACCAATGACTTCGCTGAGCACGTCCCATTCCAGTGATTTCATGCCCTTGAAAACCCCAAGGGCAAAAGCGCTGATCCAGCTGGCCCCGGAAACACCCGCCAGGACCGCCAATTGGGCCCGATGAGCAAAGGGCAAATCGCCAAAGCGACAGCCTGCCCAAGCCTGCATGGTTGGCAGTCCAATCCGTCCAATTAGATAGGCGTTCACAGTCAAAACGCCGATAACGCCGAGCTTTGCCAAAAGTTTGGGTGAGAAGTTGTCGGGCTGAAAGCCTGTGCGCAACCACAGCAAGACCAATCCACTGGTCCAGAAGAAGACCAAGCCAACGGCCACCATGCGATGATAGCGGTGAAGATCGTCGAATTCGTGCTGATCAAGCGGGCGCGTCAGAGATCGCGCGGCAAGCGTATCCGCCATAATTGCCACCCCAAACCCAAGAGCCAGCCCCAAAAGATGCACGGCACGCGCGGCGTCGTTGAGCAGATCGAGGTTCATCTTATCTTCCGTTGTCCTGAGAGCTTTGTTTAAAAATCACTTTTTCTTGGCCAAATTGCCAGTCCTCAGCCCCAGAAGGTGTGCAGCATGCGCGATGTTGTTGAGCAGAGTGCGATCCATTTTGCTGTCCGTTGAGCCGAGTGTATTTTTTTGACAGAATCTATGTGCGGCACAGGTTTCTCGAAATTGTGGCGGGTCTGGGACCGGATTGTGGCTGGGCGGAAACTGTCCGTGCCAGAATTTGAACCTGTCAGTCTGGCAATGAGGCGCGGGATTGGCTATCATTCGGTTCAAGCCGGAAAACCGGCAGCAGGCAGCGAGCAGGCCTAATGACAGAGATGGTATATGGTTCGGTTCCCGCAGGGACCGGTGAGCCTATTCTTCCTCGGTGGTGGCGGACCATCGACAAATGGTCCGTGAGTTGTGTCTTGATGCTGTTCAGCATCGGGCTTTTGCTGGGTCTGGCGTCGTCGCCGCCGCTTGCAGAACGAAATGGGTTCAGTGCCTTTCACTATGTTGAACGTCAGGTAGTGTTTGGAACGCTGGCCCTGACAATAATGTTTGTCATCACGATGATGTCGCCGAAAACGGTGCGCAGGTTGGCGGTGCTGGGCTTTGCTGTATCTTTCGTCGCGGTCGCGCTTTTACCGGTCTTCGGGACTGATTTTGGGAAGGGTGCCGTCAGGTGGTATTCGCTGGGCTTTGCCTCGCTTCAGCCGTCGGAATTTCTGAAACCGGGTTTCATCGTTTTGGTTGGCTGGATGATTGCGGCGTCGAATGAAGTCGCGGGCCCGCCAGGCAAGACGTATTCTTTTGCGATTGCGCTGGTCATTGTACTTCTCTTGGCGTTTCAGCCGGATTTCGGGCAGGCCTGTCTGATCCTGTTTTCCTGGGGCGTCATGTATTTTGTGGGCGGCGCACCGTTTCTGATTTTAGCCGGTATTGCCGGTATGGCGGTTCTGGCGGGCGCTTTCGCTTACCAGCACTCGGAACATTTCGCCCGCCGCATCGATGGCTTTCTGTCGGCCGAAGTCGATCCGACCACCCAGCTTGGCTATGCGGCCAACGCTATTCGCGAAGGCGGCTTCTTTGGTGTTGGTGTGGGCGAGGGGACGGTGAAGTGGTCGTTGCCGGACGCGCATACGGATTTCATAATTGCGGTCGCAGCCGAAGAATATGGGCTGATCCTGGTTCTTGCGATCATCTTTCTTTACGCGACGATCGTTCTGCGGTCGCTTTTCCGTCTGATGCGCGAACGCGACCCGTTCATCCGGCTGGCAGGCACCGGGTTGGCCTGTACGTTTGCCATGCAAGCGATGATCAACATGAGCGTTGCGGTACGATTGTTGCCCGCCAAGGGCATGACCTTGCCTTTTGTCAGCTATGGCGGGTCGTCACTGGTGGCGGGTGGCATTCTGGTCGGCATGTTGTTGGCCCTGACGCGCAGCAGGCCGCAAGGTGAAATCCGCGATTATCTTGTCCGGAGCGGTCGGTGAGTGCGCCTCATCTTGTGATTGCCGCAGGGGGCACCGGTGGGCATATGTTCCCGGCTCAGGCTTTGGCCGAAGAAATGCTGGGGCGTGGTTGGCGCGTGACCCTATCGACCGATGATCGGGGCGCGCGCTATGCTGGTGGCTTTCCAGACAATGTCGCAATCCGTCAGGTTGCCAGCGCAACGCTTGCACGCGGTGGGCTTGCCGCAAAGCTGGCCGCCCCGTTTCGCATCGCCTTTGGGATCGCCAACGCAGCTGTTCGGTTTGTGACCGACCGACCGACGGTGGTTGCAGGCTTTGGAGGCTATCCGTCGATCCCGGCGTTGTCAGCGGCCTGGGTTCTGCGTGTGCCACGCATGATCCACGAACAGAACGGCGTATTGGGGCGTGTGAACCGCTTGTTTATAAGCCGTGTCGACAGGGTGGCCTGTGGTACATGGCCGACCAATCTGCCCGACGGCGTTGACGGCGTGCACACAGGCAATCCTGTGCGCGGCCATATTCTGGACCACGCCAGCGTGCCCTACGAAGCGCCCGGCATGAACATGGTGAACATTCTGGTCATCGGTGGCAGTCAGGGCGCGCGCATTTTGTCGGATGTAGTCCCGCGGGCGATTTCGCAGTTGGGGGGCGACTTGCCCGAACGTCTTCGGATCGCGCATCAGGCCCGCCCTGAAGACGGCCCGCGTGTCAGCGAGGTCTATCAAACCGCAGGCATCAGCGCCGAGGTTTCCCCGTTCTTTTCCGATGTGGCCGGGCGCATCGCTGCCGCACATCTGGTGATCAGTCGGGCTGGCGCGTCTTCGGTGGCTGATATCAGTGTGATCGGTCGCCCTTCCATCTTGATCCCCTTTGCCGCCGCAACAGGCGATCACCAAACAGCCAATGCGCGCGGTCTTGTTGATGCCGGTGCAGCCATACTTGTGCCGGAAGCCAAGCTTGACCCCGCGACGCTGTCGCAGCAAATCATGGCTGTGTTGACCACGCCCGGCGCCGCTGAACGGATGGCCAGCAATGCGCGCGCGCAAGGCAAGCCCGACGCGGCCCGCGCTTTGGCCCAGATTGTTGAACAGTTAGGCAGGAGAATGCCATGAACGCCGCAGCAGCAACCAAACTGCCCACCGATATGGGGCCGATCCATTTTGTCGGCATCGGCGGGATTGGCATGTCTGGCATTGCCGAGGTGCTGATCCGCGCAGGCTATTCGGTGCAGGGGTCGGATTTGAAACGCTCGAAAATCACGAACCGACTGGAAGAGCTGGGCGCGCGCATTTTCGAAGGTCAGAACGCCCAAAATCTGGATGGGGCCGAGGTGATCGTGATTTCAAGCGCGATCAAACGGGGCAACCCGGAACTGGACGAAGCCCGCCGTTTGGGTTTGCCCGTGGTTCGACGTGCTGAAATGCTGGCGGAATTGATGCGTTTGCGGTCAAACATTGCGGTGGCAGGCACCCATGGCAAAACGACGACGACAACCATGGTTGCGGCATTGCTGGATGGTGGCGGCATAGACCCGACGGTGATCAATGGCGGAATCATCCACGCCTATGGATCGAACGCGCGGGTTGGTGAAAGCGACTGGATGGTGGTCGAAGCGGATGAAAGCGACGGCACGTTCAACCGTTTGCCAGCGACGATCGCCATCGTCACAAATATTGACCCCGAACATATGGAACACTGGGGCACCATCGAAAATCTGCGCAAAGGCTTTGATGATTTCGTATCGAACATTCCGTTCTATGGGCTTGCGGTTCTGTGCACCGACCATCCCGAAGTTCAGGCGTTGGTCGGCCGCATCACGGATCGGCGGGTGGTGACCTTTGGGTTCAACGCGCAGGCGGATGTGCGGGCAACCAACCTAACCTACAATCGCGGCGTGGCGCAGTTTGATATCGAATTGGCCGATGGCGTGGTGATTGAAGGCTGCACCTTGCCCATGCCGGGGGATCACAACGTCTCGAACGCGCTGGCTGCCGTGGCGGTTGCCCGACATCTGGGGATGAAAGGCGCAGAAATACGCGATGCGCTGGCGGCCTTCAAAGGTGTGAACCGCCGCTTTACCCGGGTGGGCGAAGTGGATGGTGTGACGATCATCGACGACTATGGCCACCACCCGGTTGAAATCACCGCCGTTTTGAAAGCGGCGCGGCAAGCGGTCGGTGCTGATACGGACTCGCGTGTGATTGCGGTTCACCAGCCGCACAGGTATTCGCGTCTGTCATCTCTCTTTGATGACTTCTGCACATGTTTCAACGAAGCCGATGTCGTCGCCATCACGGAGGTCTATGCGGCGGGAGAAGACCCTATCCCCGGGGCCGAGGGCGACGATCTGGTGGCAGGGTTGATCAGTCACGGCCATCGTCATGCGCTTGCGGTCCATGATGAAAACGACCTGGAACTGTTGGTCCGCGAACAGGCGCGTCCGGGCGATATCGTGGTGTGTCTTGGTGCTGGCACCATCAGCGTTTGGGCAAATAACCTGCCGGCGCGTCTGTCAAAATCAGCCGCGTGAGCCGTCAGTGATAGTTAAGGTCACTTAAAGCGACATCCCGAAAATCTGGTGGCGGTGTCTTTGGGAATTGCCGCGCTTGTATACGTGGTTTTGCTTGCATCAGCGCTTTTGCAACCCTGTGCATGCCATCCATCAAGCGTCCTTCGGCACAAAGCAGCACCGGGTAAGACAAATCGGCGGCTTCCATTAGCTGGGTGTGATGAACAAAACTGCGGACAGAGGGCACTTCGCCGTCCTGATACCACCAGTTTTCGTCAATCTCGGCGATTTGCACCAAAGGCACTTTCTTGATGGGTAAATCGTGCGCCAGCTTGATCAGTTTGCGTACATCCCAGATCAATCGCCCGGCTTTCGTGTCGCGGGAATGGTATTGTGGCCGGATGTCGGGCTGCGTCAAATCAACCCCTCGGCCCGAAACAGCGCCTGCAAATCGGTTTCTGGCCGCGCTCCAAAGTGGCTGATCACCTCGGCCGCTGCGACATTGCCCATCTGGCCCGCGATGTCTAACGGTTGGTTGGTGGCATAGCCGTAAAGAAACCCAGCGGCAAATTGATCACCTGCGCCCGTGGCATCAACAGGGGTTGTGCGTTTTACAGGCGCAGACGCGGTTTTGTCACCCCGCACCAGCAAAACATCGTCGCCGGAACGGGTGCAAACCGCTGTACCCGCGTCCTGGGACGCTTGTTTCAAAGCCTCCGTCAAGTTGGTTTGATAGAGCGATTCCCATTCGTGTTCGTTGCCGATCACATAATCGAGTTCCTGGACCAAGCGGCGAAAGTCACCCCGGTGCCGGTCAACGCAAAATGGGTCAGACAGCGAAACGCCCGCGCGCCCACCGCTTTCGCGGCAAAGCCGGGCGGCGCGTTCAAATGCGGCTTTGCCTTTGTCCTTGTCGTAAAGATAGCCTTCCAGAAACAGGATGCGCGCGGCACCCGCTGCGTCGTCAGACACATCGTCTGGCCCAAGCTCGGACGAAATGCCGAGATAGGTGTTCATCGACCGCTCGCCATCAGGCGAGACAAAGATCATCGAGCGCGACGTCGGCAATTCGCCGCCCCGCACCGGCGCGTTAACAAATGCCGTGCCCCCGTCGGCCATCGCGCCTGCATAATATCGGCCAAGCGCGTCATCGTGCACGCGGCCAATAAAACCTGTGTTCAGCCCCAGATTGCCCAGACCAGCCAGCGTGTTGGCCACTGACCCGCCGGCCGCCTGTACCCGATCGTTCATCGCGGCATAAAGTACTTCGCCACGGTCGCGTTCGACCAGTTGCATAATGCCTTTTTCAATCCCCATCAGTTCAAGGAAACTGTCGTCGGCGGGCGCAATGACATCAACGATAGCATTACCAATGCCCACAACATCGAAGCTCATGTGGTTTTCTCCTCGAACGAACACAGGTCTTTGATCAGGCAAGCCTGACATTTCGGTTTGCGCGCGACGCAAGTGTAGCGCCCGTGCAGGATCAACCAGTGATGCGCGTTAAGCTGAAATTCGGCCGGAACGTTGTCTTCGATGGCGCGTTCGACCGCATCGACATCCTTGCCAGGGGCAATGCCCGCTCGGTTGCCTACGCGAAAAATATGGGTGTCCACCGCTTGCGCCGGATGGCCCCACCACATGTTAAGCACAACATTGGCGGTCTTGCGCCCGACGCCAGGCAAAGATTGCAACGCCGCGCGGGACGATGGCACCTGGCCGCCAAATTCCTCAACCAGAATGCGCGCCATCTTTATCACGTTTTTGGCTTTGTTCCTGAAAAGTCCGATGGTCTTGATATGTTCGATCAGACGTTCTTCCCCAAGGGCCAGCATTTTTTCGGGGGTATCCGCAATCTGGAATAATGCCTTTGTCGCCTTGTTGACGCCCGCGTCCGTCGCTTGCGCAGACAGGGCCACAGCGACGACCAGTGTATAGGCATTGACGTGGTGCAACTCGCCTTCGGGTTTTGCCTCGGCGTCGCGAAAACGCGTAAAGATTTCGACGAGCGTAGGATAGGGAAGTTGTTTTGCCATGGCGCGGTTTTGGCCGAATGCCCCGGTGCATGCAATCCCGCAACTTCCGGGTCGCACCAAAGCCGCCAAGGTCTTAGGTCTGTTTCATGGAAGGAAATGCTATGACCGACGGCGAGACCGGATATCATTATCATCTTATGCGGCGCGCGATTGAGCTGATTGACAGCGAAGATGGCCGCGAGATGACACTGGAAGACATTGCCGGGCAAATGCATATGAGCCCCGCACATTTCCAACGCCTGTTCAGCCGCTGGGCCGGGGTGTCGCCCAAGCGTTTTCAGCAATGGCTGACGCTGGATCATGCGAAATCGCTTTTGCAGACGCGCCACACGATGCTGGAAACGGCGGATGCAGTTGGTTTATCCGGCTCGGGTCGGTTGCACGATCTTTTCGTCCGTTGGGAAGCCATGAGCCCGGGCGAATACGCCCGCGCGGGCGACGGGCTGGAGATTGCGTGGGACTGGTTCGACAGCCCGTTTGGCCCGGCTTTGTTGATGGGGACAGATCGGGGGCTTTGCGGCATTGGCTTTTCAGCCGAAATGGGCGCTGACGTGACCATGGATGACTTGCGCGCGCGATGGCCGAACGCCCGTTTTGTTCAGGACAAGGGGGCGTTGCAGCCCCATGCCGACGCCGCGTTCCCGGCAAACGGCGCATCCACCGCGAAGTTGTTCCTGATCGGGGCACCGTTTCAGATCAAAGTATGGGAAGCGCTTTTGTCGATTCCGACCGGCCATGTCACAACCTATTCCGACATCGCCCGTGTGATCGGTCGCCCAAAAGCGGTGCGCGCTGTCGGCACTGCCGTCGGGCGCAACCCGGTGTCCTGGCTGATCCCGTGCCACCGGGCGTTGCGCAAATCAGGTGGATTGGGGGGGTATCACTGGGGTCTGCCGGTCAAACGCGCGATGCTTGCCTGGGAAGCCGCTGAAACCGCATGATATCTGATAACAGGCCGCTGTACTTGTCTAGCAGCGTGGGCTGCGCTGATCTTTGCCCATAGGCGTGCTATCTCCTTTTGAACAGGGGCGAACCGCGTCACTATGGAGATGTGCTATGATGAGGAACACCATGCAGAATAAGAAAACTATCGTGCTGGGCGTTGTGGGGCTTTTGGGACTTTCAGCTTGTTCAACCGATCCGTCTCAGTTCCCGGGAACAGACGGCAATCGGACACAGGAAGGCGCCATTGCAGGCGCGGCAATTGGCGGTGTGCTTGGGGCAATCACCGGCGACGGCAGCCGCGGCGATGACATCGTGCGGGGTGCCGTGATCGGCGGTGTCGCAGGGGCCGTAGCCGGCAATATTATGGATCGGCAAGCCGCCGAGCTGCGGAATGATTTCGGCAATGGCGAGATCGAAGTGATCAACACCGGCGACGAATTGATCGTGCGCATGCCCGAGGCCGTATTGTTCGCCACCGACAGTGCCGCGTTGAACCCGAATTTGCGGTCGGATTTGTTTGTTCTGGCCGAAAGCCTGAACAAGTACCCCCAATCGGTTGTGACGGTGACAGGACACACCGACAACACCGGATCAGCGGCATACAATCAGGACTTGTCGCAACGTCGTGCGGCTTCGGTCGCCTCGGTGCTGCGCAGCGGCGGCGTTGACAGTTTCCGCGTCCGCACGGTCGGCGCGGGCGAAAACAGCCCGATCGCCACCAACCAAACCGCCGCGGGACGGGCCCAAAACCGTCGCGTCGACATCACGATCACACCAACCGGCTGATCGCAGGTTTATCAATAAAAGAGCGGCGGGTCATTTGATCCGCCGTTTTTCGCTAGGGGGGCAAAGCGGGCTGTCGCGGTTGTTGATCCAATGATCAGTTTTGGTTGTGCAGGCGAAAATGGTGGTTTTGGGTATCAGTGCCAAGCCAATCAAAACTGCTGAATGAGGCGTGCTGCAAACCCCTAGCAAAGCGCTTTTTCGTACTGAAAGACCGGTGGGACGACAAGTTTTGAGAACGCGGTCTTGGCGACGTGGAAGTGATCAACCGCCGTGTATCCCATGCGGTTGACATAGAAATTCGCGGCGACCGGGTTGATCGTAAAGAGCCCCATTTTCGTGCAACCGGCTTTGCGTGACCAGGTTTCACATGCCGCCATTAAGGCTGTCGCGGTCCCGTAGCCCCGGTAACTTTCGTCAACAGACATCCGCCAGATAGAGCCTGTCTGGCTGTCAGGTTCGGGCTTGATTTCGTCCATTCCCTTTTTGACAGAACAGCAACCGACGATCACCTTTTGAGACCCCAAACATGCGACAAACATACAGCGGTCATCCTTGCCGCCATAGGTGTGGAGCAGATTTTTGCCGTTTGGACCGATGTCTCCTGTCTCGGACAGTGACGCATCTCGCATCTTTTGCATGTTTTGCATGAACCAATGGCGAAACGGCCAATGTACCGCCAATCTGGATTGGGTAAGCCCGTCCACCCAAATTCGGCACACATCCACCCGATCTTCGGCGCGCAATTCACGGATAGTAAGATCAGAGGTCATTTCTCAGTCCCGGGGCTGAAGGTTGCCGCGCTTTGATTTAGGCAACGCAGCAAAAACCGACGGTCTTACGATTTGTTTCGTTGGTTAAGATGCGCCGGACTCTGGCTCTATGTTCGCTATATCTGTCGCCCCGACGTCGCCTTGTCTGAGCGACGTCCAAACAAAAAAGGCGCCGCAAAGGGCGCCTTCTCTGATATTCGTGTCAGCTTAATCCGCTGTCAGCAATGGCGGTTTCTTCTTTGAAGAAATTCGCTTGGTTTTGTGTTCGATCCGAAGCTCAAGCTTGCCGTCTTTGACGCCGACCTTGACGATGCCGCCCTTGGCCAGCTTGCCGAAGAGCAATTCTTCTGCCAGCGGTTTCTTGATTTCTTCTTGAATGACGCGGGCCAAGGGGCGGGCGCCCATTTTGTCGTCATACCCTTTGTCGGCCAGAATTTCTGCCGCGGGCCGGGTCAGTTCAATGTGAACACCGCGATCCATCAGCTGCGCCTCAAGCTGCAATACGAATTTCTCGACGATTTGCAGGATGACGTCTTTCGGCAGCGCACCAAAACTAATCACCGCGTCCAGACGATTGCGGAATTCAGGTGTGAAGGTCCGTTCAATTGCTGCGGTGTCTTCGCCTTCGCGCTTGTCGCGGCCAAACCCAACCGCAGCTTTGGCCATATCAGCGGCCCCCGCGTTTGAAGTCATAATCAGGATAACGTTCCGGAAATCGACTTTGCGCCCGTTGTGATCGGTCAGTGACCCATGGTCCATGACCTGCAAAAGGATGTTGAACACATCCGGGTGCGCTTTTTCAATCTCGTCAAGCAACAAGACGCAATGGGGGTGCTGATCTACGCCATCGGTCAGAAGACCGCCCTGGTCAAACCCGACATAGCCCGGCGGTGCGCCAATCAGGCGGCTGACCGCATGTTTCTCCATGTATTCCGACATGTCGAAACGCAGAAGCTCGACACCCAGAGTGTCCGCCAATTGCTTGGCGACCTCGGTCTTGCCGACGCCCGTTGGACCGGCAAACAGGTAGTTGCCGATGGGTTTTTCCGGTTCGCGCAAACCTGCGCGCGACAGTTTGATGGCAGAGGACAGGGCTTCGATTGCTTTGTCCTGTCCAAAGACCACGCGCTTCAACGTGGCTTCCAGGTCTTTCAGAACTGCCGCATCATCTTTGCTGACGTTTTTCGGCGGGATGCGCGCAATTTTTGCGACCACGTTTTCGATTTGCGTCACATCAATGGTTTTTGCGCGCTCGGCCTCTGCGACCAGATGTTGCGCCGCGCCAGCTTCGTCAATGACGTCGATGGCTTTGTCGGGCAATTTCCGGTCGTTGATATAACGCGCCGACAACTCGACAGCCGTGCGCACGGCATCATCGGTGTAGGTGACGCTGTGGTGATCTTCAAAGTAGGGCTTCAGGCCCAACAGGATTTGAACGCTGTCATCCACCGAAGGCTCGGTCACGTCGATTTTCTGGAACCGGCGCGACAGCGCACGGTCTTTTTCGAAATGCTGCCGAAATTCTTTGTAGGTGGTCGACCCCATGCACCGCAGCTTGCCGCCTTGCAATGCGGGTTTCAGCAAGTTCGATGCATCCATCGCCCCGCCGCTGGTTGCCCCTGCGCCGATCACTGTATGGATTTCGTCGATAAAGAGGATGGCGTCTGGATGTTCTTCCAGTTCCGTCACAACGGCTTTCAAACGTTCTTCAAAATCGCCGCGATAGCGGGTCCCGGCCAGAAGCGCGCCCATATCCAGCGAATAGATCGTCGCACCCTGCAAAACCTCGGGCGTGGATTTTTCGACGATTTTTTTCGCCAGACCTTCGGCAATGGCAGTTTTGCCAACGCCGGGGTCGCCAACCAGCAAGGGATTGTTTTTGCGCCGGCGGCAAAGCACCTGCACGCATCGTTCAACCTCATGCGCGCGCCCGATCAACGGATCGACATCGCCCTGAATGGCCTTGGTGTTTAGATCCACGCAATATTTCGCCAGCGCGGATTCTTTGTTTTCTTCTTCTGTTGGCGTGTCGCCGCTGGGTTGTTCTTCTTCAAATTCGGGGGCGCCGCTGACAGACCGGCTTTCGCCAAAAGAGGGGTCTTTCGCAACACCGTGGGCAATGAAGTTGACGGCGTCATAGCGGGTCATGTCCTGTGCCTGCAGGAAATAAGCCGCGTTCGACTCGCGTTCAGCGAAAATGGCGACCAGCACATTGGCGCCTGTGACTTCGGTGCGGCCCGACGACTGAACGTGGATGGCTGCGCGCTGAATGACCCGCTGGAAGGCTGCCGTTGGTACGGCTTCCGACCCTTCGATTTCAGTTACCAGCGTCGACAGGTCGTCGTCGATGAAATCATTCAATGTTCTGCGAAGCTCGTCCAGATCTACAGAACAGGCCTGCATCACCTTGGCTGCGTCCGGTTCGTCGATCAGCGCTAACAGCAAATGCTCCAGCGTGGCGAGCTCGTGGCGACGCGAATTGGCAATGGCAAGTGCCGCATGTATCGCGTCTTCGAGCGTTTTGGAAAACGATGGCACGCTCTAGTGCTCCTTTCACAAGGGTCCTGGGGACGTGGATGGCCCCCGACAGACCTATACATCTTACCCTTAGAGTTCGGTTAGAATCCCAAACCTTCAAGAGTTTTTTCTTCACAACCGCTCACATTTTTCCCTTGCAGGGAATGTTGGGCATAAATTTGAGGCAAAATGTGGCGATATCAGAACGAATCCTTGCGGCGTCGTATTTCTGCGAAAACCGCTGCATCGTCCGCTTCAGCCATATTTAGGTGCGTTTTGACCTCTGCCAACCCCGCGCGCAGGAACGGATTTGTCTCTAATTCCTCGGATAAAAGCGATGGCACCGTTGGTTTTCCGTCCGCGCGCGCTTGTTTGATGCGGGTGATCCGGGCCAGCAAATCGGCGTTTTCAGGCTCGATTGTCAGGGCAAAGCGGGCATTTGCTTCGGTGTATTCGTGTCCTGAACAAATCAAGGTGTCCCCGGGCAAGGCTGCAAGTTTGGACAGGCTCGCCCACATTTGATCGAACGTACCTTCAAAGACCCGCCCACACCCCAAAGCCATCAGGCTGTCGGCGGTGAAAGCGGCTTTGGCATCCGGCACGTGAAAAGCAATGTGCCCGATGGTGTGGCCCGAGACATCCATGACCGACACGGACGACCCGGCAAAGTCGAAACCGTCGCCATCGCTGAGGGCAAAATCAAGTTTTGGCAGGCGGTGCGCATCGCGCTCAGCCCCGCGCACGATAGCCCCATCGCGCAGCGCCTCGACCCCGGCTATATGATCGTCGTGGTGATGGGTGATCCAGATCTCGTCAATTGACCAACCGCGTTTTGCAACCTCGGCCGCGATAGGCTCGGCTTCGGGCGCATCGATCAAGGCAGTTCGGCCTCCGACGCGGACAAGATATGCATAATTATCCGAAAGGCAGGGAATCGTGACAATTTCGAAAGACATCCGTCCGGTCCTTTGTTTATCCTTGGTGACAACTGTCGAACAAAGCCGGGCGCGACGCAATGCATCTTGATGTGCTCGATCTTCGAACTTTCTACTATCGGACGCAACTTGGGCGTGCCGCACAGAAAGCCATACGCGAGCAGGTTCAGATGCTGTGGCCAGAGGCGAATGGTCTGAATTGCGCGGGCTTTGGCTTTGCAGCCCCATTGCTGCGCCCCTACATGGCCAAAGCGCGCCGCGTTGTTGCGTTGATGCCGGGACAGCAGGGGGTCATGCCGTGGCCTGCGGGCATGGAAAACGTGTCAGTCCTTTGCGAAGAAACCAACTGGCCGCTTGAAAACGACAGCCTTGACCGCCTCGTCGTGCTGCACGGGTTGGAAACCAGCGAAGACCCGATTGCGCTATTGGACGAATGTTACAGGGTTTTGGCCCCCGAAGGTCGCGGGCTGTTCATCGTTCCAAATCGCGCCGGTCTTTGGGCAAGGCGGGATCAAACGCCGTTTGGGTTTGGCCGCCCATATTCGTTGGGCCAACTAGAAGCGATGCTGGCCGCAATCGGGTTGCGGCCCGAACGGCATGTCGCAGCGCTTTTCCATCCACCCAAAGAAACCAAGTTCTGGCTTAAAACCAGTGCGTTCTGGGAACGTGTTGGGGGACGAGTGTCAAACCGGTTTGCAGGCGGTGTTTTGATTGTCGAAGTGTCAAAACAAGTGCCGGCCCCGCCGCGCACAGGCCTGCCCGAAGCAATCCGGCGGCCTTTGCGGGTCCTCGATGGCATCGCCGTTCCCGAGCCGAAGCCTGTTTGAGCCGGTCAAAACGGTCCAAATTTACGGAATCGGGCAAATCCCACAGCCAAACAAATGAACAAAGGGTCGCACCTTGTGCTAAGTGATTGATAAATCGTTAACCTTTCATTCAACTCCTGCACCCATGGGTGTTGCGAGCGACGGAACCCTCTGTTAGGAGACCGCTGGCTTCGTACTTTATGCCGTTCGGCGGGGTCGTCGCCAAAGGTCCAAACGTCGTGTCTGGACCAGTGACAAGACCGAGATACTAACGTGGGAAAGGGGACACGTGTCAGAAACTGCGTCAATCTCCTCGGGTATAGCGGCGCGCTATGCCACAGCGGTTTTCGAGCTTGCCAAAGACGGCAAGGATTTGAAAGCGCTGGAAAAGGACATCGAAACGCTTGATGCAACCATCAGCGACAGTTCCGATTTCCGTGACCTGATCCACTCGCCCATCTATTCGCGAGATGCGCAAGGCGCAGCCGTTTCGGCTTTGGCCGACAAGATGGGCCTGTCAGCGACCGTTGCCAATACGCTTAAACTGATGGCCGCGAAGCGTCGGCTTTTCGTTCTGCCTCAATTGGTTGACGCATTGCGCGACCGGATTGCGGACGAAAAAGGCGAAGTTACTGCCGAAGTGCAGGCGGCGAAAAAGCTGACAGCCAAACAGGAAAAAGACCTTGTTGCCACGCTGAAGAAAGCCGTCGGCAAGGATGTGAAGATGAATGTGACCGTTGATGAAACCCTCATCGGCGGTCTTATCGTTAAAGTGGGCTCGAAGATGATCGACACCTCGATCCGCTCCAAGCTCATGAGCCTGCAGAATACTATGAAAGAGGTCGGATAAATGGCGATCCAAGCAGCAGAGATTTCTGCGATTCTGAAAGACCAGATCAAGAATTTCGGTCACGAGGCACAGGTTGCCGAAGTAGGCCGAGTATTGTCGGTCGGTGACGGGATTGCACGTGTATATGGCCTCGACAGCGTCCAGGCCGGCGAAATGGTCGAGTTTCCAGGCGGCATCATGGGTATGGCGCTGAACCTTGAAAGCGACAACGTGGGCATCGTGATCTTCGGCTCGGACCGCGATATCAAGGAAGGTGACACGGTAAAGCGCACGAATTCAATCGTGGACGTGCCTGCCGGTGATGCCCTTTTGGGTCGTGTCGTTGATGGTCTGGGCAACCCGCTTGATGGCAAAGGCCCTATCGAAACGTCAGAACGTCGCGTGGCCGATGTGAAGGCGCCTGGGATTATCCCGCGTAAGTCGGTGCACGAACCCATGGCGACTGGCCTGAAAGCCGTTGACGCTATGATCCCGATTGGCCGCGGCCAGCGCGAGCTGATCATTGGAGACCGTCAAACTGGTAAAACCGCTGTCGCGCTTGACGCTATTCTGAACCAGAAGTCGTACAACGATGCCGCTGGTGACGACGAAACGAAGAAGCTGTACTGCGTCTACGTTGCCATCGGACAGAAACGGTCAACTGTTGCACAGTTGGTGAAGCGTCTCGAGGAATCGGGTGCAATCGACTATTCGATCGTCGTTGCAGCCACCGCGTCGGACCCGGCGCCGATGCAGTTCCTTGCACCATACGCCGCAACCGCGATGGCCGAACACTTCCGCGACAATGGTCGTCACGCGCTTATCATTTACGATGATCTGTCGAAACAGGCGGTTGCCTATCGTCAGATGTCGCTCCTGCTGCGCCGTCCACCCGGACGCGAAGCATACCCGGGTGACGTTTTCTACCTGCACTCGCGCCTGCTGGAACGTTCGGCAAAGCTGAACGAAGACAATGGCGCAGGCTCGCTGACAGCCCTGCCGATCATTGAAACCCAAGGCGGCGACGTGTCGGCCTTTATCCCGACCAACGTGATTTCGATCACCGACGGCCAGATCTTCCTGGAAACCGACCTGTTCTATCAGGGCATTCGCCCTGCGGTGAATACGGGTCTGTCTGTGTCCCGCGTTGGATCGTCGGCCCAGACGTCAGCAATGTCGTCTGTTGCAGGTCCGGTGAAACTGTCGCTGGCGCAATATCGTGAAATGGCAGCGTTTGCTCAGTTTGGTTCTGACTTGGATGCTGCGACCCAGCGTCTTTTGAACCGGGGCGCACGCCTGACCGAACTGATGAAGCAATCGCAGTATTCGCCACTGACGAACGCTGAAATCGTGGTTGTGATTTTCGCGGGGACAAACGGTTATCTTGACGAGCTTGACCTCAATCAGGTCGCGCGGTTCGAAAAAGAGCTGTTGTCGCACATGCATTCCAAACATGCCGATGTCATGGACTGGATCACCAACGAAGACCCCAAGATCAAAGGCGAGGCTGCCGACAAGTTGAAAGCGGCCATTGACACCTTTGCCAAGGACTTTGCCTGAGACCAACGCAGACACCCGGGAAGGATAGGGTAGATGCCCAACCTCAAGGACCTGAAAACGCGGATCGACTCGGTCAAATCGACCCGGAAGATCACGCAAGCGATGCAAATGGTCGCTGCTGCCAAGCTCCGCCGCGCAGAAGAAGCGGCGGGTGCAGCGCGTCCCTATGCTGAACAGTTCAACTCGGTGATGGCCGGGCTGGCTGCCGGTGTGGGTGACAGTGGGCCTACGCTTTTGACCGGCACGGGGTCAGACCAGACGCATCTGTTGATCGTGATGTCAGCCGAACGTGGGCTGTGCGGTGGGTTCAATTCGTCCATCGTCAAGCTGGCGCGGGCGAATGCGAAAAAGCTGATTGCTGCCGGCAAGACCGTGAAAATTCTGACCGTCGGCAAAAAAGGCCGCGAACAGTTGAAACGCGATTACTCGGAACATCTGATCGGCCATGTCGATCTGTCCGAGGTTAAGAACGTCGGCTACACAAACGCCCAAGACATCGCGTCTGACGTGCTTGCGCGGTTCGATGAAGGCGAGTTTGATGTCGCGACGCTCTACTTCTCGCAATTCGAAAGCGTGATCAGCCAGATTCCACAGGAACTGCAGATTATCCCTGCGCATTTCGAGGCGAACGAAGACGAAACGGCTTCGACTCTGTTCGATTATGAGCCGGGCGAAGAAGAAATCCTGCGTGAGCTTTTGCCGCGCGCCGTCGCAACGCAGGTGTTTTCAGGCCTGCTGGAAAATGCGGCGTCCGAGCAGGGGGCCCGGATGTCCGCAATGGACAACGCGACCCGCAACGCGGGCGACATGATTGACAAACTCACCATTCAGTTCAACCGGACTCGCCAAGCGGTGATCACCAATGAACTGATCGAGATTATTTCGGGCGCAGAAGCGCTCTAACCGACCGGAGACAAAAGATGGCAAACGCAAAAGGCAAAGTGACCCAGGTCATCGGCGCTGTTGTCGACGTGCAATTCGACGAACACCTGCCCGAAATTTTGAATGCACTTGAAACGATGAACGGCGAAACCCGTCTTGTTCTCGAAGTGGCCCAGCATTTGGGTGAAAACACTGTCCGCACCATCGCTATGGACTCGACCGAAGGTCTTGTGCGCGGTCAGGAAGTGAACGACACCGCTGGACCGATTTCGATCCCGGTCGGAAACGCAACGCTTGGCCGCATCCTGAACGTGGTCGGCGAACCTGTGGACGAAGGCGCACCGGTCGTCGCAGACGAAAAGCGTGCCATTCACCAGCCCGCGCCCGAGTTCGCAGAACAGGCCACAGAATCTGAAATTCTTGTCACAGGCATCAAGGTTGTTGACCTGCTCGCCCCTTATTCGAAGGGCGGTAAAATCGGCCTTTTCGGTGGTGCTGGTGTTGGCAAAACCGTTTTGATCATGGAATTGATCAACAACATTGCGAAAGTGCACTCGGGCTATTCGGTGTTTGCCGGTGTTGGCGAACGGACCCGTGAAGGCAATGACCTGTACCACGAAATGATCGAATCCGGCGTGATCAAGCCCGACAATCTGGAAGACAGTCAGGTGGCCTTGGTTTACGGCCAGATGAACGAGCCTCCGGGCGCGCGTGCGCGTGTGGCTCTGACCGGCCTGACGCTGGCCGAACAGTTCCGCGACCAGTCCGGGACCGACGTTCTGTTCTTCGTCGATAATATCTTCCGCTTTACGCAGGCTGGCTCGGAAGTGTCGGCGCTTTTGGGACGTATCCCATCTGCTGTGGGGTACCAGCCAACGCTGGCGACCGACATGGGCGCGATGCAGGAACGGATTACATCGACCAAACAGGGATCGATCACGTCGATCCAGGCCGTTTACGTGCCAGCAGATGATTTGACCGACCCGGCACCGGCGACAACGTTTGCCCACCTGGACGCCACGACGGTTCTGTCGCGTGCGATTTCCGAACTTGGCATTTACCCTGCTGTGGATCCGCTCGATTCAAACAGCCGTATTCTTGATCCGCAGATCGTGGGTGAAGAACATTATCAGGTGGCGCGTGACGTCCAGGGTATCCTTCAGCGTTACAAGTCGCTTCAGGATATCATTGCAATTCTCGGGATGGACGAATTGTCGGAAGAAGACAAACTGACCGTTACCCGTGCCCGCAAAATCCAGCGCTTCCTGTCGCAGCCATTCGACGTGGCTAAAGTGTTCACTGGCTCGGACGGCATTCAGGTACCACTTGAAGACACAATCGCGTCGTTCAAAGCTGTGGTGGCTGGCGAGTATGATCATCTTCCCGAAGCTGCCTTCTACATGGTTGGCGGCATTCAGGACGTGATCGAAAAAGCCGAAAAACTGGCAGCCGAAGCGGCGTAAGGGGGCCTTATGGCTGACACGATGCAATTCGATCTGGTCTCGCCCGAACGCAAACTGGCGTCTGGGCAGGCCACGTCTGTCCTTATCCCGGGCTCTGACGGCGACCTGACGGCAATGCCGGACCATTCGCCTGTCGTCACAACGATGCGTCCTGGCATTTTGGTTGTCGATATGGACGGTGGTACGCAGGAATATGCAGTGACCGGTGGCTTCGCCCAGATCACGGCAGACGGCGCGACCATTTTGGCTGACGAAGCGGTGCCGCGCGGCGAGGTGTCGATGGATATGTTGGCCGAACGGATCGCCACTGCCGAAGCGGCGCGTGACGGTGCAGACGGAGCGCGTGCCGACGATGCGGCCAAACGTGTTGCTGATCTTGAGGCTTTGCGCGACGCGCTCGGCTGACAATCGCCCAAATTCTGATTTGTGAAGGCCCCCGATTTACGGGGGCCTTTTGCTTTGTTTACTGTGCATTCATCGGCCGCACGTAGCCTCAAAGCTGCCATAAATTCTTGTCAGAAACATCAGGCACATGTTGCATGGGGATGTCATTGTGAACACTGCATCGACCTACAGTCTGATCGGGCTCTGCGGCTTTGCCGTTCTCGCCACGCTGGACCAGGCCCTTGGCCTTGGCGGTGGTGCGCTTTTGGCCGACATTTGCCGAACCATCCTGGAAGGGGACGCAGGCGGCGAAGGCATGGGCGGAATGGCGATGGAAATCAAACCTGTGCCGATCATTGGGCTAAGCCTTGCTTTCACAGGGGCCGCGATTTTTCTTATGACACGCGACCAACGCCGCATCGCCGACGGACGATCGGAACCTGACGCGCAGGAAAGCGCGGCAATTCTATCTGCCATGTTTCTGATGGCCCGCGCGCACGGAAAAATCGCCCGTGACGAGGTGCGCGATGTCTATAAAATCGTCACAGGTCATGATCTGGAACCGCGTTTGCTGGACCATTTCCTCAGCCGTTTTGGCGACGCGCTGCAGGATCAAACGACCATGCGTCTTGATCCGGTCCAGACGTCCATCGGGCGCCGGCGCGCTTTGGCTGCGGCCTTCATGGTGGGCTGTGTCGGGCGACCACCATCTCCCGCCATTACCGAATTGATCGAGCAATTGTCAGACGACATAGGCGCGTCTGCCGATGACATCCGCGCGGCAAAAGCCGCATTGAATGAGTGGCAAGATGGCGTGGAACCGCTTCAGGGCGTTTCGCCTGTGGCACTGCTCAGGAACCGCGCGCTGACACTGCGGCCAGCTTAGGAATTAACAGCGCTGCGCAGCTTTTCGGCCGCGCTGTCGATATCTTCCTGATACCGAATGCGGTCCGTGTACCGGCCCTTTTTGTCGAACAGCAGAACCGAAGCCGAATGATCCATCGTATAGTCCCCGTCTTCCAACGGAACGCGGGAAGCATAGATGCGGAACGCCTGTAGAGCTTTATCGACCTCTTCCTGCGTGCCTGTGACGCCTTGGACGCCATCAACCCAGCCAACGTAATCCGCAAGAATATCCGTTGTATCCCGATCTGGATCGACGGTTACGAAAAAGACGTTCATATCGGCCGCTTCCGGCACAGTATCCTGCCAGGTCAGAATGTCGCCCAGCGTGGTTGGGCAGACATCGGGGCAATGGGTGAAGCCAAAGAACACCATTGTCGGACCTTCGGCCAATACATCGTCGGTGAAAACAGCGCCGCTTGTTGTTTGCAGCGCATAGTCACCCTGGCCCAGTGTATCCAGCACGTTTTGATTGATGCGAGGCGAGACAATGCCCACCCACGCAAGAGCGGCAAGGTTGATCCCCACCAGACCCCACAACAAAAGACGCAGCTTCTTACCTGACATCGCCTATTCCTGTTCTTTGCAACTTGTCCGTCAGGACCCGTGCTCTGAATGATCCATGCTTTTCGCGCCTTTACCTAGAACCGCCAAAGGAATGGTCACGGTACCTGCATTTTCAAATAGCAGGGTGGCATCAACCATTTCGCCTTCCACCAGCGGCGTGTTCAGCTTCATAAACATCAAGTGATATCCGCCCGGTTGCAACTCCACCGTTTCGCCGGCGGGAATCACAAGTCCGTCACTCAGTTTGCGCATTCTCATGGTGTCGCCATCCATCGCCATTTCGTGGACCTCGCCCTTTAGGGCAAAAGAGGCAGACACCGACACAAGCCGGTCATCCATATCGCCTGTATTCGTGATGCGAAGAAAACCGCCCGCAACCGGCTGATTGGGAAGAGTTGCACGCGCAAACGCGCCCGTCAGTGTCAGGTCGCCAACCGTGTGTTCGACCATTTTCATCTCGGCCATACTTTCGCCGTGGTCATCCACTTTGTCCCCGGCTGAAACCGAAGCGGCTAAAATCAAAAGCGTCACGGTGGCCGCGCACGCGGCTTTCACAAAAGTCATGCATTTTCCCAACAAATTGCGAATAGGCGTTTCCGCAAATATGGCGGGAAACCTGTCAGATTTATGTCCGTCGAATTGTCGCAAGCCCAGGTCGCGCAAGTTTTTGCTGACGTCGCCTGCTTTAGCTCGTCGACCGTACGGTATCGATCATCAATTGAACGTTTTCGGGATCGGCATCGGGCGTGATCCCGTGGCCCAGATTGAAAATATGCGGACCTTTTGAAAAGACTTCAACAATCTCGCGTGTCTCGCGCACCATATCATCGCCGCCGGTGACCATATGGGACGACGCCAAATTGCCCTGAACACAGCCATCTGATTGCACATGCTGGGCGGCCCACGCGGCATCAACGGAATTGTCCAGCGCCACGCAATCCGCGCCGGTTGCCTTGGCAAAGCCGACATAGCGGTCCCCGCCTTCACGCGGGAATGCGATGATCGGCACGTCCGGGTGCTTGGCCTTCAGCGCAGAGACAATCCGCTTGGCCGGCGCCAATGCATAATCATCAAAGTCCTGACCTTTCAGCGAACCGGCCCAACTGTCGAACAGTTTGACCACCTCGGCCCCGGCTTCAATCTGGGCCGAAAGATAGGCGATCGTCGCGTCGGTCAGCCGGTCCATCAATGCGTTAAACAGAGTTGGGTTTTCCGCCTTAAGCGCATGGGCCGGCGCTTGGTCGGGCGTCCCGCGTCCTGCAATCATATAGGTTGCCACCGTCCACGGCATGCCCGCGAACCCGATCAATGTTGTTTCTTCCGGCAGCTCCCGCGAGAGGATACGCAAGGTTTCATATACCGGAGCCAAATGACCATGAATGTCGTCCCCTCGTTTCAGGGCGGCAAAATCATCCTCGGTTTCGATTGTCGACAGGCGGGGGCCTTCGCCGGTCACGAACCACAGATCACTACCCAAGGCGTCTGGGATCAAAAGAATATCGGCAAACAGGATTGCCGCATCAAAACCATAGCGCCGGATCGGTTGCAGGGTCACCTCGGCCGCAAGGTCCGGGTTGTAGCACAGGCTGAGAAAATCGCCCGCTTCGGCCCGGGTGGCGCGGTATTCCGGCAGATACCGCCCGGCTTGCCGCATCATCCAGATTGGGGGGACATCCAAGGTTTCGCCGCCCAACGCGCGCATCAGCAGTTTCTCGGACATAATTCGACCCTTCCATATCTTCGAAAACTGTCGTCCCAAGTAGACACTTCTTTGTCAACCGCGTATGTCTATTCCCATGACTTCGCTACCAAATCCGGATGCGCCTTTTCGCATCGGCACCCGTGGGTCCCCGCTTGCATTAGCCCAAGCCCACGAAACGCGCGCACGTCTGGGCAAGGCTTTTGATCTGCCCGAAGACGCGTTCGAAATCGTCGTGATCAAAACCACCGGTGACAAGATACTTGACCGGCCTCTGGGCGAGATTGGCGGCAAAGGTCTCTTTACCCGCGAAATCGAAGACGCCCTACTTGATGGTAGTATCGATATCGCGGTGCATTCGATGAAGGACATGCCGGTCCTGCAACCGGAAGGATTGATCATTGATTGTTGTCTGCCGCGCGAAGACGTGCGCGACGCCTTTCTAACGCTTGACGGCACCGCATTGGCGGATTTGCCCGAAGGCACCGTTGTTGGCACATCCAGCCTGCGCCGCAAATCACAATTGCTGCACAAACGCCCCGATCTGCAAATCGTCGAATTTCGCGGCAATGTTCAAACCCGCCTTCGGAAATTGGAAGACGGGGTCGCCACCGGCACGTTTCTGGCTATGGCCGGTCTGCGCCGTCTCGGGTTGACCGATTTGTCCGCAACGCCAATCCCAACAGACGAGATGTTGCCAGCCGTTGCCCAGGGTGCCATCGGCATCGAACGCCGACGCGATGACACGCGCGCAGGCGACATGCTTTCTGCTATCAGTGACACGCCGACCGTCCAGCGCCTTGCCGCAGAACGCGCGTTTCTGAAAGCGCTTGATGGGTCGTGTCAGACACCTATCGCTGGATTGGCCGAACTGGACGGCGGATCGATGAAACTGCGGGGCGAGATCTTGCGGATCGACGGATCAGAAGCGCAGGCAGATGGAACAGACGGGGCGATCGAAGACGGCCCGGAAATGGGCCGGGCGCTGGCAGCAACGCTTCTGGACAGGGCAGGGCCTGGGTTTCTCACACATTAAAATGCTGCAATGCAGCAAATCTATGCTGCGCAGAAAGTCATTGATTTCAAACTGACTTCGCTTAAGCTGCAACGCAGAAACCGCATTAAGGAGACGCGGCGTGGCCAAGCCATTGTTGATAAAACGCTATGCCAGCAGACGGCTCTATAACACCGAGACCTCGGACTATGTCACGCTGGAAGACATTTCGGGTTTTATCCGTGACGGGCGCGAAGTGCAGATCATTGATCTTAAAAGCGGGGATGATCTGACCCGGCAATATCTGCTGCAAATCGTGGCCGATCACGAAAGCCGCGGCGAGAACGTGTTGCCGCTTGAGGTGCTGACTGACCTTGTCCGATCCTATACGACCCAGGCACAATCCGTTGTCCCACAGTTTCTGGCCATGAGCTTTGACATGCTGCGCGACGGCCAGTCAAAGATGATGGAAAGCATGGCAAACCCGATCTCGGCGATGCCGGGGTTCGATGCAATGCGCGCGCAGCAAGAGGCGTTTATGAAGGCCATGACCGGTAATTTGGCTAACGGCTGGACCGCTTCGTCGGCCAATGACGATGATGATGGCGACGACGACAATGTCGAACTGGCCGAGATCCGTCAGCAACTTGCAGCGATGCAAGATCAGCTGACGAAGATGGGCGGCAAAAGATAGGACTTCGCCGCCCGCTGACCCTTATTGAAAAATCTGGCGCACCGTATCGGCCATCAACTGCACCATAACTTTGTCTGACATATAGCCAGTCTCAGGTAATTTGCGCTGGCTTTGATAGCGGCGCAGCGCGCGACGCGTATCATCGTCAAAAACGCCGTCGACCTTGCCGGGCCGCAGACCAAGCCCGGTCAAACGGGCTTCGACAACCTGTCGGGTGCGAGGTGACAGCCCCATCGCGTTTTCTTCGCGTGCGGCGTCGGCAAACTGGTCTTTCCGCCCGAACTGTTCGATGCGCGCCCTTGCTTCTTCGACAAAAGCGCCGTCAGGTTTGCGGATGATGTAGACGCGATAGGCGGCCACGGTGTCCGCAGCGGTGACTTCGTCCCAAAGCTCGCGGTCTTCGCGTTCAGCACGGGACATTTTTTGGTCTTCAACCAAAGCCAGACGTTCCCCTGCAAGCTCGGCATATTCGCCATCGGGAAATTTCTTCAAATACGCCCGCAACCCCGCCTCGTCGCCAGCGGCGCCGGTCTGGTCCCAATAGGCCAGGTCTTCCAACCGCAGGGCTTCCCGCCGCTTTTCTGCTTCAGCCTGCAATTCCGCGGCCCGCAGTTCGGCCTGTTCGCCCAACAGCGCGATTTGATCGCCAGACAAAAAGCCTGTCGCCTCTAGCCGTTCCCGGGTTTGCCAGGCTGAAATCGCCGCCCGTGTGCCGGGCCCGAAAATGCCATCGATACCGCGCGGGTCGAACCCAAGGATCGACAGGTCACGCTGAACCTCGCGCCGCGTGTTCCGGTTCAGATCCAAGGCTTGTTCCGCCCGTTCGGCGCGCGCTTCGGGCGTATCGGTCAAGGTCTTGATCCGATTTTCGGCCATTGCCACGAATTCGCCCTGCGGATGCGTTTCAAGATAGCTCTCATAGGCATCGAGCGAATTGTCCCGGCTTGCTGCACGCCAATCGCGGATATCCGCCAGGCGATCTGACAAACTGGTTGGTGGCGGGGTCGGCTGATCCAACAAGATCATTGTGTCCGCCTGATAGCCTGCAATCTCAATGCCTTTCTGACGCGCCATCCCGACAAAGGGCCGCCCCGGACGGGTCAGCACATCGGCTACGAAATTCGGCATGACGCGCGGGCCGGCCTGCAAAACGGTAACGCCGTCGGGGATGTTCAACTCGCCAATACCGCTTTTCAATGTTGGTCCATAATCGGCTTCGCGCCCATCCGTCGAAAGAACCAGAACGGCGCGTTCCGGCTTTGTCGACAAAATTGCCAGTACTGTCGAAAGCGGCAGTGACTGCGCGGGCAATGACACCAAAGGCCCGGCCTCACCATCAATCGGCATAAAGAACGTTTCTGTCGGCGTTTGCAGGAAACGTCCGCTTAAAACCACCAACAGCGCTTCGGCTTCGGCGGCGCGCTGTGCAAAATTGGCCAACTCGGCCTGCATGTCGTCATAGCCCGCTTCAAGAAAGCCGGTCAGTTCATAGCCCGCATCTTGCAACGGCTTGACCGCGCGCGACATGCGATCACCGCGGCGCACATCCCGAAGCGTGTTGTAATCTTCATTGGACAACACAAGCCCTGTAGGCTCGGCACTGGCCGCAAAGGGCATCAGCGCGCCACAGATAGCAATAACCGACAAAATACGCATGTGTTGGAACCTCCCTGATTTGTACTCAGGGTAGGCGAGACGAAAGCGTCCGTAAAAGGGAAACTTGCAGACGACCGCGTCAGCTGTGTATCGCACCGTCCCCGCAGGCCAGGGCGGCTTCGCGCACAGCTTCGGAATAGGTCGGATGCGCATGGCATGTCCGCGCCAGATCTTCGGCAGCCGCGCCAAATTCCATCGCGACGCAAATCTCGTGGATCAGATCCCCCGCCATCGGGCCAATGATATGCGCGCCCAGAATACGGTCGGTGTCTTTGTCGGCCAGGATTTTCACAAAACCATCGGCAGCATGGTTCGCTTTCGCGCGCCCGTTGCCCATAAAGCTGAATTTACCAACCTTGTAGGCGCGATTTTGGTCTTTCAACTGTTCTTCCGTCAGGCCCACATTCGCAACCTCGGGATGGGTATAGATCACGCCTGGAATCACGTCATAGTTCACATGGCCTGCCTGACCCGCGAGGGTCTCGGCAACCGCCATGCCTTCGTCTTCGGCCTTATGCGCCAGCATCGGCCCCGCAATCGCATCCCCAATCGCATAGATGCCTTTCACCGTTGTTTGCCAATGCGCATCCGTTTGCACCTGACCGCGGTCTGTCAGGGCAACGCCCAAAGCGTCCAGCCCCAGCCCATCGGTAAACGGTTTCCGCCCGGTTGCGACCAGAACGCAATCGGCGTCCAGTACATGTTCGCTGTCATCTTTCCGAAGCTTGTACGTGACCTTCGCCTTCGTCTTTGTCGCTTCGGTCTTTTGCACAGCCGCGCCCATAACAAAGCTAAGGCCTTGCTTTTTAAGGATACGCTGGAATGTCTTCTGAACCTCGCCATCCATGCCCGGGGTGACCACGTCAAGATACTCAACCACGGTCACGTCCGCGCCCAGACGGCTGTACACGCTGCCCAATTCCAGCCCGATGACGCCCGCGCCGATCACAACCATTTTCTTTGGGATTTTACCCAACTTTAAAGCACCGGTCGAAGTGACGACAACCTTTTCATCTACCTCGACCCCCGGCAGCGAAGACGGCTCGGACCCGCTTGCGATCACGATATGCTTTGCCTCGTGCAGGTCGTCACCGACCTTGACCTTGCCCGGCGCGGGGATGCTGCCCCAGCCTTTCAGCCAGTCGACCTTGTTCTTCTTGAAAAGAAACTCAATGCCTTTGGTGTTGGTCTCAATCGTCTCGCCCTTATAGGCAAGCATTTGTTTCCAATCGATTTTGGGCTTTGCGACGCCAATGCCCATCTTGCCAAAGTTCTCTTCGGTCTCATGCACCATCTCGGTCGCGTGCAAAAGCGCCTTTGACGGAATGCACCCCACATTCAGGCAGGTTCCACCCAGGGTTTCGCGCCCTTCAACACAAGCCGTTTTCAAGCCCAGTTGCGCGCAACGAATAGCGCAGACATAGCCGCCGGGGCCGCTGCCGATGATGATGACGTCATAGCTCGCCATGTGGTCTTTCCTTTTTGTGCGACGTGGGGTTCACGTCGATATTGCGTCGGTGCACTGTCGGTGGCCACAGATCACAGTGCGTAATGAATGCGCACCCTACGTTCTGTTCATCGCTGTGCTTTCTCGCGCCATTTGGATCATTGCACCGCCCGAGGCAGGTTTAAGCAGGAGTTTCATCGCAATTGAACAAGGAATGCCAAAGAAGAGTAGCCCCGCGATGCCAAGAACAGGATAGGCGACACTTTTGTCGATGTAGTTCCAGCCGTCCGCTGCATATGCGAGCGCCATTATGACACTCAACCCATGCCAAACTGAGATCGGGATTCGGAACGGTGATATTCCGAATGCGTAACCAATGAGTGGCTTTGAGTACTTCAGAGCGACAAACAAACCGAAAAACAGGACCAGTCCAGAAAGCATCCCGCGCGTCGGGTCTGAGAGAAGATCATTGGCCGTCAAAGCAGATCCGCAAACGACCATACATGCCAAGAACAAGACCGCGCGCAGACCGTAGTAGAGACGGATCTTGCCGAAGTCGCCCCTTTCAACATCATAGGCCGTTGGAATTTCTGTGTTTGGATGCGGTTCCACGGACACTTACAAATCCATCAACAACCGCCGCGGGTCTTCCAATGCGTCTTTCACACGCACCAGAAACGTCACCGCCCCTTTTCCATCCACAACCCGGTGGTCATAGGACAACGCCAGGTACATCATTGGGCGGATCACAATCTCGCCGCCGACGACAACGGGGCGTTGTTCGATTTTGTGCATCCCCAAAATGCCGGATTGCGGTGGGTTCAGAATGGGTGACGACATAAGCGAACCATAAACCCCACCGTTCGAGATCGTGAATGTGCCGCCCTGCATTTCGGCCATCGAAAGCTTGCCGTCGCGCGCCCGCGCGCCCAGTTCGTTTATCTTTTTTTCAATCGCCGCAAAGCCCATTTGGTCTGCGTCGCGCACAACAGGCACCACCAAGCCGGTCGGTGTCCCAACCGCGATGCCCATATGGACAAAGTTCTTATACACCACATCCGTGCCGTCGACTTCGGCATTCACCTCGGGCACTTCTTTCAGCGCATGACAGCAGGCTTTGGTGAAGAACGACATAAAGCCCAGCTTCACGCCATGCTTTTTCTCGAACAGTTCCTTGTATTCCTTGCGCAGTCCCATGACCGCGCTCATGTCGACCTCGTTATAGGTCGTCAGCATCGCGGCGGTGTTCTGCGCGTCCTTAAGGCGGCGCGCGATGGTCTGGCGAAGGCGGGTCATTTTCACCCGTTCCTCGCGCCCTGCATCTTCGGCCGCCACAGGCGCGCGGGGCACAGCCGGGGCAGGGGCTTCGGCGGCTGGCGTGGGCGAGGTCAGTGCTTTTTGCACGTCTTCCTTCATCACGCGGCCGTCTTTGCCAGAACCGGCAACCTGATCGCGCGACAGGTTGTTTTCGGCCATCAACTTCTTGGCCGATGGGGCGTCTTCGACGTCTTTGCCCGTTGGTGTGGGCGCAGCCGTCGGGGCCGCAGCCTTGGGTGCTGCCGTAGGCGTGCTTCCCGATGGTGCCAAAACGGCCAGCTTGCCGCCTGCTTCAACGGTCGTGCCAGCGGCGGCCACGATTTCCGACAAAACACCCGCTGCAGGGGCAGGCACCTCGACCGACACCTTGTCAGTTTCCAGCTCACACAAAATCTCATCCGCGGCGACGGCGTCGCCCGGGGCTTTGAACCAATCGGACACTGTTGCTTCCGCCACGCTTTCGCCAAGTGTCGGGACCATGACGTCCAGTGTTTTCCCCGATGGCGCGGTCCCGTTCGATTTGGGCGCCTCCGGTTCGGGGGTCGCGGCTTTCGCCGATGTTTCGCCCGCCGCGCCTTCTTCCAGCGTTGCCAGCAAAGCGTCGACACCCACTGTGTCGCCTTCGTCCGCCACAATTTCCGTCAGTTTGCCTGCGCTGGGCGAAGGCACTTCTACTGTGACTTTGTCGGTCTCAAGCTCGCACAGCATTTCATCCACGGCGACACTGTCACCGGGCTTTTTGAACCAAGTGGCAACGGTCGCTTCGGTGACGCTTTCCCCCAGCGTCGGGACCCTGATTTCAGTGGCCATTCGATTATCCTTTCAGCGTCAGCGCGTCGTCAACCAGCGCTTGTTGTTGTGCCTTGTGGGCCGAAGCCAGACCCGTTGCGGGCGACGCGCTTGCCGCGCGTCCGGCATAGGCAGGGCGTGTGTGTTTCGCGTTAATCCGCGACAGCACCCATTCGATATTGGGTTCCATAAATGTCCAGCCGCCCTGGTTCTTGGGCTCTTCCTGGCACCAGACATAGTCAGCGTTCGAGAAGCGTTTCAGTTCCTTCACCATCGCCTGGGCCGGGAACGGATAGAACTGTTCGACCCGCAAAAGATAAATATCGTCAATGCCGCGCGCATCGCGTTCTTCCAAAAGGTCATAGTAAACTTTGCCAGAACACATCACGACGCGCTTGATCTTGTCGTCCGTTTTTAGCTTGGTGTCCGATTGCCCTTTTTCGGCATCATCCCACAAAACACGGTGAAAGCTTGAACCGGTTAGAAAATCCTGCATCTCGCTGGTGGCCAGCTTGTGGCGCAACAGCGATTTCGGCGTCATCATCACCAATGGTTTGCGGTAAGATCGGTGCAATTGCCGGCGCAGAATGTGGAAATAATTGGCAGGTGTCGTGCAATTGGCGACAATCCAATTGTCTTCGGCGCACATCTGCAAGAAACGCTCAAGCCGCGCACTGGAATGTTCGGGCCCCTGGCCTTCGAACCCGTGGGGTAAAAGCATAACCAAACCGCTCATCCGCAGCCATTTGCGTTCGCCCGATGAAATGAACTGATCAAACATGATCTGAGCGCCATTGGCAAAATCACCAAACTGCGCTTCCCACAGAACCAATGCGTTCGGTTCCGCCAGTGAATAGCCATATTCGAACCCGCAGACTGCGTATTCCGACAACATGGAATCGATCACTTCATACCGCGACTGACCTTCGCGGATATGGTTCAGGGGCTTGAACCGTTCTTCGGTGTCCTGGTTGATCAAGGCTGAATGGCGCTGGCTGAACGTGCCACGCGTCGAATCCTGCCCGGCCAGCCGTACAGGATAGCCTTCCAGCAAAAGTGACCCAAAGGCCAAAGCTTCGGCGGTTGACCAGTCAAAGCCTTTGCTCTCTTTGAACATTTTGCGCTTCGCTTCCAGCAAACGCTCGACCGTGCGGTGAATGGTGAAACCCTCGGGCACCCGTGTCAGCGCATCGCCAATTTCTGCGAGCGTCGTCTTCTCGATGGCAGTCTGGCCGCGCTGATAGCTTTCGCTTTCTTGGTCGAGATGGCTCCAACGGCCATCAAGCCAATCGGCCTTGTTGGGTTTATAGGCTTTACCGGCTTCAAACTCTTCGTTCAGGAAAGACTGAAAGCCAGCCTTCAAATCCTCGATTTCACCTTCCGGAATAAGGCCATCCTGCACCAAGCGGTCAGTATACAAAGACAGCGTCGTCTTGTGACCCTTGATCTTCTTATACATCACCGGGTTGGTGAACATCGGCTCGTCGCCTTCGTTATGTCCAAAGCGGCGATAGCAGAAGATGTCGATCACGACGTCTTTCTGAAACTTCTGGCGAAACTCGGTTGCAACTTTGGCCGCATGCACGACAGCTTCGGGATCATCGCCGTTCACATGGAAAATCGGTGCTTCCACCATCAAAGCAATATCCGTCGGATAGGGCGATGACCGGCTGAAATGCGGCGCTGTCGTAAACCCGATTTGGTTGTTCACAACGATATGGATTGTCCCACCCGTCTTGTGACCTTTCAGACCCGACAGGCCGAAACATTCAGCCACAACGCCCTGACCGGCAAAAGCCGCATCGCCGTGCAGCAGGATTGACAGAACCTGTGTCCGGCTTTCGTCTTTCAGCTGATCCTGTTTCGCACGCGCTTTCCCCAGAACGACGGGGTTCACAGCTTCCAGGTGCGACGGGTTTGCGGTCAGCGACAGATGCACCGAATTGCCGTCAAATTCACGGTCTGACGACGCGCCCAGATGATATTTCACATCGCCCGAGCCATCGACATCTTCGGGTTTGAAACTGCCGCCCTGAAATTCGTTGAAAATCGCGCGGTAAGGTTTGCCCATCACATTCGCCAAAACACTCAGACGGCCCCGGTGCGGCATGCCAACGATGATGTCCTGTACACCCAATGCGCCACCGCGCTTGATGATCTGTTCCATCGCAGGGATCAGGCTTTCGCCGCCGTCCAGACCAAACCGCTTGGTGCCGGTATATTTGACGTGCAAGAACTTCTCAAAGCCCTCGGCTTCGACCAGCTTGTTCAGAATGGCCTTGCGACCTTCGCGGGTAAACCCGATTTCTTTGCCGTACCCTTCGATCCGCTCTTTCAGCCAGGACGCTTCCTCGGGGTTCGAAATATGCATGTATTGCAGCGCGAATGTACCGCAATAGGTCCGCTGCACGATCGCCAGGATTTCCCGCATTGAGGCCATCGGCAGCCCCAGCACGTTATCAATGAAAATCGGCCGGTCCATATCAGCCTCGGTGAAACCATAGGACTGCGGGTCAAGCTCAGGGTGGGGCGTCTGGTCGGTCATGCCCAGCGGGTCAAGATCGGCCACCAGATGGCCCCGGATGCGATAGGCCCGAATGATCATCAACGCGCGAATGCTGTCCAGCACGGCGCGTTTGATCGCCTCGTCACTGACCTCGACACCTTTGGCCGCTGCTGTGTCTTTTAGTTTTACCGCAGCGGTTTCCGCCGCCTGCGGGCCCAAATCGCCCCACTGCCCATCCAATGCCGCGGTCAATTCATCCGTCGGCGCGGGCGGCCAATCGGCCCGGGCCCAGGATGGCCCGGCAGCTTCGCGCTTGGCATCCACATCTGCGTCACCCAGCTCGCGGAAGAACTGTTGCCAGGCTTCGTCAACCGCATTCGGATCGTTCGCATAACGCGCATAAAGCTGTTCGATATATTCGGCATTGTGCCCTTGCAGGAAAGACGAGGCCTTGAAGATATCGTTCGGGGATTGGTCGGTCATTTCAATCGTTCCTATGTAAGGCGAGGTTTGCCCGCCGGGCGACACACAAAGGACACCTGGCTCAAAGGGCTATCCAATCGCCTCCAGCATCGCTTCGCCCAGCCCGGCCGGGCTGTCGGCCACCACAATGCCGGCTGATCGCATCGCTTCGATCTTGTCGTCGGCGCCACCTTTGCCACCGGCCACAATCGCGCCCGCATGGCCCATGCGACGACCCGGAGGTGCCGTACGCCCGGCAATGAACCCGGCGCAAGGTTTGGATCGGCCCTTCTTGGCCTCGTCCTTCAGGAATTGCGCGGCTTCTTCTTCGGCGCTGCCGCCAATTTCGCCGATCATGATGATCGACTGGGTTTCATCGTCGGCCAGGAACCATTCCAGCACGTCGATATGTTCGGTCCCCTTGATCGGGTCGCCGCCAATGCCCACACAGGTCGACTGGCCCAGACCAACATCGCTGGTCTGCTTCACAGCCTCATAGGTCAGCGTGCCAGATCGCGACACAACGCCCACCGAACCTTTGCGGTGGATATGCCCTGGCATGATCCCGATCTTGCATTCACCGGGCGTAATCACGCCGGGGCAATTCGGGCCGATCAGAATACTGTCAGTGTCCATCAATGCTCGCTTTACGCGCATCATGTCCATGACCGGAATGCCTTCGGTAATCGCGACAATCACGGGAATTTCGGCATCCAACGCTTCCAGAATGGAATCTGCAGCAAACGGCGGCGGCACATAGATCACGCTGGCATTCGCGCCGGTTTTCGCAACCGCCTCGTGGCAGGAATTGAAAACAGGCAAATCAAGATGCGTCTGACCGCCTTTGCCGGGCGTGACACCGCCCACCATTTGCGTGCCATATTCGATAGCCTGTTCGCTGTGAAAGGTCCCTTGGCTGCCGGTAAGACCCTGGCAGATGACCTTGGTGTTTTTGTCGATAAGAACGGACATGAAAGGGCCTTTCTAACGGATAAAGAGCAACAGCACTTCTTCAGTGCCGTCCAAGCTGCGGGAATAGATGCGGTCGCGCGAACCGCCCGTGACAATCCAGGTGCGGTCCAGGCCGGGGCTGAATCCGGCGTCAACCGCATCGCGGTGCTTTGCGTTTACAAAGCGGTCAAAAGCGCTGCCTACGTTTCGGTCGCGCTGCACCATCACCATACAGCCCGGCTGAATCCGATCATCAATCACCGAAACAAACGGGCGGCTTGGGTGCACATAGCCGAACATGCGGTCACGTTCGGATGTGATCAGCAGCTTGTAGCCATCTTGCTTTAACGCCGCGACAGTGCGCCCGACATTGCCAGCATGCTGCGCGCAATATTTGTCAAACGCCCGGATCGCGGTCTTGGTTTCAACGCGGGGAACAACCTCGCCGTTGCGCGCGGCCAGATCGCGTGCGGTGTCCATGTTGACGCCAATGCCACCGCCGCAAGCCGTCAGGGCCAGGAAGGCCAGTACGGAAAGAAGCGGTTTCATCCTTTCACCGCTTTCACGATCTTTTCGGCACCGTCTTTCAGGTCATCGGCCGCGATAACATCGACATCGCTTTCATTGATGATCTTCTTGCCATCTTCCACATTCGTGCCTTCCAGGCGTACGACCAAAGGCACTTTCAGACCAACCTCTTTCACAGCGGCAACCACGCCTTCGGCAATCACGTCGCACCGCATAATGCCGCCGAAGATATTCACCAGAATACCCTTCACCTGCGGGTCGCTGGTGATAATCTTGAACGCTTCGGTCACCTTTTCCTTGGTGGCACCGCCGCCCACATCCAAAAAGTTGGCAGGCTCGGCCCCGTACAGCTTGATGATGTCCATCGTCGCCATAGCCAGACCCGCGCCGTTCACCATGCACCCGATCTCACCGTCCAAGGCGATGTAGTTCAGGTCATATTTCGATGCTTCCAGCTCTTTCGGGTCTTCTTCCGTGGTGTCCCGCAGCTCCATGATGTCGGGATGGCGATAAAGCGCGTTTGAATCGAACCCCATCTTCGCATCCAGACATTTCAGATCACCGCCATCGGTGACGATCAGCGGATTGATCTCCAGCATCTCCATGTCTTTCGACACAAACAATTCGTAAAGCTGGCCCATCAGTTTGACGCATTGCTTGACCTGGGCGCCTTGCAGTTCCAGCGCAAAGGCGATCCGGCGCCCGTGATACGCCTGATAGCCGGTGGCAGGATCAACGCTGAACGACAGAATCTTTTCCGGCGTTTCTTCGGCCACCTCTTCAATATCCATACCGCCTTCGGTCGACGCGACGAAAGACACGCGGCTTGTGACCCGGTCGACCAGAAGGGCCAGATACATCTCGCGGTCGATGCCGCTGCCGTCTTCGATGTAGATGCGGTTGACCTGCTTGCCGGCCGGGCCGGTCTGTTTGGTCACCAAAGTGCGGCCCAGCATGCGCCGTGCTTCTTCTGCGGCTTCCGCGACCGATTTCGTCAGGCGCACGCCACCTTTGTCGCCTGCATCAGTTTCCTTGAACGATCCTTTGCCGCGCCCGCCCGCGTGAATTTGCGCTTTCACAACCCAGATCGGGCCATCCATCGCGCCTGCTGCAGTCTTGGCTTCTTCGGCGCGCAAAACGACACGCCCGTCCGACACCGGGGCCCCGGCATCGCGCAGCAAGCCTTTCGCCTGATATTCATGGATGTTCATTGAGGGACTCCTGACAAAAGCAATCTAGGAAACCCATCGCATGAGTTCTGAAGAATTACATAAACTTCCCGGTGATCATCGCGGAAAACCCCGAAAATTCCACATTTTGTGATCACACCAAAATAAGTGTGATCACAAGACTTTGAGTTAGGCAGTGCGCGCAATGAAGTTTGGAATAGACTCGCAAGCCGTTTTGACACCCGGCAAGGCGAAAAGTCGGTCCAGTTCGGTCCGTTTCGCGCTCAAACACGCCAGAATGGCGCGATCTTCCTGATGGTTCTGGTCGTATTGTGCGAAAAATTCGTCGGTGTGGCGTTCGCTGGTTTCGACGGCAGACGCCAATCCCCGCCCGCGCAGTTTCTTCAAAGCGTAAACATCCGGCGTCCGCACCGCATAGTGGTTCACCTGCCCAAGCGCGTGCAAGTCGCGATCTCGGTTGATTTTGTGGGTCGGATAGGCGCGCGGCATCATCTTGAACGCAAACCCGTCATCCATCGGGGCTCCGTCGCCCGCGATGAACCGAATGTCGTCTGCGGGCATGTCGCGAAACACCGGCCGGTGCAAATGCATCAGCTTAATCTTGTCGCTTAGCTGGAAAAGCGTCTTGATCTGCGTGTTGGGTGGCCATTTGCGGCGGGACGCACGCGTGAACGGCTCGGCCACCTGTTCACCAGTCCAGGTTGTCTGCCCGGCCGATCCAAAGACCCGCCAGCACAGGCCAATTGCATCGGCTTGTGGAAACTGTGCGATCAGATCATCGACTTGGCCGGTGTATGAATGGACAACCAGATATTCATCCAAGTCCAGCCACATCACCCAATCGCCCGCACGGGCATGGCCAGATGTCAGGAAAAGCGCGGCACCTGCCAGTTGCGGCGATACACCATCCGGCACGACTTGCCGGATATGCGTGACCTCGCCCGCAGCGTGCAACACATCCAAAAGTGTGTCCGAGCCGTCGGTGCAATCGTTCGACACCACGACGATGTCGGTGAAACCCACCACCTTGTGGTAGGCCACCCATTCCAAAAGGAAGGGTCCTTCGTTCTTCTGTGCAGAAAAAAGGACCCTTCGGGCAGCCTCAGCCAAGATTGCCGTCGATACCCTTGCAGGCCTCGACCAACCCTTTGACCGCATCAACCGACTTGTCGAACATGGCCTGTTCGTCCTTGGCCAGTTTGATGTCGACCACGCGTTCGATGCCGCCCGCGCCAATCACAGTGGGCACGCCCACGTACATGTTCTTCAGCCCGTAAGCGCCGTTGACAAAGGCCGCGCATGGCAGCAACCGCTTTTGGTCTTTCAAATAGGCTTCTGCCATTTCGATGGCGCTGGTCGCCGGCGCGTAATAGGCCGACCCATTGCCCAGCAGGCCGACAATCTCGGCCCCGCCATCGCGCGTGCGCTGCACGATGGCATCCAGTTTTTCCTGGCTGGTCCAACCCATTTCGACAAGATCGGGCAGGGGAATGCCCGCCACTGTCGAATAGCGCACCAGCGGCACCATCGTGTCGCCATGACCGCCCAGGACAAACGCGGTGACGTCTTTCATAGAGACATCAAATTCAACACTCAGGAAATGCCGGAAGCGCGCGCTGTCCAGAACTCCCGCCATGCCGCAGACTTTTTCATGCGGAAGGCCGGAATATTCCCGCAACGCCCAAACCATCGCATCCAGCGGGTTGGTGATGCAGATGACGAACGCATCAGGCGCGTTGGCCTTGATCCCTTCGCCGACGGCTTTCATCACCTTCAGGTTAATACCCAACAGGTCATCGCGGCTCATCCCCGGTTTGCGTGGAACGCCTGCGGTGACAATGCACACATCGGCGCCCGCGATATCGGCATAATCCGTTGTGCCTTTCAGGGCCGCGTCGAACCCTTCGGCCGGGCCTGCTTCCGCAATGTCCAATGCCTTGCCCTGAGGCGTGCCATCGGCAATGTCGAACAAGACGATGTCGCCCAGTTCTTTCAGTGCTGCAAGGTGGGCAAGTGTGCCGCCGATCTGACCTGCGCCGATCAGCGCAATCTTGGGTCTGGACATCAAAAACTCTCCGATCCCGTTTCAATTGTTTCGGCGCGTGCCTAGCCATAGACGCCTTGCAGATCAAGGCCAGCGCGTGAAACTGCCGGGAAATCGGAACGGATTGATCCCAAGGAATACTCGAAACGTATTTACAATCAGACGGTTAAGGGTGGATTGCAAAAATTGCCGCATCCCGCCCTTTCCCATCCATCCCATGGCAGCCGCGCCCGAAACGGCGACCTTGGTCAAAAAAGCACACCCGCCTTCAGCTTCGAATGCCCGCAGGCGCAACCGGTTCGTCCAGTTCTTCAAAAGATTGGCCGCTGGCGACAAGGCAGGTGACGCCATTTGGCATGGTCACCGTGATCGTCCAGGTTCCTGTTTCCATCGACGCAAACACTTCCACCACACGGCCTTTCGGCGCCATGCCGATGGATTGGCGGCTTTCGCCGTATTTCGTGGTCAGCCGTTCAACAACCAATTCGCGGTTCCCGCAATTCTGGCCCTGCGCCTGTACGGCGGCGGGAAGGATGATTGCGGCTGCGACACACAAAGCAGACATCAGTTTCATGGTCTGTCCTTTCCGGAGGCATTCGGCCCCCTTTCAGATGCCAGCCCGGCCTTTTGCAGGGCTACGCAGCATAAGCTTGGGAACAGAACAAGAATATGTGGTTAACGTTGCGTTCGGTGATGGCGACAATTTGAGAAAGCAACCACCGTGCCGCGGCGAAATAATCTTGCGCGGGCAATTTTCAGGGTGCACAAACCGCCTAAAGATCAAGGAGTTGATTCATGCCAGCCGCGTTCCTCTGCCGATCGGTTCTATACATTCCCGCCGCGAAAGAACGCGCGTTGGACAAGGCGCGCACCCTTCCCGTCGACGCGATCATCTTCGATCTGGAAGACGCCGTCGCGCCGAATGAAAAAGCCTCAGCCCGCAAAACCCTTGCCGCAGAACTGGCAAATGGCGGCTATGGGTCCCGCAAGCGAATCGTTCGCATCAACGGGTTAGACAGCATTTGGGGGACGGACGACGCGCATGCCGTGGCGCAGATGAATTGCGACGCGGTGCTTTTGCCGAAAACCGAAACGACGTCACAGATCACCCAATTGACTGCCATCCTGCCCGATACGCCGGTCTGGTGCATGATGGAAACGCCGCGCGGCATGCTCAACGCGCCCGATATCGCCAACCATCCGGCGGTCGAAGGCATTGTTATGGGCACCAATGATCTGGCAAAAGACATTGGTTGCGCCACCGGCGGTGACCGCATGGCCCTGATGGTCGCGCTGCAAACCTGCCTGTTGGCCGCGCGCGCCGCAAATATCGCCTGCGTTGACGGTGTTTATAACATGTTCAAAGACGAAACCGGTCTGGAAGCCGAATGCAGTCAGGGCCGCGCCTTGGGCATGGACGGCAAGACCTTGATCCACCCCGCCCAGATCGACATCGCCAACCGGCTCTTTTCGCCCAGCGATGATCAGATTGATCTTGCGCGTCGCCAAATTCAGGCGTTTGACGCGGCTCAGGCGGCAGGCGAAGGTGTCGCGGTCGTAAATGGCAGTATCGTCGAAAACCTCCATGTCGCGTCGGCCCGCGCGCTTCTTGCCAAGGCCGACGCCATTCGCGAAAGGCGCGCCACATGACAATGCTCATCCTCGGTTTGCTTCTCTGGTCGGTTGCACATCTGATGAAACGGGTCGCCCCTGATGCACGCGCCACCTTGCAAGATCGGATAGGCGACGCCTCCCGTGGTGTGTTTGCTGTTCTCATCCTTGGCTCGGTCGTGTTGATGGTGATCGGCTATCAAAACTACACCGGCACCGTCTTCTGGGGGCGCACCGCCGCAACCACGGGCATCAACAACCTGCTTATGGTTCTGGCTGTCTACCTTTTTGCGGCCTCTGGCGCCAAAACCCGCATCACCCGGTTTATCCGCCACCCGCAATTGACCGCGTTTAAACTTTGGGCCATCGCGCATCTGCTGGTCAACGGTGACACGGCATCGTTCCTGCTGTTTGGTGGACTTCTGGTCTGGGCCGTGGTCGAGGTGATCGTGATCAACCGCCAAACCCCGCGCCCCGCGCCGCAGACCGACTATCCAGCGTCCAAGGAAGTCAAAGCAATCATCGCCACGCTGGTGGTTTTTACCTTGATCTCGGGCATTCACATATGGCTTGGCTATTCCCCGTTCGGAGCATGACGTTGAAAACCAATCCGGGCCGTTTCTTCGAAGATTATACCGTTGGTCAAACACTGCACCACGCCGTCCCGCGGACACTTTCGGGCGGTGAAAAGGCGCTGTACCACGCGCTTTATCCGGCCCGCCATGCCTTCTATTCCTCGACCCAATTTGCGGCCGCCTGCGGCCTGCCGGGCGGGCCATTCGATGACCTGATCGTCTTTCATACAATATTTGGCAAATCCGTCCCCGATGTTTCGCTGAATGCCGTCGCCAATCTCGGCTATGCCGAAGGCCGTTGGCTGCGGCCTGTCTTCCCCGGCGACACGCTGAACGCCACATCCAAGGTTATCGGGCTTAAGGAAAATTCAAATGGCAAAACCGGCGTCGTCTGGGTCCGAACCACAGGTCAGAACGCGACTGGCGACGATGTGCTGGACTATGTGCGCTGGGTCATGGTTCGCAAACGCGACAACGACGCCCCGCCGCCGGCAACCGTGATCCCCGATCTCGCACCTGTTGTGACGCCAGACAACCTGATTGTGCCGCAAGGCCTTGATTTTACACGCTACAACACGACCAAAGCCGGGGAGCCGCACCGTTGGGGCGACTATGACATCGGCGAAACCATCGACCATGTCGACCGCGTCACGGTCGAGGAATCCGATCACATGGCCGCAACCCGGCTTTGGCAGAACACGGCCAAGGTTCATTTCGACACCACCCATCGCGACGACGGCAAACGGCTGATCTATGGCGGCCACGTCCTGTCTATGGCCCGCGCGCTTTCATTCAACGGTCTGGCCAATGCGCCGATCATGGCCGCGCTCAACGCAGGCACCCACGTCAGCCCTTTGTTCGCGGGCGATACCATCTGCGCTTGGTCGCAGGTGCTGGACAAGGCCGAAACCAGTACGCCCGGCGTGGGCGCCATCCGTTTGCGCCTTGTCGCGCACAAGCCTGAAACCGCGCCATTTGCGCTTCGCGGCGACGATGGCAAATACGCCCCGGGGGTACTTCTCGATCTCGACTACTGGGCCTTGATGCCAACCTGACCCAGAAAAGCAGGCGTCGGGCACGTACCCGGGCATGTGATCTTGAACACATTTCCACAATTTTGCCTCATTTCGCCAACAATCTCGCCCCAAAGCACCACCAAAACTCTGGCGAGCACAGGATTGTTTCTCAATCGAAACCAATCCGAGACTGTTGGACGGGGCAAAAAATGAAAAAGTCACCTGTTGTCACTTTGGGGCAAGGCGTGTCGAAAGCTGAAGTGGTTTTTGAAAGGTCGTCGACCGCACCGACATCTATTGTCGATGCGCTTCTTATTTATTGCCGAACCTTCGGCAAACAGGTCAGCCGCGAGGATTTCTTGCTTGGCTTACCGATTGTCGAAAATGATCTGCCCGACGCGCTTGCGATCCGGGCGCTCGATCGTATTGGGCTTTCGGGCCGGTTCGAAACATCGCGCAAGCTGAAGTCCAAGCAATTGCCGTGCTGCGTCTTGATGAGCAACGGTGGATATTCCGTTCTGATCGAACGCGACAAGGATTTTGCCTATATCGCAGACCCAAAGGCCGAAACCGGCAAACGCGCCATTCCGGTCAAGGATTTCGACAAGGACTTCACCGGCCGCTATCTGTCAGCCACGGTCCAGGTCGATGACATTCAACGCCGCCACGTCGGCACAAAGAAACCCCAACATTGGTTCTGGGGCGGATTCACCGGCCAGAAAGGCCTTGTGCGCGACATCCTTCTTGGCACGTTCATCGCCAACATTCTGGCCGTCGCCATCGCGCTCTTTGCGTTGCAGGTTTATGACCGGGTTATCCCGAACCAATCCGAAGCCACGCTTTGGGTGCTGGTGGCGGGCGCCGGCATCGCTATTGTCTGCGAAGCGCTTCTGCGCATTTCCCGTGCTCATCTGATGGATGTGGCCGGACGCCGGATCGAAGTGTCGGCAACGTCCTTCCTGTTCTCGAAACTCATGGGCATGAGCCTCTCGAAACGCCCCAGCAGCCCGGGGGCGCTTGCCTATCTGATGCGTGAATTTGGCTCGGTGCGTGAATTTTTCACCGCCGCCTCCATCGGTTCGGTGGCCGACATCCCCTTTGTCTTCATCTTCCTGCTTCTGATTTACGGAATAGCAGGCAATGTCGTCTGGGTGATTGTCGCCGGCATGACGATGATCATCTTGCCCAGCTTGCTGATGCGCAAAAAGATGATGCGCCTGTCCGAAGAAATGCAGGGCGGCACATCGGCAGCCAGCAAATTGCTGACCGAGGTGTGCTACAACCAGGAAACGATCAAATCGCATTCTGGCGAAGCTCTCTTTCAGCGCCGCTGGGAAGAAATCGTCGCACTCAACGCCTATAAAACATCGCAACAGCGTCTGCTGGCATCGACCCTGCAATTCTGGTCCGTCGGCGTTCAGCACGCGGCCTATGTCTTTGCCGTCGTAGCGGGTGTCTATATGGTCTTCGCGGGCGAATTTACGGTAGGTGCCATCATCGCCGTCAGCATTCTTTCGTCGCGCTCGATTGCGCCTGTCACGCAATTGTCCGGCACCATTGCGCGCTGGGAACAGGTCAAAACAGCACTGGTCGGCCTTGAACAGATTGCCGACGCCGATCAGGACCGCGGACTTGACCGTCAGTTTGCCCGCAAAGGCACGCTGACGGGCGATATCGTCCTGAATAATACCGAGTTCACCTATGACCCTGAAAGCCCCGCATCGCTTAAGATCGGTGCGCTCAAGATCGAAGAAAATGAAACGCTTTGCCTTCTTGGGATGAACGGGTCGGGCAAATCGACCCTGCTCAAGATCCTAAGCGGCATCTACAGCTTTTCGGCAGGCAGCGTCACAATTGGCGGGCTGGATATCCGCCAGATCGACCCGGTCGATTTGCGTCGGAACATTGGCTACCTGCCACAGGAAGTCAGCCTGTTCACCGGCACGCTGCGCGAAAACCTGACGCTTGGGCATACAGACTATACCGAAGACCAAATCGTCGAAGCGGTGACGTTTTCGGGCCTCGACCGCGCAATACGTGCGCATCCTCTTGGCCTTGATCTTGTCATCGCAGACGGTGGCGAAGGTCTGTCAGTGGGGCAACGTCACGCGGTCGGTCTGGCGCGCATCTACCTGCAAAACCCCAAGATCGTGCTTTTGGACGAACCCACAGCCAGCCTCGACCAAAACGCCGAGATGGAACTGATCTCGAAACTCAAAAAATGGCTGCAAAACAAAACCTGCATCCTGACCACCCACCGTATGGGAATGCTCAGCGTCGTCGACAATGTCGCGGTCCTGACCAATGGTTCGATCTCGATGCATGGCAAACGCGACGATGTGGTCAACAAACTGCAATCCAACGGTGGAAAAGGGAAGAACGATGTCAACGCAAGTGCAGACTGAAGCCCCCGATCCCGGCCGCAGCCAGATTATGATCTGGCTGATCGCCGCAACCCTGATCGCAACGATTGTCTGGTCCTACTTTGCTGTTCTCGACGAAGTCGTGCGCGGGCCGGGTAAAGTCGTTCCGTCCAGCCGCACACAGGTTATCCAAAGCCTGGAAGGCGGCATTCTGTCGGAAATTCTGGTCTCGGAAGGTCAGATCATTCCGGGCGGCGAAGTGCTGGCGCGGCTTGACGACACCAAATTCGAAGGTGCCTTCAACGAAGTCGAAGGTCAGGTCACCGCGCTCAAAGCCAAACTGCACCGCCTGGAGCGGGAACTGGAATTTGCCGAAGCGCTGGCGCTTCCCGGCAAGATCCGCAGCTTCGATCCAAGCATCGCTGTGTCTGAAGAACAGCTCTTCAAGGCGCGCCGCGCCGAATATCAAAGCACAACGACGGCCTTTGCCTCGACCGTGTCGCTGCAACGCGAAGAGGTCGACATGCTGCGCGACATGTCACAGCAAAACCTTGTGCCGCGTCTCGACTATGTCGCGGCTCAGAAAAAGCTGTCCGAAATCGAAGCTGAACAGGCCGCCTATGCCACAGATTACGTTCTGTCCCGGTCCGAAGAATACTCGGCCGCATTGACCGAACTAAAGCAGTTGGAAGCCAGCCTCGAAGTCCGGCGCGACCAACTGGTGCGCACCAATCTGAATGCGCCGGTCCGTGGTATCGTGAATAAAATCCTGATTACCACCATCGGCGGCGTTGTTTCACCGGGTGATGCAATCCTTGAACTCACACCTCTGGATGACGTCCTGCGGGTCGAAGCTCGGATCAGCCCCAAAGACATCGCCTATGTCACACCAAACATGCGTGCGACCGTGAAACTGACCGCCTATGATTACACAATCTACGGCTCATTCCCCGGCGAAGTCGTGCATATCAGCGCGGACACATTCGAAGACGAAAATGCCCGCGACCGCGACCCGTATTACAAGGTTCTGATTGCGGTCGAAGCGGCCGCACTGGAAAAGAACGGCAAGTCGATCGAAATTCGTCCGGGCATGCTGGCCGAAGCCGAATTGAACGTGGGCGACAAGACGGTGATGCAGTACCTGCTGAAGCCGCTCTTCAAGACCAGCGAAGCATTCCGGGAACCTTAACCGGTCCCCGGCATCAGCTGGCCAAATATCCGGGCGATGTCCAACTGTGCTTTCAACACTTCGTTGCGCGCTTCGGTCAACTGGTCCTGGCTTCGACGATAGGTATCAAGAACGCTGACGGCTTCTTCCAAAGACACGGTTCCGCTTAGAAACTGCGCTTCGAAGTCGTCCGTCCGTTCTCGCGCAGCGGTTACAAGACGGGTCAAAACCGCAAGCCGCGCTGTCTCGCTGTCGATCCGGGCGCGCAGTTGCGCCACCTCGCGGGCAAGATCGGCGCGGGTCGTGGCCAGTTCCGCCTCCAGCGCGGTCAACCGTGCCTCGGCCGCGTCTATTTCCAGTCCGTTCTTCAGTCCCAAAGGCATCGAAACCCCGACGCCCAGCGACAGACCGTCATCTGTTGTCCCGGTGGACAGGTTGGTTTCGCTGAACGCTTCCAACGACAGCGCAGGGCGCCGCCGTGCGCGTTCCAGCGCCAGATCACTTTCCGCCGCTGCGACCTCGGCCAGCAACAGCACGACCTCGGGCGGTTCTGCACGCGGCGGCACCGTTTGCATCGCAGGCGGTGTCGCGGGCAAATCCAGCCCCGCGGTCAGATCGCGCAACCGCGCTTCGGCCAGTGCGCGATTGGCGCGATTGGTTTGAATATCAGACTGCGCTTCCAACAGTTTCAGCCGGAACGTGGCAATCTCGGTCTCGTCGCCCACACCGCCCGAGACCCGGCGTTCGGCCTGATCGACCAATGTTTGAAACCGCATTTCCAGATCGCGGGCCGTTTCGGTCAGCCGGCTGAAGAAATCGACCTCAAGATAGGCTGTAATTCCGTCGGCCACACGCTGATTGGAAGACACAAGATACGTGGCAATCGCTTCAATCTCGCCCGCGCGCAAAGCACCTTTTTCGGCCTGAAACTGCCCGTTTGAAAAGACAATCTGCGTCACCCCCAGCCGGGCCACCGGATCGCCGTCCTGATTGACGGACGCGGTTGGCCGGAATTGCGGTAAAAGCGTTTGATCCAGAGCTTGCGACTGCAAGCGCGCGGCCTCGATCAGTTTGGCGTCTCCGCCCGGATTGGTGGTCAATATGCTGGTGGCAACGGCGCGATAGGTGGGGTTGGCGTTCAAAAACCCACCATCCGGCGTGACCTGCAATCCGCCATCTTCAAGCTCGGTTGATATCTGCTGCGCCGCCCGTTCGGGCACTGAAAATGCGGGCCCGGTCTCGGAAGAACAGGCCGCAAGAAAACAGAACACGCAGAAAAACGGGGTGCTACCCCCGTGAATTGCCCGGATCATTTTTTGCCTCAATTCGCTTATTATTTTTTGTTAGGATACAAATTTGTACGGCACATTGGCAAACCAATTTATAGACCTGTGACCCCATTCACACATTGCCTTGCAACTCCGAAGGGCCAATGCCAGCTAAAGTCACTAGGGATGTGTTACTGTCGCAATGTAGCGAGGGGTCGCAAGTTGTGTTATGTCGCAGCCGGTTTTTGGCTGGTGTCTCGGTAAGCAAAGAATGCGTGATATTCAAACAGCACAGTCCAAAGCACCTTCTCAAAGCTTCGTCGCGGAACGCGTTGCGAAAATCAGAAGCTGTTTCATGTTCGCAGACGCGGATGACACAAGCCTCTATCCCATCGCGGCAGCCAGCTATGTTGAACACACGCCGAAAGGGCAGGTGGTCTTTTCCGTCGGGGACGAACCCGACGGGCTGCGCATCGTGCTGTCGGGCGAAGTCCGCATCTGGCTAGAAGCCAAAGACGGCCGCGAAATGACGCTGGCCTACATGAGCAGCGGCGACGCATTTGGCGAGGTCGCGATGCTCGACGGGCTGGAACGCACAGCAAATGCAACCACCACGCGCGACACTGAATGCCTGTTCCTGCCAGCCGACGCGATGGCAGACGCGGTCAACCGCGACCATGCACTGGCGAAGCACCTGATCTATTCGCTTTGCGAAATGATGCGCCGCAACCTTGGCACAATCAGCAGCCTTGCCTTTGCAAGCCTCGATATTCGATTGGCCAAATTGATCTATGAACTCTCGATCGACTTCGCCAGCGTCGAAGACAACCGCGCCACTTTCCATCGCAAGTTTTCGCAAAATGAACTGGCGCGCATGCTTGGCGTTTCCCGCGAAGCGGTCAACAAACGATACAAGGCGTTCGAACGCGAAGGCCTTGTCGTCAACCAGGGCGCGCGGCTGGTCGTGCCCGACCTGGAAGCGTTGATCGAACGCGCCGAAGAAAACCCGCGCACCAGCCCCCAATTGCTATAAGCCACAAGGCGTTTTGCTGGTTAAACAATGGCTCTCGCAGCGTAATCGGCGCGTTTGACCGGGCGATTACGGGCAATCAAGACTTGTATGAACGCTTGTGTTGAACGACTGTTATGTGATCCGGATCATAATCGTCGATCTTGGTAGCGCTTGTATACCGCGCTGTTCCAGTTGATAGCGGAAGCGGGTGACTGTAGCAGGGGTCGGGCATTGTCCCAGATAGATCAATTATGGGTTTTGATGTGCTCCGCGCTCATCTTCACCATGCAGGCAGGCTTCATGTGCATCGAAGCCGGCATGACGCGCAGCAAAAACAACATCTCGGTCGCAATTAAAAACCTTTGCGATATCTCAATCGCACTTCTTCTCTTCTGGCTGGTTGGCTACTCGCTGATGTTCGGCAGCTCGAACTTCGGCTGGATCGGCAGTCTGGGCTATCAACCCGCAACGCAGACCGAAAAAGTGACCTTTGTCTTTCAAGCCATGTTTTGCGGCACGGCGGCAACCATCCTTGCAGGTGCTGTGGCAGAACGATGCAGCTTTGCGGCCTATCTGATCATCACCTGCATGACAGCGCTGATCATTTATCCGGTCTTCGGCCACTGGGCCTGGGCCGTCGATGAAACCGGCGCGGCGGCGGGCTGGCTTGGCCAGTTGGGCTTCCACGATTTCGCAGGCTCGGGTGTTGTCCACGGCGTCGGCGGCGGTATCGCCCTGGCGGCAATTCTGATTATCGGGCCCCGCGATGGGCGGTTTCTGAACGATGGCAGCGCGCGCCGGTTCAATGGCTCGAACCTGCCAATGACCATGCTGGGCGTGCTTCTTCTGTGGTTCGGCTGGTTCGGCTTCAACGGTGGCAGCGCGCTGGCCTTTTCCGATGAAGTCCCCCAAATTCTGGTCAACACGCTAATGGCCGGGGCGGCCGCCATTGTGACGGCCCAGGGCGCAAGCTGGCTTGTGACCGGCCAGCCCAAAGTGTTTTATTCAATGAATGGCGGCCTTGGCGGTCTGGTGTCCATCACCGCAGCTTGCGACGTGGTCGAACCGCACGCGGCTATTCTGATTGGCGGGATTGGCGGGGTGTTGACCTATGGGGTCGATATCCTTCTTGAACGCTTTCGGATCGACGATGCGGTCGGCGCGGTGCCAGTACATTTCGCTTGCGGCCTATGGGGGCTTCTTGCCGTCGCCATCTTCAGCGATGTCGGATTTATCCCGCAAATCACAGGTATGGTGGCCCTTGTCGCCTATGGGTTTGCTGTGCCGTTTGTGCTGCTCAAGCTGCTCGACACGGTCTTCCCGCTTCGGGTGTCGCAACATATCGAACAGATCGGCCTGAATGTCGGCGAACACGGCGCCAACACCGATTTGAACGAACTGTTCGAAGTCATGCAGCGCCAGGCCCGCGAACGCGACCTGTCCTTGCGCGCCCCACAATCCCCGTTCACCGAAGTTGGCCAGATCGGGCTGTTTTACAACTCGGTGATCTACGAACTGGAAAAATCCGCCCACCGCATTCAGGAAAAGCACGATCAAATGATCGAGGCGGTGGAAAACAAGAACAAGCTTCTTGAAACCATTCTGCCCAAAGCCATCGCCAGACGCATCAACGAAGGCGAAGACCAGATCGTCGATCAATTCTCGGATGCCAGCGTCGTCTTTGCCGATGTGGTCGGTTTCACCGAATACTCGATGGAACACGAACCCTCAGCCTCGATGGAGCTTTTGCGCGATCTGTTTTCACGGTTCGACAATGTGATCGAAGGCTATGATCTGGAAAAGATCAAAACCATCGGCGATTGCTATATGTTCGTCGCGGGCTCGCCAAATGCCCGGCCCGACCATTGCGAGGTTGCCGTCGACGCGGCGCTTGATCTTTTGTTTGAAACGAAACAAATGGCCATCGCGCGGGGTGAGAACATTCAAATCCGGATCGGGCTTCACAGCGGCCCCATCGTCGCTGGAGTCGTCGGCCAGCACCGGTTCATCTACGATCTCTGGGGCAGCACCGTGAACATCGCTTCGCGACTGGAACAGGCGGGCAAACCCGGCAAGATTACAGTGACCGAAGCCGTGCTCGACCGCATCGGCAGCCTGTACAAAACCGAACGCCAAGGTCGTGCGCGCCTCCGGGGTGTCGGGCCAACCGTGCTTTACTCAATCGAAGGTCGCGACAAGGGCTAAGGGGCCGGGGCGAAAACGCGTTCGCCCATAAATTGAAGCGGGAACATTCGTTCAACTTTTGAAAGTCCTTGCCCTATTGCGGCCCTTTTCCCGCCCAATCCCGATCACAATCGTTAACGGAAATGCGCCGCGTTCATGCCGCCAAATGCCAAGCTCTTGGGATTGCGCGACACAGACGCGCCTGTCGGGGTAAAAAACCTGAGGCGCGATAAAAGTCATAAAAACAGGCCGTTGGGCGCCGCCCATCTGTATTGACTTCCGCAACGTAAGGGTCTTGCCGCACGCGCGACTCTGGCGGCGTGAAAGGGCAAGGAACTGACCTCTACGTCAGCGTCAAAATTCTCATGTGACTCTATTCACACTCAAATATGGCGAACACTAATCCGTCCATTTCCAAACGAAAAAACTGTCATTTCCGCAAATAGATCAAACAGGCTTCGGTCGAAAATTCGACGTCGAGCAGCAACCAAACAGCGGCCAAAATGGCCTAAGAGGAAAGAATGACAACACTTAACGAACTCCTTCTGGAAAGCAATCCAGACGCGTCCATCGAACAGTCCGAGGTTATGGAAATCTCATCGGCTGAAAGCGCGACATACAATGTCGCCGACAGCACGCGCGTCGTGCAACTTGGCTTTGACAGCGAAGATGTGGCCGGCCTTAAGCGTTCAGGCGATACGCTGATCATCACACTTGAAAACGGTCAGGTCATCCGTCTCGATGGATATTTCTCGGACGCGCGCAAGGCGTTTCTCGACTTTGACGAAGGTCTCGGCTTTGCCGACCTGGGCGCCGGTGGCATTTCGGGCGTTGGCCAGTTGGCTGGCGTGGGTGCGCTTGGCTTGGCGGCGCTTGCCGTTGGCGGCGGTGACGACGGTGGCATTCCGGCCCCTTCGGTGATCATTGGCGCCGCGCGCGCAGACGGCCTTGTGTCGGTGTCCGGTCGCGGCCGCCCGAACGCAAGCGTCACTGTGACCATGCCAAACGGCGAAGAACTCACCGTCATGGCAGATGCGATGGGTGATTACGCTGTTACCTCGACAACCGTACAGCCGGATGGCCCGGTCTCGGCGGTTCAGACCGATGCCGAAGGCAATGGTCCCAGCGGTTCAAACTCGGCTGACTACGAAGTCGACGTGACCCCACCTGCCGAACCAGGTATCAACGAATTGGTCACCGGTGTGGACACGGTTATCGCCGGCACAGGTGAACCCGGCGCGACGGTTCGCGTCACAGATGCCGACAACAACCTGATTGGCAACGCAACCGTAGACGCAGACGGCAACTGGTCCGTCGTTCCAGCATCGCCACTGGCCGAAGGCGCCGAAGTGCGCGCCACGCAGACCGACACGGTCGGCAATGTGGGCGACACAGCAGCCCGGAACATCATGATCGACACCGATGGTGATGGCACGGCAGACGCAACCGACAACGATGACGACAACGACGGCATCGCGGATGCGGATGAAACTGGTCTGGCCACCCGCGCGTTCAGCGTGATCGAAGAAATTCCGGGGAACCCGGATGGCATGCGCCTGTCGACCGAAGACGGGTTGTTTTCGATGGACATCTTCTACGGCGCCAATTCAACGGAAACAAACGCGCCGGGCTTCAACACCAGCAATGGTACAATCGGTGCATCAAACAGCACCAGCGACAGCACGTTCATCGAACTGGTTTTCGATACGTCGAATTCGCCAACGCCGTTCAGCTTCGATACAATCTCGCTGAATGACGTTGACAGCCTGTCGGCCTTCAGCGATGTGCGCGACACCTATATCTGGTCCGAGCCGGGCGAATGGACGGAAACCAGCACGGTCGCGACGATTGCCTTGGACCCAAATGCGCCAGACGGCATCGGAATGTTCACAAATGTTGACCCCAACAGCCCAACTGCGGACGAATCTGTATTGGGCACGTTGTCCCACATTCTGGCGCATGACAGCACAACTTCGGATGCGTTGTTCAATGTCTCAGGCAGTGCCAACAACCACTCGGTGACCCATGTGTTCGATCAACAGGTTGAACAGGCGTCGCTCTACATCACCAATCCCAACGGCGGCACCATGACCTGGAGCTTTAACGTCAGCACGCTGGGCGTCGAAGTCGACGGGCCACTGGATACCGACGAAGACGGTATCGTTGACGCGCGCGACTTCGATAGCGATGGCGACAAAATCTGGGACATCTTCGAAGGCACGTCTGACGCCGACGCAGATGGCGAAATCGCAGCCCGCGACACCGACAGCAATGACGACGGTACATCCGACACCGCCGATGTTGCGCTCGATGCGGCGGACCTTGCAGCACTCGCAGATGGCGCCAGCAATTCGGATGGCTATCTGATCCTGGAAAACACAGCAGGTCTCAATTTTGATCTCGGGCAGTTCGATAACGTCTCGAACCTCGAATATATCGACATTGAAGGCACAAACTCCCAGTCGGTGACGATCACGGCGCAGGATGTGCTGGATACATCAGCCTCGGATCAGCTGTACGTCTTCGGCAATGGCAATGATCAGGTGAATGCCGATGGGTTCGCCAAGACCGGTGAACGCGCCTTCCAGGGCGAGGTTGTCGATGTCTACACGTCCGGTTCGGCCACTTTGCTGATCGAACAGGACGTCAACGTCGTCATCTAATTCAAGCGATCAAAAACCCTATGCGGGGCGCGTATTTATACGCGCCCCGCTTGCGTTAAAATCCATGTTTTAACACCTCCTTAGATGGCGATTATTGTTAATCGCTAAGGCAGGAAACGGGCGAATAATCGCCTGTCAAAACCGTGAAAAGACACAAATCAACCAACGCACCGCCACAATCTGTCCACAATCGTAAATGAATAGCCCGCAAAACAGGGCCTTGGGGCCCACCAAAAGCCGACCCGCAGGGCGAAGAATGGCAGCGGCAAAGATCTGCGCGGGCAAAATTCCGAATACGCACAGGCGCGGTAGAAAAAATAAATAAAAACAGCATTTTATCCCCTAAAGCCATGGTCAAACATCCAGCGGCCCAATCCAGAAAATCGGCCCGGCAGGCCGACATTTCCTCTCAAATCGACACCCCGCAAAACGGCGGAACACGTCTGCGTCACATATTAGGTGTGATATCCATCACATCGCGGACGGCGAACATGTTACTGCCCTTTTTCGGACGGAAAATCTGTCATTTTCATGGGTAAAACCAAAGGGCTTCGGCAGAAATTAACGTGATGAGTAGAAATCAAGCAGCCGCCTATCGGCCAATGAGGACAGTATGACAACCCTAAGTGATCTCATTCTGGAAAATAATCCAGATATCGACTTTGAACAGAACGAAATTTTGGACGTCGCCTCTGCGGACAGCGCGGCGTACAATGTGACCAACGATATACGTGTGGTCGAATTAGGCTTTTCTCAGGATGATGTTGCCGGGCTTCAGCGCTCGGGCGATACCCTTATCCTGACACTGGAAAATGGCCAGGTGATCCGTCTCGAAGGCTACTTCGCCTCCGATCTCAAGAAGGCGCTTGATTTCGAAGACGACCCCGCAGCGGGCGCTCTCGCCTTCGACGGCGGCGGTGTTGGCCCACTGGCAGGCATTCTCAGCATCCTGGGCTCAGCGGCCCTCGCAGGTGGCGGCGGCGGTGACGACGCAAGCTCCAGCACAAGCATCCCTGCACCTTCCATTACAATCGGCGCAGAACGCGATGACGGATTGCTGGATGTCTCCGGCGTCGGTCTTCCCAACGCCACCGTGACCGTCACAATGCCATCGGGCGAAGAAGTCTCGGCTGTGGCCGATGCGACAGGCGCCTATTCGGTCACCTCGACCGAAGTGCAGCCAAGCGGCACGGTCACCGCGTCTCAGGTTGACGAAGACGGCAACGGCCCAAGCGAATCCAGCTCGGGCACATACGAAGCGCCTGTCGACGTGCCAGCCCCCACTGTTGTGGTCGGCGAAGACCGCGATGACGGCTTGCTGGATGTCTCTGGTGTTGGCCTCCCCAACGCCACCATCACCGTGATTATGCCGTCGGGCGAAGAAATCACGACCATGGCGGAGGTTTCGGGCAACTACTCGGTCACCTCGACCGAGGTGCAGCCAAGCGGCACGGTCACCGTGTCTCAGGTTGACGAAGACGGCAACGGCCCAAGCGAATCCAGCTCGGGCACATACGAAGCGCCTGTCGACGTGCCAGCCCCCACCGTTGTGGTCGGCGAAGACCGCGACGATGGCTTGCTTGACGTCTCTGGTGTTGGCCTTCCCAACGCCATGGTGACGGTTGTTATGCCGTCCGGCGAAGAAATCACGACCATGGCGGACGGTTCGGGCAACTACTCGGTCACCTCGACCGAGGTGCAGCCAAGCGGCACGGTCACCGTGTCTCAGGTTGACGAAGACGGCAACGGCCCAAGCGAA
>CALDUK010000002.1 GCA_937924905.1 uncultured Paracoccaceae bacterium | reverse complement strand
TGACCGATATAGAGATGGCAGAACCCGCCAATCAGACCCATCCCATACAGCTGACCGGCTTTTTCTTCGAACCGTCGGATCAAAAGCATGTCTTTGTAAAACTTAAGCAGGTCTTCCTTCGACGCATTCGATTTGCGCGAGGCTTTAGTGGCACGTTTGGCGGCCATGGGGCGTCTCCTCCCGATGAGGTCGATAAAAGTAGTTCAGCGTTAAACTATCTCATATACGACCCTGCGTCACATTGCGAGAGATAAGTGGTCGCAGGCCTGCAAACCAGCCATGCAGCCGGTGCAAAGGCCGTTAGGGGCAGGGCAAAAGACCTGCGAACCTGTCGGGAAAGAGCGGGGGGATGGGGGAAGACGCCCGGGTCAGGCGGTCTGGTACAGAATGGTTTTTGGCATTTTCCGCACCTGATCGCGCCAAATTTCCAGTGGGTCAGATATCCAGCGTTTCAACAGGATGCCGCCGACCACGGACAGGGTCACGATGACAATCGCTTCTTCCATGCCCTGATACCCATACACACCCGTCAACCGATCCCAGACAAAGCTGACCGGGAACATCACTGTCCAATGGATGATGTAGACCGGATAGCTCAACTCGCCGACCCAGTGGTCCCAATGCCGGCCCCACTGATAGCGGAACAAAAACGGCAGCGCCAAAACGAAGAAGATCAAAAGCGGCAATCGCACCGGCAGGATGTGCAGCGTCACACAGACCAACACCAGTGCGATGGTGATATAGGTCACCGATTGCACGACCTTTGGCCTTAGCCACCCCATGCGCAAAACAAACGGCTTCCAAAGCTGATGCGACAACGCACCCAGAATAAACAGCGCAAGTTCGGTCGGAAAGAACCGATAGTTCCATGGGTCCTGAAGCCCCCAACCGATATGGATGATCCAAAGCCGAAGGGCGACCGACAGGGCCAACAACAAAAACAACAACCGCAAGCGCGGCAGGATGAACGGCGCAATGGCATAGAACGTCAGTTCAAGGCTAAGAGACCACGCAGGCGGCACCAGCAACCCGCGCCACACCCAGACATCGGTGTCATGGTAATTGGGGGTATAGGTCAGCGACCCGGCCTCGGCGGTGGTGAAAATGATCACGTCTTGCCCGACGATAAAGATATTCGTTAGCGCAAGAAGGATCTGATCGAAGAGATCCAGCGCCTGATACACCTCGACAAACGGTGTCGGGTTCCCAAGTGCGATGCTGCCGCCGACATACATAGTGAACGAAACAATCGCGACGGCCCAATAGACCGGAAACAGCTTCAAAATGCGGTTGCAGTAAAATGCCCGCACCGACCTATAGCTTTGCGCTTCGACCAGAATATAGGAAATGAAGAACCCGGATATGACGAAAAAAAGCTGAACGGAAAAAATGCCGCCCGAAAATGCTGTGCCGTAGGCATGTTCCAACACCACAGCAATTGCCAAAAGCAATCGAATAGACCCCATAGCGCCAGTCCCCCTACCGGCAAATACTCAAAACATTACATCCCGATAAGCAGTCTACAGGCAAACAGCTTGAAATTTTAGGGTCGCACGCTCTTGAACTGTGAATGGGGCGGCGGCTTTCGTTAATTCCGCGTCACAAGGTTTTCAAATGATCATTTAATTCAGCTACTTACGTGCGTTGATCCAAGGCCACGAAAAGACGCCCAAAATACGGCGCCGCGCCAATCTAGGGCGCCAAAAGCCATTTCACCGCGTCACCGACTGCAATTGATCTGAAAGTCTGACGTCGGCGCGGCTAGTGCAGAACGATCTCGTCTGAGCGGACAAGCCCAAGGACATCGCGCGCCTGCTGGTCCAAAAGATCAAGGTCCAGAAACGTGTCAGACATGCGCCGCGTCTTGTTTTCCAGGTCTGCAACTTCGCGTGTCAGCCGGTCACGCTCGGCGGTCAGTGTCGCAGCTTCGGCTTCGATCTGAACACGGCGGAACAGACCGAAATCGCCCTGGACGCTGGCGAACATAAAGTAAATGCCAAGCGAAAACATGATGGCAAAATATACCAACACACCCAGACCAGATCTTTTCAGGGTCTCTGTCATGCTTTGCCTCGACGCGGCCGTCTTACGCGGCGCTGGGCGCACATTTGCACAAAGAAAAAGGCGTGTGAATCCCAAAATTCACAGGGCGGCTCAATCTGGCCGGTTGGCGTTTATCCCACGCGCACGTAAAAGGGGGCCGCAGCCCCCTTGATCAAAGACCCGATGCTATCCTGACGCTCAGGTGATCGAGGCCTGATAAATTGCATCAATCGTGTCAGCGATCATCGCGTTGAATGCATCGTCCGATTGGCCGTCGCTTAGCCCTTCGGTCAGGGCGCGGCTGAAGCTGGCGATCATGCCGTTGTTTTCCGACAACATGTGGTTCGCATCGTTGCGGCTGTATCCGCCTGACAAAGCCACAACGCGCAAACAGTTCGAATGGTCAATCAGCGGGCGATAAAAATTAGCCTCGCTCGGCAAGGACAATTTCAACATGACCGGGCTTGAGACACCGTCCAGATGTTTGGCAATCTCGTCGCGCAGAATGGCTTCGGCGTCGGCCTTGTCGGCGATTTTGATATTCACTTCGGGCTCAATGATCGGGACCAGACCGTGGCTTAGAATTTGTTCGCCAATCTCAAACTGCTGGCCGACGTTGCGGGCAATGCCTGTTGCGTTTGCGCCGTTGATCACCGACCGCATCTTGGTGCCAAAAATGCCCTTGGATTTTGCCCGGCTGAGCAGACCGTCCAGGTCGCCCATCGGTTTCATAATCTGAACACCGTCTTTTTCGTCAGCCAAACCTTTATCGCATTTCAGAAACGGCACAACCTGCTTGTCATTCCAAAGGAAATCGGCGGCAGATTTGCCTTCAAATTCGCGGTCCATGGTCATCTCAAACAGGATGGCACCAATGACCTTTTCACCGGTAAAGGCAGGGGCCTTCACGATCCGCGCCCGCATCTGGTGGATCAGATCAAACATCTCGGCGTCGCTCGAGAAACGGTCTTCCGCAATCCCGTAAAGGCCCAGCGCCTTTGGTGTCGAGCCGCCCGACTGGTCAAGGGCTGCGATAAAGCCTTTGCCCGAACGCATCTGCTCGGTCTGTTTGGATACTTGCGACATGAAAAAACCCTCGTTCCATATACTTTCCCCCGCCTTGAGCGAGGGACCGGATCAAGTCAACGACGGTAACGCTAACATTCTGAAAATGCCGCAATCCTGCTTTACCAACGCAACAGTATCCAGAAACAGAACGGGCAATTCAGACCAATTTTGCACGGGCAGAATGCGAAAATCCCGCCTGTGCAAACTGTTTAGTCAGGATCCAGCGCCGCAACACCCGGCAGTGTTTTGCCTTCCATCCATTCCAGAAAAGCTCCGCCTGCGGTCGAGATATAGGAAAAATCACCCGCCGCCCCGGCCTTGTTCAGCGCGGCAACAGTATCGCCACCGCCTGCGACTGAAATCAGTTGTCCCGCCCGCGTCAGCTCTGCGGCTTTCCGGGCCGCTGCATTGGTGGCGACGTCGAATGGTTCGATCTCGAAGGCACCCATGGGGCCGTTCCAGATGACGGTTCGTGCAACGTCCAAAGCCGCTTCGACCTGTGCAATCGTCTCGGGGCCCGCATCAAGGATCATCCGATCCGCCGGGCATTGGTCGGCTGGCACAGTGATATTGTCGGCGCCTGCGGCAAATTCGGTTGCGCAGACGACATCGACAGGCAACAGGATGTCACACGCGGCTTCTTCGGCTTTCGCCAAAATCTCACGCGCGGTGTCGGCCATATCATGTTCGGCCAGCGATTTGCCGACTTCGATGCCCTTTGCGGCCAGAAATGTGTTTGCCATGCCGCCGCCGATCACCAGCGTGTTCACCTTGCGCACAAGGTTGCCCAGCAGATCCAGCTTGGTCGATACCTTGGCCCCGCCGACAACCGCCATCAACGGGCGTTCAGGGTCGCCAAGCGCGCGTTCCAGCGCGTTCAGTTCGGCTTCCATCAGGCGGCCTGCGGCGGCGGGCAGCAACCGGGCCAAAGCCTCGGTTGATGCATGCGCCCGGTGCGCGGCCGAGAAAGCGTCATTCACATAGACTTCGCCCAAAGCAGCAAGCGAGGCTGCGAACAGCGCATCATTGTCTTCTTCGCCGGCATGAAAGCGCGTGTTTTCCAAAAGCAGCACGTCGCCCGCGTTCATCGCAGCCACGGCCTGTTTTGCCGGACCACCAATGCACTTTTCTGCAAACCCGACGGGCAGCCCAAGCACGTCGCTGACAGCGTCTTTGATCTGGGCAAGAGAAAACTCGGGGTTGGCCGTGCCCTTGGGGCGGCCAAAATGCGCCATAAGGATTGTTTTACCACCTGCGGCCCGAATATGATCCACCGTTGGTTTGATCCGCTCGATCCGCGTTTTGTCGGTGACCCGCCCGCCGTCCACCGGCACATTCAGATCGACGCGCACAAGGACCGCCTTGTCTGCCAAATCGATGTCGTCCAGTGTCTTCCAGGCCATGAAATCTCTCCCGTTGCAGTGCGCTCTGACTACGATGTTTCGGGCCAAGGTCAAGCAAGCCCTGCAAACTCTTGCCCGCGCCATCACAAAACGGGTCAAAACCGGGGTCGATGGGTTTTCCTTCCCGGTTGGGCGCACTAGGGTCGCGCGAAACCCTGAAACAGGAGCGCCGCATGGCCGAGTATGAAGATTCCGAAAACACCATCCTGGTTGAACTGAAAGACGGCACGGTCGCCATCCAACTTTTGGCCGACGTGGCACCCCAGCACACCGCCCGGATGAAAGAACTGGCCCGCGCCGGTGAATATGACAACGTCGTTTTCCACCGCGTGATCGATGGTTTCATGGCTCAGACGGGCGATGTTGAACATGGCGATTTCGAAGATGGGTTCGACATTCGCCGCGCTGGCACCGGCGGGTCCAGTCTGGCGGATTTGCCTGCCGAGTTTTCAAAACTGCCGCACGCGCGCGGCACCTTGGGCGCAGCCCGGTCGTCAAACCCGGACAGTGCGAACAGCCAGTTCTTTATCAATTTCAAGGACAACGATTTCCTGAACGGCCAGTACACGGTCTATGGCCGGGTGATCGAAGGCATGGAGCTGGTCGATAATATCGCGCGCGGCGAACCGCCCATGAACCCCGACCGCATGCTCAGCGTGAAGGTGGCCTCTGATGCGTAAACTTGCATGCGCCGCCATTTTTCTGGCCGCACCTGCGCTTGCGCAGGATGGCCCGGGGCCGAACCTAGTGATTGATGTCGCCGGTGAAACCAGCGGCCGCATCGTTATTGACATGTTGCCCGATGTGGCCCCGAACCACGTTGATCGGATCACCGCACTTGCGGATGAAGGCGCCTATGATGGCGTTGCCTTCCACCGCGTGATCGAAGGCTTCATGGCGCAAACCGGCGATGTGCAATGCGCCAAGGCGGGCGCATCCTGTCCGCCTGGCACCGGCGGGTCGGAGCGCCCGGATATTGATGCCGAATTCAGCGATGTGCCTTACGACCGTGGCATTGTCGGCATGGCGCGTGCGCAAAACCCAAACAGCGCAAACAGCCAGTTCTTTATCATGTTTCAGGAAGGCTATTTTCTGAACGGCCAATACACCGTTGTGGGCCGGGTGATCGAAGGCATGGATGTGGTCGACAGCATCAAACGCGGCGTCGGTCAATCCGGCGCGGTCCAGGGGACGCCGGACATCATGCAAACGGTTACGGTCGTCCGCTGAGTGACCAACAACGCCCGTGCCATCCTTTACATGATTGCGGCGATGCTGACCTTTACCTGCGTCGATGCAGTGGTGAAAGTGGCCGGGCGCTTTGCCTCGACGGGTCAGATCCTGCTGATTGTGGCGATTGGCAGTTTGGCGATTTTTCTGCCCTTGACCTGGCGGGCAGGCGGCGTGATCTTTTCGCGCCTTGCCTATAACAAAGTCGTTCTGATCCGGGCCTTTGGTGAACTTTTCGCATGGGTCGGCCTGACCGAAGCGCTTCGTCACGCCGGTCTTGGCACTCTGACGGCTGTGATGCAGGTGCAGCCTCTTGTCGTTGTGCTGGGGGCTGCGTTGTTTCTGGCCGAACCTGTTGGCTGGCGACGATGGAGCGCGGTGATCGTCGGTTTCATCGGTGTCCTTGTCATTCTTGGCCCCGGCGTCGCGGGCGCGAATGCCGGCCTTCTTTGGACCGTGCCCGCCATCATCGGCCTGACGATGCGGGACCTGGCCAGCCGGGTTTTGCCGCCCAGTGTTTCGACCAGTTTTGCGGTCGCCTGGGCGATGATTGTGATCGCCGCGTATGGGCTTGGCCTGATCGTGTACCAAGGCAGTTGGTCGCCCATCGTTATAGAAGGCTGGCTATGGCTGGCCCTATTGGTGGGGCTTGTGTCGCTTGGCATGGGCCTGATCACAATTGCAATGCGCACCGGCGAAGCCTCTGTCGTGGCCCCTTTGCGCTATACGCGTATCGTCTTTGGTTTGGGCCTGGCCTATCTGTTCTTCGGGGAAATCCCCGCGCCGACCGTCTGGCTTGGCGCGTGCTTGATCGTCGCGGCAGGATTGTATTCCTATTGGCGCGAAACCCGGGCCAGAGCGGCGGCGTGAGAAACTTGCCTTTGCGGCAAGCCCTGATATAGCACCGGCATCACTTGCTACATGGGAGCGCTAACATGAGCACCATCATCGACATCCACGCCCGCGAAATTCTGGACAGCCGAGGCAACCCGACCGTCGAGGTCGATGTCACGCTGGAAGACGGCTCGATGGGCCGCGCGGCTGTGCCATCCGGGGCTTCGACCGGCGCCTACGAGGCCGTGGAAATCCGCGATGGTGACAAAGCGCGTTATCTGGGCAAAGGCGTGCTGGCCGCAGTCGAAGCGGTGAATGGCGAAATTGCCGAAGCTCTGGTTGGCTTTGATGCGACCGAACAAGAAGCCATCGACAGCGCAATGATCGAACTGGACGGGACCGCGAACAAAAGCCGTCTTGGCGCGAATGCCATTCTTGGCGTTTCCCTGGCCACCGCGAAAGCCGGGGCAGAATACACCGGCCAACCGCTGTATCGCTATGTTGGCGGCACATCGGCGCGTGTGCTGCCGGTGCCCATGATGAACATCATCAACGGCGGCGAACATGCCGACAACCCGATCGACATCCAGGAATTCATGATCATGCCGGTCAGCGCCACCTCGATCCGCGAGGCAGTGCGCATGGGCTCGGAAGTGTTCCACACCCTGAAAAAAGAGCTGACCGCCGCCGGCCACAACACAGGCATCGGCGACGAAGGTGGCTTTGCGCCAAACCTGTCGTCTACCCGCGATGCGCTCGATTTTATTCTGAAAGCGGTTGAAAAGGCCGGCTATACGCCGGGTGAAGACATGATGCTGGCGCTTGACTGCGCCGCGACCGAGTATTTCAAGGACGGCAAATACGTGATGGCGGGCGAAGGCAAGACGCTGTCGTCGGATGAAAACGTCGCCTATCTTGAAGCGCTCTGCAAAGACTACCCGATCCTTTCGGTGGAAGACGGATGCGGCGAAGATGACTGGGATGGCTGGGTCGCGCTGACCCAGGCGATTGGCGACAAGGTGCAGTTGGTCGGTGACGATCTATTCGTGACCAACCCCGAACGCCTGTCGCGCGGCATCGCTGATAAGGCCGCAAACTCGCTTTTGGTAAAAGTGAACCAGATCGGCACCTTGTCGGAAACGCTGATGGCAGTTGACATGGCGCACCGCGCGCGCATGACGGCTGTGATGTCGCATCGGTCCGGCGAGACCGAAGATGCGACCATTGCGGATCTGGCGGTTGCCACGAATTGCGGCCAGATCAAAACCGGGTCGCTGGCCCGGTCAGACCGGTTGGCAAAGTACAACCAGTTGATCCGTATCGAAGAAACACTGGATGAAACGGCCGTTTATGCCGGCAAATCCATCTTGCGGTGATCCCGGTGGGCGCATGGATCAAGCGTTCATCTTTGACGTCTTCGGCACATGCGTGGATTGGCGCAATTCGGTTGCCCGCAAGGTAGCGACCGCCGTGCGGGGTGTAGACCCGTTTGCCTTTGCCGATGCCTGGCGCGGGGAATACCAGCCCGCGATGGAACGGATCAGGGCAGGTGGGCGTGGCTATGTGCCATTGGACAAGCTGCATCTTGAAAACCTGGCAACGGTGCTGGCGCGGTTCGGTGCAACCTGTGACGACCTCCGTGACCTGAACCGTGTGTGGGAACAGCTGGACCCTTGGCCGGACGTCCCGTCTGGCCTGACCGCACTTCGGCACAAGGCCCTGATCGCGCCCTGTTCCAACGGGTCGGTCGGGTTGATGGCGCGGCTGGCGCGCCATGGTGACTTGCCATGGGATGCGATTGTCGGCGCAGATATAGCGCAGGATTATAAACCGAAACTGTCGGTCTATTTGCGGTCCGTCGAGGTTCTGAACCTGCCGCCCGACCGTGTCACTATGGTGGCCGCCCATAACGACGACTTGGTCGCGGCCCGTGCGGCGGGGTTGCGCACCGCCTTTGTGGCGCGCCCGACAGAACATGGGGCCAGTCAGACATGCGATCTTGAACCAATCAGTGACTGGGACATAATCGCCAGTGATTTCAATGATCTGGTGACCCGCGCCTAGACAGACGGCGGTCGCAACCTTCCTCCCGGCCCTTGGGTGGGCCGCGTATAAACCCTTTGGTGTCCGAGGCTCTTGCACGCGCGCGAACCTGTCGCTAGAACAGCGCCCTGGCGGGTGATTAGCTCAGTGGTAGAGCGCTTCGTTCACATCGAAGATGTCAGGAGTTCAAATCTCTTATCACCCACCACGCCCAATCTCGTTTAGGTGCTTGCCTGCCATCGCGACAGGCGTTAAACGGTCGGCGGTCGGGCGATTAGCTCAGTTGGTAGAGCGCTTCGTTTACACCGAAGATGTCGGGAGTTCGAGCCTCTCATCGCCCACCATAACCCCATTCAGATCGTGCATCATTGCCAAGCCGCCCCGGGTTTCAGGATTGAAAGCGGGTTTGCCTTGTCATCCGTCCAGACCGGCCCGCCATCGCTTTGTAATGGCTGCCAAAACCCGGTGGCCAGCAGGTCGGACAGATCGGCGGTGGGATCGGCGACCATGACCACATCGCTCATCCGGAAACCGGGGTCGTTTGAAACCAGACGGTCCTGATTTTGCCGCCAAGCGTTGACGCCCAGTGTCTGGGCGGATCGGGCCAGCGGCAGGCCGATATCATAGTACCGGTTCGAGATATGAAAGATCAGCACGCCGCCCGGGTTCAGGCGGCTCAGGTACACCTCCATCGCTTCGCGCGTGGTCAGGTGAACAGGGACGGAATCGGACGAATAGGCGTCGATCACCAAAACATCAAACCCCAGATTGTCTTGTCCTTCCAATACGATACGCGCGTCGCCCAGATGGGTGGGCGCGTCGGGGGTACAACTGGACAGAAAGGTGAAAAGCCGGTCGTCGCGGGCCACCTGATCGACCATCGCGTCGATTTCGTAGAAATGCCAATCCTGCCCGGGTGCCGCATAGCAGGCCAGCGACCCGACCCCCAGACCGACAATGCCGACCCGTCGCGCGTTTCGCGCCTGTTCTGATTGCATGACCTGGCCCATCGGGCCTTGTGGGTGGTAATATGTTGTGGGTACGGGACGCGCGGCGCCCATATCTGCCAAACGCTGCGCGCCATGCAGGGTGGTGCCGTTGGAATACAGCCGGACACCGCCGTCGTCGAAAACCTGATGCAGGCCAAAAAAGCTTCGGTCCGCGAACAACCTGTCATCCGGCGCGGCAAGCCAAGCGGGTATGGCGACCGCCAAACTGGCGGCAATGGCGAAGACGGGCAGGCCGGGGCGCGTGGCGGCGATAACGATCACGCTGAGCGCCATGATCCCGATCAGCGCAATCGGTTCGGCCTTGATCGCAAGCGCGATTGCAAACCCCGATCCGCCAATAAAAGCGCCCAATATCATACCCTTGATGAACCCGGCCCATTCCAGTTTGAGCGCCGTGCGGAACAACAACAGCAAGGCCACGCACATGGTCACAGTGCCTTCGATCAGGTCGGTGAAAAGGACAGGGGCCAGGATGGAATTGAACAGCCCACCCAAAGCACCGCCGATGGACATGATGACATAGAATAAGGTCAGATGCGCCGCGCCGGGGCGCGCTTCGTACAGGTTGCGGTGCATCCATGTGGCAAGCGTGAAGAACACCACGACCAGAAACGCCATAGCGACCGACGACAAATGGTCCCCGGCGACGCCTGCAAACAGGCAGAGACCGGCGACCGCCATCAACTGGCTGGCTTGTGTGAACCACAGCCCGCGGAACACCGTATTTTCGCGGAACGCCAGAACAAAACTGAGCAAAAACAAAGACAAAGGGATGACCCAGATCAACGGCACCGCGCCCACATCGGTGGTGATTTTCGACGTCACCGACAGCATCAGCGACGACGGCACAAAAGCGAGGATCAGCCAATAGGCCATGCGCGCAATCGTTGGGTTGGGGTCTTCGGTGGTGATGTGAACGGTGTCCGTGGTTTGGGCCTGGGCGGCAAAGGTGCCGGATGTCAGCAACCCAAGCCCGAGGACACCGAAACCGGCGGCAAACCCCCAGGCAATCTGGCCGGCGCCAAAGAACGGTTCGGCCAATAAAGGAAACGATATCAATGCGATAAGTGAGCCAAGGTTAGACGCCCCATAGAGAAAATACGGATCATCCGCTGATGGCCCGCCCGAGCGCGCGTACCAGGCCTGAATAAGCGGCGCATTGGCCGACAAAAGCGCGAAGGGCACGCCGACGCCAAGGGCGAAGAGACCAAGCGTTTGCCAGGCGATGGGGGTGGTGGCGTCGAGCACCCAACCCTGTGGCAAAGCCGGTGGCAAGAAGGCGAGCGCGGCGGCCCAGAGCACCATATGTGCAGTAATCTGGACGCGGACGGGCAGGTAACGCGTTGAAAAATGGGCATAAAGATAGCCGCCCAGCAAGACGGTCTGAAAGAACAACATCGCCGTGGTCCACACCGAAGGCGCGCCGCCAATGACCGGCAGGACGATTTTTGCGAACAACGGTTGGACAAAAAACAGGAGCGATGCGCTGAGAAAAATCGTGGCTGTGAACAGGATTGGGATCAATCTTGTCGTCCGATTTGTGTCCGTTATGGGCAAAAAAGCCATTAAATGCCTGCGTTTGTTGCTTTGTTTGTGATGAATATGCGTAAAAATATGGTTCATTTGTGGCAGGGCTGCGGCCTTCTTGGTTTTGAAATTTATGTTTTTGATTCAAGAGCTTGGCAGCGAAATGTGGCGTCATCAACGGGTCTGAAAAAACACCGAAATTTCGATCATTTGGCGCTTGACGAGTAAGGTTTGCGCGTTTAGTTCCCGTTCTCACGCGCGGTTGTAGCTCAGTTGGTTAGAGTACCGGCCTGTCACGCCGGGGGTCGCGGGTTCGAGTCCCGTCAACCGCGCCATTTTTCCCAGACATATCAATATCGTACGCCGTTGTTACGGTATTTTCACATCTTTCTGGCAATCTGTGCTTTGTCCGGCGGATCGTGTTCCGCCGGGGAGAGACGTGAACGCGGGCACGCGTTTGCCAATCCTGTTGTCGTGGGCGCATGCCAGATGACGCTTAGATTTTTGGCCAATCCGGGGATTTTCCCGGGCGGGCGACAAGAGAGGTGCACCCTGCGGGCTTTTCAAAGCGCGTGGGGGTTTTGGCGTTGGGCCTTGGAAAATGGTCAGCGTGCGGGGCGGTAAGGATGTGTTCAGACCTGGGTAATGGTGTCGCGCTGAGTGGCGTGGTGTGGTTGCGGGCCACGGATATGGGCGAGGTTTTGGCGAGTGGTTGGGATTGTGCTGGAATGTTGGCGCGTTTGGCCTGTGCTGTGACTTGTTCCTGTGGCGGCGTGCATTCTTGAGGTGGGGTTTGAGCGAGGCGTTGGGTTGGTATTGGTCGGTTGGTGCGCTTGATGGGTGGTTGGTTTTGCTTTGGCCGGGGCCTGGGATGATCCGGTAGGTTGGGCGGGCCGTTGAGGTGGGGATTGCGTATTTGGGGCAAGATGAAGGGGGTGGGGTTTGGGCGAGGCGTTGGGTGCGCGCGAGACGGAGCCCTTCCGGTTTTGCTTGGTTGTGGTTAAATTTGGGGTTGTCTTGATCCGGCTTTAGGTCGGTCAGAGCTTACTGTTGGCGCGCCTGAATTTTGGCCGGTTTCGTTT
>CALDUK010000001.1 GCA_937924905.1 uncultured Paracoccaceae bacterium | reverse complement strand
CGCCTTTGTGACCCAACTTGACGGCGAAATGGAGATAGAACGCCTCGACAATGCCTTCGAGATCACTGTTGAATTTCCCAAAGATGTTCAACAGCCAGCAACAGAAAAGGCGACCTGACTGTGGTTCACTCTGGAAGGGATCCGATTGACAGCATTCAGGTTCTGTTGACCGCAGAAGAAGCGTATCCAGCCTTCGAACGCCTGTTCCTTGACGCGGAAGACCAAATTGATGCCAGCTTTCGTGTGTTTGACCTTGATACCAAACTCCGCAGTGCCGAGGCGCAGCGCATCGGTACCACATGGTTTGATTTGTTCGAGCACACACTGTCCCGAGGGGTACGGATTAACTTCGTGATCAGCGATTTCGATCCGGTGATCGCGACGAATTACCACCGGAAAAGCTGGGAAAGCGCACAACAATTGGCCGGTGCCGCAGCTCTAGCAAGTGTTGGACAATTGTCATTTCGCATTGCGCAACATCCGGCGCGCGCAGGCCTGATACCGCGGCTATTGCTTAAGCGGAGGGTGCGCGAAAAGTTCCTTGCCAGCAAACCTGATCAACACACGCCGGGACTGAACGACATTGACGAGAATGATCTTTTCGATCTTTCCCCTGTCACGCATCATCAGAAGATGGCGGTCTTTGATCAAAAGACGCTATACATTGGTGGCCTTGACCTGGACGAGCGGCGCTATGACACGAAGAACCATGCACGCGACGCAGCGGACACATGGCAGGATGTCCAGGCTATCGTAACGGGCGACGTGGTAAATGCCGCTTTGGCTCACCTGACCAGCTTCGAAAATGTCGTCGCTGGGAAAGAACCACCCGCCCCACGTGCCCCCGGTTTCCTACGTACGATCTCGAAACGGCGTTGGCCCGCTCCGCTCCACATTTCTCCCAAAACGGTCGTCAACGAAATAGAAGAAGCGCATTGTGATGCGGCCAAGAATGCGCGTGATCTGATCTATCTCGAAACGCAATATTTGCGACACCTACCCTTTGCCAGCAAGCTTGCCAAAGCTGCGACCTGCTCCAGCGGCTTGCGCCTTTTCGTCGTGCTGCCCGCCGCACCAGAAGATATCGCATTTGAAGGGAACACAGGCCGCGATGCGCGCATGGGCGAACATCTTCAAGCGGAAGCAATCACAATGCTACAAGACGCATTTCAAGAACGTGTCATGTTCTGCAGCCCCGTTGGCAGGCGCGCAGCACCAGACACAAGCCAGCGCGACACGCTCCACAACAGCCCAATCGTCTATGTTCATTCGAAAGTGTCTATATTCGATAACGCAACTGCCATCGTGTCGTCCGCAAACCTGAACGGCCGCTCATTGCGATGGGACACGGAAGCGGGCATCCAGTTGACATCGGCACACCATGTTAAGGCACTGCGGGAACGGATGTTTGCACATTGGTTCCCGGATCACGACACGTCCAATGCCATCCTTGCTCAGTCGTTTGATTCATTTGCAGCAACAGTGATGGACGACGCAGCGCGTCGACCCGAACATAGACAGTCGCGCTTGTTGCCCTATGATCTTGACGCGGCAGAGAGCCTGGCCAAACCAGTCCCCTATGTACCGAATGAACTGGTTTAGGAACCAATTTGCCGGTTCCGCGTTGCCTTCGGAAATGGAGGTAAAAGATGAACAAGAATAACCATGCGGTTTTCGCAGAAGACCCGACCGTCGACGCTTTGTCCAAGCTGACGACAATGCTCTGCGACGTCACCCGGGGGTACAAGGAAATGGTCGAACGCGCCGAGCCTGATCTGCGCCCGTCCGTTCAGTTGTTCCACGAAATGCACACACGTCACACAGCCGAGCTTATGGCCCTGCTTAGAAAGGCTGGCGATGACCCGGAAGAAACCGGTTCAATGATGGGTGCTGTGCACGAAGCTGTAGCAACCGTCCGTGATTGGTTAAATGCACTGGACGAAAGCGCCATAGACATGATTGCAAGTGGCGAAGAACGAGTGCTTGATGAATACAAAACGGCACTCGAAAAAACTGCAGATAACAATGAAATTCACCAAGTTATCGTTGCGCAGCGAAACGAGCTTGAAGCGGCTCACGACAAGATCAAGGGCTAGATCATCGTCGCAAAGACATAGGACGAAAGCGAATGTAGCGGCCGTGGACATTTTCCTCGGTCGCTTTTTTGTCGGCAAGAACTGCGTGCGCGAAACAGTTATTTCAAATGCAACACGCCAGTTACGAGCGGTTTACATGGTTTTTGGCAGTACCGTCTGGCTGGCCTGAAGCCCAAAAAAACCGGACGCCTGCAGGCGCCCGGACATACTCGTAAACAAAAAAGAACGTTAGCCCTCGAAGCGGGACAGAATGTTCTGTGCATCCAGCATGTACACTTCGTTGAAGCTCACGCGGTTGTCGTTGTTGTCGTCGATGATCTGAAAATCTTCCGCGGTCAGGCCAGGGTAAGCGTTCATCAATTCACCCTCGCTCAGGAAACCATCACGATCCGCGTCACCCTTTGCGACGGTAGCCACTTCTTCCATCGAACGATATTTGTTGAGCGTCGCCTGCGCGTCGATGTCATAGATTTCGAACTGCGACAGGCGGTTGTCCTTGTTCGTATCCATTTCGCGGAAATCAAGCTCGGTCAGATCGGTGAATACCGTTGTGATTTCTTCGTATTCCGAAAATCCGTCACCGTTCAGGTCGATGACGAAACGCGGCAGCTCTTCGCCCTCGTACAGCGAGACGATTTGCTGCGCTTTCGGATCATAAAGCTCTTCCGGCGAAATGCGGTTGTCGCTGTTTGCGTCGATCCGATCGAATTCTTCCTGAGACAGACCTTGGTATGTCGCGCTCAGCTCTTCGAAGCTGGCGAAATCATCGTTGTCCATGTCCATGTCGGAAACGGATGTGACGGCAAATGCGGCTGTCGTTCCAAACAAAAGTGCGGGGATGGTGGAAATGAAAGTTTTCATAACTGAACTCCTTTTGGGGTTCTCTGTTCAATCTACGCCAAGGTCATCTTTGCCCGGTCGTAAAGCCAATAGCGAAGTCCAAAAGTGGTTCCTGCATCAGGTACAAAAATCCAGAAATTCCATTTAACAAACTGATATTAAACACTATATTCTTTCGGATTTGACGCCATCTCAACAACCTTCACCCAAATTGACGCATTGCGGCCCAGACCATCCGCCCGATCTAAACCTCGCCTGACCAACAAAATCTGCTTTTGACAACGCCGTGCCCCATCTCATCCATGAAGGAGATGACATGACACGCGACACAAACGACCCGCGCCACGCCCGCGAAGTTGAAGCGCATCTGACATGGTTCGACAGTTTCATCTCTGCCGCACTTGGCCTGTTGGCAGTTGCCTTGGGTATTTACACCCACCTTGGTGTTCGTGGACTGCTCGAAGATGGTGGCGCATTGTCGCTTTTTTGCCGCCGTTGCCTATAGCGCCGCAGTCTCTACCGGCATTTTCGCTTTTGGGCCTATCTCCTGCGTCTTCTGCCAGCGATGCGTACCGCAGCGACACGGCTTTGGCTGGTCATGGCAATGTGCTTGGGTTCATTTGCGTTTGTCGCGATGTCATCGTGGTTGAATGCCGCTGCACTGGCAGGGTCCGCAGCTGTCGAACAGCATTTGGCCCGTACGGTTCAAGACTATCAGGCGTCCCTGGAACGTGAGCATTAAATTGCGCTGCAAGGCCAAGCTTTGCGTTTGGATGTGGGTCGAACCCGACAAGGGTTCGAAGACTTGTCAGAACAAGAGGCAGGCGGGCAACTTTCAGGTCTTGGGCGCGGGGCTGTGTTCCGGGTTCTCACGCAGAAGGCGGCGACGAGACAGATCCGGAAATGCTGCAACCCGTTCCGTCAGATAGGCTGTGTAAGGATCCAGCACCGTGGATCGCGCCGCGCGCGGGCCGTAACATGGGGCCTCCAGACCTCGTTCAATGTACTTCTTAACTGTCTTGCGGTCGCAGCCGACCTTCCGGGCGATGGCCGAGATACTCAGGCCCTGTTGGTGTAAATCGTTGATCAAAACGATCTCCTTAATTCCCTGCACTCGATTGCCCCTGTTGCTCTCAATCAAGACAATCAAGCTTGCTTCGCGCGACCACGCCAGTTTTTGAATATTTAGGGTTCAAAAACCGCCATGGCCGCTCATGTTGGGGAATTTTCAAATACCCGTTTTGGGGAGTTTAAGGCTGCCACTCATAGAATCCACGCTGCTGCCCGCTTTCCTCGCTGCCGAAGATATTCAACGCGGACAGGCCGGCGTGCTTTCTCATCTCGACACGATGGGTGTCTGTCTGCGCCTGATGGGACCAGCTATGGCGACCTCGGCAGATGATATATACATTCTTTCACCGGAAGAACTGGGCGATTGGTTCGTGGTGACTGAACAACCGTAGAGAAGATGGCCGAACCCTGATTTAGGCTCGGCCATCCAAAAATTTTCGCGATGTCAGGCGGCGTCGAGCCAGCGGTTAACTTCTTCCCGCACTTCTTCTTTGCTCTTGCCGTATTTTGCCTGAAGCGCGCCTTCAAGCTGCTCGCGGTCGCCGTCAATCTGCGCAACCTCATCGTCGGTCAGCTCGCCCCATTGTTCCTTGAGCTTGCCGGAAAACTGCTTCCATTCGCCTTTGATTTGATCCCAATTCATGTCTCTCTCCTGTGTCTTTGCTTTTCGAAAACGCGCCGCGGCGCTCCTGATATCAACTGCGGATTGTGGTTTTGGTTCCTTAAAGGGAAGCGAAACCTCAAGCGGCCGCTTGGTTAGCGCCGGACGACCCTGTCGCAATCTCGGTCATCCGGCGGTCGCCGTCATACCCGCTGTCCAACATGTCAGCCAAAATGGCCCCGTCACCATCCAGCCTAAGTTGGTTGGCAAACGCATTTAATGTGCCATAGGCGGCAATCGCGTAATGCGCCATGCGTTGATATTGTGAGATGATCATCGCATCGCGCACAGGTCCGTCAGCCAGATCGTCTGAAATTGCGTGCGCCCGCGCTTCCGCCACCAAACCTTCCATTCCCTTACAGTGATGAGCCTCCGGATCTATGTCATGGCTGGCACAAAGGCTGGACAATCGATCCATTCCGTCGCTGATGCCAGCAGTGGCATCAATCAACGCCTCGCTCAGTCTCTCGTCCTCAGCCGCACGGCCAAGATCGGTCGTTACGTCCAGCGACTGCTTGCAGGCTGAATACGCATCTTGCAAACCGGTCAGGTAAATATCCTTCAAACTATCTGCGGTCATAGAGTTGCTCCTCCTTGTTTGGGTCAGGCCATTCTTGAACGCTGCAAAATAAAAAACGTTCCCAAGTCCGACGAAAGAACCTATCACCGACGTCAAAGTTGGCAGTCGACCAAGCCAAGCAATGCCGTATTTATAACAGCCGCATAGCGTTGATACGGATCAGACTGACACCACGGTCGCGACCAATATCCGGCCAATTCATATCTTGATCGCACATCATGATCAGCCGTCTAAAGCTACAATAAAAACAATAAGGTACGCAGCATATTCAGCGTTACTCCGAAATTTTTCGGAACCGTTTTCACCGCACTTTGTTGCAAAAGCATCGGACCGAACCACTCGGTGAAGACACATAAAAGGAGGTCGCTATGACTCGCTATTTGACATCAACCGCCATTGTGCTGACCCTTGGGACAGCCGCCTTTGCGAACCCAGTAACCGAGGCAAACTGGGACGCCGCCAACGTGAAACCCGCAACGGCTTCAGAAGAAATGGAAGACCACGCGAATACGGCGATGGATCGTCCAATGCTGAAAGCACCCCAGGTCGAACGTGATGGCTACAGCGCCGTGATGCACGATGCGTTGAACACCGAAGACCTGACCGGCGCACGCGTCTACAGCATCGACGATGAAGACATCGGCGAAGTCAGCGAACTGCTCTTGACTTCAGATGGTCAGATTGACCGCGCAGTGATCGACGTCGGCGGTTTCCTGGGCCTAGGCGAACACCCCGTTGCGCTGACGATGGACGAATTGAAAGTGGTCAAGTCGAACGACGAAGGTTACTTCCGCGTCTACGTCGACACCACTCAGGCAGCCTTGGAACAGCAGCCAGCCTACGAAGGCTAAGCTGTTCAGGCAATCAGCCACTGAAAAGCGCCCTCCTCCCGGGCGCTTTTCTTTTTGCCTGTTTCAACCGGTCGATGATCCGGTTGAAACAAACTAGATGCTGAATTCTGCTAGATGATCGGGATTGAACTCGCTCAGTTCGGTCAGCGCTTCAATGTCCAACAACTTAATATAGTCCTTTTTGACCTCGATCAGGCCGCTGCGACGCAACCCCGCCAGGCTTCTATTGGTATGGACTAAGCTCAAGCCAAGAGTATCCGCCAAATCAAGCTGGGTCATTGGCATCTCCAGCCAACGCCCTTCGTTTTTGCCGATCAGTTCAAGCCGGTACCACAGTTCCAAAAGCAGGTGCGCCAGTCGTGCGCGCGCAGGCAGCCGCCCCAGCCGGACAGCCTGATCGCCCAGAATTGCAAATTCGCGAGCGGTGCACCAACTCAGTCCCGAGGCTAGAATTGGATATTTTTGGTAAATCTCCAGAATACGCCGCGGGTCTACTGCCGCAAGCTTAAGCTTGTTCATCGCCGCCGCGCTATAGGTCGCTTGCGCATTGAAATTGATATGCAAACCCAGAATATCGCCCGGCACCGCAAAACTCAGGATCTGCCGGCGGCCATCACTCAACGCTGTATAGCGGATCGCCCATCCTTCAATCAGTATGAAAGTCGTGCTGCGGGTGTCCCCTTCGGCAACAAAATCCGCGCCTGCCTCAATAACCACCGTATTGTTTTGCAAGCCTTCGAGAAATTCGATTTCGTCGGCCGTCATCAAGCAAAGCGACCCAAGCTTGCGCACCAAAGGGCTGGATTCCGCAGGCGGTTGCAGGTCAATCGATAGCGCCGCGTCCGAGTTCGATATGGACGTCATAAGTATATCCCAAGCCTTAATGACGTTAACATAGATTAAATTCTACCGCCGGCCACATTGAAGGATCGCGGCGTATTCCGCCCGGCTCATAGCAAAGTTGTGCTCCTGCCCAGCGGATAAGAAACTCGGAAACCAAAGTCCTATACATGATGCTTCAGCAGATTTAGCGCGATGAACCTTTGTCATGAACAGCTTGCACAAGCGCTTTACGAACGTTGTCGACAATAAAGGGCTTCTGCACGATCGGCGCACTTGGGAATTCAGATATAATCGCCTGCACGTCGCCGTATCCGGTTGCCAAGACAAACGGCACGCCTCGTTCGCTCAGCGTTTGCGCCACTGTCAGCGAGGTTTCGTCGCCCAAATGAACGTCTATCAAGGCCAGCCCAAAGTCATCGCGCTTTAGAACCGCTTGTGCCTCGACAATAGAACTGGCGAGCTGCACGTTTTCGATCCCCATTTCTGACAACATCTCAACCGCATCCAGCGCGATCACCAGATTGTCTTCCAAAACCAATGTCTTTCCAACACCGGACAAATCAACGGTTCGATCATCAATGGTATCAACGTCTAGTTCTGCCACCGCAGACAGTTCGCTGGGAACGCCTTGCGAAACATACTTGCCGGGTAGCACGATATCGGCTTCGAACCCGGTCAATTTATACCGCGTTTCAACGGTACCTTTCAGTTCGAACGGCACGGTCTTTTCGATGACCGTCGTGCCAAAGCCTTTGCGCATCGGAGGCTGAACAGGCGGCCCGCCCTTTTCGCGCCACTCAATCCGCAGATCCCCGTCGTTGTTCATCGACAAGTCAACGAAAACTTTACCCGACCGATCAGTAAAGGCGCCGTATTTAGCCGAGTTCGTAACCAATTCGTGGATTACCAACGCCATGGTCGAAAACGCAGATGGCTCCAACAGAGGTGCCGCACCGGAAACCACCAACCGGTCTTTCTGACCATTCAGAAACGCATCAACCTCGACGTTCACCAGATCACGCAGCGCTGCGGGTGACCATTCCTGTCGCGTCAATTGATCATGCGCGCGCGCCAGCGATTGCACCCGTGAATCCAGGACACGGGTATAAGCTTCAACTGTCGGGGCACCCTGTTTGCTTTGTGAAATCAAGCCTTGGATCAGGTTCAAAATGTTCCGAACCCTGTGGTTCAGCTCTGCAATAAGAAGTTCCTGTTTTTGCGCCGCCTTCTGACGATCCGCATTTGCCTCATCCGTCAGCTTTAGCACAATCTCGATCAGTGAAACGCGCAACGATTCCGCCGCGCGCAACTCGCGCTCCAACCACGGGGCAGATGTGTTCCGCACCATCTCGGTCCAGGCTGCGAAACTTTTACGCGGTGTCAGCCTCGTGCCGTTCGGTCCGACCTCGACCGGTTTTTGCGGGTTTCCCGCCCACCGAACCGAGCGCGCAATTTCACGGCGGAAAAACACAATGTAATCGCGCGGTGTGCGCGAAATCGGCACTGCCACAATCCCGACGACCCGATCAACAAAACCTTCAGCGGCCGGATAGATCTCGACAAGCCGGTCGGTGGAAAAAACCTGACCTGTGGGTGCCGTATTCAGAAAGCGCGCCAATGGCTTGAACTCGTCTTCCGTCACGACCGACCCAGAGGTCGCGTAGACGCCTTCCGAATATATCGCAATGCCGTCATTCGGAACGATGTGAGACAAGTCTTCCGCGGCCACATCGAAATTTTCGATCAGGCTGCCACCCGAGGAAAGACGCATCATCAAGCGGTCATGCAGCTCACGCGCCTGAAGCTCTTCTTCACGAATATGCGCTTCCACTTTTCGGGTAAGCTCGTACGAGAAAAACTGAGCAAACAACTCAATGGCCGTCCGTCGTGCATAGTCAACATATCGGGGGGTTTGATGATGACAGGCAAACATACCCCACAATTCACCATCCTTAAGGATCGAAACCGACATTGACGCGGCAACACCCATGTTGCGCAAATATTCCAGATGGATCGGCGACACCGCGCGCGTCACAGAAAGCGATAAATCAAGGGGCTCGCCAATTGGGTTTTGCTGGGGCACCAGCCGAGAAACCGGGCCATCCACATCTGCGATCAGGCGCAAGGTGCTGCGCTTGTACAGCTCGCGCGCTTGCTTTGGGATGTCGCTGGCTGGATAGCGCAGGTTCAGGAACGGCTCCATTCCCGTTTCCAGCTTCTCTGCAATCACTTCGCCTGAACCATCGGCGGCAAATTGATACACCATCACACGATCGAAACCCGACAGAGCCTTAAGTGCCATTGCTGCCGTATCCGCCGCCTCGGCGACTGTATCCCGCTTTTTAACCCGCGCGATCATCGGCTGCACGACTTCAAGGTCATCGTTCCACTTCTCGCCTCGTCTTGGTTCAAATTCAAAGACGAACGAGTTCCCCGACCGATGGACCGAAATATCGAACAAGCGGCCATCACCGAACACTTCATATCCAAAGAGACGCCCTATTCCGGCCCCGACCGAGCTGACCTGAAGCTTGGAGACCAGGTCATGTACCGTCTGCGGCTTCAGCACCTCGGTCAGCTTTTGACCAATGGTGCTTTCTGGCTTGATCCCAAGAAGTTCAAAGCAATTTTCGGATAGGTGATTGACCATCAGATCAGATGACGTGGAAATTAAGCACCCATAGCCCTGAACGTGGCCCAGAATATGGATAGGCTCTCGGTCGCAATTTGTCAGGTCGACAGTGTCGGCAGCGGCATTTGATCGATCATCTTGCTGTGTCATAAGGCTTCCTTTGCCAACCGAATGGTCCGCGCTTCGCTCAGAGCCGCATCCTGAAACAGAGTGAAAAGGCACTCAACATCCAGCGTAATGCCATGTGCCAACGTCGTATTCAAAGGAACCTCTGCCAGCTTGGCACACACAGTTTGCCACCGCTGCTTGTCGACCGGCATTGAAAAATACGCGCGCGCCTGAGCAACAGTTCGGTCAGTCGAAGCAGACCACCTTTTTTGCAAAACCTTTGACCCTAGCCGAGAACCTTCAAGCACGTAGTCCATCGCAAGTGGGTCGATGTCGTCGGGCAGGCCAAACGCCACAACACCAAGCGAACTGCCAAGACAGTCAAGGTCGACCCGTATGCGCAAGATCATGTCACGCAGCATTTTGGACGAAGCGCTGTCTGCCTCAGCGCGAAGCAGCATTGCTTCAAAACACGCGCCATGCATCCGAAAAAACGCGCGCAGCCCCTCTCGTGATTGAATATCGAAACCCGAAATAGCAGTATCCACGCGGTCATGCGGACCGCGCGTCTGATCCCTCAGAACGTGCCGAAAATTCTGCCCCACGCGAGATGGCTCTCCCTCTTTGCGCCCTTACCCAGATCATCACAATAGATTTGAAGGGGTCACCGAAAAAGCACCGTAAGGCATTTTTTTGAACGTTGTCTTTAAGCTATGACACATGTCGATCAACTTTTTTGAGATCAAATGCAGGCGGCAAGTCGAAAGCACAAGGACGAATTCGTCCGATAAAATTTTGACGTTAGGACAGCCTGGGTTCATTTGAAAAATCCCGAACCGTTTCACGCAAGACACCTCTATCCCGCCATGGTTTGATCGCCACTCGAGTAATGTCGCAGCACTCATACCGAGCTTACGGTGTTGATCGGCTAGCCGTCACTCCTATCGGATGTTCCATCAATAGCCCTATGGTCTTGTTTCCAAGGGCTTACACGGCCCCTTTTTGGAGCCATGGTCCTATTCCAAATCGTTGAAACAGCATCCTCCCATCGTCGTGGCGACCCCGCTTGAAAATAGGCCAGCTTGGACGCATCGGACGTTTCAAAAAATAGCAGATCACAACACCTCAGATTGGGGATCGCCCGCGTCAGATATGAGCCAAGGTCAAAACTGGCGACCCTTCCAATTTTTGTATCTGACCCAACAGTGCCTTCATGAATCTACATCGACAGTTCATAGCCATAAGGTAAGCCTGTCATGTGTCTTCAGCGCACGATGAATTCGGCATGCAATGCGCCAGCTGCCTTCATTGTCTTTAGAATATCGATCATGTCGCGCGGCGAAACGCCCAAGGCGTTGAGGCCTGCGACCACTTCCGAAAGTGTCGTACCTTCGGGAATTTCTGCCATGGCAAGACCCGGTTCTTCCTCAATCGCGGCGCGGGTTCTTGGCACCACTATCGTTTCGCCTGTCGTGAATGGATTGGGTTGGACGACAATCGGTTCTTCCTCAATGCGAAGCGTCAAGTTGCCTTGGCTAACCGCGACGCGGGACACACGCACATCCTCGCCCAAAACAATCGTGCCGGATCTTTGATCAACAACGATTTTTGCGCGGCGTTCAGGTTCGACCGCGAGGTTTTCGATGAACCCCAACGCATGGGCGGGGGACGGCAAACCCGTGGCGTCAATGCTGATCAAAACAGTGCCGGAATCGAGCATACGTGCGACATGCCGGCCAAACGCGTTGTTCACCTTCTTTTCGATCCGCCCCGCCGTCGTAAAATCAGGCGTCCGCAACGCCAGCCTCAACTCGCGCATCGCACCAAAATCAAAGGCAACTTCGCGTTCAACGCGCGCGCCGCCAGGGATGACACCTGCCGTTGGCACACCCTGAACAACGCTGCCCGCATCGCCTTCAACAGATGCGCCGCCGGCAATCACGGCACCTTGCCCCACGGCATAGATCAATCCGTCAGCAGCATTCAAAGGCGTCATGATAAGTGTGCCACCAAGAAGGCTTTTGGCATCACCGATGGCAGAGACTGTCACATCAATACGGCCGCCTGCCCGCGCGAATGGCGGCAGTTCGGCGGTCACAAGCACAGCTGCGACATTTCTGGGGCGGAACTGTTCACCCGTGACGTTGACACCCAGCCGTTCCAGGATGTTGGACATAATGTCTTCGGTAAAGGGCGCGTTGCGTATGCCGTCACCGGTGCCATTCAGGCCCACAACCAGGCCGTATCCGACAAGATCGTTGCCGCGAACCCCGTCAAATTCAACAAGATCCTTGATGCGAACGTCGGACGCGAATGCAAGGCTGGTGTGCCAAAAGACAATCGACAGAATGAAAAACAAACACCGCATCATAGATATTCTACCAACGAAAGGCGCGACAGGCGGGCGGTCATTGTATAAATCGACTGCAACCGCGTTTCCGAATTCTGAAGCTCTATCGCAATTTGATAAGGATCGACTTCGACAAGGCGGGCTTTTGTTATTTTCAAACTGTCTGCTTCTGTCGCGACTTCAACGGTTGCGCGTTCAACCTGTGCCTGAACCGTTCCAATTGACGATTGCAGCGAGACCAGCTGATCATTTGCTGCATTCAGCCTTTCCCCCGTTCGGCGCGCAAGAACACCCTGTTCCTGCAAGTTTCCATCCAGAACATCCCGGCCCAGAAGCGCGCCCATCGCGAGCGACGACAGGTATTCCCGAATAGCGCCATCTTCGGCGGTGATCGAAACCCTTGCTGTTTCGCCATCTGAAAGCTGGATTGATGTCGTCGACGCTGCGCCGCCCAGATAGCCTGTGGTGTCAAATCCTCCGCCCGGGTCAAACCAGGCCGCCACCGTTGTGTCCACATCGTCCGCGGTCACGGCCCCCGCCCCCAAAATTTCGGCTTCCAAGGCAGAAAGCAAAGCATCGGCGTCCGCCACTGCCGGTTGATTGGTTTCTATGCCCGAAAAGACCGACCGGCCGGCAACCTGTGTGTTCAGACCACGAATAGCGGCCTCAAACCGCGAGAGCGCGTCCGCACCCGCGTTGGTGATAAGCGTATCATTCGCAGCATCGGGAAGCGCCAGGAACGTGTTGGAAACTTGCCCAAGATCGCGAAGCGTATTGATGGCCGATTGCTGGGTTGACACGAACAGGTCGAAATCAGCAATCACCGACCTGTAAGCATCCATGCGGGCCAGGCCATTTTCCAGACTGGCCAGAGGGCTGAAATCCCCTTTGAAATGCGAGACCCTGTCACTGACCACACCGCTGGAAAGTTCTCCGGTTAACCGCACGAGATCTGCTTTGACTTGGCCGGTGTCGCGGCGAAGTTGGAAACTGGTCGCAAGGTCTCCGACATTCTGAATTGCCATGACTACAGTCCAATCAGCAGTTGAAGAAGTTCGTCAGCCGTCTGTACGACCCGCGCATTGGCGGCATAGGCCTGTTCGATCAGAAGCAGTTTTTGTAGCTCCTGGTCCGTATCAACACCTTGCGCCAGCATCGCGTCTTGCAGCCCTTCAAGACGGCCTTGTTCGAAGGAAAGGCGACTGTTTCTCGAGCTTAGGTCCTGACCAACCAAGGAAAGAACGTCGCCCGCCAAGTCCGAGACAGATCGGGATGTGGGTGATAAGGTTCCGCCGACGGCCGGTCTGGCATCTTGCAGCCTGTCAACCAAACCTTCTAACAATGCGGCATCGCCGACAGGACCGGGTGTTCCCGCGCCAAGACCGTCGCGCAATCGCGTGGCGGCCCCGCCAGCAGCTGGCAGCACAGCTTCGTTTACGCTGATACGCCCCGCCAGACCCACAATATTGGTTAGATCAAGACTGGACCCACGATCGGTGAAAAGCCCCGGATCGCCAGCGGTCAACGTTGTGTCCAGCGTTGGGTCTTCAAACCTTGACACCAGGTCGTGCGCCATTGCGTCAAGGTCACTTTGCAATGCAACGCTTATTTCGTCCCGCACCTGGAACAGGCCTGAAAGACGCCCCCCCGCTATCGGACTATAGTCACCGGCGGTCTGGATCGGTTCGCCATTCAGCGTCAACCCAGACAAAGCTCCGCTGGCCTGGGTCATGTCGGCGATGATTGGTTCGGTTCGCTCGAAGCCAAAAGTCGCCGGGCGGGCGTCGACCAGTAGTGCACCGTTCATTGTGTAAAGCGCGACAGTGCCGTTATCGCGTGGCAATTGCCGGATGGGTACAAGATCAGAAACTTCATCAACAAGCCGTTGCCGGCTATCCAAGAGGCTTGGATTGTCGCGGTTTGACCCTTGGGCGCGCAGAATTTGTTCGTTCAGCTCGGCAATTTGTTCCAGCGAAGTGTTCAATCGCTCAACCGAGAGATCAATCGACCGATCGGCATCAACGCGGCGCGTTTGTACATGGTCCGATACGTCATTCAGCTTGCGCGCAAGCCCAACAGCCGCATCAACGGCTGCGTTCAACCGCGCATCGCTTTCTGGTCGCGATGTGGCTGCCAGCAAAGCAGCTTCCAACCCTGACACCTGCGCCGTCAGGCTGGACGGCGCATCGGGCTGACCAATGTGATCCAGCACTGACTTCAGAAATGCCGCGGGTTCATCGGCAAAACCGACTGCTGACTTGGCCAAACGCAACTCGCGCAGCGTGTTTTCATCGACGATGCGCGTGACACTATCGACCTGCACCCCGGTTCCGGCACCCCCGGTTACGCGTGCGCTCAATTCGATTTCGCGGCGCGCGTACCCTTCGGTTGTCGCATTGGCAACATTCGAACTGATCACCTGCGCCCCGCGGGATGCTGCCGCAAGGCCGGTCAGGGCATTTCCAAGAGTGGTCGATATGCTCATCGCGTGTTACCGTTTGATATTGGTGGTTTCCTGCAGCATCTCGTCGACGGTCTGGATGACCTTTGCGTTCGACGAATAGGCGCGCTGGGTTTGGATTAGTCGGGTCAATTCACCCGCAACATCGGTGGCGCTTTCTTCAAGCGCATAAGAAACGATATCCCCCGTCGGACCATCGGCCGCGTCCCAAAGGAAAACTGACCCACTGCTTTCGGAAGAACTGTAGATCTGGTTGTCTTCTGCGTTCAGACCGTTGGGGTTCGACACGTAGATTAGCGGGATTTGATAGATCGTCCGCGTGATCCCAATATCGAAATTGGCCATGACAAAGCCGTTTGCATCAACATCAACCGAAATCAGGTTCCCCACAGGCGAGCCATCTTTCGAAATCGATGTTGGCGCGAACGTATCCGACAGTTGGGTCAGCCCATCGCCGGTGCCAACCGCCCCGATATCGAAGGTGATGTCACCCCGGTCTGCGGTAACGGTGAACTGGCCGGTCAACGGGTCATACGCGCCACCTGACACAGCGGCCACAGATGAAATCGTGCCGCCCGATCCGGTCGTTTCGTCGAATTCGATCGTGTATTCGCCAATCGTTGCGCCGCCCAGCGCCGAATCCGTCATTACCATCGTCCAGGTGTTCGACAGATCACCGGCAATGGCCGATACGGTTGGCGTGAAAGAGATATTGATGCTTTGCGACGTGCCCAGGTTGTCGAAGTATTCGACTGACAAAGGCAGTGTCCCGCCACCTGCCCCGAATTCTGTTTCCGTCGCTGGCAGGTTGACGCCCAGTGAAATCAGGGTGGTCGGTTCGGACGTAAACTGGTTCACATTGATTTGCACCGGTTCCAAGCCGTCGCCTGTATCACGTGCATAGGTGGGAATGGTTCCGTCCGGTTCGGCAGGCCAACCCATCAGGGTCACGCCGGACGACGTGCGAAGAAACCCGTCTTCATCTGTGCGGAAAGATCCCGTTGTCGCCAGATACAATGGATAGTCGCCAATGGAATTGAGCAGAGAGCTTTCCGTGGTAACCGGCAAAAAGCCCTGCCCACGAACGGCAAGATCTGTTGCGTTCGAAGTCGATACCAACGACCCCGGCTGATCCACCATGCGCTGCGTCGTCACCTGAACACCGCCCGCAGAATAAGTGCCATCGCCGCCTTCGATGACAAGGGACGAAAAATCTGCCACCGCCCGCTTGTACCCATAGGTGGACGAGTTTGCGATGTTGTCCGCAATCGTCGCCAAACGGCTGGCATTCGTTGCCAGTCCTGCCACGCCTGCGTTCAGCGAAGATGAAATTGTCATGTATCAGCCTTTCTGCTGCTATTGCCCCTGCGCATCCCTAAGACATCGGCCTTAATGCGCAGCTAACATTTAAAATCCGACACGAAAGTTCAGAGCATATGCCTAAGCAAGATGATCTCGATCCGGTTATTTCGGATCGACAGCACATCCTTCGCCACCGGTTTGCGATCGGCAAAACCCGCGATCCGTTGCATGCGGTCCGACGGAATCCCGCCGTCTTCCAGCAATCTTCTCACCGCTTGCGCGCGGGCCGAGGATTGTTCCCAAACAGGGTTTTCGCGGGCCGCAAACGGGACTGCGGCAGTATGGCCCTGAACCGCGATATCATTTGTCGCCAGCCGGAACACTTCGACAATGGCGCGCAAAACATCCTGCAAAGCGGGCGACGGCGTTGCGTCGCCGGTAAACAGCGGTGCGTCAGGGATATCGAAAACTTCAACGATTAATCCTTCGTCCGTCAGCTTGGTAATCACATGGCGCTGCATAAGGTCGCTGACCATGCTTTCACCGGCCTGACCGGTCAGCTTTGCGGCAATGTCTTCAAGCCCGGCATCACCGTTTTTGTTCGCCGTATCTTCGCCCGCCTCGGGGTCAACACCGTTTTCACCCTGCGATTGCGACGGGTTTGACTGTACGGTCAAACCAGCGCCGGTTCCGTTTTTAGCCAAGGTGTTCTGCGTGAAAACACTATCACCGCCAAACGCCCCATCGCCGCCGCCGGATACTTTGTTGACCGGGATGGTCGGGTGGAAATAGTCCGCAATCCCTTTGCGCTGCTTTTCGGTTGTCGCGCCCAAAAGCCACATCAACAAAAAGAAGGCCATCATCGCAGTCACAAAGTCCGCATAGGCCACTTTCCAGGCGCCACCGTGGTGGCCGCCCGCAATGACCTTTTTGCGTTTGATTATGATCGGTGCCTTTTCGTCCGACATCGCAAACTCCTGACCCAAACCCAATCCCGGGTTTTAGGCAGCCAAAGTGAAATTTGGCTTAAGCCACAATTGCCCGCCATAGCACTGGCAATGCTTCTGGGTTTGCTCTAGCCATAACGCGATCAAGAGGAGCCTGCCGTGACCGATAAGAAATTGCGCAGCCAAAAATGGTTCAACAACCCTGACGACCGGGAAATGACGGCGCTCTATCTGGAACGCTATCTGAACTATGGTCTGACACGGGAAGAGCTTCAGTCTGGCAAACCAATCATTGCAATTGCGCAAACCGGCAGTGACCTAAGCCCATGCAACCGCCACCACATCGAACTGACCAAACGGGTGCGTGACGGCATCATCAGCGCGGGCGGTACGGTGATCGAAGTGCCGGTGCATCCAATCCAGGAGACCGGCAAACGGCCAACAGCCATGCTGGACCGTAACCTTGCGTACCTGTCGCTGGTCGAAACGCTTTATGGCTATCCGCTGGATGGCGTGGTTTTGAACATCGGATGTGACAAAACCACCCCTGCCCTTTTGATGGCCGCCTCAACCGTGAATATCCCGGCCATCGCGCTCAGCGTTGGTCCGATGCTGAACGGCTGGTTCCAGGGCAACCGTACCGGGTCAGGCACAATCATCTGGAAAGCGCGCGAAATGCACGCGGCGGGCGAGATTGATGATGACGGGTTTCTTGAGCTTGTTGCGTCGTCCACCCCATCGGTCGGCTATTGCAACACAATGGGCACCGCCACCACGATGAATTCGCTGGCAGAAGCGCTGGGCATGCAGCTTCCCGGTTCGGCCGCTATTCCGGCCCCTTACCGCGAACGCGGGCAGATGGCGTATGAAACAGGCAAGCGGATCGTTGAGATGGTCATCGCAGAACGTCGCCCGTCCGACATTATGGACCGCCGCGCGTTTGAAAACGCAATTGTCGTTAATTCGGCCATTGGCGGGTCCACAAACGCGCCGATCCACCTGAACGCCATCGCGCGGCACCTGAACGTGCCTTTGGACAATGACGACTGGCAAGCCCTGGGTCACAAGGTGCCGCTGCTTGTAAACCTTCAGCCCGCAGGCGAATATCTGGGCGAGGATTATCACCGCGCAGGCGGTGTCCCCGCTGTGATCAACCAACTGCTGGAAGCAGGTCTTTTGCCGCATCCGGATGCCCTGACGGCCAATGGCAAGACCATTGCAGAAAACTGTGCCGGCAAAGCGATTGAAAACGAAGACGTCATCCGGCCTGTCAAAAACGCTTTGCTATCTGCCGCCGGGTTCATCAACCTGAAGGGCAATCTGTTCGACAGCGCGATAATGAAAACCAGCGTGATCTCCGATGAATTTCGCAACCGTTATCTGTCCAATCCAGACGATCCGGACGCCTTTGAAGGTCGCGCTGTCGTCTTTGACGGCACCGAAGATTACCATGCCCGGATCGACGACGAGACGCTTCAGATCGACGAACACTGCGTCCTGATCATGCGCGGGGCCGGGCCGATTGGGTACCCGGGTGGGGCAGAAGTGGTAAACATGCGGCCCCCTGCTTACCTTTTGAAAAAGGGCATTACATCATTGCCTTGCGTCGGCGACGGGCGGCAATCGGGCACTTCGGGGTCACCGTCCATCCTGAACGCGTCCCCCGAAGCGGCGGCGGGCGGTGGGTTGGCACTGGTCAGAACCGGTGACCGGTTGCGCATTGATCTGCGCAAATGCACGGCCGACATGCTGGTCGACGAAACCGAATTGGCAAACCGTCGCGCGGCTTTGCCCGAACGGCCCTTTTCGCGGAAAAGCTCTTGCCAGGGCGATTGGCTTTCGGGCGAAAAGGTCGAGCCGTTCAGCAAAGGCATGACCTTGCGTGGCGCGGATGCGTTTCAGGATATCACGCGCACCAAAGGTCTGCCGCGCGATAATCACTGAGGTTTTCCAACCCTGGCCCGGCGCTTGGTCGTCCGGGCCGTGGCGCATACGGACCTCAATTGTGTCGATTCTGGGTCAGGGCTGTAAAACGGACGTTTGGGTCTGTTTCAGATAACCGAGGTGGTCTTTGCGACACCAATCCATTGTAGGCGTCCTAGAAATAGTGAAACAGTCGGCAGGGTTTGGCGCGAAAACAAGAACGGTTTTCGGCAGGATTTCCACCTTTTGAATCAACACGTTACGGGTCACATCCCCGCCGTCAGCGTGGTTTCGCGCATGCAGTCTTTGACGTTCTGAAAAACCCGACCAAGCCATCAAACCGGCCCTTTTGTCGCCACAATTCCACTTACGCTGAACACAAAGTTGACCAGTTCATTACACGCCATTTTGTGTCTGCAGTTTCAGTGCCGAACGACCAGGAATTTTAATGCGCCGGAACAAACCCTTGTGCGCTAACGGGAGAGATCTGCCATGAATACGACTGCCTATTTTGACCCTTCAAACCCTGACACGCCTGCGGGCATGGCGCCTGTTTTATCAATGGATTCAATCGCTGGCGTGCCCAGCCTGGGCAGCGGATTGACAGGTGCTGCTTACGCTCCTGGCACGAATATCTGGAATATCGACAAGGCGGCGGAAGCGGCGGCTGAGACGCCGGATGCCACGTTTGTGGCGCGGGAACTGGCGTTTAGAAGCAACAAAAGCGACACGACGATCGCGGAATTTCTGGGCGAATACGGGACGTCGGTTGAAGGCAATGGTGACTTGGAAATGGGGCCATCTGCGCTGACATTTTCGGGCTATATCTACATTCCGCCCGGAGTGCATGAGATCAGGATCACCTCGGATGACGGGTTTGATTTGCAGATTGGCGGCGTTGATTTTTCGGAATTCGCCAACGGTCGCGCACCCGACGATACGGCCCGCGTGGCCGAATTTGACGGCGGCCTGTACGAGATGGACCTGCTGTATTTCGATGGCGGCGGCGGCATGCAGCTGACCTTTGAGATCGACGGTCTGCCGGTTGATCAAAGCGCTTTTTATCAATCGATTCAGGATTTTACCGACCCTGCGGGCGATGTGGCCGTGGTGCCGGTGGAAGACTATCATCCATCGTTTTTCATCCCCGAAACCATCGATACCGACAATGATGTTTCGGCGTCGGACACCCGTGATGTCATTACCGGTGACGCTGGCGATGACACCATTCTGGGTCTGGGTGGCGACGACGAAATCATGGGCGGTTTTGGCGACGACATGCTGTCTGGCGGCGATGGAAATGACGTGCTGGATGGGGGATATGGGTCAGATGTCTTGGATGGCGGCGATGGCAATGACGTGTTGATCGCGGCCTCGGATGCCGGCGAACAGCGGATTGGGCAACTGGCCATTGGACAACCCACCCGAGACGACCCGGATGGCGAGGTGAATGAGGCGCTGCAAAAGCTGGACGCCTATCGCAACGAGGCCATCGTGGGCGATGATGTTCTGATCGGCGGAGCTGGCGAAGATACGTTTCTGATCAAGCCGCAGATCGACGCAAAACTTGATATAATTCAAGAACATGTCCGGTCTGACGGCACCATCAACTGGGCTGGGGTTGCGGGCGAGAACGACGAATTGCACGACCATTGGGTCGACAGTTTTGGCATTGATATCATTGCCGATTACAACGCCGATGAAGACCAGATTGCGGTCATTGGCCATACGGCTGTGCCCTATGTCACCTATGCTGATGTAATGGGTGATGACGCGTTGGAATCGATCATTACGGTCATTTCTGTGCAGCATGGAAATGGTGGTGCGCATGATCGGGATTTGATTGGTCAGGTCATTGTGCATGGTGATCTTGTCGATGTCGAAGACATCCAGACCGACGATAATGTCACCTATGGTGTGGTCGATACCTATGACGAGATTGCCACGGCCCTGGCCGCGCCGGGCGAAGAAAAAACCAGTGAAATCAACGGTGAAACCATCAAGGGCTATGACACGCGTGCGCCTATGCAGATGATGGGCGGGATGGAACATGATGGCCATGGTGGACCTGGCACAAATGTTCTGGGCGCTGTCACCGGTGACCCGTTTGCCGCTTTTGACAATGACAATTTCAGCGAAGATATGCTGGTGTCGAATGCCGAGGACGGCGAGGCCATGGTGGAAACCCGTGCGCCGTTTGATCCTTTGGGGACGGCTGCATATGGGTCGGACCCGACCGACGGCACGGAAGACCATGATGCGATCACGCAAGGCGGGTTGGCGACCCCTGGCGGATTGCCCGGTGCCTTGGGTTTCTGGAGCTTTGACAATGGGTTAGATGGTGCCTTTTCCGATCTGCGCGACGCAGGTGATGCGGTTAAGGCGTTCTCGCTTTATGAGAATCAAGCCATGCTGAACACGGCGGCCGAAACCGAGGGGCCGCGCGACGGAAGCACCGCGCTCTATCTTAACGGCGAAGACAGCTTTGCGTTTCTAGAGCACGATCCGGCGATGACATTCACTCAAGGCACCATCGCCATGTGGGTGCGCCCCGATGACCTTGGCGAGACGTCGATGTTCGTCACCAAGGATGCGATGGGCCCCGGTGAGGGTAACCATTTCCGGCTGGGTCATACGGATGACGGCGGGCTCTTTTTGCGGGCCGCTGATCCGTACAAAACGAACCATGCCTGGGAAACCCGCCCGCTGCTGACCGAAGGCGAATGGGCCCATATCGCGGTGAACTTTACCGACAGCGGAATAACCGTTTATTTGAATGGCGAAGCTGTGCCGGACCGCGCCTGGACCGCGACGGAAGGCGGCGACGGCAGGCCCGGGTCGCAGGGTGAAGCAATGATGCTTCAGAATGAAGAACCCTGGGTCTTTGGCGCGGACCAGTACAAGACCGAGCTGAACGACACGGCGCAAGAGTTTGCCCTGGACAATGACGATCTGCGCAACGCCTTTGAAGGCGGCATTGCCGAATTTGGCGTTTGGGGCGGCTTCACACCCGGCGATGTTCTGAGCGAATCAGAGATCAACGATCTGATGGACAATGGACCGGGCGCTGCTTTGACAAATCCTTCAGGCTCATCGGCGATGATTGCCTCGGACGATGTCATCAATGGTCTTGGTGGCAACGACGACATAGACGGCGGGGCCGGGGACGATACGCTTGATGGCGGTACCGGCAACGACGAGATCATGGGCGGCTATGGCGATGACCACGTCATGGGCGGTTCTGGCAGCGATACGCTGGACGGCGGCCGCGGCAACGACCTTGTCGAAGGTGGTGCGGGCGACGATGTGATCTATAGCCGTGCGGATACGGGCGAGCAGCGCGCCGGCCAGCTTGTGCTGGATGAACCGTCGCGACCGGAAGGTGGCTCGATCAGTGACGCATATCTGAAGCTGTATGACTGGGTCGATCAGGAGATCCAGGGTGATGACGTATTGGTTGGCGGCAGTGGCGCCGATCAGTTTAAATTTGAGACACTTATCAACGGCAAGAAAGACATTCTGGCCGAACATACGATGGATAATCGTATGATCCATTGGCATGGTGTCGCCGGGGAAAACAAATACATCCACGACCATTGGGTCGATGGGCTGGGCATTGATGTGATCGCTGACTTCGACAAGGACGAAGGCGACACGATCAGCGTTATTGGTCACACAACACAGGTCGAGGTGGATTATCGCACCATCGACACCGACGGCGATGGCGTGGATGACGACGCGGTTTCCGTGATCACCGTCTATTCCCAACAGGGAAATGGCGGCGGCGCCCATGACGAGGATTATCTGGGCTATATCGTCGTGCATGGCGACCGCGTAGATGAGGACGACATCGAAACCGATGCCGGGGCGCATTACGGGATTGTGGACACGATTGACGAGATCCAAGAGGCTGTCGCGCCCACCGGCGAGACCAAGTGGCTGGATCTGGACGGCGACGGCGTGGCCGAGCATCTGGGCTATGACACCCGCGATGTTGATGGCGACCCTGTAGGCACAAGCCCGTGGGCCTATTCGTCAAACGATTGGCTGAACACCGGTCAGATTGACTTTGACACCACATTGCCGCCTGGCCTTGAAGCGCCGGGGGTTCTGTTGGCGCATGAAGGTGGAACCTTCGGCGGGGCGAATGCGCCGGTGGAGATTGCCCATGACGCGGCCTATGCGGCGACCGAAGGGACCTGGGCGTTTACGTTCAACGCCAACACCCCCGCCAACGGCACCAATCAGGCGCTGATTTCCAAGGACCATACCGGCTTTGGTGAAGGCGGGCATTTGACGGCGCATATCAACGACAATGGCAAATTGGTCGTGCGCTTTCAGAGTGAGACTGAAAACAAGGTACTGGCGGATTGGCAGACGACAATTGAGGCGGATGAGCAATACCACCTGGCCTTTACCTTCGATCAGGATGAGATCGCGCTGTATCTGAATGGCGCGCTTCTGGATGCCGATACCGGGATTGCCGGTGGTATGAGCGGCAATGCCGAGGATCTGATGCTGGGCGCGTCCACACGGATGCGCAATGGCGAGGATGACAATCTGCAATGGCCTTTCGACGGCGAGATCGGCGAGCTATTGTTGCTGGACCGGCCGTTGGAAGAACTGGAGATTCTGTTTCTGGCCGAAAATGGCGGGGATATGTCGGCGCTTGATGCGCTGGCCTATGGGGCAGAGGCGCCGGTGGAGGACGCTGTCGATCTTGAAGAACCGGTTGACGATGCACCCGAGGAAGAAGACCCGGTCATTGACGGGCCCAGCGGTATAGGCGCCGTGATTGCGCGGCTGGTCGATATCTTGATGAGCCTGTTTTCCTTCCTGGGCGGCGGCGGATCAAATGACGCCCCGTTTGTCGCGGTTGAGGAAGAGTTGGAAGAGATCGAGGTTTTGATCACTGATTTGATCCCGGCGACCGAGCCCGAGGACGACACAACGCCGATGGAAGAAGACGAGATGGAGATGCTGGTCTAGTCGATTGGCAATTGTCTGGTTGGAAGGCCCAAGCGAATGCTTGGGCCTTTTTCATGCGGTCCAGATTACGCGGCCCCGGTCTGTGATGTCATAACCCGGCATATTGGCCGCGCGGGCAGCGAAAGCCGGGTTCTGACAAAAGCGCAGCAGCGCCTGCATGGGTGGTTCGAAATAGGCGCGGCGTTCGATCAGCAGGTCGAACCGTTCGTCTGCAATCGGTGCAAAGCTGAGCCCCAGTTGATGGGCCATCACCGCCAGCCCAAACGTGACATCGGCGTCGCCTTCCGCCACGGCCAGCGTGGCGTCCTGTTCGCTGTGGTAAGGGCCGTTTTGCACAGTGTTTGTCACGTTTTCAGCCGCCAGAAGACGATCCAGCAAGCGGGCGGTGCCCGAGGTCGGCTGGCGCGTGGCGACCTTTTGGCCAGCCAGAGCTTTGATGGTGGTCAACGCCTTGTCGGGCCGGGTGATCAGGCCGCGTTGGCGGGTGGCCCAGGTTATCAGCACGGCGTCGGTCTGGGCGGCGTAGGCGCGCACATGCTCGGTGTTCCACCCGTCACTGTCATTCTGGATGTGGAGACCGGTTGCGACACCGTCGCCTGCGACAAAACGGGCAACCCCGTCGCCGCTGCCGCTGAGGTGGGTGGCAAGGCCGCATTCCGATTGGCGGATCGCCCATTCCAGCAGCGGATCGTGGCTGCCAAGCACGGTGGCGGGGCGGGTTAGGACAGGTGCGGTTTGCTTGCCTTCAATCCACGCTATGATCTGACGTTCCGGGAACAAAAGCTTGCCGGTGGCGCGGGTGCAGGGAATGTCGCCTTTGGCCGCAAGGTCGTAGACTTTGCGATCCTTGATGCGCAAAAGCCGGGCCAGTTCCTGAACCGTTAGAAAACGGGGCTGGTCTGTCATGGCGATGGATCCGCGTTTGGGAAGAACAACTGCTGTCCATCGACAGTGAAAGACGCAATGGCGGTTTGGCCATCGTCCGAGACCAGCCAGTCGATAAAGGTCTGGCCCGACTGCGCATCGACATTGGGGCAGGCATTGGGATTGACCAGAATGACGCCGTATTGGTTGAACAGGGCCGGATCGTCCTGAACATGAATTTGGAAGTCCTGCTTGTTGCCAAAGCTGATCCATGTGGCGCGGTCAGTCAGGACATAGGCGTTCAGCCCGACGCCGGTGTTGAGCGTGGCCCCCATGCCCGAGCCGGTTTCCAGATACCAGTCGCCCGAAAACGGGAACGGCTGTATATTTGTGTCGGCCCAAAGCGCGAGTTCTTTTTTATGCGTGCCGGAATCGTCACTGCGCGAGGCGAAAGGTGCCTGGGCCGTCGCAATTTTCTGGAATGCCTGGGTGATTTTGGTCAGCCCCGCCACCGCCGCCGGGTCTGCGGCTGGGCCAACAAGAACAAAATCGTTGAACATCAGATCAAACCGTTCGACGCCCGCGCCGCTGGCGACAAAGTCTTGTTCCGCCGCTTTGGCATGGACCAGCAGCACATCGGCGTCACAGTTGCGCGCGTTTCGGATGGCCTGACCGGTGCCGACCGCGACCACGCTGACCTGAATGCCGGTTTGTTCGGTGAACAAGGGGAGGATGTGATCATAAAGGCCCGCGTTCTTGGTCGACGTGGTGGATTGCACAAGGATCGACTGGGCCGACACCGGCAGGGCCGAGCAAAGAGCAACCGCGTATAAGGCGAATTTGACGATCATCTAGGCAGTCTTCCTTCGAGATAGGCTTGCGCGTCTTGCGATGCGGGATTGTCAAAGAACACATCGGCCGGCGCCTGATCGGTGACACGGCCTTGCGACAGGAACACGACATGGTCTGCCAGACGACGGGCCTGAGCTGTGTCATGGGTCACGAAGATCACTTGCAGACCGCTGGCCGAAACCTGCGTGACGATGTCTTCGATCGACCTGGTCGAAGCCGGATCGAGGCTGGCGGTTGGTTCGTCCAGAAACAAAGTCCTGGGGTGGGTGGCAAGCGCCTGGGCCAAGGCAAGGCGTTGCTTTTCGCCACCTGACAATTGACGCGCGGGCGTATCGGCCTTGTCGCCCAGCCCCACGGTTTCAAGAAGCCGGTCGGTCTGTGTCAGGGGCGTGCCACGAACCTTGCAGGCAAATTGCAGGTTGGCCAAGGCGGTGCGGCGCAAAAGTACCGGGGTTTGGAAGACCAGCGCCTGTTGCCGCCGCATGGCGGTGTCTAGTGGGTAAGCGCCGTACAGAATGCGCCCCGTGGTAGGTGGGATCATCCCGTGCATCAGACGCAACAACAGGCTTTTGCCCGCCCCGTTTGGCCCCATGACGACCGTGATGCCCGACGCGTTGAACGTGGTTTGCGGGATGTCGATCAGCCGCGTTTGACCGGCGCTGTAAGACAGGTCTTGCAGCACGATTTCTGTGGGTTTTTCGGCGGAATAGTCAAACATTTTGGCCTGCAATCCACCGCGATCTGATACCATGGGCGATGACATTGACCATAAGGGCCACGATCAGAAGAACGACGCCCAGCGCCAGAGCAAGGGGCAGGTTGCCTTTTGATGTTTCCAGCGCGATGGCTGTGGTCATCACGCGTGTCAGATGGTCGATATTTCCGCCGACGATCATCACCGCGCCAACCTCGGCTATTGCGCGGCCAAACCCGGCAAGCGCGACGGTCAGCAGAGAAAAGCGGCCTTCCCAGATCAGGGTTTGAATGGTCTGGCGGGGGGTCAGTCCAAAGGACTGAAACGGTTCGTGGTGTTCGATGTGCAGGTCTTCGATCACCTGACGGGTCAGCGCGGTGACAATAGGCGCGATCAGAATGGTTTGCGCGATGATCATGGCCGTGGGCGTGTAAAGCAGCCCCAGAAAGCCAAGCGGACCCGAGCGCGACAGATACAGATAGACGAACAGGCCGACCACCACAGGCGGCAGGCCCATCAGGGCATTGATGATGACAAGACAGGTTGCGCGACCCCGAAACCGCAGCACCGCCAGAAGCGCGCCAATCGGCAGGCCGATGGCGCAGGCAAGCGCGGTTGCGGTAATGCTGACATAAATGGACAGAAGGACGATTTCATAGAGATCGGCGTCGCCCGCAAGGACAAGCTGAAACGCGAGTGTGAGAGCCTCTCCCATATTGCATAGTTTCCCAGTGGTTGCATTTTCTACAAGCTACCCCGGAAACTGTGCAAATCTCAAGCGAAGCGGTGCCGAAGAAGCAAGCCAAGATGATCCAACGCAAACCGTGTCCGGCTGTTCAACGCGCGCGGCATGTGGTGCAGAAAGGCAAAGTACATCGGTTTGGCCGATGGGTTGCCGAACCCCATCGTGGCGCAAGCGGTGCAATAGGCAGCCAGCGCTTGCGACTGGGCCGGGCCCGGCGCGATCATGCCCGAGGCGTTGAGCGCGCTTCTTGGCACATCGGCCCCGCGCAGTGTCAGAACCGGGGCGGTCAGGTCGGGTATCTCGTGGATATGTCGCCCGACAGACCAGGGTACGGGGGTGGCAAATGGATCGCCCGAGCATGTGATCACATTGGCATCTATGCCTTGCCCTGCCATCACCGCAACACTTTTGAAGCCGCTGAGCGTGCGCAACACGCGGGCGCATTCCTGAAGCGCGGTGGTGTCGTCAGGCAGCAAAAGCTGAGCGTTCAGTAGCGCGACATCGTTCAGCGTTGTGGTGGGGTCTGGGTCGGGGTCGGTCGGCGGCGAGACAAGTTCGATGATGAAGTGGTTGCCGTTTGTGAACATCCACGCCTGAACATCCGTTTCGGCCAGCCGAAAGATACCCAGCCGCAAACGGCGTTCGGTGTCGGGATCATGGGAATTGGCGTTTCGGATGGCATGGGTCAGGCGGCGATCAAACACCTGAAGCGCGGTTTGACCGATCAAATTGTCGAACTGGGGCAACCCGACCCAGTGATGGGCGTTTTCGCTGCCCCACAGGAAATGTTCGGTGCCGTTTTCGAACGCCAGGACCGCGCCGTGCGATTGCAGCGCGGCCCCGGTGCGTGCGGATGTATTGAGCGCGACATTCATGCGCCAAGCCTAAACGCGATACACGCTAATGGCGAGTGATTATTAACTTGGGTTGATTATTCTGCTGCGCCGGAAAACAGAAACCCGCCTGATTGGCGTTGCCAGAAGCTGGAATAGAGACCTTTTCTGTTCAAAAGCTCTTGGTGTGTGCCTTGTTCCGCGATGCGGCCTTCGGCCAAGACGATTATCCGGTCCATGCGCGCAATGGTTGACAAGCGGTGGGCGATGGCCAGGACGGTTTTGCCCTGCATCAGCGCATCAAGCGAGGCTTGGATGGCGGCTTCGACTTCGCTGTCCAGAGCGCTGGTCGCTTCGTCCAAGACAAGGATGGGCGCGTCTTTCAGAATGGCGCGGGCCAGCGCGATGCGTTGGCGTTGACCGCCCGACAGTTTGACGCCGCGTTCGCCGAGATGGGCGTCATACCCGGTGCGCCCGCGATGGTCTTGCAACGTTTCTATAAAGTCATGCGCTTCGGCGCGTTTCGCCGCCGCCATCACCATGGGCAATGTGGCTTCGGGCGTGCCGTAGCGGATATTTTCGAACGCTGACCGGTTGAACATCGCGGTTTCCTGACGGACCACGGCGATCTGCCGGCGCAAGCCATCTTGCGTCAAGTCGCGCACATCTGTGCCATCAAGCAGAACGCGCCCGTCTTCGACCTCGTACAGCCGCAACAGCAGGGACGTGATCGTGCTTTTGCCTGCACCCGACGCGCCAACCAGAGCGACTTTTTCGCCCGGTTTGATGTCAAGGTTCAGACTGTCCAGCGCTGCGCGGGTCGAGCCATAGCCGAAGTTGATGCCTTCGAATTGAATGTGTCCTTTGCTGCGGGGCGGGTCGACGGCGTTGGGCCGGTCGGTGATGGTGTGAGATGGGGTCAGGGTGCGTATGCCGTCTTCGATTTCGCCGATGTTGGTGAATATTCCAAGCGCGGCAAAGCTGACCCAGCCGGTCATGGTGGACAGCCGCGTGGCAACCAGACCTGCAGTCGCAATGTCGCCTGCGGTGGCCGCGCCCTGCGACCAAAGCCAAAGCGACAGTCCGATCAGGGCGACCGGCAAAAGCCCCGCCAGCGTGAAGATGAACAGACGAAACGTCACGACAGTGCCGGCCCAGCTGATGCCAGCTTCGCGAAACCCGGCAAGCGCGTCGTTGGTTGCGACTTCTTCCGCTTCGCCATGGGCGAACAGCTTGACCGTAGCGATATTGGTGATCGTGTCGACGATCTGGCCGGTGACGATGGCGCGGCGCGCGGCGCGCAGCTTGGATTTCTCGCGTACGCGGGGAATGTAGAAATACATCAAAATGGCATAGGTCAGAAGCCAAAGCACAACCGCGCCGCCCAGCCGCCAATCGACAAACGACAGCATAAGTGCCGCGCCGATGGCGGCCGAGACGGCGTTGCCGAAAATGTTCGTGATTTCCAGCACAACATCGGTAACCGCGCGGGCGGTTTGCTGACTTTTCTGCGCGATGCGCCCTGCAAAATCGTTGTCGAAGAACGTCAGGCTTTGGCCAAGCGTGTATTTTTGCAGCCGGGACAGGACCAGCGCATAAAGGTTTGGCCCCAGATTGACCGAGTTAAAGGCCGCGTTCGCCACCAGCGAAGCGGGCCAGATAATCAGATAGAACACAGCCAAAAGCGCAATGGCCCACCAATGTGTCGCCAGAAAACCGGGGCCGGTTGTCTGCGCCAAATCGATAAGCCAGCCGATCATGAAGAAGCCGACAATCGACGTGATGCCCACCGAGATCGACGCCGAGATCGCGATAAGCATTTGCTTGCCCGTGCCTTCAAGCGCCCAGCGCAGGAAAGGACGGAAGCTTTGCGGCGGTGGGCCGTCTGCGGGGCGAAACGGTTCGATCGTGTCGGCAAGGCGGCGGTAAATCGCTGGAATAGAGCCTGTTCCGGTGTCCGTTCCGTCCGGGTCAGGGTATTTCATTCCGCCGCCTCCGTCTTGTTGAGAAAGCCGCCAGACTGACGGCCCCAGAAACGTGCATATAGCCCATCCTGCGCCAAAAGCGCGTCATGGTTGCCGTCTTCGACGATCTTTCCGTCATCAATCACAACGATCCGATCCATTTGCGCGATGGTCGACAGCCGGTGCGCAATGGCGATCACCGTTTTGCCTTCCATCATGCCATACAGCGTGGACTGAATGGCGGCTTCGACTTCGCTGTCCAGGGCGCTGGTCGCTTCGTCCAGAACCAGAATTGGCGCGTCTTTCAGAATGACCCGGGCCAGCGCGATGCGTTGGCGTTGACCGCCCGACAATTTCACGCCGCGTTCACCCACATGGGCGTCATAGCCTTTGCGCCCCTCGGGGTCTTCGAGGTCGAGGATGAAGTCATGCGCTTCGGCCTGATGGGCGGCGTGCAGCATCTGATCTTCGGTGGCGTCCGGGCGACCATAGAGAATGTTGTCGCGCACCGAGCGGTGCAAAAGTGAGCTGTCTTGCTGAACCATGCCAATGCGCGCACGCAAGCTGTCTTGGATCACCGCGCCAATGTTCTGGCCATCAATTTCGATGGCGCCTTTTTCGACGTCATAGAACCGCAACAGCAGCTTGACCAACGTGGATTTGCCCGCACCGGACCGACCGATCAGGCCGATCTTCTGACCTGCTTCGATGGTCAGCGTTATATCGTCCAGTCCACCCGTGCTGCGGCCATAGTGGTGCGACAGGGCTTTGAACTGGATCTGTCCGGGCCCCGGTTGCAGAGGTTTTGCACCCGGGCTGTCGGTCAGCGTGATGGGCTGGGCGATGGTTTCCATGCCTTCTTTCACCACGCCAACATTCGAAAAGAAGCTGGTCAGTGCCCACATGATCCAGCCGGTCATCGCATTCAGGCGCAGCACCAGCGAGGACGCAATCGCGACCGCGCCAATCGTGGCCGCGCCAATCGACCAAAGCCAGATGGCCCATCCGACAACAGCGACGATCAGAAACCCGTTCAAAAGCGTCAGGCCCACATCCATTTTGGTGTAAATGCGCATTTCGGCCTGAAACGTCAGCCGCGCGTTTTCAATCGCCTCTTTCGCGTAATCGCGTTCGCCGTTGGTGTGGGCAAACATTTTGACCGAATGAATGTTGCTGTAACTGTCAACAACACGCCCGGTGATCGCGCTGCGCGCATCGGACGACGCTTGCGAGGCAGGGGTCACGCGCCGGATTGTCCAGCGCACCAGAACGCCATACAGAACCAGCCAGGCAACAAGCGGAATGGCCAGCCGTGGGTCGGCATCGCCCAAAAGAATGATCGCGCCGATCACATAGGCCAGCGCATAAGCCATGGCATCAAAGACCTGAAACACTGCTTCGCCCGCAGCGGGTGGCGTTTGCATGATGCGGTTGGCGATGCGGCCGGCAAAGTCGTTTTCGAACCAGCCCACCGATTGGCGCAACACATGGCTGTGCGCGCGCCACCGGATCAGCGTCCCGAAGTTCGGCAGGATGGCGTTGTTCAGAAGACCAACATCCATCATCTGAATGACCGGACGGATCAGCAGCAGGAACAACCCAATCAGCAGCATTTCAACACCGTGGTCGCCCCAAAAGCTGGCCCGATCTGTGCTGTTCAGCACATCGACCAGCCGACCAAGATAGGCAATCAGCCAAATCTCGATGGCGGCCACCAGAACGGTGATCAGGCCTGTGGCAATGAAGACTTTGCGAAACGGCACCGCATAGCGCTTGATAAAGGGCCAAAAGCTGCGCGGCGGCTGATCCTCTTCGACATAGTCGCAGTAAGGATCAACGAGGGATTCAAGATAGCGGAACATAGGACGGACGCCTTGGTGCAGAGAGCGTTAAAGATGAGAGATGTCGCTGATTGCGGACATCCAGACAGGATCGCGGCAATCAGCCTAGTCGTGTGCGAAACCTGTTTGTCATCAACTGCTCTCCTACATGGCGTGGTTTTGGATTAGACCATTCTGACCGCGATGTCACCCCTTGGCCAACAGATCCGTTTTGGAAAGCGTGAATGCGCTGTCGATCCATTGGGTTTCGAGTTGTCTAAGCCGGTCGCCCAGCGCCTTGCCTTGGTAGGCTGGCATCAGATCGGCGGCGACCACCGGGAAAGTTTGGTTGCTGGCGTTTTCGATGGTGGTCTTGGTTTGCAAGTCCAGCGGTTGGCCCAGCGATGCGGCGGTTATCAGCGCTGCATCCAGACCACGCGCCGCGCCAAGTTTGTACCCAAGATGGCGAGGGGTTTGGCCTGCGGCATTTTTCAGCGCTGCAAGCGTGTCGGTTTCCTTGCGCGACAGACGAAGCGTGTCGGTGTCGCCCCCAAGGATGGCAAAGCGGCGAAGGCTGTCGGGCGGGGCGCCTGATTGTTCTTCCAACGCGACAAGAGGGCCCAGTGAAGTATCATCGGCCCCCGGCAAAACCGTGGCAAGAACGCCGGTCGCCCGCATGGCGGCGACGGCGGGTGCGGGGTTGGGCGCTTCGAGAAGGCGCTTCAGTTCACTGCCGACGCGTTCGCGTGAAAGCGTCACTAAACCGGGCAAATTGCGGGCAATCGCATCCAGCGCTTCGGTCTCAAAGCCATTTTCCGGAGGTACGTAAAAGGCGCAAAACCGGAAAAACCGCAGGCTGCGCAAATAGTCTTCGCGGATGCGGTCATTGGCGTTGTCGATGAAACGCACAGTGCGGGTTTCGATGTCGGCCACGCCCTGGACGGGGTCAAGAATATGTCCGCTGGCATCGGCATAAAGCGCGTTCATCGTGAAATCGCGGCGGCGCGCATCGTCTTCGATATCGGTCGAGAACGCCACCACGGCGCGGCGACCGTCGGTTTCAACGTCTTTGCGAAACGTTGTGATCTCAAACGCTGTGTCTTCGGCGATGACGGTCAGTGTGCCGTGGTCAATCCCCGTCGGGATCGCGCGCAACCCTGCGGTTTTTGCCAGCGCCAGAACGGTTTCGGGCAGGGCCGAGGTGGCCATGTCGATGTCATGGACCGGTTCGCCCAAAAGCGCGTTTCGGACACAACCGCCGACGGCAAAGACCTGATGGTCCTTGAGTAGCGCGAACACGCTTTGCGTCGCGCTGTTTGTCAGCCAGTCAGGTTTGATCTGCACCATCTGTCATCCGATCCGCCAAGGCCCGCAGCATGCATGCCGTTGCCCCCCACACGTAATAGGGGCCCCATGGGACCGTAAAGTAATATCGTGGCGTCCCGCGCCAGAGGCGGGACTGGATCAGATAATTTGACGGGTTCATCAGGTGCGCCAGCGGAACTTCGAAAACCTCGGCGACTTCGCCCTGTTCCGGGGTTGGGACAAACCCAGGCGCGACCATAGCGAGAACCGGGGTCACACAAAACCCGGTGACGGTTTCATGCGGGCCAAGCGTTCCGATGATCTGGGCGGTGTCCAGTCCGATTTCCTCGCGCGCTTCGCGCAGCGCGGTGGCGAACACGTCGGCGTCAGTGTCATCGACCTTGCCGCCCGGAAACGCGACCTGACCGGGATGGTGTTTCAAGGCGGGCGAGCGTTTGGTCAGGATGACGGTTGGCTTTGGCCCGTCGACAATCGGGACCAGAACAGCCGCATCGCGAAGCGTTTGGTCGGGCCGTTGACCGTCGGTGTTCAGATCAAAATCCGACGACGGTGTGCCGGGCCGGGCCACAGCGGCCTGAAGACGGGATTGCAGCGTCATTCCTTGGCCTCAAACCCCAGGCTGTTTGGATCAAATTCGTAATGCGCGCCGCAAAACTGGCAATCGGCGGTCACGATACCGTCGTCGGTGGTCATGTGGCCGATGTCCTTGGCCGAATAAATCGACAGGCTTTCGCGCACACGGTCGGCCGAGCAGGTACAGCCAAATTCAACCGGCTGAGCGTCGAACACGCGCGGTCCGTCCTGGTGGAACAGGCGCACCAGCAAGTCGGTCGGCTGGACGCTGGGACCGATCAGTTCGATTTCGTCTGCGCTGTCGAGCAGGATATTGACATGGTTCCAGTCTTCGATGGCGTCTTTGTCCAGCACATCTTCGGCCTGCAAAAGCCCGCCGTCGCCTGACCCGCTTTCGGCGACCTCGGGCGAGGCTTCGGGCATTTGTTGCAACATCATACCACCGGCGCGCCAATGCAGTGCTTCGCCCGGTTGCTGTGACTTGCCAAAGCTGAGCGCGAAACGGGTTGGAATTTGTTCGGATTGCGCGAAATAGGTCTGCGCGCAGGCGGCAAGCGAGCCACCGGCGATGGGCGTGATGCCTTGATACGGCATGTTGCCTGCCCCCTGGTCGATCAGAATGGCGAAATAGCCCTTGCCGATTTGCGAGAACGGATCGGCTTTGTGGTCAAGGCGGTCGCTGTCGAAACTGGCATAGGCGCGGACCCGGGCCGGTTTGCCGTCTTTGGTCGGGCCATAGTAGTCAGTTGCGATCAAACGCGCCGGGCCATCGCCCCGGATTTGCAAGGACAGTTTCCACCGCAGTTTGATTGTCTGGCCGATCAGCGCGGTCAAAAGCGTTGCCTCGGCCACCAGCGCTTCGATCAGCGGTGGGTAATCATGCTGTGCCAGCACCTGCTGTAACACGCCATCCAGACGGGCAACGCGTCCGCGCGTATCGGTCCGGTCCAGTTGAAACGGCAGAACGGTGTCGTCCCAGGCGATTTTGGAACCAAGGGTCATGGAATATCCTGACAAGTTCGAGATGTCGGGTCTATATAGGCATCCGGCAGAAAGGACCAAGCCCATGATACCGCGTATCGGAGAAAGCGTTCGGCCTGACATTCCCTATCGGCGGCGGCCGGGTGCCTATGCTATTCTGGTGCGCGACGCGCGGGTGTTGCTGACCCATCAGATGGAGCCGGTGCCCGAGTTTCAACTGCCGGGCGGTGGGTTGGACCCGGGAGAACAGGTTTTGCCCGCCTTGCATCGCGAAATTCTGGAAGAAACCGGGTGGCGGGCCGGACGATTGCAACGGCTGGGGGCGTTTCGGCGGTTTACCTATATGCCGGATTACGCGCTTTGGGCCGAGAAGCTGTGCCATGTGTATCTGGGCCGGCCAACCCTGCGCTTGGGCCCACCCATTGAGGATGGGCATAGTGCTGTCTGGGTGTCTTTTGAAAACGCGATCGATCTGGTCGGGAACGACGGCGATCGGATGTTCCTGCGACGGGTTTTGTTGCGCTAGCCATCAGGCGACCAGTGGATAATCGCCGCCGATACGTCGTCGGGAAATTCGGCGTTGCCGTGGTATTTAACCAGCGCGTCCAGAAGGCCAGTGTTGAATGTGCCGGGACGGCACCCGCCAAGGGTTTGCAGGATTGGCGCGAACCCGTCTTCGTCCAGAAGATCGCCATTCGGGTTCGGGCATTCGGTTATTCCGTCGGAATAGAGCACCAGGCGGTCGCCATCGGTCAGGGTCAGTTCGGCGGTTTCATAGGCGCCGTCTTCCATCAGACCGATTGGCGTGCTCCATAATTCGATGAACTTGCATTGGCCGTCCCCGGTCAGATGCGCAGCACTGGGGTGGCCAGCCGAACACAGCGTGACATGGCCGGTGGTCAGCTTGATATGCGCAATCAGCATCGTCAGGTATTGATCTGTGTCATCATCGGATTGCAAAACACTGTTCAGCGTCGCGCAGACCTGGGGCAACGGGCGAAGGTGATAGCCGTTTTTGCCTTTTGCTAGCGCGATGTTCCGGTCAGGTGCACTGTCGCTGAAATAGCCCGCAACCCGTGCGGTCATCAGGGCCGAGGCGACGCCATGGCCCGAAACATCGACGGAATACACCACCGCTTCGGCGTCGTTCACGGGGAAATAGCCCACAAGATCGCCCCCAACATGGCCGCTGGATTGAAAGAGCAGGCTGACATCGGCAGGGCCAAAACGATTGGCGTGTTTCGGCAGCAGGCCTTCCTGAAATTTCGCGGCACCGCGCAGGTCGCGTTCTATTGCATCATAAGCGTTCGACAGATCATCAAGCGCTGTTTCCAGTGCGTCGTTTTTGCGGGCCAGCGCCTGTTGGGTTTGGATAACCCGTTCGCCCGCGCGAAGACGGGCGCGCAATTCGACCGCCTGAAACGGTTTCGACAGAAAGTCATCAGCGCCGCTGTCCAACCCTTCGGCCAGCACCGCCGTGTCGTTTTGGGCGGTGAGAAGGATGAAATACGTGGGCCTGTCAGACCTTTTGCGAAGAGCGCGGCAAAATTCGACGCCAGACATGCCGGGCATCATCCAATCGCTGACAATGACGTCGAACTGCGTCTTTTCGCATAGATCCAGCGCATCTTCGCCCGACGCAGCTTCGACCACGTCGTACCCCCATTTCGCCAATGTCCGGCGCAAAAGATGCCGCTGTGCGCGGCTGTCATCGACGATCAGAACAGGCGACAGAGCAAGCGCGGCGGCAGTTTGGGACAGAACGGCAGAGACAGTCATGCCAGCATGATGCGCGCGGGGCGTTTAAATCTATATAAACCGGGTTGGGAAATACTGCCGCCATCCCTGTGGAGGTTTTGACAATGCTGGACCTGGCGCGCCTGAACGATCTGAGATCTGAAGTGGGCGAAGACGAATTTGCCGAAGTCGTCGATATATTCCGCGAGGAAGTGGAAGACGTTTTGGGGCGGCTGGACGGGGTTGATCCGTTAGATCTTGCCGGTGCGTTGCATTTTTTGAAGGGGAGCGCGCTGAACATAGGGTTGCAGCAGGTCGGCGCGCTGTGCGAATCCGAGGAACGGCGCCTGAAAGCGGACCCGAACCATGCGCCAGACGTGGCAGAGATCCGGTCGTGCTATGACGTTTCCGTCATAGAATTGGCCAATTTCGCGGGGTAACCGGAACCAATAGCCGTCTGTCTTAGACGATTGTTTCTTTTGGCTTCGATGATGGCAAAGATCCGCCGTTTCGCCTTATGCCGTTCATGCTTGCCCCATTCTTGCCACATCTGATTCCTAGTTTTGCCTTGCGTTACACAGCGCACACACACTCGACACAGCACGCTTTGAAAGGGTAGCCTATTTCGGCTACCCTTTCACTTTTGGATCGCCTTGTCGCCGGGGGCAAAATTACGTACATGCGCGCTCAAACTTACACGTTTGGGGGTCCCTGATGTCCGCACCTAAGAAAGTCGTACTTGCTTATTCTGGCGGCCTTGACACGTCGATCATCCTGAAATGGCTGCAAACCGAATATGGCTGCGAGGTCGTGACCTTTACAGCCGATTTGGGGCAGGGCGAAGAACTGGAGCCCGCGCGCAAGAAAGCCGAAATGCTGGGCGTGTCCGAGATCTTTATCGAAGACCTGCGCGAAGAGTTTACGCGCGACTTTGTTTTCCCGATGTTCCGCGCCAACGCGCTGTACGAGGGGCTGTATTTGCTGGGAACCTCGATTGCCCGGCCATTGATATCCAAGCGTCTGGTGGAAATTGCGGCTGAAACCGGGGCGGATGCCGTGGCCCATGGGGCGACCGGCAAAGGCAACGATCAGGTGCGCTTCGAGTTGTCGGCCTATGCGCTGAACCCTGATATCAAAGTAATTGCGCCCTGGCGCGAATGGGATTTGACCTCGCGGACACGGTTGATCGAGTTTGCAGAAAGGAACCAAATTCCGATTGCCAAGGACAAGCAGGGCGAAGCGCCGTTTTCGGTGGATGCGAACCTGTTGCACACGTCGTCCGAAGGCAAAGTGCTGGAAAACCCTGCGGACGAAGCGCCGGATTATGTGTTGCAGCGGATCACCCGGCCCGAAGACGCGCCGGACGCGCCCGAAATGGTCGAGATTACCTTTGAAAAAGGCGATGCGGTTGCGATCAATGGCGAAGCTATGTCGCCCGCAACGATCCTGACCCGGCTGAACGCTTTGGGCGGCAAGCATGGCATCGGCATTCTGGACCTGGTGGAAAACCGGTTCGTGGGCATGAAATCGCGCGGCATCTATGAAACGCCAGGAGGCACCATCCTGCTGGAAGCGCATCGCGGGATTGAACAGATCACCTTGGATTCAGGGGCGGGACATCTGAAGGATTCAATCATGCCGCGCTATGCCGAGCTGATTTATAACGGCTTCTGGTTCTCGCCCGAGCGCGAAATGTTGCAAGCGTTGATCGACAAGAGCCAGGAACATGTGTCGGGCACAGTGCGTGTGAAGTTGTACAAAGGGTCGGCGCGGACGGTGGCGCGGTGGTCGGATCATTCACTGTATTCCGAAGCGCATGTGACGTTCGAAGAAGATGCGGGCGCCTATGATCAGACCGATGCTCAAGGTTTCATTCAACTGAATGCGCTGCGGCTAAAGCTGCTTGCGGCGCGGGACCGGCGGCTTAAGTGAGCGCGTTCGCTTTCAGTTTTTCGTAATACGGCATAGCGCGGTCGATCAGATCGGCCGTGTCTTTCGGTGCCGTGGGCAGCGCGGTTTCCGGCCCGGCAAAGCCGGTTGATCGGTGCACCGCATTGTACCAATGCGCGGCCCATATGCCATCGAACGACTTGGGGCCTTGGGGCCAGGAAAGCATCGCGCGGTCAAACGGCAGACCGATGGTGGCGCACAGGGCGGTCAGCATCCGTTCCGGGTTTTCGCGAATATCAGCGCTGTCGATCACCGGACCGGGGAACCTGTCGTATAGCACGGCCTGTTGGGCGAACCCGATGTCTTGCAGGGTCGGGTTTTCGCGCTTTTGCACATAGCTGGCCACCACGCGGGCCGGGTGGCGAATAAGGTGGATGTTGATGCAGTCACTGGCCCATTCCAGCGGGAACCCTTCACACATATGAAAACTCATATGTTTCATATACCAATGACTTTTGCTGCCCGGCACCGGCCCGGCACAGCGCGCGGCAACCTTGTGCGGATCGGTTTCGCCTGTGGCGACGATTGCATCGCGCATCGGGTGATCAATGCCTGTTTCTGACAGATAAGCCGGGTAAAACGGTTCGTCCCAGGCAGCCATATCCGCGCGGTTGCCAAAGCTGTACATCAGCGCGGTGGACAGGTTGCGTGGCCCGGACCACATTGCGATTTTCATGTGCTTGCTACGTGTTGCGTTGCTGTTTCGCCCAAAACGTAAAGACGGATGAGGTTTGAAACAACTCTCACAGTCGCGCGACCTCACGTTGGGTTGAATAGACGCAAGGCACTTTTCTCATAATGTGCGCTGAATCTTCGAAAGGAATGCATATGACCATGAAAGCCCTCAAGGCTCCGTTGTTGATTGTTATGATTGGCGCCGGATTGATGATTCAGAGTATCGCTGCGGAAGCGGCGCAAAAGCGTGCTTATTTTGCCGGGGGGTGTTTCTGGTGTGTGGAAAGCGATTTTGAATCGGTGAAAGGCGTCAGCGAAGTCGTCTCGGGGTATACCGGGGGCAAGACGGCAAGCCCGACCTATAAGCAGGTCACCAAAGGCGGCACCGGACATTACGAGGCTGTTGAGATCCGTTATAACGACAGCCAGATCAGCTATGACCGGTTGCTGTTTCTGTTCTTCCGTTCAGTTGATCCAACGGATGCTGGCGGTCAGTTCTGCGACCGTGGCGAAAGCTATCGCACCGCGATTTTCGTCACAAACGCGGCTGAACAAGCAGCTGCGCAAAAGGCAAAGGCCGAAGCGGAAAAAGAGCTGGGCCGCAAGATCGTAACGCCCATCCTGAAAGCGGGCCGGTTTTATCAGGCCGAAGGGTATCACCAGGATTACTACAAGTCGTCCGAAGTTGTGATCACACGGCGCGGTCCAAAGTCGAAAGCAAATGCTTACAAGTTTTATCGCAAGTCCTGCGGGCGCGATAAAAAGGTTCGCCGTCTTTGGGGTGGTGACGCCCCGTTTGCCAGCTAAGGTTTCTGCTTTCCCCCTTGTCAGCTGATCGGTAGTTTCAGCGAAACGGGCAAGGGGGGTTCGGCCGTGACCACGGCAAATGCAGCTGTCACGCCGATGATGGCGCAATTCCTGGAAATCAAAGAAGCGCATAAGGATGCGCTTCTTTTCTATCGTATGGGCGACTTTTACGAGTTGTTCTTCGATGATGCTGTCGCAGCTGCCGAAGCTTTGGACATTGCGCTGACAAAGCGCGGCAAGCATTTGGGTGAAGATATCCCGATGTGTGGTGTGCCTGTTCATGCAGCCGATGGGTATTTGCTGACCCTGATCCGCAAAGGGTTCCGCGTGGCTGTTTGCGAACAACTGGAAGACCCGAGCGAGGCGAAAAAGCGCGGGTCGAAAGCGGTGGTTAAACGGGGTGTCGTACGGCTGGTAACGCCGGGGACACTTACAGAAGAATCTCTGTTGGAAGCACGCAAGCACAACTATCTTGCGGCCATTGCCGACGTGCGCGGCGATGCGGCGATTGCCTGGACAGACATCTCGACCGGCGAGTTGCATGTCATGCCGATTGCGCCTGTACGGTTTGGTCCAGAACTGGCGCGGTTGCTGCCGCGCGAGGTGATCGTGCCTGATGCCAAATTTGCCGATTTCATTGATTTAGAGACTGATTTAGCGCTGTCCCTGACGCCACTGTCTGCGGGCAGCTTTGACAGCCAATCGGCTGACCGACGCCTGTGCGATCTGTTCAAAGTGTCCAGTCTGGATGCGTTTGGAGCGTTTTCGCGGCCCGAACTCTCGGCGTTGGGCGCGCTGATCGACTATCTGGATTTGACGCAAAAGGGAAAGCTGCCGTTGCTTCGCCCGCCGGTGCAAGAGGCGGTGTCGAACACGGTGCAGATTGACGCCGCCACGCGCCGGAACCTGGAACTAACCCATGCCTTGTCTGGTGGTCGGGCAGGTTCGTTGCTGAACGCGATTGATCGGACGGTAACGGCGGGCGGCGGGCGGTTGCTGGAGCGGCGTGTTTCGTCGCCGTCGCGTGATTTGGATACGGTTAACGAACGTTTGGATCGCGTTGCTTGGCTGGCAGAAGACCGGGACACTTGCGAAACGCTTCGCGATTGTCTGAAGAAATGCCCCGATGTCGAACGCGCCTTGTCCAGGCTTGCGCTGGAGCGTGGCGGGCCGCGCGATTTGGCGGCCATTCGCAATGCTTTGGCCGAGCTGCCGGTCATTGCGGGCCTGGCCCCCCATGTCGCCGATGCACTGGCGGGGTTTGAGGTGTTGTTGCGCGATCTAGAGGCAGCGCTGGTGGCCGAGCCGCCGCTTTTGGCACGGGACGGGGGGTTTATTGCACCCGAGTTTGACGCAGCCTTGGACGAGGCGCGGCAATTGCGGGATGAAGGCCGGGGCGTGATTGCGCGGCTTCAGTCGGAATACGGGGAAGAAACCGGAATTTCATCGCTGAAGATCAAACACAACAACGTTCTGGGTTATTTCATCGAAACGACTGCGACCCATGCGGACAAGATGCTGGCGTTGTCCGAACAGTTCATTCACCGGCAGACAACGGCGAATGCTGTGCGGTTTACCACCGTTGCGCTCTCGGACATGGAGACGCGCATTCTGAACGCGGGCGCACAGGCGCTTGAGATTGAGAAAGCGTTGTTTGAAAAACTGCGGGCCAAGATACTGGAGGCCCACGGCGCACTTGGCGTAGCGGCCAAGGCCTTGGCTGAATTGGACGTGACGCAGGGTTTTGCGACGCTGGCCACGCTGGAACGCTGGGCAAAGCCGGTTGTGGACCGGTCGCGCGCGTTTGTGATCGCAGGCGGCAGACACCCCGTTGTCGAGGCGGCATTGAAACGGGATGGCGGGACACCGTTCATTTCGAACAACTGCGATTTATCCGCCGATACGGGCGCAAAGGTCACGCTGCTGACCGGGCCCAATATGGCGGGTAAGTCCACCTATTTGCGCCAAAACGCGCTGATTGCTTTGCTTGCGCAGGCCGGCAGTTTCGTGCCGGCGGATAGCGCGCATATCGGGCTGGTCAGTCAAATCTTCAGCCGTGTGGGCGCGGCCGATGATCTGGCGCGGGGACGGTCCACATTCATGGTTGAAATGGTCGAAACCGCCGCCATCCTGAACCAGGCCGATACAGGCGCATTGGTCATTCTGGATGAAATCGGGCGCGGCACGGCAACGTATGACGGGTTATCGATTGCCTGGGCAACGCTGGAACATTTGCACGACGTCAATTCCTGTCGTGCGCTGTTTGCGACGCATTACCATGAGATGACGGAATTGGCCGACCGGTTGGACAATGCGCAAAACGCGACGGTCGCTGTCAAAGAATGGGAAGGCGAGGTCATCTTCCTGCACGAAGTCCGCGAAGGCGCGGCAGATCGCAGTTACGGTGTGCAGGTCGCGCGATTGGCAGGTTTGCCGCAAAGCGTGGTGGATCGGGCAAGGGTCGTTCTGGATGCGTTGGAAAAGGGTGAACGGGAAGGCGGGGCGCGCCAAAAGGCGCTGATTGATGACCTGCCGCTTTTTTCAGCGGTTCCGGTGTCGGTTCAAAAACCGTCGGAAACGCCCGTGTTAGAGACGAAATTGCGCGACATTCACCCAGACGTTATCTCGCCGCGAGACGCCCTGGCTTTGCTTTACGATCTTAAGCGTCTGCTGGACGACTAGCTTGCGGGCATCGAACTGACGCCGACGCGGGCAGGGCGCAACAACCGGTCGTGCAGCATGAATCCATCAGCTTCGACCTGAATAATGTCGCCCGCTGCGGTGCCGGGCAGGGGCGCTTCGAACATCGCTTCGTGCAATTGCGGGTCAAACTTGTCGCCAACTACGGGTGAAATCGGTTCGATCCCGTGCTTTTTAAAAACGTTGACCAGCTCGCGCATCGTCAATTCGACGCCTTCGATCACCGCTTTGTTGGCTTCTTTCGATTCTTCCGGAATGGCCTGAACGGCGCGCTTCATATTATCAAACACCGGCAGCAAATCGCGGGCCAGCTTTGATCCACCGTATTGTTCAGCCTCGCGCCGGTCGCGTTCGGAACGCTTGCGTGCGTTTTCCGCATCTGCCAGCGCCCGCATGAATTTATCTTTAAGATCGTCGCGTTCAGCCTGAAGGCTTAGGATCATCTCATCTGTGTCCGCGTCTTCCAACGCTTCAGGGTCGTTGATGTCGATCAGATCGTCATCCGCTACTTGTTTTTCTGCCTCTGCGTCGCTCATGACTGTCCTCGGTCTGCAATCAGGCGGCCCACGAGCTGGGCCGTGTAGTCTACGATTGGAACGATGCGTCCGTAATTCAGACGGGTCGGGCCGATCACGCCCACTGCACCAATCACTTTTCGATCAGCGTTCATATATGGAGAAACCACCAAAGAGGAACCGGAAAGTGAGAAAAGCTTGTTCTCGGAACCGATAAAAATGCGCACACCGTCGCCTGCCTGGGTAAGATCAAGAAATTCCGCGATGTCGCGCTTGCGTTCCAGATCGTCAAACAGCTCGCGTATGCGTTCCAATTCTTCTTCTGCCGCACTGTCAGCCAAAAGATTCGCGCGTCCGCGCACGATCAGGCGTTCGTAAGTTGTGCCTTCGTTTTCCCAAAAGGCAGTGCCGTTCTCGACAAGGTCGCGGGCCAGAACATCTAGTTCTTGTCGGTGCTTGGTGATTTCGGATTTCACAACCGAACCAAGTTCGGAAATCGTATGACCTTGCACGATCGAGTTTAGGAAATTCGCCGCCTCGCGGAACGACGACGGGGTCTGGCCAAGCGGCGGCTGAAACACGCGGTTTTCGACATGACCATCGGCAAAGACCAGCACAACAAGGGCGCGGTCGGCGGCAAGGCTGACAAATTCGATATGTTTGATCGGCGCTTCGTGTTTCGGGGCCAGAACCAGACTTGCGCCATGGGTAACGCCAGACAGGGCCGATCCGACCCGGTCAAGAATGCCGGCGACATCCGCGTCGCCGCCGGACATGCGTTGTTCGATAGCGTTGCGGTCTTCGGCATCCGGGTCGCCAAGTTCCAGTATCCCGTCGACGAAAAGTCGCAAGCCCGATTCCGTAGGTATCCGCCCGGCCGACACATGCGGCGCGGCCAAAAGGCCCATATATTCAAGATCCTGCATCACATTTCGTACGGTGGCTGCGCTGATCTGTTCGCTCATCTCGCGGGTAAGCGTGCGCGAGCCTACGGGATCGCCGGCAGACAAATAGCCTTCGACCACGCGGCGAAACACTTCGCGCGAGCGGTCGTTCATTTCCTCCAGGAGTTTTCCGGTGTCGCTCATGGTGCTACAAGAAATTTCGGGCGTGCCAATTAAAGGAAATCAGGCCGCCACGTCAATCAGGGTTGATGCGGTGTTGTGCCAAGACTATCAGGCAATAGAATTTTGCGAGGTGGTAGTATGAGACCTTCTGGACGCGAAACCGGCGAAATGCGCGCTGTTTCTATCGAAACGGATGTGACCCGACACGCAGAAGGGTCTTGTTTAATCAAATGCGGCGACACGCATGTGCTGTGCACGGCGTCAATTGACGAGCGTGTGCCGCCCTGGATGAAGAACTCGGGCCTGGGGTGGGTGACCGCCGAATATGGCATGCTGCCCAGGGCGACCCACACCCGCAGTCGGCGCGAAGCCAAAAACGGGCAATCCGGGCGGACGCAGGAAATTCAACGCCTGATCGGGCGAAGCTTGCGCGCCTGTGTGGATCGCCCGGCTTTGGGGGAACGTCAGATCATTGTCGATTGCGACGTTGTTCAGGCCGATGGCGGAACACGGTGTGCTTCGATCACCGGGGGTTGGGTGGCGCTGCGGCTGGCGGTGAACAAGCTGTTGGCCAACGACATGATTACATCCGACCCGATCACCGATCACGTCGCCGCTGTGTCTTGTGGGATTTATGCGGGCCAGCCCGTTTTGGATCTGGATTACCCCGAAGACAGCGAAGCCGGTGTCGACGGCAATTTCGTTCTGACCGGAAGCGGCAAGTTGATCGAGGTGCAGATGTCGGCAGAAGGATCGACCTTTTCGCGTGATCAGATGGAAACGCTTTTGGATTTGGCCGAAAGCGGTGTTCAAGACCTTAAGGCCCGCCAAAGCTCTGCTGTTGGGTGATGCGGCAGTTTTCTGACAAAACGCTTTTGGTTGCCACGCACAACGCTGGCAAGCTGGAGGAGGTGGCGGACCTTCTTTCCGACATTGGCGTGTCTGTTGTGGGGGCCGCCGATAAAGGTCTGCCAGAACCCGAGGAAACCGGGACGACATTCATTGAAAATGCGCGGATCAAGGCCCATGCCGCCTGTCAGGCTACAGGTCTTCCTGCGCTGGCCGACGATTCCGGGATCGAAATTGACGGTCTGGGTGGCGCGCCGGGTGTTTATACGGCGGATTGGGCGGAAACGCCGAACGGCCGGGATTTTGTGATGGCTATGACGCGCAGCCATGATGAGCTGGTGGCAAAAGGTGCGCCAAAACCCTGGACAGCGCGGTTTTGTTGCACATTTGTGTTAGCCTGGCCGGATCAGCATGACGAAGTGTTCGAGGGCAAGGTGGACGGCACGCTGACCTGGCCGATGCGGGGCGAGTTTGGGCACGGCTATGATCCGATTTTTGTGCCAAAAGGATATGACACGACGTTTGGTGAAATGGATCGGTGGGACAAGAACCGGATCAGCCACCGGGCGGATGCCTTTGCCAAGCTATCCGCCATCTTTCCAAAATGATCGAGCATCGGGGCTTTGGGCTGTATGTCCACTGGCCGTTTTGTCAGTCTAAATGCCCATATTGTGACTTTAACAGTCACGTTGCGACAGGTGTGGACCAGTCTGTTTGGGTCAGTGCATTTGAACGCGAGCTGGACCGGATCGGACAGATCACATCAGGTCGGGTGCTGAACACGGTTTATTTTGGCGGCGGCACGCCAAGCCTGATGTTGCCATCAACCGTGGACGCAATTCTTCGTAAAGTGCGGTCGGTCTGGGCCGTTGCGAATGATCTGGAGATCACACTGGAGGCAAACCCAACCTCGGCCGAGATGCGAAATTTCGAAGGGTATGCCGAGGCGGGCGTAAACCGTGTGTCTGTCGGTGTGCAGGCTTTGAACGACAACGATTTGCGCGCATTGGGCCGTTTGCATTCCGCGGCCGAGGCGCAAAGCGCGGTCGAAATGGCCATGTCGGTTTTTCCGCGCGTGTCGTTTGACCTGATATATGCGCGGCAAAACCAGTCTTTGGAAGATTGGCGCGCCGAGCTGACGTTCGCCCTGGAAATGGGAGCAAACCACCTGTCGCTGTACCAACTGACAGTTGAAGACGGCACTGTGTTTGGTGAACGTTTCGCACGCGGCGGGTTGCGCGGGCTGCCGGACGAAGATCTGGCGGCAGATATGTACGAATTGACCCAATCCTTGACCGAACAGGCCGGGTTGCCCGCATATGAAGTTTCAAACCACGCAACACCGGGCGCTGAATCTGCGCATAACCAGATATATTGGAAAAGCCATGACTGGGCCGGGGTCGGACCGGGTGCGCATGGTCGAATGACAATTGATGGCAAGCGTTTTGCAACTGAAGCGCATGCGATGCCAACAACTTGGCTGTCTGCGGTTGATGGCGGGTCAGGCGATTTTGTTCACAGTGACCTTTCGGGGACGGATGTGTTTGATGAATACCTGATGATGGGCCTAAGGTTGCGAGAAGGCGTGCGTCTTGAAAAAGAGGAAATATCGAATAGAATCATGGGGTTAGTTAATTCTGGCTTTCTATCTTACACAGACCGCACACTAAAGACCACAGACCGGGGGCGGCCTGTGTTGAATGCGATTCTGCGGGATATTTTGACCTAAAGCTTGCCGCCTTCGACAGCAGACAGGCGTCGACACACCTCATCCAACTGTTCCAACGTTTTGTACCGAATTGTCAGTTTGCCGCTTTCGCCACCTTCGGTGTGATCGATGGCAACCGACATACCCAAGGCCGCTTTCAGATCTTTCTGCAAAAGCTGTGTGTCGGCGTCTTTTTCGGGCGTCGCTGTCTTGGGTGCTGCGGGCGTTGCGCTGCCCTTGGCCAACCGTTCGGTTTCACGGACAGAAAGGCCTTTCTTGATAACTATGTGCGCAAGGCCGCTTGGGTCTTCGGCGGTTAAAAGCGCGCGCGCATGACCCGCGCTTAGTTTGCCATCAATCAACATAGCCAGAATGTCTTCTGGTAAATTCAGCAGACGTAGAAGATTCGCGATGTGGCTGCGGCTTTTCCCCAAGGCTTCGGCAAGTTTTTCCTGTGTGTGCCCAAACCGGTCCATCAGTTGCCGATAAGCCTGCGCCTCGTCAATGGCGTTCAAATCGTCGCGCTGGATGTTTTCGATCAGGGCAAGCTCGAGCACCTCGACATCGTCAAGCTCGCGAATGATGGCGGGTACTTCGTGAAGTTTGGCCCGTTGGGCAGCACGCCAACGGCGTTCGCCTGCAACAATTTCATACCCCGATGGGTCACGTGGGTTTTGGCGCAGCAGCAAGGGCTGGATGATACCCTTTTCACGAATTGAATTTGCCAGATCGTTCAACGCGTCTTCTGCGAAATGCCGCCGCGGCTGATCAGGGTTGGGCGAGATCAGGGCAATATCAATTGTTGCTTCGGCTTTGCGCGCAACGGCTGGCGTATCGTTTGCCGGGGTATTTTCAACATCCGCCATCAACGCGGACAGTCCACGCCCCAAGCCGCGCCGTTCTGGTTTTGATGCCATGTCCCTACCCTATGCTGTAGCTTCTTCTGCGCTTCCTACCATTTCTTGTGCCAATTTGCGATAGGCAAATGCGCCCTTCGAAGACGGATCATAGCGCAAAACTGGCATAGAAAATGACGGTGCTTCGGAAATTCTTACGTTCCGGGGAACAACGGTTTTGTAAACCAATGCGCCCAACGTATCGCGTGCGTCCTGTTCGACCTGAAGGCTAAGCTTGTTGCGACCATCATACATTGTCAGCAAGACACCTTCGATGCGCAGGTCCGGATTTGCTGTTTGCCGCACTTGCCGCACCGTCATCATAAGCTGTGACAGGCCTTCAAGCGCAAAAAACTCACTTTGAAGCGGGATCAGAACAGAATCCGAAGCTACCATCGCGTTAATCGTCAGCAGGCTTAGCGACGGCGGGCAATCGATCAGAATATAATCCAGCTCATACGCATCAATCGCGGGCTGGCGCAAAGCGTCGTGCAAAAGATAGCTGCGCTTTTCAATCGACATCATTTCTATATCGGCCGAGCTGAGATCGGTGGTCGATGGCGCCAGCACCAGGCCGTCAACTTGTGTTGGACGAATAACCTCGGCCAGTGGTGTGTCGTCGAGAAGAAGATCATAAGTCGTACGCGCCCTGTCTTCCGGCGCCGAGCCCAGGCCTGTAGACGCATTCCCTTGTGGGTCGAGATCAACCAACAACACATTGTAGCCTTCGTCCGCCAAAGCCGCGCCAAGGTTTATGGTCGTTGTTGTTTTGCCAACGCCCCCCTTTTGGTTGGCGATGGAAATGATCTTGGGCTGTGGTGGTCGGGTTGGATCAGACACGTTTTATGTTTCTCAAAACCAAGACGGAAGCGTTAGCATCGTTGATGCTTGCGTGTTTTTCGCAGTCAAACCGCCAGCATTCAACCGCCTTTGCAATTTCATTGTCGGCTTTTTCGCCTTTTGGGAAAACGGCCACACCATCGTCGCCAAGATGGTGTTCGGCGTATTCCAGAAGCGTCGGTAAAGGCGCCAACGCCCGTGCAGACAGGATGCCTGCGTTCAACGGTTCAATATCTTCGACCCGCTTACAGACAACGTCAAAGCTTACCCCGGTTTCCCGCGATACTGTCCGCAAAAAGGTTGCTTTGCGCTGATCGGATTCGACCAACACAACCCGCGATTCTGGGCGAAGCTCTGACGCCAGGATCGCAACCACCGCGCCAGGAAATCCCGCGCCGCTGCCCAGATCAGCCCAGATGTTTGTGTGCGGCGTGATATCCAACAGTTGTGCTGAATCCAAAAAATGCCGGCGGCGGAGGATTGGAACCGTTGAGGGCGCAATTAGGTTAATGCGCGGCGTCCATTTCAGAAGAAGGGCTTCGTATTTCTTCAGCCTTTGGCGTGTTTCACGTGAAACGTCCAGGCCCCGGGGCAATCCATCGCTGAAATCATCCGTCATGCGCGCTTCAAATCAGACTTTCGCAGTTTGGCCAAGATCAGTGTCAGCGCTGCAGGCGTCATACCTTCGACACGGCCCGCCTGCCCCAGCGTTTCTGGACGTGTTTTGCCTAGTTTCTGACGCAGCTCATTTGAAAGGCCCGTCAATCCGGCAAAATCGAAGTCAGCGGGAATCGAGATGCCTTCGTCTTTCCGAAGGGCCTGCACATCTTTCGCTTGTCGTTCGATATAATTCGCATAAAGCGCGTCGCGCTTCACCTGTTCGCCTGTTTCACGTGAAACATTCGCGAACTCGGGGAACAACGACTGGACCTTATCAAAGGCCACGTCGACAAAGGACAAAAGCTGATACGCGCTTTTCTTTTGCCCGTCCGCAGATATGCGCACGCCCGAGGCCGCGGCCTGAGATGCCGAAATGGTTGCTTCATTGAGCCGCGCTGTCACATCCGAAAGTGCATCCATCTTTTCGCTGAACATCTTTCTACGACCCGAGCGGACGCAATTTAGATCAAGCCCCACAGGCGTCAGGCGTTGATCTGCATTGTCTGCACGCAGCGAAAGTCGAAATTCAGCGCGTGATGTGAACATCCGGTAAGGTTCGCTAACGCCACGCGTCACCAGATCATCCACCATAACGCCAATATACGAGCTTTCGCGCGTAAATTCAGCCGCAGGCAAGTCCAGTGCGTCTGCCGCAGCGTTCAGGCCCGCAACAAGCCCTTGCGCTGCTGCTTCTTCATAACCTGTGGTGCCGTTGATTTGCCCCGCAAGGTACAAGCCATCCACATCTGCCAGGCGTAATCGTTTGTTCAGCGCACGCGGATCGACATAGTCGTATTCAATGGCGTAACCCGGTTGTACTATCTCTGCTTGCTCCAGCCCGACGATGGATCGGACGTAAAGCGCCTGGGTTTCCTGCGGCAGCGAAGTCGATATCCCGTTCGGATAGATCAAGTCCGTCGTCAGCCCTTCGGGCTCGAGAAAAACCTGATGCGATGGTTTTTCTGCAAAACGCACGACTTTGTCTTCAATCGACGGGCAATACCGAGGGCCCACGCCATCAATTTGGCCACCATACATGGCCGAGCGTGAGAGGTTATCGCGGATAATTTCGTGAGTTGCCTCGTTCGTGTGCGTGATCCCGCAGGAAACCTGCCGCGCGGTCGGGCCCTTGGACGCGAAGGAAAACATCACCGGGTCATCATCGCCCGGCTGCATTTCCAAAATGTCCCAGTTGATGCTGCTGGCGCGCAATCGTGGCGGCGTACCAGTTTTAAGGCGCCCCAAAGGCAATCCGAAATCATCAATCCGTTCGGCCAGCCGCACAGACGGCGCATCGCCGATCCGGCCACCGGGGCGCGATACATCGCCAATATGGATTGTACCGCGTAAAAAAGTGCCAGTCGTCAGAACAACCGCGCGTGCGGATATCTGCGAGCCATCTGCCAGCTCGACGCCGCGAACACTGCCTTTTTCAAACAAAAGGTCTACCACTTCGCCTTCAACGATTGTTATATTCGGCTCATCCGCCAAAAGTTTCTGCATGGCAGATCGGTAAATCGCACGATCTGCCTGCGCACGCGGCCCCTGTACCGCAGGGCCCTTACGACGGTTGAGCAAGCGAAACTGGATGCCTGCCTGATCAGCCACAACACCCATGACACCGTCCAGCGCGTCCACTTCGCGGACAAGATGGCCTTTGCCCAGCCCCCCGATCGCTGGATTGCAGGACATGACGCCAATCCCGTCGGCGCGCAGCGTAACAAGAACGACGCGCGCACCACGGCGCGCGGCCGCATGCGCCGCCTCTGCGCCTGCGTGTCCGCCGCCAACCACGACTACATCTGTTGCGTCCTGTTTCACGTGAAACAATTCCTATTTACCGATGCAAAAGCTTGAGAAGATCTCGTCCAACACATCTTCGACATCTACGCGGCCAAGCAAAATGTCGAGCGCGCGAATACCGGTTCTGATGTCTTCGGCAATAAGCTCTGCCAGTTCCGGGGCTGTGGTTAACCGATCCTGCGCCGATTCCAAAGCCTGGATTGCAATGCGCATTGCATTCAGGTGCCGCTGGCGCGTGGCCAGCCCCGCTTTGCTGGCCTTTGATGCAAGCGTTTTCTGAAGCCTGTTCATCAAAGCATCCACGCCCTGACCCGATTTCGCCGATATATCACCCCTCACCACATCTGATTTACTGATCAAAACGACATCATCTGGCATAGTGGCGAAATCACCCTGCCCGTCCGGGGTTGTCAAAACAATCCGCAGGTCAGCAGCTTTGGCCCGTTCGCGTGCCCGTTGAACACCGATAGCCTCGACCATGTCATCTGTTTCGCGCAGACCCGCTGTATCAAGCAACGTCACCGGCAAGCCGCCCAGGTCCATCCGAACCTCGATGACATCCCGCGTTGTTCCCGCCACCTCTGACGTAATTGCGGCCTCACGCCCCGCCAAGGCATTCAATAACGTGCTTTTGCCAACGTTCGGAGCGCCCACAATCGCAACTTCAAATCCGTCGCGAACACGTTCTGCAGCGCGTACGCCATCAGCATGGAGACGGAGCGTGGGAAGAACACTGTTCAGCAAACCCCGAACCTCGGGGTAGACATCCACGGGCACATCTTCGTCCACAAAGTCGATGGTGGCCTCCAACAGCGCGGCTGCCCGAACCAAGCACGTGCGCCATTCTGCTGTCTGAACACCAAGCTCGCCCGAGAAAATGCGAAACGCCTGACGCCGCTGCGCCTCGGTTTCCGCCTCGACCAGATCAGACAGACCTTCGACCTGCGCCAAGTCCAGCCGGTTGTTTTCCAACGCGCGTCGCGTGAATTCACCAGCTTCGGCCGGGCGAAGGTTTGGCAGTGTTGCCAAAACAGAAAGTACCGCGTCGATCACCGCGACTGACCCGTGGGTTTGCAGTTCAACCACGTCTTCGCCCGTAAAGCTGCCGGGTGCCGGAAAGGTAAGCACCAGCGCTTGGTCCAGAACCTCGCCCCCATTTTTCAAAACCCGCAGCGCGGCTTGGCGTGGCTGCACAGGGTCACAAAGACTGGACAAAGCCAGAAACGCATCCGGGCCAGAGATGCGAATGACCGCAACGCCGGAACGACCCCGCGCGGTTGCAAGGGCAAAAATCGTATCCATAGACCTAACCTTCTGTTTTAAAACAGAAAATCAACCATTCATTGAATCGAAGAACTCAGAATTGGACTTGGTCGCTTTGAGTTTGCCCAAAAGAAACTCAATCGCATCCGTTGTGCCCATCGGGTTAAGAATGCGCCGAAGAAGGAAGGTTTTCTGAAGATCGTTCTTATCGACCAGCAAGTCTTCTTTCCGGGTACCGGATTTAAGAATGTCCATCGCAGGATAGACGCGCTTATCCGCCACTTTCCGATCAAGCACGATTTCGCTGTTACCCGTGCCCTTGAATTCTTCAAAGATCACTTCGTCCATCCGACTGCCTGTTTCGATCAGTGCTGTGGCGATAATGGTCAGCGACCCGCCTTCTTCAATATTTCGCGCCGCGCCAAAGAACCGTTTCGGGCGCTGCAGTGCATTTGCATCAACACCACCTGTCAGAACTTTACCGGACGATGGAACAACAGTGTTAAAAGCACGGCCCAAGCGCGTGATTGAATCGAGCAGGATAACCACGTCACGCTTGTGTTCGACCAGTCGCTTGGCCTTTTCGATAACCATGTCGGACACCGCGACGTGGCGGGTGGCGGGTTCATCGAATGTCGAAGACACTACCTCGCCCTTTACCGACCGCTGCATGTCAGTAACTTCCTCGGGGCGTTCGTCGATCAAAAGCACGATCAGATAACATTCAGGGTGATTTGTTTCGATCGAATGCGCGATGTTTTGAAGGATCACGGTTTTGCCCGTGCGCGGTGGCGCAACAATCAAGGACCGCTGCCCTTTCCCGATGGGCGCAACCAGGTCGATGACGCGCGATGATTTGTCTTTGATCGTTGGGTCTTCGATTTCCATCTTGAGCCGTTCGTCTGGGTATAACGGCGTAAGATTGTCAAAACTTACCTTGTGGCGCGCCTTTTCCGGGTCTTCAAAGTTGATCTTTTCAACCTTCGTCATCGCGAAATAGCGTTCACCGCTGTCGTTCGGTTCGCGAATAACGCCTTCGACGGTATCCCCAGTCCGCAGTGAAAACTGGCGGATCATCTCGGGCGAGACATAGATATCATCGGGACCCGGCAGATAGTTGGCTTCGGGAGACCGCAGGAAGCCAAACCCGTCTTGCAACACTTCAAGAACGCCGTCACCGCCAATGATCCAGTCTTCATCCGCACGCTCTTTCAGGATCGAGAACATCATCTCGCCCTTGCGCATGGTGGACGCGTTCTCAATCTCCAGCTCTTCCGCCATCGACAAAAGTTCTTTTGGCGACTGAGATTTAAGATCAGCTAGGTTCAAACGATCAGACATAACGACACCCTCACTCGGTCAGGACGGCAGATATTCAAAATTTTTGCTGTATCAAAGCAAGCCAGGACGGCCAGCCGATGTGGTCACATAGGCAGCACGCCTTAGTGAGTCAACATCCCTTAGAATTTCACGATGACAGAGAAAACGATGACCAACATCAGAAGCGTCGGCACTTCGTTCATAAACCGATAGGTTTTACCAGGTCTCTCATTCGTGCCGTTCAAAAAATCCTTACGTCGCGCGCTAAGCCAAAAGTGGAACCAGGTCATGGCCAAAACAGATGCCGCTTTTGACCATGGCCAGATCATGGACCAGTCTACGACACCCGGCGTTACGAACAGCATCACACCGAAAACCCAGGTGGCAATCATTGCAGGTGTCATGATTGCCTGCAGCAGACGCCGTTCCATCGTTGTGAACATCTGGTGCGTTTCGCCCGACTGACCAACTTGTTCAGCGTGATAGACGTAAAGACGAGGCAGGTAAAACAAACCAGCCATCCACGCGATCACTGAAATCACATGCAGGGCTTTCACCCAAAGATACGCGTTTGTCAGAAGGTCCATGCCATGCCTTTGTTCCTCGCCTTCAATATCAAATAATATAAAGAAAAGGAAAGTTGTTGTGGTAGTAGGGGCTGGGGACAAGTGGAATTATCGTTTTGTACCCAGCTTCTTCCACCGCACTTGCTGACCGGTGAACAAATTCCGTTCACCTACCTAAAAACAATTTTTAATCTTTTTATTACAATAAGTTAGATCATTGAAAGCCTGTGTGTAGAACGGTGGGAAACTATCTGAAACCCCAAGGACAAGCCTAGAAATACACAGCTGGCCAAGCCTGACTATCCACGGTGGACAACTTTCCTTGGATGGCGCATGAAATCCCGAGTTTTCCCGTAACACGCCAATCTCGGGGTCTGTCCACAATGAGTGCTTATACTTTGGGCTATACATTACACAGGGTTATCCCATGACGCCGATCGTGCTTGCGACGGCATCCGCAATTCGGGCCGAGCTTTTGCAGCGTGTTTTGGTGCCTTTCGATATTCACCCAGCGCGCATCGATGAGCAAGCAGTCAAAGACGCGATGCTGTCTCAGGGGGCCAAACCGCGTGATGTCGCTGACGCCCTTGCTGAGGGCAAAGCCAGAAAGGCCGCGTCTAAATTTCCCGACCGGCTTGTCCTTGGCGCGGATCAGGTTCTGGCGTTCCAAAGCCAGATCTACTCTAAACCGACCAGCCCGGACGACGCACTGCGCCAGCTGTCTGACCTTAGCGGCGCGCAACACAGCTTGTTTTCGGCCGCCGTTTTGTATGAAGACGGCAAGCCGGTTTGGCGACATGTTGGACAGGTCAAACTGACGATGCATCGCTTTTCCAAGCCGTGGTTAGAAGACTATATAGCGCGCAATTGGGACAGCATCCGACATTCTGTAGGCGGCTATAAGATCGAAGAAGAAGGCGCGCGGCTTTTTACGCGCATCGACGGCGATCATTTTCATATCCTGGGACTGCCGTTGCTTGAGCTCTTGTCCTATCTTTCGCTTCGAGGCACGCTTTCGACATGACTGGAAAGAACATTCCGCTTGCGGGCGTGATCGGCGCGCCCATTGCACATTCGCGGTCCCCGCGGCTGCATCAATACTGGCTGCGCAAATATGGGATTGTTGGCCACTATGTCCCGATGAATGTAGAATCCGAAAACCTGGAAGAAGCGCTTCGTACCCTGCCAAAGCTTGGATATGTCGGTATCAATGTCACCATCCCGCATAAGGAAGCGGTTATGGCGCAGGTCGATCAGGTTACAGACCGCGCCGCGCTGATTGGGTCTGTGAATACGGTGACTTTTTTGCCTGACGGCAAGATTTACGGTGACAACACGGATGGTCACGGGTTTCTTCAGAACCTGAAACAAGGCGCACCCGATTGGTCGCCCAAAGATGGGCCCGCCGCTGTGATCGGCGCGGGCGGCGCGTCGCGCGCAGTGATTGCTTCGCTGTTGGATGGTGGCGCACCCGAGATTCGGGTCGCGAACAGAACGAAAAACCGCGCTGACGCCCTGAAACGCGAGTTCGGGCAAAAAGTACATGTTTTCGACTGGGTGCAGGCAGGAAACATGTTCGATGGTGCGGCAACAGTGGTGAACGCATCTTCTCTGGGAATGACTGGCAAACCCGAGATGCGACTGCCGCTAGATGCGCTGGGGCCAGCGACTGTGGTGACAGATTTGGTCTATACGCCGTTGGAAACACCATTCTTGGCGACAGCGAAATCCAAGGGCTGTCATACCGTTGACGGTCTGGGCATGCTTTTGCACCAGGCCGCGCCGGGGTTCGAACGTTGGTTTGGCATGACGCCTGAGATTGATGAAAACCTTCGCGCCGCCGTTTTGCGATGACCAATCCGGTCGTTATCGGACTGACAGGCTCAATCGGGATGGGTAAATCGACGACGGCCGAGATGTTCCGTCTGGCGGGTGTACCGGTTTGGGACGCGGATGCGGCTGTTCACAGACTGTATGCCAAGGGCGGCGGCGCTGTCGAAAAGATTGGTGAACTGTGCCCCGAAGCTGTTGTTGATGGGGCTGTTGATCGCGGACTTCTAAGCCAAGCGATCGCGGCCAGATCGGACTTGCTGAAACGGGTGGAAGCAATTGTTCATCCGTTGGTCGCAGCGGATCGTCTTGCGTTTCTAAGCACAAGCGGTGCCGACATCGTTTTGGTGGACATACCGCTTCTGTTCGAAATTGGGGCGTCCGATCAGGTTGATCATGTCGTGGTTGTATCAACCTCGCTGGAAAACCAGAAAAAGCGCGTTCTTGCCCGCCCCGGCATGACACAGGAAAAATTCGACCTGATACGGGCCAAGCAACTGTCGGATGACGAAAAGCGCGCGCGTGCTGACTATGTGATCGACACAACCACGCTTGAAGCCGCCGAGGCGGGCGTTCAAAATGTTCTGGAAAAGATAAAGGCAGCTATTCCTGATGCGTGAGATTGTTCTCGACACCGAAACCACAGGCCTTGACCCCAATTCTGGCGACCGGATTGTCGAGATTGGTGCGGTCGAACTGCAAGGCCATATGCCGACCGGAAACACGTATCACCAATACATTAATCCCAAGCGCGATGTGCCTAAGGAGGCCGTCGACGTGCATGGGCTGACATTGGACTTTCTAAGTGACAAGCCGGTTTTCAAAACCGTTGCGCAGGACTTTCTTGATTTCATTGGCGACGCAAAGCTGGTGATCCACAACGCAGCCTTCGACATGAAGTTTCTGAATGCCGAACTCAAATGGGTGGGCCTGACTGCCATTCCCTGGGAGCGTGCCGTTGATACGCTGGATATTGCGCGGAAAAAGTTTCCGGGTTCGCCTGCGTCGCTGGATGCGCTTTGCCGCCGTTATGGCATAGACAACTCGGCACGGACCTTGCACGGGGCCCTTCTGGACAGTGAAATTCTGGCCGATGTCTATCTTGAGCTGATTGGTGGGCGTCAACCGGATCTTGTTCTTGCGGAAACGCCACAGCAGAAAACAACTGAAACCACTGAACAAACCTGGCGCGTTCAGGCCCGGCCCACCCCTTTGCCATCCAGACTGACGGCGGCAGAAAAAGAAGCCCATGCTGAATTTATCAACGGCATGGGCGAAACAGCAATTTGGAACAAACTTAGTTAGCAGGCGCTTCCGCTGCTTTTTCCTGCTGCTTTTGCAAAAGCTGCTGACGGTACAGCTGAACAAAGTCGATGCTGTCCAGGTTCAGCGGCGGGAACCCACCGTCGCGCGTGATGTCGCTGACAATTCTGCGCACGAACGGGAAAATCATCCGTGGGCACTCGATCATCAAAAACGGGTGCAGTTGTTCATCCGCGATGTTTTCAATCTGGAACAGCCCGCCATATTCAAGCTCGAGAACAAACAGAACATCGTCAGAACCTTTGTTCTTCGATGTGATGTTGTATTTCGATGTGACTTCATACTGGTTCTCGGCCCCGCCTTTGCGGCCATCAAGCGCAACTTGCACCTGAATGTCAGGCTGAACCTGACCTGATACCGGCTTGCGGGCCAGAATGTTCTCAAAAGACATGTCTTTGATGAACTGACCCAAAACTTTCATTTGGGGCATTTGTGGTGTGGCAGCACCGTTTTCGTTTTCGGCCATGTCCGTCTCCGGTTGCGAATTTCAAATCCGCGCCTCTCTAACAGAGTGACCGGAACCTCTCAATGCCGAGTCCAGCCAGACGGACCTTTCGGCGCATCAAGGTCTTCAAATTCACCATCAATGACAGTTTTGTCTTCGCGTTCGGCGGGACCATAGCTGAAATCCTGAACCACAACACGCTGACGCAAGAACCGAAAAATTCGCCTGCGCACACCTGGCACCATCAGCAAAAGCCCAAACGCATCAGTAAAAAACCCCGGCGTCAGCAAAAGCGCGCCGGCAAACAGCACCATTGCGCCATGGGCCAGCGGTTCGGTCGGATCGTGAAGATCCTGCATGGTGTTGCGCAATTGATTCATAACGCTGCGCCCTTGCGACCGGATCAGGATTGTCCCGGAAATCGCCGTCAAAATCACGATTGCAAGGGTCGGGAACAAACCGATCAGGCCGCCAACCTGAATGAAAAGGGCAATTTCGATCAGCGGAACCAGTAGAAAGACCAAAAACAGATGCATTTCATCCTCGTGCGTCGGGGCGTCAGGTGGACTTGGCGCCAAAGCCACCCTACATATGTGGCCGAATAGGCGAAACCCAAGGTTCGAGAGGCCAAATGAGCTCTTCCCTGATCCAACTACTTGTTTTGGCGGGTATTGCCGTCTTTTTGATTCTGCGGCTACGCAGCGTCTTGGGCACACGCGACGGTTTTGAAAAACCGCCCGTTACCGGCCCAACCACCCAACGCGCGGGCCGCCGCCCGGAATTTGATGTCATAGAAGGCGGGCCGGATCGCGATATTACAGACCATGTCGAAGACGGTTCCAACAGTGCCAAAGCTCTGGCGGCCATGAAGATGGCCGAGCCGGGCTTTGTGGTCGGATCGTTTCTGGAAGGGTCGCGCGCGGCCTATGAGATGATCTTGATGGCCTTTGAATCTGGCGATTTGTCAGGCGTTCGGGATTTCCTTTCAGACGATGTTGCCGAAAGCTTCCAATCGGTCATTGATCTGCGAAGCGAACAAAACCTGACCGTCGAAGCCAGTTTTGTTGGCGTCCGCGAGATTGCGCTGAAAGAAGCCGATTTCGACCGCGAAACAAGCGAAGGCGAGGTGACGGTGCGCTTTGTTGGCGAACTGACGTCCGTTGTCAAAAATGCTGATGGCGACGTGATCGAAGGCAATGCCAACGAAATTAAACGGCAGCGCGATGTCTGGACATTTGCCCGCGTCATGGGCGCAGACAATCCAAACTGGCAATTGGTTGCGACAGGCGAGTGAGCTCGCTTCGTCGTATCTGGTTGCTCGTCGCCGTTTTAGCGCTGGCCAGTCCGGTGCAGGCTGACGTTCAACTGCTGGACTGGGCAGATCTGCGCGGCTGGGAAAGTGATGACCATGCCGTGGCTTTGGACGTATTTCGTGAAACCTGTCGCGATTTGAAAGAAGGCGATTGGCCAACCGTTTGCGCGCTGTCCGATGGCGTCACGAACGCCCGCATGTATTTTGAAACGTTCTTCCGGCCGGTGTTGATACGCGACGGCGAGGAACCTTTGTTCACGGGTTACTATGAACCAGAACTGTCCGGGTCCCGAACGCGATCGGATGAATATTCGGTGCCGTTATATCGCAGGCCAGAAGACGCACCGACAGGCCGACCTTGGCTGACGCGCGCCGAACTGGAAGACAGTGGCATATTGGAAAACCGGGGACTGGAACTGGTTTGGTTGAAAGACCCGGTTGATAAGTTCTTTTTGCAAATCCAGGGATCGGGCCGCATCAAGCTGGATGATGGCGGACGTATGCGCGTTGGTTTCGGCGGCAAGAATGGCCACCCCTATCGCTCGGTTGGTCGCGAACTGGTCCGGCAGGGCATTTTCGAAGACCATCAGGTATCGGCCCAGGTGATCCGGAACTGGGTGACCGAAAACCCCGATGCCGGCGCCAAGCTGCTGCAACACAATCCGTCTTATGTCTTCTTCCGGGAAGTCAGCCAGGTCCCGCCCGAAAAAGGGCCGCTTGGCGCCATGAACCGGTCTATCACAGGCGGGCGCAGTGTCGCGGTTGACCCTGAATTTGTGCCTTTGGGCGCGCCGGTCTGGTTGGAAAAAGGTGGGGCAGAACCATTTCGCCGGCTGATGATGGCGCAGGATACGGGTGCCGCGATCAATGGCGCGCAGCGGGCAGATGTTTTCTATGGGTCTGGTGACGAAGCTGGCGAAATAGCCGGACGTATTCGGGATGGTGGCCGGATGGTGGTTCTTTACCCGATTGAAGACGCGCTGGCTTTGGTTGACGCGAACCTATGAGCCGTAAGCGGCGGTTGAGTGCCGAAGAAGAAAAGCTTTGGCAAAGGATCACCGACACGACCACGCCGATCCAAAAGCCCAAAGCGGTTCAGCAACCCGGCATTCCCAGAAAGAAACCGCTTCAACCTGCAAAACCAGCTTACAAACCGACGGCGTTCAAAATCGGTGAAAGGGCCACACCGGTAACACCTCACTACGCGCCACCGGCCGAACCTTTGCGGATGGATCAAAAGACGTTTGCAAAGATGCGAAAGGGCAAAACCCGGCCAGAGGCCCGGCTTGACCTCCATGGCATGACGGTTGACGCGGCACATACAGCCCTGGTGTCCTTTTTGATGCGCGCCAAGGCGGATGGTAAGCGTCTGGTTCTGGTTATTACCGGCAAGGGAAAACCAGGGCCTGACAATGGGCCCATCCCAAGACGAACAGGCGTTCTCAGGCAGCAATTGCCGCATTGGCTGGACGTTCCGCCGCTTCGTCAGATTGTGCTTCAATCGCATACCGCACATTTGAAACACGGCGGATCAGGGGCGTTCTATATTTACCTTCGCCGGTAAAGCCCGGTTCGCCGAACGAACAGCGAATACGACAAATGCCATCGACACCGCGAACCAAAGCGCTACGCCAAGCATCTGGTCGGGAAAGGTAAAGCCCAGGTCGATCAACAAGCCAGACACACCCGGCCCGATGGCTGATCCAAGCACCATCATGCTGGCCGATGCGGCCTTGATCGAACCAAGATGGCGGGTTCCGAAATACTCGGCCCAAAAGGCCGTGATCAGTGTGGCCTGCATGCCCGTCGCAATGCCGAAAACTGCAAAAGCCAGGGCCGCGGCGGACAATGTCGATGCGAAGCTCAACAAGACGAATCCGGCAATCCACGACATCGGAAAAAGTTGCAGCAACAAACCCGACCCAAAACGGTCCACCGCTGCCCCGGTGCCCAAAGTCACGGCGACGGCGACAACCGTCATCATCGGGATCAGCGCCAGATAATCGACCAACAGCCAGCCTTTGACCTCGGCGATATGAACTTGCTGAAACAACAACGCGGTGCCCCATGCTGGCAATCCAATCAAAAGCGGCACCAGCATCCAGAAAAAGCGCGACCTCAGCACATCGTTTCGCGTCCAGTGGCGGCCTTCCATTCCGACGCTTTGGGTTTCTTGGGCAAGTGATTGTGGCGTGCGTTCCAGCTTGAGAAGCCAGAGAACCACAGGAAACGACACCAGAACGATACAAGCTGCAACCAGCCACAGTGTTTGCCAATCCGCCCTCAAAAGCAGGAACGCAAACAAAGGCGGCAAGATCGCCTGCCCCAGCCAAAACCCCATGCCCGATATTGAAAGCGCCGCACCGCGCCGCGACGCAAACCATCGGGCCATCGACACAGTGGCCAGCTGAAAGATCATGCCCTGCCCCAGAACCCGCAGGAAGAACACAACGGCAACCAAGCCTATTGCCGATGTGTTCTGTGCCATAGCAAAACAGGCTCCGGCCAGACCGGGCATCACGAACCACGCCAACGTTCGGGCGCGAAAAAAGTCGGTAAGCGCCCCTGCCCAAAACATGACAATGGCCGAAGCGGTGGTGCCTATCGTGTAAAGAAGCCCCCATTCGCCGTCCGTCAGGGCGAAATCAGCCATGATTTGTGCCGCAAAGATCGAAATGAAGAATGTTTGCCCAAAGCTTGAATTAAGCGTCAGCAACATGCCCGCAATAAGAAATTTCGCGTTCTGAAGAACGAAGGTGACCATGGACCTCTTTCGCCCGAAAAGACCGGCGCGAAAAGACCCTAGTTGGTCAAAGCATATAGCGGCTCATGTCCGAACCGGTGGCAAGATCGCCCAGATTCTTTTCGACGAAGGCGGCGTCTATCGTGATTTTCTCGCCCGACCTATCCGGGGCGCTGAACGACAAATCCTCGAACACGCGTTCCAGCACCGTATAAAGACGACGCGCACCGATGTTTTCGACCGTCTGGTTCACGTTCGCGGCTATGCGGGCAAGTGCGGCGATGCCTTCGTCGGTGAATTCGACCTCGACCTCTTCTGTTCCCATCAGCGCTGTATATTGGCGTGTCAGAGCATTTTCAGTTTCAGTCAGAATGCGCACAAAGTCTTGTTCGGTCAAAGCGCGCAGGTTCACCCGGATCGGCAACCGCCCCTGAAGCTCGGGCAGCAGATCCGACGGTTTCGCAATATGAAATGCGCCCGACGCAATAAACAGGATGTGGTCGGTTTTGATAGACCCGTATTTCGTGCTGACCGTCGTGCCTTCGATCAAAGGCAGCAGATCGCGCTGAACACCTTCGCGCGAAACATCAGCCCCTCGGGTTTCCGACCGTGCCGTCACTTTGTCGATTTCATCAAGAAAGACGATGCCGTTCTGTTGGACAGCGTCCAGTGCAGCTTTGTTGACGCTTTCGTCGTCCAGCAACTTGTCGGCTTCTTCCCCGATCAGAATCTCGTAACTTTTCGCAACCGTCATACGTTTCTTGACGGTCCGGCCCGGAAAACCTTTCCCAAACAACGATCCCAGATCCATAGCCATGCCGCCTTGTGGCATGCCCGGCAGCTCCAACCCCTGCAAAGGGTTCGACTGATCTTTCAGATCAAGCTCGATGACGGTATCATCCAGTTCGCCGCGCTTTAGTTTTTCGCGGAACATGTCCAGAGTTTGTTCGCGCGCATTTTCACCGGCAATCGCGGCAAGCACTCGGTCTTCGGCGGCAGCATGAGCGTTTGCTTTGACATCCTCGCGCATCAGTTCGCGCGTCATGGTGATGCTGGCTTCGACCAGATCACGAACAATCTGTTCCACGTCGCGCCCGACATACCCGACTTCTGTGAACTTCGTGGCTTCGACCTTCAGAAACGGCGCGCGCGCAAGCTTTGCCAGGCGGCGTGAAATTTCTGTTTTGCCGACGCCGGTTGGACCGATCATCAAAATGTTTTTCGGATAGACCTCGTCCCGCAAGTCGTCGGGCAGTTGTTTTCTGCGCCATCTGTTGCGCAGCGCCACGGCAACCGCGCGTTTGGCGTCTTGTTGACCTACAATGAACCGATCAAGTTCAGAAACGATTTCGCGGGGCGTAAGCTCAGTCATGGGCATCCTGTCGATATGCAGGAGGGAGATAGTCCCGAACCGCGCCAAGCGGAAGAGCATAGAGCAAAGTCGCGCGAATTCCGGCCCAGAATGCACCAAGCAAGACCAGGAAAAGCCCCAGCCCAAGGATCAGAAACGCACCTCGACTGTCATCCAACACGGGCTGCAAGGTCAAAAGCACCGATACAACATAGGCAATCGCTGCCAATAGAAAACTGCGTCGGTCAATGACGATGGCGACGATGGCAAAACCAGCCATGGCTGCAAGGATTGCGATGTAAGACGCCGTTGTGTCATTCGACAGGATCGACAGCGCAACTGTGTTGATGATCATTGGGGCCGCAACAAGGTGAAGCCAGAACCCTTGTGCTGACCTTCGGGTGACGCGATGCGGGTCGGTTCCGTCAAAATACATGGCCGTCAGAAACGTCAGCACACCAAGCGCCAGGGTGATCCAGGCGAAATTGGATTCGGCGGAAAAGACGAAAATGTCCGTGATGTCTTCGGGCGTTCCCGACCGCGTGGCGGCAGCCACCATGGCTGTGCCAAAAAGCCCGACGGCAATCAGCGCCATCGCAAACGGCACTTTGAACCGAAGCCAGAACACAGAGACAGCAAAGATGCAGAGAACACCCGGCAGAACCAGCGAGGAATAATCTTCCTGTGCCAACATAAAGACCTGCGCATATTGCTGTACGAAACCAAAGCCGGCGTTTCCGGCAAACATCAGCGTCAGCAAGATCGACGGGCCAACCATCCGGCGTCGTCGGATGAAATATTCGGACATCGCCCAAATCAGGACGGCCGTGATCACCGCATAGACAACAGCGGTCGATTTCCATGTTTCCAGCTGATCATAAATGGCCCAGCCGGCGATCCCGATCCACCCAGCACCCAGAATAACCAGACCCACCATGATGAAGACTTCGTTGAAGCCACGGAACAATTCAAATGGCTCGTCGCCGGGTGACAACCCTTCGCGCGCGCCGCGTCGGCTGTGCGCAAGGGCACTTAGGCTGGCGGCTTGTTTTTCGTTTAACAGGCCCGAACCAACCGCCGCACGGATATCATCTGTGTCGATCATTCCACACGCGCCCCTAAGCGCTGATACTTTCGACGGTTAGATTGCCGTTTGTATAAACGCAAATGTCGGCTGCGATGGCCATGGCTTTGCGCGCAATGTCTTCGGCGGACAGGTCACCCTCCATCATTGCGCGACCTGCGGCCAACGCATAGTTGCCACCTGAACCAATAGCGGTGACATCGTGTTCTGGTTCCAGCACGTCCCCAGCGCCAGTCACAACATAAAGTCCCGCCCCGTCCGACACGATCAGCATGGCCTCCAGCTTTTGAAGGTATTTGTCGGTGCGCCAGTCCTTGGCAAGTTCGACACAAGCGCGCTGCAATTGCCCGGGCGACGATTCCAGCTTGGTCTCAAGACGTTCCAGCAAGGTAAAAGCGTCGGCGGTTGAGCCGGCGAAACCGGCGATGATGTCATGTCCGCCGGGCTTAAGGCGGCGCACCTTGCGCGCAGAGCCCTTTATGACGGTTTGACCAAGGCTGACTTGGCCATCCCCGGCAATAACGACCTTGCCGTCTTTCCGCACACCGATGATCGTCGTGCCGTGCCAGCCGGGAAATTCATTTGCCATGTGCCGGTTCCTCCGTGTTGTCCTGCTATATGACGGCGGGCAACCCAGTTCGCAACCGATCCAGAAAAGAGAAAGCGCCGCCGAATGGCGACGCTTTATTCGAAAACGGCTGAGTTTTAGACCGAAGCGTCGATCCAGTCTTTCAGCATCGCCTTGGGCGCGGCGCCGGTCTTGTTCGATACGACCTCGCCATCTTTGATAAGGAAAAGCGCCGGAATGCCGCGCACGCCGAATTGCGCAGGCGAATTCGGGTTCTCATCAACGTTGACCTTAACAATTTTGACCTTGCCGTCATATTCGGCGCTCAGCTCTTCAAGTGCTGGGCCGATCTGTTTGCATGGGCCACACCATTCTGCCCAGAAGTCCACGACAACCGGGACGTCCGATTGCCGGACCTCGGCGTCAAAAGTGTCGTCTGTAACCGCTACGGTAGCCATGGCAAAATCCTTCTTAAGTGAGGATGCGAACGTAAGTTTGCCCGCTGTGTCCGTCAAGATGTAGCGTATCTTTGTAACGCCTCCCTCACGATCACGTGTTTCAGCGGCATAAGATCTGCCGTTTTTGTCCACAAGACCGCAAGGTCGATTGCCTTGTCCGGATAGATGGCTTCAAGGCATTCCAGATAGGCGCCCATCTGGCGCTTTATGCTTTCCGGTGTATCGTCAGGTGTGCTCGGCAATCCGGCGTTTGTTTTGAAATCAATCGCCATAATCCGATCGTCTTTGACAACCAGCAAGTCGATCGTGCCGGAAATTCTGGCGTTTGCTGTTGGCGAAAACCCGGTGATCTCAACTTCGGCCAACCCCTGCCCGGCGAAAAGGTCAGGATGATTTGTCAAAACGACTTTGGCTTCGTCCAATAGCGCGGGAATATCCGCTTCTGCGGGCGCATCCGCGCCCATCTGCGCCAGGGTGTTGCGGCCCGTTTCCACATCATTTGCATCGCGCATATGTTCAAGAAGCCGGTGAATTTGACGCCCCCTCTGCCGCGCTTCTGCTTCGTCCAAAGCGCCGGTGCCGGTCGTTTTCGCGCCACCTAGGTCAGATGGTGCAAGCAGTTTGGTGGATTTGTCGGCCGGTGGCGCGGGCCCGAAGCAGCGCGGCGACAATGCGGGGTCTTCAACCGCTTCCGTTTCCGCCGTCACATCTGCGGACCAATCGCCGTGTTGCAAACGCAGACCCGGCCCCGTCGGTGTCTCATAGCTTTCAGCGTTCAAAGCCAAAAGCCCGGCTTCCACCTTTCCGAACCAAGATCCGGATAAATCCGTTTTCTGCCCTTTGACACCGCACACAATCAACCAATTCTCGGCACGTGTCATCGCCACATAAAGAAGACGATCCCGTTCGGCAGCGTCGGCGTTCTTTTGGGCCTCTAACGCGTCGTCCAGAAGGCTTGGGTTCGTGCCTTTGTTGCCCGTCATAATGGTCAGGTTGTTCGGGCCTTTGATGAACTTTCCGCCCTTATTGCTTCGTTCAAATGTTGTGTCGGGCAGGATAACGACGGGGCTTTCCAGCCCTTTTGCGCCATGGACAGTCATCACCCGAATGGCGTTTCCGGTGCTATCCGCTTCGCGTTTGATGTCGGTTTCCGAAGACCGGGCTTCGGCCAGAAAGCCTGTCAGGCTGGGAACATCGGCTGTCTCATAGGCCAATGCCTGGTTCAAAAGTTCATCTATTCCTTCTTCGGCCTCTGGCCCAAGGCGCTCTAACAGGTTCTGGCGACCCCGAAATTCGGACAGGATAGTGTCGATCAGCTCAAAGGGTCGCGCAAAATCAACCAAGGCGCGCAGCGCTTCCAGTTTGGCATGGGTGTCAGAAAATTCGCCCTTTCGGTCGCGCAGTTCTGCCCAAAGTAGGCGGTTCTTCGGGCGTTTCGCAGCCAGTGAGAACAAGTCCTGCTCATCCCATCCAAACAAAGGCGAGCGCAGCGCCGCCGCCAAAGACAAACAATCTTCCGGTAAGGCAAGAAAGGACAAAAGCGCAAGGATATCGCGAACCGCCAGTTCCGACCCAACCTTTAGGCGGTCTGCCCCGGCCATCGGAAGGTCGCGCCCTTTGCACGCCGCGATAATGCGGTCAAACAAGGCGCTGCGGCGTTGCACAAGAACCAAGATATCACCGGCTTGGATCCGACGAAAACCACCGTCTTTCCGCGGAATAGTGCCTGATTTCAGCAGCGCCTCGATAGTCTCGGCAACCTTTTCGGCCAACTGCACCGGGGCGTTTTGGGCAACAGTCGTGTACCGGGTGTCAAACCATGCTGGCAGGTCTTCCTGTTCCGGCGGTTCGACCAGTGGCCAAAAATCGACACGGCCTGGCATATCCTGATGGAACGCAATGTGATGCGATTGCTCGTCTTCGCCAAGCGAAGGGTTGTTTGCAAAAACCGCGTCGACAGCTTGCAGGATCGCCGTAGAAGACCGGAACGAATATAAAAGCGCGCCTTCCTGCATACCGGGCCCATCGGCCAGTCGGGACCGAAACGTCTTGCCGCGCTGATCAAAGCCCGCAGCGTCAGCGCCCTGAAAGCTGTAGATCGACTGCTTCTTGTCACCGACCACAAACAGGGTGCGATCCCGGTCGCCCTGCCCTGATGTCATTTCAGCAGCGAGCGCTTCAATAACATCCCATTGCGCTGGGCCAGTGTCCTGGGCTTCGTCGACAAGGATATGCTCGATCCGGCCATCTAGCTTGTAAAGCACCCATTCAAGACTTCGGTCCGTCAAAAGGTCTTTCGTCTTGGTGATCAGGTCGTCAAAATCCAAAACGCCACGATAGGCCTTTTCGCGTTCATAAGCCGGCAGCAACAACCGCGCAAATTCATGGATGACATAGGTTCGGTTGGCGGCCTTCAGCGATGCGCGTGCGTTTCTGGCATCTACAATCCTGCCGGTCAAATCTTCGATTTCGGGCAGAAGCGGCCCCAAATGCTGATCCGAGCTGACCTTGTTGGTGATGATCTTTCTTTTTGGCGGCACGCCGTCTTTGGTCAGCACACAACTTTCAACAATCGAAAACGCAGTATCCCCAACCGTATCTGGCAAAGCCTGAATTTTGTGCGCCAACTTGTGGTCATTTGCCGAACCTTGGTTGAGAAGGACCGACACCATTGACCGCAGAAAGCTGATATCTGCTGTCGTCAGGTATTCTTGGATGATATCCAGGTCGGTTTTATCTTCTGGCACCTCAAAGACCCTGAAAATCTCTTTTCGCGTGACGGGTTCCCGAAATCCGCCAGCTTTTCCGATCACCTCTTTGGCCAGATCCGCCAACCCGCTTGGATGCTCCTTTGCTGTTAACTCCAGCCTATCGGGATGGGCGACGGCCAATGCCTCGAGGCAGTGATCCACCACCTGTTTTTTGCCAGCATCGTCAATTTCCTGAAAGTTCGGGGTAACGCCTGCTTCCAATGGAAACTGTCGAAGGATGATGGAGCACAGCGAGTGGATCGTTTGAATTTTCAACCCGCCCGGCGCTTCGATCGCGGCGGCGAACAATGTTCTGGCCTTGCCAAGATCTTTGGGCGCGGCTTCACCCAGCGCTTCTAAGGCGCGGGCAAGACTGGCGTCGTCCAGCATGGCCCAGCTGCCAAGCGTTTTGAACAACCGGTTTTGCATCTCGCTGGCGGCGGCTTTGGTGTAGGTCAGGCATAGGATATTCTGTGGCAATACACCCCGCAGCAAAAGCCGCGCCACCCGGTCGGTGAGAACACGTGTTTTGCCAGACCCTGCGTTGGCTGTCAGCCAGGTCGAAACATCAGGTCTGGCCGCCTTGTTTTGGGCGAGTGTCGCCTGGTCAGTCATTTCAGCACCTCGGGTGACGCGGGATGGGTTTCATCCCATTCGCCAAACCGAGACAGGTGGTCAAAGTCACCTTCAAACCGCTGTTTCTGTCGGGCACGTCTTGCCAGATATCCTTTGTTGGGGTCGTCAAAGCTGTTCAGAAGTTGGGCCAATTCACCTGAAACAGTGACTAAATCATAAGGCCCGTCCAATGGGATGGCCTCGACAGCCGGGGTTCTGGACAGGCTGATATGCGCCACATGGTCCACAGGTCGCGCAGGCAGGTCTTTGAACCCGCCCGCTTCCAGCATAAGCGCTTCCAGAACAAGCTGACGGTCATAGTATTTGATGTCTTTTTTCTCAGGCGGCTTGCCTGTTTTATAGTCATAGATAACGGCCAAATCGTCATCCGTTTGATCGATGCGGTCGGCTTTGCCGATCAAGACATGGCGTGTTTGTGGCACGGGATATGTGCCTTTGACTTCCAGCTTTGCACCCAAACTTTCCTTCCGCCGCTGCTGTTCCCCTGCGATCAACCAGTCTGCAATGCCGTCCAGATGCGCCATCCAATCCGCTGCATTCACCGGCCCAATGGTATTCGCGGCAAACACCTGACTGGCAATCTTGCGCAACCGGTCGCGCTGGGGTGCGGCATCGTCAAACGGGTGATCCGGGTGCAAAAACAGTTCCATAATTTTGTGGAACACAATCCCTTTCTCGCGGATATCCTGATCGGGGTTGAATGGGTCAAGCTGCGAAAGGCGAAGAATACGCCGGGCGTAAATATCATAGGGGTCGCGGATCAGCTTTTGAATCTCGGTTACCCCAAATTCCAGCGGACGGACGTCGACAGGCGGGATTGGGGCAGGGCGCTTTGGGTCCGGGGTTTTGTCGTCGGGTTGTTCCTGTGCAGCGGCGTCGATGACAAGCTGATGACCGCGTTGTTTCATGTTGGTCAAAGCCGTTTTGCCGCCGTTCTGGGGCAGTCCATTCAGCAAATTCGTCAAACGGTTCAGCCAGCGGGACGGTACCGTTTCTGAACCGGTCGCGCGAAGTGACCGCGTCAGGATAACCTGTCTGGCGGCAATGGCTTGCTGATAGTCATGCGCTGCCAGACCAATCTGGCGTTCCGGCAAAAGCAAACCCAGTTCCGCCCGCATGGATCGGTTCAGCCAGGGGTCCGACTTGGGGTCTTGTGGCCATATGCCTTCGTTCAGGCCGGCCAGCACGACGACATCTGCCCCTTGCACGCGCGCCTCAAGCGTACCCCAGATCATCACATCTGGTCGCGCGGTGACAGTTGGCCGGACGGTTTCGGCTGACAAGGCCGCCTCAAACAGCCTGCGATAGTCTTGGCGGGGGATGGGCATTGTCACATCGCGCAAATCGCCAAAGTTGCGCAAGATGTCAGCAATCCGGTCGCCCGCCTCGTCTTTCAACAATGCGGCCCAACCCTCGGCCCCCAAAAACGCCTGTGCAATGACGGTATGATTGTCAAAATGCGCGCCTACGTCTTGTGCGTCCGGCGCTTTGACACTGGCCAGGCCAGCCACCAGCCAGTCACACCAACCGGCGAACTCGGCCTTGCTTTCACCGAACTGATGGATGCACGCGGGCGTCACTGTCGCGATCCGCTTGCGTCTGATGTAGAACTCAAACTCTTGCGTCGCCAACATATGTGGTCCGCGCCCATCGCCCTTGTGCGTGAACGGGTGTTTCAACAAAGCAAATAGCTTGACCGCGTCGTCGGTGTGTTCCGCAATCTGCAGAACGTGCCGCAGAAAACGCCCGCCCGGGGTCAGGCCCAGGGGAACGCCACCACTGTCATCCGGGGTGATATTCCAGGTGGTCAAAGCCGCAGCGATCCGGCGCGACAGTGTCGCATCTGGCGAAATAACTGCGATAGACCTCCCATCTTCAAGTGCTGCACGGATCCCCATGGCGATGGCGCGCGCTTCTTCGCGGGGCTCTTTGGCTTCAACCAAAGTCAGATGGCGGGTGGCGTCTTCCAAATTTCCCAGTTTTGGGCCTTCGATCAGCCATTTGTCAGTGACGGGCGCAGGCCGCAGAGACAATGAAATCAGATTATTAGCGGCATTTGCCCCGGATTCACCCCATTGCGCAACGTCAGTCGCAGAACAACCGGCGTCTTTCAGAAACGCGGCAAACCGGAATTGGGGATGATCCTCATATGCCGCATCCGATGAAAGCGATGCCCAGACATCTTCGGGCAACCCGAAATCGAAACCGGGAAGAACCACACAGCCCAAAGGCTGCTGGATCAGGGCCGACATCAACATCCGCGTTGTCGCGCGCGAACCGGTTGATCCGGCAAGAACGATGCGGGACCCAAGCCCGTTTTCCTGCCATTCCGCGCAAAGCGTTTCGACATTGCGACGATGAAGCGCTTCGCCATCGGTGATCTCGGACGGCAAGGCTGTGACATAGTCTTTGATCGCCCGCAGAAACGACAGGTTTCGGTCCCAATGATCGGATTCTATGCCTGGGTTCAGGTCTTCCAGCGCATCGAACGGCACGCCTTCTCCGTGCATTTCGTCCAAAAGCGCGACAAGGCTCTGCGACAAGTCAACCGAAGCGCTTTCCGACAACCGGTCATCCAGCGCAATCAGACGATCAACCAGCGCTTTGACGTCCAACAAGCGCCGCAACCAGGGCACGGGTGATTGTGGTGCGGGCACCGGCAAAAGTGCCGAGACATCGCTGACCAAACCGAAACGGGGCAACAGGCAGGCCCCGTCTTCGGCGAACAGCGCTTTCAACCGACGTTGCATCCGCCTTGTTGGGACAAGGACAGTGGTACGCGCCATGCTTTCGGGCGGTTCATGGCCAAGCGTTGATATCAGCCGATCATAGACGACGCGGACAAAATCCTGCCCGGGTGCGACGCCTGCAAGGCCCGTCAGAGGTTGCTGTGCAGTTGTCATGGCGTGAACCGTTTATTTGCATGGGCCAGACCTTCGGCGGTGCCGATATCCACCCATTCGCCTTCGTAAACATGCCCGTTCAGCGGGGTTTCTTGCATCAATAGGTCCCAATATGCGTTCAGCGAAAATGCGTTTTGTTTAATGTCTTTCAGACGATCTGTGTTCAATATCTGCACGCCTGTATATCTGAATGGACCGGTGCGGCTGATCTTTCCATCCCTGATGTCGAAATCGCTGCCTGTGTCTGACCTTGTACAGAGAAGCAGACCTGTCATGTCGTCCCGCCAAGCATTCAACACATTGGCAATCGGATTCTGGCCCAGCCACAACGCATCCGGGTTCATGGTCACCACCGGACCAGACCCCAGATAAGGCAGGGCGGCCCGTAACCCACCACCTGTTTCCAGAATTGTGTCTTCGCGGCAGACGATGACGTCCTTCTGCGCAAGATGCGCCTCAAGCGGGTTGGGCAGGTAATGGGTGTTTGCAACAATCGTCTTTATGCCGGCCAGTCGCAGGTGATCTATCGCATGGTCGATCATCGGTTTGCCGCGCAAAGGCAACATCGGCTTGGGCAGGGCTTTGGTCAGGTGACCCATGCGCGTGCCAAAACCAGCCGCAAAAACCATTGCAGACGTGGGCGTCATGTCGCCAGTTCCCGGGGTGTCGGTATGGCGTGGATCGTTTCGTCACGGATATCGGCAAAAACCGGGTGATCCATGGCGTCGCAAAAATACCGATAGGGCAGGGCCAGGTCTGAATGCCGGCCGGCGCGTGCAAAGATGCCCAGAATGCGCAGGTTGCGCTGGGCTGAAAAAAGACTGAACGCCTTGCGAAAGGCGGCCCCATCGTCGCCAGATTGCGCAAGATAGATCGAAAGAAACTGGTCTTTCTCTGCGGCAGACACCGCACGGCGGGCGTCGGTCAGGATGGACATGACATCGTAAACAGGATGCACCAGAAATGCGTCCTGATAGTCCAAAAGCCCAAACTGGCGAAGCCCTGTTTCACCCGCCTGCCATTGAATGTTTTCGCTATGAAAATCGCGAAGCGACACGGTTGCATTGACTTCGGCAAGCTCGTCCAGCCCGGTTTGCAGGACCGAACGAAACCCGGTCAGCCCTTCGGGTTCGATGCCCGGATAGAATTCGTCAGCCAAGCGGGTCATGGTCACAAGTTCCGGCGCGGACGGTTGCGCCAGCTTGGGCGGTCTGGCCCGCCGAATGGTCAGCAACAGCACGCTGAGATCGTGAAAAACCCCGGCCATGGCGTGCGGCGCATCATCGAAATACCGGCGCAGGGAAACATCACCCAGATCGCCCAGCAACACCAGCTGCAGGTCTGGATCAACGGCCAGAATGTCGGGGGCCCGAAGACCCAGGGACAACAGCCAGCCTGTCATGTCTATAAACGATTGCTGCCCCGTTTGCGCCATCATCAAGACCGCGGTTTTTCCATGTCGTGAGACCCGCAAATATCGCCGGGTTGACATGTCGCCCGCCAAGGGCTGTATCTTGGCCCCTTGCCAGCCATTAGCCGACAAAAACGTCTCTATTTCTGGCATTTTAACCGCCATGGTCAAATACGGACTTCAACGTGTCCGCCTGTTTTTCCGTCGCTGTCACTGCCACAATCCGCCCATCATCCTTTGGCTGAATGTCAATTCTGATCGCGTCTGTCGGAACCAATTCGGCTGGCAAACGGTCCGCCCATTCGATCACCACGATGGCGGTTTCGAACGCGTCGTCTAGCCCCAGTTCGACAAGTTCTGAGCTGTCGCCAAGACGGTAAAGATCGGCATGCCAAATGTCCGCACCGGCGGTTTCATAGGTTTGCACCAAGGTATAGGTCGGCGACGGAATATCGTCTTGCCCGCCCAAATGTGCGCGGATCATCGCGCGGGCAAGGTGGGACTTTCCCGCACCAATGGGGCCAATCAAAAGAACCGCATCGCCCGGGGCCAGACAGTCCGCAAGGCGCGCGCCAACGCGTGTCATTTCCCGTTCATCGGGCACATACCTGGAAAACGAAGTCTTCGATGGGGCCATAATGGCGCCCAAAGTGACCGCAGCGGATCAGGTCTTCAAGCGGGATCAGACAGCTTGTTGAAGTTCGGCCGTTTTGATCGCGGTTTCGACGCGGAAGATAGCAATCGTTCCACCGCCTTTTTGTGGCCGGAACCGGCAGAATATCCTTCGGCCATCCAGCATGGCCACGCGGGCCGACCATTCCTCGCGTTCCGTCTGCGCCCGCGCAAATTCGCGGAAGTCACCCCAGATTGGCGAGGGCGCGCAGTGTTCCCGCCAAAGCCCGGTTGCATCGCTGACGTCACCGGCCTGAAACGCGACATCGTCGATATTCCAAAGGTCGCGATACGCTTGATTGGCCGTTGAAAACTCACCGTTTGGCGAAAACACCGCAACCGCATCGTCCAAGGCATCGAGAACAAGTTGCGATTGTTCCAGCTCGGACCGGAAATGCCGTGTCAGGGACATCTCGGCGCTGATATCTTCGAACAACAAGGCAACCGCGCCATCAGGATGCGGGCGGCCGGTGACATGATAGGTTTGCCCATCGGGCAAAGACCAGGTTTCGCTATAGGTGCCATCAACAGCGGCGGCTTCCAGTTCGGAAATAGACGTGCGCCAACTGCGGTAATCGCGGGGTTCGGGCATGACCCTGTTTTCGCGCAGACGGTCCAGAAACCCGACAAGACTTGGCCGAGACGCCAGAAAATCGGTGGGCAGGTTGGTCAGGTCCATCAAGGCTGGGTTGAACAGAATAAGCCGGCGCGACCGGTCAAAGATCGCCAGCCCAATGGCAAGTTCGGCAAAGGTCTTGGTCAGCGTCTGGGTAAATTCGCGCCGTCTTTCTTCGGACTGAACGGCTTCGTCCGCCGGAATGGCGGTACACAGAATGTCGTCGCCCAAGGGTGAAATATGGCAATCGTACCAGGATTCCGCGTCGTCGCCTTTGCCGGTCAGGGATAGTCGTCTGGATTCCGATCCTTTCAGTGTGGGCAGGGTCCGCAGCGACGGGAAAAGGGCGGGAAGCGGCCAGCTTCCGGCGTCGAACCCAACTTTTTTGCCTGCGACATTCACATAAGCCTGGTTCACCCACGTCACCTGACCTGCCGGATTTTGACGCCACAACAAAAAGGGTGCGGCGGATATATTGGCGCGCAATGTCTCAAGCTCGCGTTCCATGGCGCGCAATGTGTGGATGTCGCCATCGACAGGGATGCTGGCGGCAGCGAACGAGATTCGCAGTTTGATCGTATCGCCAATTTTGGACCGTATCGCCTGAACCTTGCCGTCGATGGATTGCGACAAGACACGATCTGGCCCGGCCTGGGTAGTCAAAAGCGTTTCGACATCGGAAAAATGTGTGCCCAGAAACAAGCGCAGTTTGTTCATTTCACCCGGCTTGCCATCCGGCGATGCGACCAGGCACTGACCCACCGCATTGGCGTCAACAATCTGATCGCCCCTGATCAGGAAAACCAATCGGTCGTCAGAAATGCGGTCGCTTTGATCAGGTTTCTTGGTGCGGGACAGATAGAACAAACCCCAGACAACCAGAAAAGCAACACCACTACTAAACCCAAACTGAACGATATCTGACACAACACTGTTCCCATACACACGTGGCACAAGCGTCGATCATGTTGGTTAATGGACCGTTAAGGAACGGCGATCGGGTCAGGCTTCGATGGGAACATTTGCGCCAAGCGCTGCGCGTCCGGCTTGATTGGTTTCGCCCAGTCCTTCGCGTCGCCATCTGGCTTCGACAACGGCACCGGCCCGTTCGCCCGGTTCTGGTTTTGGTTCAAATGGGGTTCTGCCGTTGGCAAAGCTGACGTCTGCACCCGATCGTTCCAACAAGGTTTTGGCAATAAACAACCCCAACCCCATGCCTTCGTATCCCGGTCGGTTCCCGGCGCGGGCTTTGCGGCCAACAAACGGATCGCCCAGGCGGTTCATAACGTTTGACGAAAAGCCGGACCCATCGTCGATGATGCGCACCTTCACATGGCTTTCATCCCAAAGAATGTCGATCCAGACATGTTCGCACGCAAAATCAACTGCGTTTTGTACAAGATTCCGCAAACCGTGAATGATTTCCGGGCGACGCATGATGATCGGCTGCTCGGACAGCGCGCCCGCCCCGCCACCGATGTCATAGTGCAATTGCTTGCCACGATTGGCATGCGGTTCGGCGGCTTCCCGGACAACGGCCCCAATCGGGGCTTGCTTCATGTGAAGATCTTCCTTGCCCGCTTGTCCCATTGACCGAAGAATATCGCGGCAGCGGTCCGCCTGATCCCGAATAAGCGCGGCGTCTTCCCGAAGCTCTGGCTGGTCGCTTAATTCTTCGATCAATTCGCCGCTCGCCAGTTTGATGGTGGCCAAGGGCGTGCCCAACTCATGCGCCGCAGCGGCAACCACACCGCCCAGATCGGTCAGCTTTTGTTCACGGGCCAGCGCCATCTGGGTGGCGGTCAGCGCGTCCGACATGGCGTGAACCTCGGCGGTGACGCGCCCGGCATAGACTGCAAGAAAAACGACGCCGATTGTGATCGAGATCAGGAAACCAAACAAAAACATGTCTGGAATTGCCAGAACTTCATTCGTTTCGGTCGTCAGCGGAACAAAATTGAATGTCAAAATGACAGCCAGCAAGACAGACAGGCCAGAGATCCACGCGGTGGTTATCGGCTTCAGCGCCATGGCGGAAATTGCGACAGGTGCCAGGATCAACACAGCAAACGGGTTGTTCAAACCGCCGGTCAGCGCCAGCAACCCGGACAATTGCAGGATATCAAAGGTCAGCATCCCCGCGACTTCGGTTTCAGACAGGCGCTTGTTCTCGGGGTAGACAAATTCGGCCACCAGGTTGGCGACGATTGACGCGCCGATGGCCATAAAGCAAAGCCCGATGTTCAGGTCCAGATCAAACAGTCTCTGCGCAATCGTCAGTGCCGCAAGCTGTCCGAAAATTGCGATCCAGCGCAAAACAATAAGCGTGCGCAACCGCACCCAGTTCGAACGATGTTCGCGTGAATTGTAAACTTGTTCAGCCATCCGCCTTGGCACCTTTGCGGTTCACCCAGAGTGTTGCATTTATCGTTGTGTTTGGCGAGTTCCAGCTTTTTCGGGTCAGCTTTCAGCGACCCGCCATGACCTGATCAGCGGCCCTTTAAGCCCCGCGAAAAGCACAGCACCAAGGTTGCCGGAATTTTCTGCCCAGCGGAAAACTGGCCAGACAGTGGGCAAATTTCTTTGACGGATCCACGAATGCCGAATTAGCCTATCACTCAGCGGGATGCGTTTCCGTTGATCGGAATACAGGGAAGGGGGGAACTCAACGTGCGCAAGGCCGACATCAGAGACGTTATCCTGTCAGATGGATATCAGATGTCTGTTCGCCATTGGCCGCGTCAGTCCCAGGGCGGCGATGCCACCCCAGTGATCCTGCTGCATTCCCTGTTCTTCACCGGCCAGATGTTCGAACCCACCGCGTCGCTTCTGTCACAGACGCATGATTGCGCCGCCCCGACCTTTCGTGGCCAGGACGGGACAGGGCGCGGCGCGCATCCCCCGACGGTTGCGCAATTGGCGCAGGATATTCTGGTTTGGCTGGACGAAGCCGGCATGGATCAGGTGCATTTGGTCGGAAGTTCCATGGGCGCCTATGTCGCGATGGACCTTTTGCGTCACCGTCCAAAACAGGTGACATCGCTTGTCCTAAGCTGTTGCACAGCCGAGGTCGAACAAAACCCTGAACGGTTTGCAAAGCTGATCGATTTTCTTGCCAGTGGCCCCGGCCCCCAAACCCGCGAAACGATTGCGGGCCTGATGTTCGGCGACACCGCCCTTGCCGCACCCGGCCCATCCGTTTCGTTCTGGATAGAACGCTTTGCGCAAACCCCGGCCGCAATGGCCGAAGTCGCGGCCTGCATGTTCGCGCATCCCGACTATAACGACGTGCTGGCCACTTATGACGGCCCCGTCCTGCTGTTGGCCGGTCAACAGGACAAAGCGAAATCGCCCGCCGACATGGCGCGCATCGCAACGCATTTGCCGCAATCGGAAACCCATGTGTTTGAAGACGCGGGCCACACCCCGGCGGTGGAAGTGCCGGATCAATTCGCGGCACGGGTCAGCGCCTTTCTGACCGCGATCATCTGTGATGCCAGCACCAAGGAGCATCTTCATGCCCATTGATACCGACACGCAGGCAATGGCAGGTCAGGCATGCACCGCGGATCATTTGCCCATTTCGGATCTCGATATCGAAAACCGCAAAGATTTTCAGACGCAGGATGGTCAGGTCGTTCTGGTCGGCAGCCGGTCTGCCAGTTCCGGCACAATGGCGTTTCCGCAAAAAGAATTCTGCCCCGAAACCGGCGCGCGCGACATGGAACAGATCACCTTTGGTCCGCAAGGCACGCTTTACAGTTTTTCAACGATCCATATCTCGGCCACGCGCGAGACGCCCTATACGATTGGGTATGTCGATTTTGAAAACGGTCTACGGGTTCTGGCGCATGTGCGCAGCCAGGGCACGCTGACCTGTGACCAGCCTGTCATCTTGCAGGCCGATGACAGCGCTTGGTGGGTTTCACCGGTTGGAGACGTCGCATGACCCGCGCAACTGTCATTGGGGCGGCGATGATCCCGATGGGGAAATACCCCAAATCAAGTTATGCCGGTCTGGGCGCACCAGCCGCGATGAACGCGATCCTGTCGTCCGGTATTGACCCAGCCACCATCGACAGCGTGGTCTGTGGCCACGCCTTTGGCGGCATGCTGACAGCCCAACGGATCACCAAGGAAATCGGGCTGGGTGCTGTACCCATGCTGAATGTTGACAACGCCTGTTCGGGCGGGGCAACGGCTATTCACCTGGCAGCGTCGCGTATCCAAAGCGGTCAGTCAGATGCCGTCCTTGTCATCGGGGTCGACAAGCTGACCCAGTTTGGCGGCGGCACCTTGCCCTTGGTGGCCGAAGACCCCGAGGTGCAGAATGGCATGGTCATGCCTGCGCTTTATGCGATGCGGGCCAAACGGTTCTTGCACGAACGGGACGAAACAGTCGATATTCTGGCCGCCGTCAGCGTCAAGGCGCGCAAACACGGCGCGCAAAATCCCTTTGCACAATTCCAGTCCGAAGTTACAGCCGAAGCAGTGCTGGCTTCGCGCCCGATTGCCGACCCGCTGACCCTGTTTCAATGCTGCCCGACGGGCGATGGGGCTGCGGCGCTGGTGATTGTGTCTGAACACAGGCGCAAGGCACTGGGCGCCAGGGGCATGGCCGTCGCGGCCAGCGTCCTGCATTCCGGCAAGGCGACCACCGGCTTTCGCCATATGCTGCGCCCCGAGATCACCTATCATTCTGCGGCAGACGCCTATGAGGCGGCCGGGATTGGCGCAGATGATCTGGATATGGTCGAGCTGCACGATGCCTTCACCATCGCCGAGCTGGTATATTACGAAGCGCTGGGTCTTTGCCCAGAAGGCGATGCGGCTGATTTTCTGCGCAGCGGTGCAACCGGGTACGGTGGCCAGGTGGTAGTCAACCCAAGCGGCGGGCTGATCGCCAAGGGGCATCCCGTTGGGGCCTCGGGTGTGGCTCAGGCCGTCGAAGCGTTTTGGCATCTGACGGGCCAGGCGGGCGTCCGGCAGATTGAAGCAGCGCAGACGGCGATGACCCATGTGACCGGCGGCGGTATCGCGGGCATGGATCACGGGGCCTGTACCATCCACATTTTTGAGGCGGTCCAATGACAATTGCGTCTTCCGTTTCCACCGAAAAAACAACGCCGACGGGCACGGTCAGCCGCGCCTTGCGTCTGCTTGCGCTTTTGGCGGATGCCGACGGCCCGGTTACAATCAAATATGTCTCAGACCAGATGGGCCTTGCCCCATCAACAGTGCACCGCCTTCTGGGCCTTTTGAAAGACGAGGGGTTCGTGGCTGATGTGCTGGAATCCCGCAGCTATGCCATCGGGCCGCAATTCTACCGGGTCAGCGCTCAGGTGATAAATGGCGCAAGCCAGATGGACTTTATTGCCCATGCGCTGGAAGACTTGGCTGCCGCCCATAACGAAACCATCCTCTTTGGTCAGTACCTGCCCACCGAAAACAGCCTCAGCTTTGCGATCCGCTGTGATGGGCAGCAAAAGCTCTTGTACCAAATCGACATGCACAAGCCTTTGTCCTTGGTCTGGGGCGCGTCGGGAAAAGCCATTCTGGCCCAACTTCCCGAATACAAGGTCGCTGAAATTCTGGAAACCGAAGGCAATGCGCCCGGCAATGACGCGACCCCGCCTGATTTCAATATGCTGATCAACGATTTGCGCGACATCCGCCGCGCCGAATATTGCGTCAGCTATGGCGAGAAACTTCCCGGGTCTCGCGGTATTGCCGCCCCCCTGTTTGATCGGTCGGGCATCATCGGGTCAATATGCCTGACCGCGCCTGAAAGCCGAAACAGCGACAGCGACATTGACCTGATTGGCAAGAACCTGGCCCAACGGGTCCGGCAGTTGTCGCATGACTTGGGGGCGAAATTCTGATGGCAGGCCAAAGATCGAACCCGGTTCTGAAGGGCTATAAAGTGCTTGATCTGACAACCTTTCTGTCCGGTCCGTTTTGCACACAGGTGCTGGCCGATCTGGGCGCCGATGTCGTCAAAATCGAATCCCCGGCGGGCGATTCCAGCCGTCACATTCCACCGCATTTTGTGGGCGAAGACAGCGCGTATTTCCTGGCCAACAACCGCAACAAGCGGTCGGTCGCGGTCGATCTGAAATCCAAGGAAGGCCAGGCTCTGGTGCTTGATCTGATCGCCAAGGCCGACGTGGTGGTCGACAATTACCGACCCGGTGTCTTGCAGCGTTTGAACATTGATCCGGCCAAGATCTGCGCGGCGCATCCGGCTTTGATCTGGGCCTCGATCAGCGGGTTCGGGCAAAACGGCCCGTGGAAAGACCGCCCTGCATACGACATGATCGTGCAAGCGGAATCCGGCGTGATGAGCCTGACGGGAGAACCCGACCGGCCATCGGTGCGCCTGGGTATCCCGGCAGGTGACACGGTTGCGGGTCTTTATGCGACGATTGCAATCAATGCCGCGCTGGCCAACCGCGAACGCAGCGGTCTGGGCCAGATGATTGATGTTTCCATGTTGGATTGCCAATTGGCGATGCTGTCCTATCAAAGTGCCTATGCGCTGATTGCCGGGGTTACACCCGGGCCGCAGGGGGCACGGCACGATTCAATTCCGACCTATCGGTCCTTTGTCGCGCGCGATGGGCGTCAAGTGGTGATCACTGCGAACACCACCCGGATGTGGGAAGGGCTGTGCGCGGCGCTTGATATGCCAGACCTCGCGACCGATCCGCGCTTTGTCTCGGGCCGGTTGCGGCTTGAAAACAAAGACGCGTTGTGGGGCATTCTGGAACCCGCCTTTTTGGCGCGCGATGCCAAAGACTGGGTTGGCATTCTGGAAGACGCAGACGTGCCCGTCGCCCTGATCAAATCGGTGCCCGAAGCCTTGGATGACGCCCGGACCTACGGGCGCGGCATGATCACACAGATTGAAAACGGCACCGCGCCCGCGATTGATGTCGTGGGCAACCCCATCAAATTTGCCGGTCACGCCGCGCCGGTCGATCGGTATCCACCGACGCTTGGCGGCGATCTCCAATCGGTTCTGGCCGATTGGCTGAACGATGACGTCAACGCCGAACCGGTGAGTGCCGAGTGATGGTCGACCTGCGGACCCTATCGCGCCCGTCGCGCCCATCCTCGGACCATTTCCCCGTCCTTGCCCTGCACTCCCTGGGGCTGGACGGGGATGCTTGGGCGGCCATCGCGTCATTGGGTCCGACGCAAGAGATTTGCGTCTATGACCAAAGGGCGCATGGCGTGTCCGCTGACACCGCGCCATCGTCGTTTCAGGATTTTGTAACCGATGCCAAGCGTGCGCTGGATCAGATCGACAGCGCACAGGTGCATGTGGTCGGGCATTCACTGGGCGGTGCTGTCGTGGCCTGCCTGGCACAGAACGCACCGGGGCGTATCGCATCGCTTAGCCTTATTGCGACGCCTTTTGCGGGGCTGGACGCCTTTCGGCAACGGGCCACTGCGGTCGCCGATGGCACCCTGTGCAAAGTGACGGAAGACACCCTGAACCGCTGGTTCGGGGAAAACGCATCCGGATCAGACGTGGACTTTGTGCGGTCAAAGATTGCGGCAATGACGCCTGCCGGGTTTGATGCGTGCTGGACCGCGCTTGCGGAATTTGCGGGCTATGACGCCTTGCCCGGGCCTTTCCCCCCGACCTTGGTGTGTTCCTTTGAAAACGATCAATCCACCCCGCCATCTGTCGGTGACAAGATCGCGCACAGCCTTTTGGGAAAATGCCCAAGCGTGCAACACGATGTCGTCGCGGGCGCTGGGCATATGGGCGTTCTGACCCATGCATCGGACGTCTTCGCGATTTTGGCGCGCCATTGGCAGCGGGCCGAAACCACCATCCGCGAGGTTGCACCATGAGCAAGATCGCACTTGTCACCGGGGCCGCATCGGGCATCGGCCAATCAGTCAGCGCGGCGCTTGTGTTGGCGGGTTATAGGGTCGGCGGACTGGACTTGACGGACACCGGCGTGCCCGCCGAGGTCAGCCCTTTGATTGCCGATGTGCGCAATCAGGCCGAGGTCACGGCGGCGATTGATGGCTTTCTAAGCGACGCGGGCAAGCTGGACTTGTTGGTCAACAACGCGGGGGTCAGCTTTGTCGGCGGTGTCGAGGCCGGTTCCGAAGAAGACTGGCACCGGACATTCGACATAAACGTCATGGGGCAGATGCGGGTGCTGCGCGCCAGCTTGCCATGGTTACGCAAATCGGACGCGGCCTCGGTCGTTGCGATGTCGTCTTGCACCGCGATCAACGGTATTCCCGAACGCGCGCTTTATTCGGCCAGCAAGGGGGCCGTGCAATCCATGATGCTGTCGGTGGCGACGGATCTGGTGGACGAGGGCATTCGCGTCAATTGCATCGCGCCCGCGACGGTCGACACGCCATTCATGGCCGAACTGGCCGCCCGCGACCCTGACCCGGCAACCAAGCGGCGCAGTTTCGAAGCGCGCCAGCCCACGGGCCAGATGGTGGCCCCCGACGAGATTTCGAATGCGGTTCTGTTTCTGGCAGACCCCGCCAACCGGTCGGTCACCGGCACCACCCTGATACTTGATGGCGGAATGGGCACGATGCGCAGGCCCCCGCTGACCACTGCAAAGGAATAAAACTGCCATGTCGTTTGACGGAAAAACCATCATCATCACCGGGGCCGGTCAGGGGATCGGGCGGCAATATGCGCATGCCTTTGCAGCCGCAGGGGGGTCGGTCGCGATTGTCGATCTTAACGGCACAGCCGCCCAGAACGTTGCTGTCGGGATTGGCGACAAAGCCGTCGCGATTGAAACGGATGTGTCTGACAAAGCCTCGGTCGATGCGATGGCGCAGCAGGTGCTGGACCGCTTTGGTCGCATTGATGTGCTGGTCAACAATGCGGCGATCTTTTCGACCCTTAAGATGAAGGCGTTTACGGAAATCACGCCCGAGGAATTTGATACCGTGATGGGTGTCAATGCGCGCGGTGTGTTCCTGTGCTGTCAGGCTGTCGCCGGGCCGATGCGAGCGCAGGGCAGCGGCAAGATCATCAATATCTCGTCCTCGGTCGTTGTCACGGGGCGGGCGAATTACGCCCATTACATCGCGTCAAAAGGGGCGGTGATCGGCATGACCCGCGCGCTGGCGACCGAGCTTGGTCCAGACAACATCAACGTCAACGCGATCAGCCCGCATGGCATCGTCACCGAGGTGCCGCGCGAAACCATTCGCGAAGATCAATGGGCCGATATCATCGCGGCGCAGGCGCTTAAACGCAAAGGATCGTCAGACGACATGATCGGCAGCGTAATGTTCCTGGCCTCGCCCCAAAGCGACTACATGACCGGCCAGACGCTGAACCTCGATGCTGGTCTTCGTTACAACTAAAGGAACCCCCGGATGTCTACGACAAACACCGTTACCATTGCCCGGCAAAGCACGCGCAAGCATCGCATCGCGGTCATTGACGGGCCTAATATGTCCAGCCTGGGCCGCAGATCCAAAAAGGTGTACGGCGCGATTGGGTCGCTTGACGATCTGAAGGCATATGTCCGCGCCTTCGGCGAAGGTCTGGGCGTCGAGGTCGAAGCGTTTTCGTCCAACTTTCAGGGTGAAATCCTGGAATTTATACACGAAAGCGCGGAACGCGTTGACGGCTATATCATCAATCCCGCCGGGCTGACGACGGTGGGCGAAGGCGTGCGCCACGCGCTGGAAGACACAGGCCGGCCCAGTATCGAAGTGCATTTTGCCAACATATCCGCCAGCGCCGGAGGGGCGCGTGGCCTGGGTGGTGGCAGCATCAATTCCAGTTTTACCCATACCGCAACAGGTATGGCCATGGGGCTGCGGCAATACAGCTATGCCGCGGCTTTGACAGGTCTTGTCCTGTCTTTGGATGACCCGGGATTCCTGGGCGAACCAGCTGAAACAGACTGACAACAAGACCGTGCCAAACGGCAATAAGTAAACACTTGGAGGAGAAAACAATGTTTATGAAACTCAACCTAACGGCTGCGATTGCGGCATTCAGCATCGGAACAGCGGCCTTTGCCGAAGTCGAACCTGCGACGCTGCAATTCGCGCATATCTACAACACCGAAGACCACTGGGGTCAGGTGGCCGAAGCGTTCAAAGCCGAAGTTGAAAGCAAGTCGGACGGCGCGATTACAATCAACATCTCGCCCAGCGGCACAACGGGTGACTGGCCACAGTCCATCGAAGGTTTGCGCATTGGCACGAACCAGATTGTGTTGCAAAGCGTTGGTGCGCTTGATCGCTATGGCACCATCGCCGGAATCGAAGCGTTTCCCTATCTGATCCGGGACGTGGACCACTTCAACAAGGTCTATTTCGGGCCTGTGGGCGCAGAACTTTTTGGCGCCATTGAAGAACAATCGGGCTTTCATCTGCTTGGCGCGGCATATCGAGGTGCGCGCCATCTGTCAGCCAGCCGTCCGGCTGAGACGCTGGAAGAACTGGCCGGTCTGAAACTGCGTGTTCCGCCGTTGAAGATGTACCGCGAAACCTGGGAAAACCTTGGCGCCAGCCCTGTACCTATGGGCTTTGCCGAAGTCTTTACATCGCTTGAAAAAGGGCTGATCGACGGACAAGAAAACCCGCTTGAGGTGATCCGCAACGCCAGCCTGTATGAAGTGCAGGATTACGTGATGGAAACCAGCCACGTGATTGGCGCAATGACGCTGATCTTCTCGGCCGATTACTTCAACGGTCTGCCGGAAGAAACGCAAGCCATCCTGACGGATGCTGCCGAAGTGGTGATGCAGGACGCCAGCGCGCGCATGGTCGATACCGAGGCCGAGCTGCGAGCGGATCTTGAAAGCAAGGGCATGACCTTTGTGCCGGTCGACATCGACGCCTTCCGTGGCGCTTTGGACGGCTATGCAGAACGCGAATTTCCCGAGCTTCAGGAATGGGTCGCGAAGGTTCAGGCCGTGAACTAGGCCTGACGCAAAACACGTCTGCCAACGGATTGTCCGTTGGCGGACCCTTTCTAACGAAACGGACCCTCTGATGCTGACAGAAGACACGCCGAACGCACCGATAGACAAAAACTGGGCCGACCGGCTTTCGGACGGGATTGCGGTTGTGCTGAATTTCGTGATCGCATCGATGCTGTTTGTGATGTGTGCCGTCACCGTCTGGCAGGTCTTTTCCCGCTATGTTCTGAACGACGCGTCGTCCTGGTCGGAAGAAGTGGCGCGGATTATGATGACCTATATGGCGCTGATCGGCTCGGCCGTTGTGATCAAAACCGGCGGGCATGTGACGGTGACTGTGCTTTTGGACCGCGTCAGCCCCGGCATTCTGAAATGGCTGCTGATTTTTCGCGATCTGTTCATGCTTTTCACTTTAATCATAGTGGGTTGGAGCGGGTTTGGCTTTGCTCAGATGAACGCCGTGCAGCTGTCGGCCGCGATGGATTTGCCGATGATTTATGTCTATGCCGCGCTTTGGCTGGGGTCGGGGTTGATGATCCTTATGCTGGTGCTGGCGCGATTTTCGCGCACCAATGTCAACTGGACCGCGCAGGCGGACGGGTTTGAATAAGTAAAGATCGGACAAACGCGTCATGCTTATCGTCACCACACTTTTGGGCACCACACTGTTGTTGATGCTGATCGGACTGCCGATTGCGTTTTCGATCATTTGCGGATCGATCCTGTCTTTGATGCTGATCGGGAACATCCCGTTGATGGTGATCCCGCAGAACATTTTCACCGGTCTGGACAGCTTTTCCTTACTGGCGATCCCGTTCTTTGTGCTGGCCGGCAGCTTGATGACATCGGGGGGGATTACCGAGAAATTGCTGGCGCTGGCCAACGCGATTATGGGCCGGTTCCGCGGCGGTCTGGCGATGAGCGCGGTGCTGTCTTCGGCCATGTTTGCAGGCATTTCAGGTTCGGCTGTGGCCGATACCTCGGCCTTGGGGCGGATCATGATTCCGGCGATGAAAAAGTCGGGCTATCCGGCGAATTTTTCCGCAGGTGTGCTGGCCGCGGCCAATGTGATGGCCCCGATTATTCCGCCGTCGATCCCGTTTATTGTGGTTGCCACACTGACCAATCAATCGGTGACAACGCTGTTTTTGGCGGGATTGATCCCTGGGTTATTCTACATGCTGACGATGTTTTTGATGGTCAGCTATATCAGCCGTAAGCGCGGTTATCCGATGCATGGACGTGCGACGGGCGGGGAAATCTGGGCGGCGTTCAAAGGGGCTAGCTGGGCGTTGCTTTTGCCGGTTTTTGTCTTGGGCGGCATCCGTTCGGGCGTGTTCAACATCACCGAATGTGCTGTAGTTGCAGCGGTTTACGCGTTGTTGGTGGGCGTTTTTGTCTATCGCAAAATCACGTTGAGCGTCTTTGTAGACAGCCTGGGATCTGCGGCGCGGACGACGGCTGTGATCATGATGATTGTGGCGGCTGCCAAAGCGTTTAGCTGGGTTATGGCCTATGTGGGTATCCCGCGATCGATTGCGGATTTTGTGCTGGACAATATCTCGGACCCGCTGGTTTTTCTGATATTTCTCAATATCTTACTTCTGCTGGTTGGCATGTTCATCGAAACCAATGCAGCCATCGTTATGCTGATGCCGGTGTTTTTCCCAATCGCGGTTTCGCTGGGAATTGACCCGACGCATTTCTCGGTTTTGGTTGTTGTGAACCTGTGTGTTGGCTTGATTACGCCGCCTGCTGGTTTGTGTCTGAATATCGCGTCTGTGCTGGCCAAAACGACGCTTGAGGATGCGGTCAAAGGGGTTTTGCCGTTTTTGATCATGGCGATTTTCGTGATCGCGGTTTTGACGCTGGTGCCATCGCTGGTTCTGGTATTTTCCTAAGCGTTTTCCGTAGGTTATTGGCCTGACAGTCGGCCCGCCGAGCCGTTGAAGTCGGGGGTGTCGCGCCGTGCGCACGGTCAGTTTACACGGTGTTTGTCTTTGTCCGCGATACTTCCCCCTGTTGGCCAAATCGCCCATTTGGTTTGGCCACGCATACCATAGCACAGGGGCGTTTTGCGGCGACAAGCCAGTGGTCCCTGCTGTCCGATCCGGGGGATTGCGTCATTTTCAAAGATGGCGGGTCCACAGATATGGGCGCATTCCCGGCCACGGCCTGTTTCAGGCCAGGGCATGGGGAAGGTGCGAGTGAAACGCTTGTTGATCCGGATTGACGTCAATCCGGGGTTTTCGCGTGCGTGTCAGTCAAACGCGGGTGCAAACGGCACAAGGGCCTTGTTCACGATACGAAAATTCGTGGCCGTCAGCGCATCAATCCGGGCCATATCGACATGGCTGAGCGTGAAATCTGTGATCTCGAAATTGGCGCGAATATTGTCGGGATTGGTCGACATGACATTCACGTTGACGCCCTTTTGCAAAATCCAGCGCAATGCCACCTGGGCGGCTGTCTTGTTGTAGCTGTGGCCAAGGTCGGCGAAGAGCGGATGCTTGAAGATCTCGCCCCGAGCGACAGAACAATAGGAGGACAGCGGAATGCCCAACCGGGTGGCGCCTGCGAGAAGTTTATCCTGATTAAGAAGCGGGTGAAATTCGACCTGATTGGTGACGAGGGGCGTGTCGATGATCTGGGTCGCCTGGGTCAGGAGCGCGACGGTGTAGTTTGAAACGCCGATGTGTTTTGCCAGCCCGCGGGCGTGGGCCTGTTCCAACAGCCGAAGCGATGCCGCGATGTCGCCGCCGGGTGTCGGCCAGTGCAGCAAGAGCACATCAACCTGATCGACGCCCAGCGCTTTCAGGCTGGCGTCAACCGAGGGCAGGAAACGGTCGTCGCCGAAGTTGGACGGTTGCACTTTGGTCGTGATGCAAAAGGCATCGCGGGGCAGGCCGCTGGCGTGCAGGGTTTCGCCCGTTTCGGCTTCGTTGCCATACATCTGGGCGGTGTCGAAGGCGCGGTAGCCCGTCTGGATGGCGGCATCGATGGCTTTGCGCGCGGTGTCACCCGTTAACGGGTAAGTCCCGAAGGCGCGTTGATGGGTTTTCTGGAAATAGATGGTCATCTGATTGTCCGTTCTGGCGTTTCGGAACGGTAACTTATGGGCAAGGTGATGCAAGTGTGGTTCAGGTCAGGCGGAGGCCAAAACATATGCCGACCTCAGCAGGATCGCCGGGCAAACCCTGTGCGCGACTGGCCCCAAATTGTGATCTGGATCACATGTATTCGGAAAGGCTGAATTATTCCTATGGTGAACAAATATTAGTCACATTTCAGCTTCATAAGCCCCATTATCGAATTTTTAACCGGCTGTTTCACAATAAAAACCGTTATCAGTTTTGCCGCTTGAACTAGGGACTGAACTGATGACGACAATTACTGTCAAAGACACGAACGATTCCACACTTATTTCGGATACTGCGCCCCAAGCAATTGAATTACCGAACGATTTTGCAACGGTCACTCAGGTTGACCTGGACGGCAATCAAATCGTTTCAACCGCGCGTCGCGGGAATGATTTGATTTTGGAATTGTCGAACGGCAAACAAATTATTTTGGATGGCTATTTCACGGAATTACCCAATGGCGACGAACATCGTTTGCTTGTTGATGACGGGTCTGGATTGTCAGAAGTGTCTTTTGCAGACGCAGGAGCCACCGCAGAGGTTGCGGCCGGAACCGGTGAACTGGCCGCATCAAGCGTTTTTGGCGCGTCTTCGGTTCGCAGCGTTGCGGGCATTCTGGGCATAGGCGGCGCGGCCGCTGCGATTGGCGGATCGGGTGACGATGCGATTGCCGCACCCAGCGTTGACACGCTGGTGACCGGTTTGGGCACAACTTTGTCCGGCACCGGCCTGGCAAACAGCGTGGTCGAGCTGACGATCCCCGGCGTTGACGAACCCGTTGAGGTGCCTGTCGATGGCAATGGTGACTGGACGTATACGCCCGCTGCACCCTTTGAAAACGGTGCCGTTGTTTCGGCCACACAGATCGGTGCCGAGGGCAATTCGGCGCCGTCCGCGGCGACGCTGCAACTGGATACAGACGCTGACGGCGTTGCGAATACAGTCGATATTGATGACGACAATGATGGTATTCTGGACGTCAACGAGCCGGGCCAGTTTGTTGCGCTTAATCTGAGCGCGCTGCAAGGCGACAGCGTGACGTTTGAGAACGGCAACCTGATTTTGTCTGACTATGTGAACGGTCAGGTTCAGACGCTTGCAAACGTGACAGTCGACGGTCAGCCGGTCAGCGTTCAGGCGGTTTTTGTCACGGATGTCAGCGCGCAAAGCAGGCAAGGTGGCGACGCGGCGGGCAACCTGATTTTGGGTGGCCGTGCGAATGACGCGATTGATCCTGATAACCCGCAGCCGGTCTATCAGGCCGAAGGCGGCGACAATGTTGAATTCAACTTTGGTCAGCCTTTGGTCGTACAATTCACCCATGAAACAACCAGTTTTGGCGATTTCACACCGCAGACGCTGGGCGGTGGCGATGAAATTCGTCTGGAAGCCGCAGGCGGGTTCACTGTGTATGACCCGGATGGTCAGCTTTCGATTGAAACGAATGAAAACGGTGTTCTGATCTTTACCGAGATTGCTGGTGCCGACATTGCCGCCGAGGATGCGACCTGGTCGATTACCACAAACGCGCCGGTGTCGACCTTCAACGTCCGTGGCAATGGTTCAAGCTATACGCCGATCAAGATCTCGGTTCTGAACGGCGACACAGATGGTGACGGGGTGATTGACAGCCTGGACACCGACAGCGACGGGTCGGGTGTTCCTGACAATGTCGAAGCGCAATACAATCAGGCCTATGTCGCGCCGTCCGGTTTGGATAGCGATGGCGACGGTCTGGATGACGCTTATGACGAAAGCGCGGATCAAGCCGAAGGTTCGGTCGGGATTACGCTGGCTGACACCAATGAGGACGGCACCCCGGATGTCCTGGCCGATGTGGGCGACGAGGTTGATAACCTGCCGTTTGCGATGGACGCGATATTCAATGGCGTCACGATCACCGGGACCGGTCTGGTCGGCGCAAACGTGACGCTGCGCGACGCGGCTGACGTTGTGGTCGGGACGGCTGTGGTTGGCCCCGATGGTACGTGGTCGGTGACCCCCGATGATCCGGTGTTTGACGGCGCTGAGATTTCGGCGCTGATGGACGAATTTGATCCGGTGCCAGGTGGATCTGCCGCCGCTGACGTGACTTTGGTTCTGGACACCGACGGCGACGGCGTGGCCGATTCTGTGGATATCGATGACGACGACGATGGTATTCTGGATGTTGATGAGACGCCGGATATGGTGGTTCTGGCCGGTGTGGTTGATGGCGATGCGATCAACTATGGTGTGGGCGCGTTCCAGAACAGCGTCTCGTTCGACGCTGGAAGCGCCTTGGCATCCGGTCATGGGTTCAATTTCCTTGAAACAACGTCGACCGCGCCGAAGACTCTGCAATTTGAAACGCCTATTGAGGCGCCGGACCTTGTGTTCACCGGCGTTTCGGGGTCGACCCGTATCGGTCGCTTTCGGGTGACCTATTCTGACGGGTCCACGCAAGACAACGTTGAGTTTGATGTTCTTGGGATGATCCATCCCGATACGGACACGTCTTCGACGCTGACCCTAGCCGAGCAGACTTATAATGGTGAACAGGTTGCGCAAGGCAACGGTTTCCAGGCGCAGGGCGAAGGCACGGTTCGGTTCACCAACCTTGATCCGGATTTGCGGGTAGACGCGATCAGTTTCCAGACGATTACGGGCCCAGCGGGCTATGGTGCGGCTGTGAATATCGTTGTGCCTGAGTTTCCGCTTGATGTGGATGGCGATGGTGTCATCAACCGGCTGGACACTGACAGCAACGGCGACGGAACGGGCGATTTGCTTTCGGCCCAGTATGGTCATGCCTTTGTGGATCTGTTGAACATTGACGCCAATGGCGACGGGTTGGATGACGCGTTCGATCCTTCGATTGAAAACGGCAGCTTTGACGGTGGTGCTGATACAGGTTGGACGCTGAGCGGTGCCGCGCGGTCCAATGTCGGTGCGTTTACCGATGCGGTCATCATCAACAGCGGCAGCACGAATGCCGACGGGCTGGCCATGCAGACGATCAACACCATTCCGGGTCAAACCTATGTGGTGAGCTTTCAGTCTTTGACCAATGGCGGCGGTGCCGACACGGTCAGCCTGGCTGCACGCGCACTGAACGGGACGGATGAGATTGCCCAGCTTGGCGTTGCGATGAACACTGGCGATGCCCCTGTCACGCACGAGCTGGTCTTTGAGGCGACCGGAACCCAGACCACGATCGAGTTTTCGGACACGACCCCGGTGGGACAGAATGGCATTGATCTGTATCTGGACAATGTCAGCATCGACAGCCTGGGCCTGCAATCGAACGATATCGATCAGGACGGCACCATTGATGTCTATGACGATGTCTTCGGTCTGACCAGCGCCAACGTGGCGGCGCTGGAAAGCGGCGTGATCGACTTTGACGGCGAACACGAAGCCATTTCGTTTGATGGATCGGGTCTGTCGCTGGATTTGACGGCGCTGAGCAATGACATCTTCAACAGTGTCGAGATGGTTGATCTGGGCGGCAACGGCAACAGTCTGACGCTGAACATTGACGATCTGGTTGATCTGGCGTCGTCCACCGACCAGCTGTTGATCAATGGCGGTGCCACGGACACGGTTGTGGCTGACAGCATGGGCCAAGGCAGCTTTACCCAAACCGGGACGACCAGCATCAGTGGTGTCAGCTATGACATTTACACATCTGGCAGCGCGTCTTTGTATATTGAGGAAAACGTCAACGTTTCCTTCGTTTAACGCCACACCCACATGTTAACTCCTGGCCCCTGCGACGGATGTTGCGGGGGTCTTTCTTTATCCTGCCGCCAGTTTTGCGACGCCAATCGCCGCTTCGGTCTGGTCTGCCGCGACAGGCTTGATGCCCAGGGTCCGGGCGCGAATGCGGGCCCATGCCGGGTTTTGGGCGCCGCCGCCTGCCGTGATGATTTTCGATGGGTGCGGGCCGCCTTTTCGGGCGATTTCGGCGTAACAGTCCCGTTCGATCATCGCCATGCCTTCGAACAATGCCTGCAAGAACGCCGCATCATCATCGGGGCGCGGTGTCATTCTGGGGTGCAGGTCGGGATCGTTGATCGGAAACCGTTCGCCCTGGGTAAGCAGTGGGTAATACCCAAGGTTCTGGGGGTGATCCGGGTCAATCCGCTGGCTGAGCTTTGTCAGGTCTTCTGCCGTAAAAAACGACTTGAGCACCGCGCCGCCGGTGTTGGACGCGCCGCCTGCCAGCCAGAGGTCGCCCAACCGGTGCGAATAGAGCCCGACGGCAGGGTCATCGACGCGGATTGAACTGAGAAGTTTGATCGCCAGCGTCGAGCCGAGAGATGTCACCGCCACGCCTTCGTCCAAGGGTGCGGCGGCCAGAAATGCCGCGATGCTGTCGGTTGTACCGGCGTGGACCATGGCAGCGGTCGACATGCCGAATTGGCGGGCGATGGCATCTGACATAGGCTGCACCGCTGTTCCGGGCGCATGTACCTGCGGCAGAATTTCGGGTGGGATCACTTCGCCGATCCAATCGGGCCAGGTTTCGGTTTCCGGATCGAACCCGGTTTTGAGCGCGTTGTTGAAGTCAGACCCGCCCACCCTGCCCGCCAGTTTTGCCGCAATGAAATCGGCCTGGTGCAGGAGATGCGCGGGTTTCGTGCGGCTGGTGGCGACCAGTCGCAACGCGCGCGCCAGGGCGGAGTTGCTGCCTTTGGTGATATGGGTGTCAGGTGCATGGGCGTCGATGCGCGCCGCTTCGGCCTGGAAGCCTTTTGAGTTATACATCAGGCCCGGGCTGGTGGGCGCAAGGTTTGCATCTGTCACGACCATGGAACCCGAGGTACCGTCGACGGATATCGCGGTGATCTGTCCGGGGTCGTGGCCCAGCGCCCGCAACGCTTGCATTTGATTGGTCAGGCAGTGTTCGACGGCCCGCCACCAATCGTTGGCGTCTATCCCGGGTCCGGTTTGCGGCGGGTGTTCGGCGCGCGCCATCGACAACACCGCGCGGTCGCCGTCCAGCACCGCTGTGCGGACGCCGGATGTGCCGATGTCGACCCCCAGCGTCAGCGTCATGCGCGCGCGGCCAGGGCTTGGCGGTATTTCTCGGCGTCCCAATCCAAAAGCTCGGCTTCGGCCTTGGCACCAATGGCCTGCACCGACCAGTCGCCCGGCAGGCGCGCAAAGATATCGGCGATGCATTGCAACATCGAGGCTTGCGAGCTGGTCGCATCGGTGCGGATCAGCACGCCTTGCCCTTTGATCAGCACCACGGGCGGTTTGCCCGCGTGATCCTGCACCGGCAGGGCCGGGCCCAGAAAGACAACGTGATCCGGGTAATATGTGCCGTCCAGAACCAGATCGGTGACTGCGCTGTCGGTCGCCAGCCAGCTGTGTTCGGACCAGTTGAACCCGGCAGGCGCCGGGTTGGCGGGGGCGACGGGGGGCACGGGTTTGGCGGGCATCGCCAGACGGTCTTCGACAGAGGCGATCAGGTCGCGCACCTGATCGACCGTGTCGCCCATGCAGATCAGGCCGTGATTTTCCAGAATAGCGACGCGCGTGTCGTGTTGCATCTGCGCCAGAATTTGCCGGGTCAGCGGCAGGCCAGGTTTTGCATAGGGCACCATGACAAAGGGCAGGCCTTGCAGTTTTTGCCGGGCCACATCGCGGCCTTCGGGGCTGATAGCGTGGACAAGGGTTGCCACCGAATGGGTGTGCGCCACGACCCGGTGGTCGAGTGCGGCGTGGAAGGTGGTTTCAATCGACGGTCGCAAGCCGTGGGATTTGTCGAGCACCGTGTCCTTGCACGACCCGTCCCCGGCTTTTTCCAGTGCTTCCAGACAGGCCGCGTCGCGGTCGACCGCGACAAAGATGTCTTTGCGTTCTGCATCTGCCAGTTCGGTGCCGGATGCTTTGATATACATCACCGATCCATCTTTGATCGATGTGTTGCCGCCGGGGCCCTGGACCTGCAACGGGTCTTGGCCCAATGCGGCGGAAAGCGCGCGGAACGGTGCTGTGACCAGATTTGGAACTGTCATCACTGCAATCCTTCCATTGTGTATGTGGGCGGTGCGCAAGAGGTTTCACTTGCAAGCTGTTTTATAACTTGCGCGCTGTCATCGGTGGCAAATCGGCTGGAATAGAGACCATTCTGGATCAGGAGGCTGTCCCATCCGGCGGTCTGCGCGCCTGCGATGTCGTGTTCCATGCTGTCGCCCACCATCAGATAGCGGCCTTTGCCGAAGACGGTTTCCATGGCGTTGAAAATGGGCAGGTGCGGTTTGCCGTAGAACGACGATTGCCCGCCGATGTCGATATAGGCAAAAGCGATGGCGCCGGGGGACACCACAAGCCCGTCCTTGCGAGGGCTTTGCCGGTCGGGGTTGGAGCAATACATCGGCAGGCCGAGAGCGTGCCAGCTTTGCAAGTCGTCCGACCAGTCGGCCAGTTGCGTGCCGTCGGGCAGGCCCATCATCAGGATGGCGTCTGCAGTGTCCGGGGTGGTCACCAGGTTGATGTTCAGACCTTGCGCCCAGGCGGCGGCGTCGCCGGTGGCGCGTTCGACGGCAAAGACGCGCTGGGCGGCGATCTTGCCGCCGTCGATGTCGCGCCAGAGCGCTTCGCCGCTGGTCATCACAGAGGCGAAGGCGTCAGGTGCAAAGCCCATTGCGGTGATGCGTTCTGCGTTGGGGCGCGCCCGCTTGCCCGAGTTGGACAGAACCGCGCATGTGTTTGGCAAGGCACCCACCGCGTCAATCGCACCCGGATAGGGCGCGGTGCCGTCGTGCAGCACGCCCCATTGGTCAAAGACGATCACGTCATAGGCCGGCGCGATCGTTGCGAGTGTTTCGATCTGTGTCGTCACCGGTCTATTGTTCGGCCATGTCTTTCGGATCGACAAGCCCCGCGATGAACGCATCTGCTTCGGCTTGTGTCATTTTGGGAGCGGCCTTGCTGGCCGTCCCGTCTGGCATATCGCCGAAATAGAACTGATAGCCCGGAATTGGCTGCCGCCGCTTGCGCAATGGCATGCCTTTGTAGGGGAACACGTCCGAACGTTCATTGGCCGCCGCGTCGTGACAGGGCAGGACATAATCGGCGCGCTTGTCGATTTCTTCGACGGATTTCCAGCCTTCGTAGGAATTTACAAATCGTGCCGGCACCCAGTAGCGCCATTTTTCCGCCGGGTTGGGATCGAGGTTGCGTTCGACAAAGATGGCGTCGCCGACGACACAGATATCGCCCGCGCTGGTGGCAACGGATACGGCCATGTGACCAACCGAGTGACCCGGCGTGTGGAACATGGTGATGCCCGGCAGAACCTCGCATTCGTCTTCGACCGCTTCAAACACGCACCCGGCATAAGCCTGTTCGACACCGATATTCGCCTCGTAGGTGCGGTAGTAGAGCGGCAGAGGGTTATAGGCCATTTCGATTTCGGCCTTGGGCGCGATGTAGCGGGCGTTCTTGAATTTCTTCATGTTCTGCACGTGGTCCCAGTGCAGATGGGTGAACACAATCGCGTCGATTTCGTCGGGGTGAACGCCAAGCTTTTGTTCAAGGTGCTCATGCACCTGAAGGCAGCCGCGTTTTTCGCAATTGTGGTGGTATTTTGTGGCCCGTTCTGCGTCTGGCAGGCCGGTGTCGATCAGGATCTTGTGTTCGCCTGTATCGACATAGTGGCAGTAGACCGGGTTCCAGTACTTCTTGCCCGCTGGACCTTTCCAGAAAATATAAGTGCCCAAGTCGGCCTGAAGCCATCCCGTGTTGATCGGGTAAATCTTGGTTTCTGCAACGCCCATACCGATGCTCCTTCGTTCGAATCTGTTTTGTATACAAAAATACGTATTCGCGCACAAAGGCAAGCTCTCAGTCAAAATTTTGCGTGCTAATTGACTTTCAGCGTTTGCATGAAGCTTTCTGTCATATGTGTTCTCATGCCGTTGGATGCAGTCGCCGAATCTTCGCTGAAGATATTGTCGATCAGGGCCTGATGGCTTTCGGCGGACCGGATCAGATCATCCTTCGTTTCAAACTTTTTGGCGCGGAACGGGCCGGTGCGCCGCCGAAATTCGGTGGCGATTTCTTCCATATAGGGGTTACCCGTCGCCTGATAGATGGCGATGTGGAACGCTTCGTTGGCGCGCAGATATCCGGCGCGGTCGCCCGCCTGAGCGGCGGCCAGGCATTCGGTCTGGGCCGCTTCGATTTCGGATCTGGCCAGTAAATTAAGGCGCTGAGACACGATTCTGGCGCAGGCCGCTTCGATTTCATGCATGGCTTCGAAGATCTGCGACAGTTCCTGACGGCTGTATTCTGCAACAAACACACCGCGCTTTTCGCCGGGAACCAGAATGCCCTGGGCGGTCAGGCGGCTGAGCGCTTCGCGGATCGGAGTGCGCGAGACGCCGAACCGTTCGGCCAGACCGGTTTCGTCTAATCGCACGCCCGGGCTGAGTTCGCCGACGCTGATTTCTTCCATGAGAACGGATTCAATGCGCTGCACAGTCGATACTTTGGTGTGGGTGTTCATGCGATTATCCTGATCTGACTGCCCTAAAATTAGCATAGCAGGCGCGGTTTGGCAATTTTGCATATTTACTTTTGTTTTTGTATACAAAATACTGCCGCTGAGACGGAGTGAGGATTCGATGCCGGAAATTAGACTTGAGGGGCTGGTCAAACGATACGGCGCTGTGCAGGTGCTGCACGGCATTGATCTGGAGATGGCCGACAACGAGTTCACCGTGCTTGTCGGTCCGTCCGGCTGCGGCAAGTCGACGACGCTGCGCATGATTGCCGGTCTGGAAGATGTGTCCGAGGGCGAAATCTATATAGACGGTCGCCCGGTCAGCCATTTGGAGCCGAAAGAGCGCGACCTGGCGAGGGTGTTTCAGGATTACGCGCTTTATCCGCATATGAACGTGGCGATGAATATCTCGTTTGCGTTGCGTCTGGCGAAACGTCCCAAAGCTGAGATTGACCAGAAGGTCCGTCAGGTGGCCGAGATGGTCGGTCTGACCGAGTTTCTTGACCGCAAGCCGGGTGCCTTGTCTGGCGGACAGCGCCAGCGGGTTGCCATGGCGCGCGCGCTGGCCAAGGACAGCGGGATATTTCTGTTCGACGAGCCGCTTTCAAATCTGGACGCCAAATTGCGCGGGCAGATGCGTGCCGAACTGGCGATGATGAGCCAGAGCGTCGAAAAGAACATGATCTATGTCACGCATGACCAGATCGAAGCAATGACGCTGGCGGACCGGATTGTCGTGATGCACGGCGGTTATATTCAGCAGCAAGGCACCCCTGAGGATCTGTTCAAGCGCCCCGCCAACAAGTTTGTTGCCGGGTTTCTTGGCATGCCGCCCATGAATTTTTTGAACTGTGACGTGGAAACGCGCGGCACCGAAACGTTTGTGACCGGTGCCGGGTTTGATCTGAAGTTGCAGGGTGAGGCGGCGCAAAAGGCGCAATCGCACAATGCCAAAGAGCTGACGCTGGGTGTGCGCCCGTCTGATCTGGCGTTTTCGCAAAACGCCAGGCCCGAGACCGCGCTGACGCTGGATGTCCGGGTATCGGAATACGTCGGCGCGCAATCGGTTCTGCTGTGCGAATGCGGCGGGGCGAGTGTGACCGTTGAAGTCAATTCAGAAACACCAATGGCCTTGGGAGAGACCTTGGTTTTTGAGGTGAACCCCGCGCGGGTCCATCTGTTCGATCGAAAGAGCGAAGCCGCTTTGTAAGTGAGACGACAAGCATAAACGGAGGAAATCATGCTTAAGACAATAACAGGGGCTGCGATGGGTGCCGCGCTGATGGCAACATCGGCGTTGGCCAATCCTTACGCAGAATACGAGGGCACGACCCTTGTCGTGAACTTCCCGGCGCACCCGCATTACAATGCGGTGATGCAGATCCTGCCCGAATTTACCGCCGAGACCGGTATCGAGGTTGAGGTTGATCAGCTGCCTTATCTGAAAATGCGCGAGCGTCAGACGCTGGAGCTGTCGCAGGATGAAGGCGAATACGATCTGATCGCCTATGTCGTGTTTTCCAAAGCCGATTACGTGTATGCGGATCAGCTGGAAAACCTGGCCAAGTATTTCATGAACCCCAAGCTGTCTGACCCGTCTTATGACAGCGACGATCTGATTGATGGCTATGTCTATAACATCGGCTTTGCCGGTGGGAACAAAGGCTATCTTGAAGGCAAGACCGGGTCTCTTTTCGGCATTCCTTATGGGTCGGAAACCTCGATCCTTGGGTATCGCAAGGACATCTTTGAAAAGCACGGGCTGGACGTGCCGGAGACCTATGACGAGCTGCTGTCGCTGGCGTGTCAGATCCCCGATCTGGAACCCGGCATGGGCGGTGTCGCATCGCGCGCGGCGTCTGGCCACCATGCGGCGCATGCCTATCTGTTGCACCTTGCCCCCCTGGGCGGTCGCATCTTTGATGACGCGTGGAACCCGACTATGAACAGCGCCGAAGGCGTTGCTGCGGCAGAAGCGTTGAAGCAGATTGTCGAGTGCGGGCCGGAAGGCGCGACAAACTTTGGCTTTGGCGAAGCGCTGGGCGCGTTCTTGTCTGGTGACACTGCGATGTTCCTGGATACCACCGTTGTTTCGGGTCAGACCCTTGACCCGGACCGCGCGGCCCCCGAAGTGCTTGGCAATGTTGGCTGGGCGCTGCACCCGATGGGAACACGCCGGGGTTCGCAAACCGGTGGCTTCGGCATCGGCATCCCGTCAAATGCCGAAAACAAGGAAGCGGCGTTTCTGTTGATGCAGTGGCTGACCTCGAAAAAGGGTGACAAGCTTGTTGCCCTGGCCGGCGGCAACCCATCGCGCTTTTCCACGCATACGGATGCGGATGTGAACGCGAAGTTCCCGCATATGGCGACCTTTGGTGAAGCGTTGCAGCACGCGGACCCGGATTGGCGTCCGATTATCCCGGTTTGGGGCAAGATCAATGCGGACCTTGGCACGACTTTGTCTAAAGTGCTGACCGAGGATCTGGATGTTCAGGAAGCCCTTGATGGTGTCGCAGAGCGTACGCGCGCTGTGATGGAAGAAGCCGGGTACTATACCTGGCAGTAAGCTCCCTAACTTCGGGGCAGGCCTGTGCCTGCCCCGGAAACTTACCGTTTAGTTAAGGTGCCTATCGTGGCCAATTCTGCCCCAGCGACCGTTCGATCCCCGCGCCGCCCCCGACAGGCGACCGCCTGGATCAATCGTGCGTCGCCCTACATGTTCATGGCACCCGCAGTGGCCATTATGGCCGTCGCCCTGATTTACCCCTTGGGGTACATGATCTGGGGCAGTTTCCGCGCCTGGGATCCGACGCAGACGATCGGCGAGGCCGAGTTTGTCGGGCTTAAGAATTACATCACGCTTTGGAGCGACCCCAACTTTCGCGAAAGCCTGGGTGTGACGCTTCGGTTTGCGTTTTTCTGTGTGACGATCGAAATGGTGTTGGGTGTCGGGCTGGCGCTGCTGCTGGACCGCAATATTCGCGGTATGTCCGTGCTGCGCACGATGTTCATTCTGCCGATGATGATTGCGCCCGTCGTGGTGGGTCTGATGTGGCGCTATATGTACCACCCGACGGTTGGCACGTTTAACCGGTTTCTGGAACGGGTGGGATTGTCGGATGTTGATTGGCTGGGCAGTCATGCTCTGACATCTGTGATCATTGCCGATATCTGGCAATGGACGCCGTTTATCTTCATTCTGGCACTTGCCGCCTTGCAGTCCTTGCCGCGGTCGGCGCTGGAAGCCGCGCGCATTGATGGCGCGACGCCCTGGCAGCAGATCATTCATATCAAACTGCCGTTGATGATGCCTGTTCTGATCGTCACGGGTCTTTTGCGGCTGATCGACAGTTTCAAAGTGCTGGAGGTGATCCTTGTGCTGACCGAGGGCGGTCCGGGTTTATCGACCGAGATTCTGGCGCTGCGGATTTCGCGGACGGCGACCGAATTTCGCGAGCTGGGCGTTGCGGCAGCGATGTCAAACTATCTGCTGATCATCCTGATGTTGCTGACCGTCGCGATGTTCGCCTTTACCAAATTTCAGGAAATCCGCGCCGCACGGGTGCGCATGGCGGCAGAGGACGACAGCTGATGGACCGGTCCCACGAAAAGCAAAACCCAGCCTTCTATGCAGTTATCGCCCTTTTGGTGATGATGTCGGTCGGTCCTGTGATCCTGATGTTCGTCAATTCGTTCAAGCTGGATGTCGATATCATCTCGGGCACCAGTGGCTTGATCTTTATGCCGACGATCCAGAATTACGAGACCGCCTTGTGCGATATTCTGTGGTACGAACCGGATCATATTGATTTTTGTTCGCTCAAGTTCGGTGGCGCGTTTGTCAATTCGCTGATCATTGCGTTGATTTCGACCGTTCTGACCCTGGTGATCGGGTCTATGGCGGCCTATGCGCTGGTGCGGTTTCGGTTCTTTGGGCGTGACACGGCATCCATCACCACGCTGATGGTGCGCATGGTGCCGCCTGCCGTTTTGCTGGTGCCGGTATTTGGCCTTTGGAACAACGAGTTTTGCTTTGACCGCGATGGCCTGATCGGTGGCGCAATTCGCGACGCTTTTGGCGGGAGGGGCGATGTCTGCCTTGCCGGGACGCATTCGGGCATCATTCTGATTTATGTCGCAATGAATTTGCCCTTTGTGATCTGGATTTTGCAAAGCTTTATCGTGCAGGTGCCCCGGTCTTTGGAGGAAGCGGCGCGCGTCGATGGCGCCGGCCCGTTTCAGGTGTTTTTCAAAGTCATTCTGCCCTTGATCAAGCCCGGGCTTGCGGCGGCGGCGATTTTCACGTTTCGGATTGCCTGGAACGAATATCTGCTGGCCTCGGCCCTGTCAGACCGGAACACCAAGACGGTGCCAATTCTGATCGTGAACAACATGTCCGAGTTCAATGTCGAGTGGGGCGTGATCATGGCAACGGGGATGCTTTTGGCCATTCCGCCTATCATCTTTACTCTTTTGGCCAGCCGCCAGATCATCACCGGCATGACAGCGGGTGCTGTGAAAGGCTGATCCATGGCGCAGGTTCTGGTCCTTGCGACCCTTTCGACAAAACATCAGGAGGTGGATTTTCTGCTGTCGCAGTTAAGCGCGGCGGGCGTTACGGCCGACGTTGTTGATATTTCGCTGAATGTGCAGGGTCAGATATTGGGCGGGGATGCCAAATGCCTGGCCATGTCGCAGACCGCTGACGCGGCGCTGGGGCGCGTTGCCGAAGGTATGCAGACCGGCGCCGAGGTGGTTCTGGGGATCGGAGGCGGTACCGGGGGCGAGATTGTCTTGCAGGTTATGCGCAGCTTGCCGATCACCTTTCCCAAGGTGCTGTGTACGACGCTGCCTTTTGATCCGCGCTTTGCGGTTGCGGATAATTCGATCATTCTGGTTCCGACGCTTGCCGACATTGCCGGATTGAACGGGATGCTGCGCGAGGCGTTGGAAAACACCGCCCTTCTGACGGCCGGTTTGTGCAACAAGGCGCGCAAGGGCGAATTGGTGGAGATCGCGCCGTCTGTCGGGATTACCGGGCTTGGTGCAACCGATGTTGCGGTGCGCAATCTGGTTGACGCGTTCAGCGCTGCGGGCCGGGAATCGACCGTGTTTCATTCCAACGGTTTTGGCGGTGCGGCGTTTGCGCGGTTTGCCCAGAGCAACGCGTTTGACGCGATTGTCGATCTGACGCCGCATGAATTGACGCGCATTCATCTGGCCGGTGTGCATGTCGATATGCCCGACCGGTTTCGCGCGGGCCGCGACTTGCCACGGGTGGTTTTGCCGGGGGCCATGAACTTTATCGGGTTGGGGCAGAAATCGCTTATTCAGGAGCAGTATCTGGACCGCCCGCATTATGAGCATTCGGCGCTGTTCACCCATGTTAAAGTCACGCCCGATGAAATGGCTTTGGTCGCCACCAAGCTGGCCGAGGCGTTGAATGACGTCACGGGCCCGGCGGCTGTGATCGTGCCGATGGGTGGGTTTTCGCACCATGACCGACCGGGGGGCGCCATCGAAGACCCCGGGTTGCGTGCGGTATGCGCAGACACGCTTGAGTCCCGGTTAGAGACACATATCCCCGTCATTCGCATCGATGCGCATCTGTTTGCCGACGATGTGACAATGGCGGTTACCTCCACCCTGGCTGAGCTTTCAGCCCAACGAAAGACACCCCATGGATGATCTGATTGACAAGAAAGACGCCCTGATCGCGACCGCCAAGCGGTGTTTCGATCTTCGGCTTCAGACCAATGCGGGCGGCAACCTGTCTGTCCGGTTGGACAGTGCCGATGCCATTGTGATCAAACCGTCCGGCGTTGGGTTTAATGAATGCACGCGGGACAATTTGCAGGTTGTGCATCTGGACGGCACGATCGAGCCGTCGCCCCACAAACCGTCCAAGGATCTGGGGTTTCATCTGGCGCTGTATCATCTGCGCGATGACATCCGGGCGGTTGTGCATTGTCACAGTCCTTGGGCGACGGGATATGCCAGCGCGGGGATCGAAATTCCGTGTTTGACGGTGCAGACGATCGAAAAGATCGGGCGCATGCCGCTTATTCCGCTTTCGGCGGCGGGCGGGCCTCAGACGGACAAGGAAATCAATCCGGTTTTCAAGGATCGCAGCGTGGTTGCGGCGGTTCTGGCCAATCACGGGACCATCGGCGTCGGATCCAGCCTGATGAAGGCGCAGTATCTGGCCGAGATTATCGAAGAAACGGCGCATATCGCCTTTGTGCGTGACACTGTGATGGCCGCGCATGGCAAAACCGCCGCCGATCTTCCGCGATATGGCACCGACGCCGATGCCCGCGCGGCCAGCTAGGGCGTTTGGTCAAGTCGCGTGGGTCGGTCAGCCTTTGACTGCGCCGGCGGTCAGGCCGCTGACGATGTGACGCTGGAAGAACAGGATCAGGATGAACAGGGGCGCGGTGGTCATCACCACGGCCGCGACAGCGAACATCACATTGCCTTCGATCTGCGTTGTGCCCAGGAAGCTGGCGATGGCGGGGATGATGGTTTCATTCTCGCCCGACAGCAGCATCGAGGTGACCGCAAAGTCGTTATAGGCCAGCAAAAAGCTGAACAGCCCTGTTGTGATCACGCCCGGCCACATGACCGGGACGATCACATGTCGGAAGGCCTGAAACCGTGTGCAGCCATCGACCATAGCGCTTTCATCCAGATCCTTAGGGATGTTCAGAAAGAACGAATGCAGCATCCAAAGCGTGAACGGTTGGTTAATTGCGACCAACACGATGATGGTCGTGGGTTTGATGCCCCAGATGTTCCATTCAAAGAATGGCAGCAGATAGCCTGAGACCAGCGTGATATGCGGCATGGCGCGAAACACCAGCGCCGCCATCAGAATCCAGAACGCATAGCGGAACCCGGACCGTGCCAGCGCATAGCCGCCAAGCGTGCCGAAGGTCAGCGATATGGTCACCGTGAAAAACACGACGACACCGGTGTTCCAGAAATTATACCAGAAGCTTTCCTGAACCCATGCGCCGTAATAGCCGTTGGCGGTGAAGGCCCCGCCGGTTTCGCGGGTGGTAAAGACGCCGAAAAGCGCGTTGGTCCAGTCGGCCTTTGAGAAGAAGTCGCCCTGCACCTTGAAGCTGCCCCAGAACGTCCAGACGAACGGGAAGGCGGCCAGGAACAGCCAAAGCACAACCAGACCCAGCGACAAAAGCTTGAGCGGTGTCATGCGGCTTTCGGATTTGCTGGCCATGGCTAATGCGCCCTTTGGTTAAAGTCGCGCCAGGTGCGGATCAGCACCGGCGTCAGCAGGATGACCACGCCAAGGATGGTCATCATCGAGGTCGCACCCGCCGAGCTGTAGAGCGGATTGCCTGCTTCGCGCAGGTCATTGAAGATATAGTAGGACAACGATTGTGCGTGGCCCTGGGCCGAGAAGCTGACGATAGGCTCTAACACGCGGAAATTATCCATAAGCAGCATCAAGGTCACAAAGGTAACAAGTGGCATAAGATGCGGGACGACGACGTGGAGCATGGTTTCCCACTTGTTGGCCCCATCGACCCGCGCCGCTTCCAACGTGTCCTGTGGCACGGTTTGAAGGCCAGCATAGAACACGATGAAGCTGAACGGCAGCGTGTGCCAGACGCCGTATACCATCAGCATGGTCCACATCAGCGGGGTCGAGGCTTTGACGCTGAGCGACGGGTCGTTGAACAGGATTTGCAGCGTGGCCCCGATGATCCCGTCGCCATCGACCATCCAGAACAGGATCAACGAGCCGACAAGCGGTGTGACCAGAAACGGCAGAAGCGACACGAAGATCGCTGGCCCTTTGGTGACCCGTGGCAAGGTGTTAACGCCGACGGCAATCGCAAGGCCAAGGATCAGCACAATGGGTGTGACGACAAAGGTATAGGTCAGTGTGAAAATCAGAGCTTTGTAGAACGGCAGGTCCATCAGCTCGTCCAGGAAATCGCCCAGACCATCGCGGTTTCGCCAGGCGTCGCCCACTTCTGCGAAAGCCAGATGCGCGCGGTTGGTATAGGTGCCAAAGCCGTTGAATTTGCCCAAAGGTTGTTCGGCCCGCAATTGAGCGGTTGCCTCGGCGTCAATCGAGGTGGTGCTAGAGCAGCCGAACGGCCCGCAGCTTTCGGACACCACAAGCACCTGTTCGTGCTGAACGAAAAGCGACTGGATGAACACCGATACGATCGGCAAGGCGATGAACAGGATCATCGCGGACAGTGTTGGCAAGATGAACCACAGAAACGTGCGGTGTTTCACGGTCGCGCCACCCCTTGTTTGAAAGAGGGCCGGCTTGGCCCCCTTTCCTTTTTGGTTTTACTGCAAGAAGCCTTCTTCTTTTGCAGCGGTCCGATAGGCGGCTTCGACATCGGCCAGCGCGTCTTCTGCGCTTTCGTCGCCTTGATAGAAGTCGGCCAGTTCGGCGCCCAATGCGTTATGCATCAGGCCCGCGTAGGGGATCATCGGATAGGGCTTGGCCCCACCGGCGGCGGTTGCCGCCACACCGGCCGCCGCAGCGCCGGGTTCAAAACCGTCGATCAGCCAGATGGCCTTGTCGTTGTTTTCGGCCACCATGTCGGATGTCATCGCGGTCATTAGCGCGGCAAAAGTTGCTTCGGCTTCTTCGTCCGACACGTTTTTGGCGATGGTCACGCCATCCCACCAAAGCGTGGCAGCCGGGATGGCCCCGCCGCCTGCTGTGGGCGCAGCGCTGAGCACCGTGTTTTCGGTGACTTCGGCGGTCGAGCCTTCGTCATCGAGAACCGCGCCACCGCGCGAGCCCCACATGATGCCAAGGGCGGCTTGCCCGGCTTCCCAAACCGCCTGGGTTTCGTTTGAAGCCTGGGTCAGGTGATCAGGATGGGTGTATTCCAGCAGCGCCTTGATCGAATTCAGCGCCGCAACGCCGGCTTCGTTGTTCACGTTTGGCTCGGCTGAGCCGGGTTTGAACAACTCGCCGCCATGCGCGAAGTAGAACAGATTGAACACTTCGCCCATGTTCCAGCCGACTTTCATGTTCATCGTGATCGGATATTCCATGATGCCTGCCGCGCGGATTTTTTCAGCCGCGGCGACGATTTCATCGACAGTGGATGGAATGCCTTCGACGCCGGCTTGTTCCAGAATGTCCGTGCGTGAGAACAGGTGCTGCGAGTTTGCCATGAACGCCACTGCCATGACGTTGCCGTCGATGGTGATCAGCTGGTTCGGCTTGAGGTCCTGACCGTATTTTTCGACCAGATCGTTCAGCGGACGCACCAGATCGTCATTCATCAGCTGTGTCAGCGTCGAGTTGGCGACAATCACGCTGGTGTATTCGGCAGGGTTAGGCGTCAGCGCCTGGTTCATGATATCGCGGGTGTTGTCGCGCAATGTGACGGTGAAGTCGCCTGCGCCTGCGCCGCAATTGGCCTGGGCGGTGCCGGACACGGCCTGGATGGCCGGGAAGTCACTGCCAAGGATGCGGATCGACTGGCCGTCCGGGCCACAGTTCTGCGCAAGCGCGGCTGTTCCCATCACACCTGCGATGGCAACACCGAGACCGAGTGTCTTGAGTTTCATGTTTCCTCCCTAAAGGTTGGGCCGTTTTTCGACCTGAGCTTTTTTGTCATCCGCCGCGGTGCCTGTCGGCGCGCCCTATCGGATGGATGCTGTTACATCTGAGGAATTACCTTTCTCGACATGGATCGGTTTTGCAAGAGGTTGGGTGCCAATCCAAGCAGCAATAAGGCAGCGATTGACGTAAGGTCGCTTTTGAAGCGCAAAAGCGTGCAGCTTGCGATGTTTTTTTGACGAAGCCGGTTGCCCCAAACACCTTATTTCCATGATTCCGCCGCCGTTATTGGGGCGTTCTGGTCACCAACCGACGGATCTAACGCAAATTCACCTCAAATGCGCCACAAACTGACATGAGTGTCTCGCCAGCTCGGTGTGTGAAAATCAGTACGAGCGGTAGAGCTTGAAGTCATTGTTTTAAGCCGCTGAATGAATAGAGGACCAAATGAAATTTATGAAACAAACGAATACTGGATCTGCCGGTCCAGCTCGGGTTGCTTCGGCGACGTCCAAATTCGGTCGACTTATGCTTGGGGTTGCTGCAGTGGCGGTTTCAATGAGCGCGGCGGCTCAGGCGCAGGACCGCAAAGTTCTGTTGCTGTCGTCGGACGGGACGATCAACATCCAGGGTGACCTTATCAGTGTCTCGGATGGTTATTACCTTTTGCAGACGGCGCTGGGCGATTTGCGGATCGGCCAAGACCGTGTGAGCTGCCAAGGTGCGGCTTGCCCCAAATCCGAGACAGCGGACGCCGATGCGATCATCGGTGGTTCGGATGTCATCGCGGAAGGTCTGATGCCATTGCTTTTGGGTGGGTTCGCAAGTGCCAAGGGCGCTGAAGTCACCGTTGAGAACGAACAGACCGTCGGCAATTTCTCGGCCACTTTGGTGGGCGACGAGGGGTATGGTGATACTCTTGGTGCTTACCGGGTGACATCGGGCGAGACATCGGACGCGTTTGCCGGGCTTCTTGCCAATGACTATCAGATTGGTTTGGCTTCGCGTCGTATTTCGCCAGACGAAGCGCAGTCGCTGAAAGGTGCGGGCGCGGGCAACATGATTGATCCGTCACAGGAACATATCATTGCCGTCGACAGCCTGGTGACCATCGTGAACCCGTCAAATCCTGTGTCTGAACTGACGCTTGAACAGCTGTCGGACGTGTATTCGGGCCGGGTTACAAACTGGAGCGCGCTTGGCGGACCTGATCTGGCGATCCAGGTGGTTCGGCACAGTGAAAACAGCGGCGCAGCCGGGGTTTTCAACAACACGGTGTTCGGGTCGCAAGGCCCTGTTGCCGGTCCGCGTGAATTTGAAGCGTCGGACAATGTCGAAGCCGCGATTTTCGTGTCCGAGAATCCGGGCGCAATCGCGTATGTGGGGCACGCTTTCAAGCGCGGCCAAAAACCACTTTCATTGGTCAGCGAATGCGGCATTGGCACGACACCTGACGTGTTTTCGGTGAAGACCGAGGAATACGCGATGTTCCGTCGGCTTTACATGTATCAGCGCGCGGATGACCAGAACCCGCAGGCGGAAGAATTCCTGCAGTTCGTAAAGTCAGATGACGCCAGCATCGCTATTCAGCAAGCCGGGTTCATTGATCTGTCCGTAGAACGCGTAGCCCAAGGCAGCCAGTCGCCCCGTGCGCTGCGTCTTGCAGGTTTGACGTCGGACAGTTTTGAACAGGACATCGTGACCGAAGTTCTGGCCCAGTTCGCAACGCATGATCGGTTGTCGTCGACATTCCGCTTTCGGACCGGTTCCGCCAGACTGGACCCGCGTGCCGAAATCGACCTGGAGCGTTTGGCAGCCTATATCGAAACGCTTCCTGCAGGGTCCGAGGTTATGCTGGTAGGCTTTGCCGACAGCGTAGGCGCGTTTGAACCGAACCTTGCCCTGTCGACAACACGCGCGCAGCACGTTGCCGCCCGTCTTGCCGAAATCATGGGCGGCGCTCCGGCCAATGGGGTGACGCTGAATGCCGTCGGGTATGGCGAAGTCGCACCCGTTGCATGCAACACATCAGAATCAGGCCGCACGATAAACCGGCGTGTAGAAACTTGGGTGAAAAATGGTTGATCGCTGTCAAAAGGAGAAAAGTACGATGGATAATCTCCGGACTACATTCAACCCGGCCACACTGGCGCTGATGGTTTCAATGACCATCGCCGCGACCGGACAAGGGTTCGCGCAAAGTGCAAAGCAATCCCCGGGCGTCGATCAATTCGGTGTTGAACGGATCGAAGCAGGTGACCAGCTGCGGATGCTTACGCAACAAATCTCGGCTTCGGCCTGTTTGGTTGATGCCGGCATCGAAGTGGACGCGCACAAGGCCGCCATCAAAGAAGGCATTGCCGATTTTGATGCAATCCTGGCTGCGATGCGTGATGGCGACACTGCCTATGGGATCCAGACGCCCGAGACCAACCGCAAGATGCTTGCCGCTATTCGTGGCCTGTCCTTGCAGTGGGATCTGCTCAAGGTGTCTGCGGAACAACGCGTTAACGGTGATGCGTCTGGTGAGGTCGTCGACTATCTGTCGCGGCAGAATATCAACACGATGCACGCTGCAAAATACCTGGTGACAGAGACGGTGAATACCTATGCTGTTCCGCCGGCCTTGCTGCAAAACGATGCGTTCACCCTGTATATTCTGGTTCGCCAAAGAACGCTGGCCCAACAGATTGCAAAAGAGCTTTGCGGCCTGACCAGCGGGAATGTTGCGATGGGCACCGAAGCACGCCTGCGCAATTCCACACGGTTGTTCGATGTGTCGCTTGGCGCCCTTTTGAACGGGTTTCCATCCGCTGGTGTTGCGCCGCCTGAAACGGACGATAGCCGTCGGTCGATTGAAGAGATCTCGGTTGAGTGGTCGGATATTTCCGGTCAGTTGATCGGCGTTGCCCAAAAAGGCGACATGCAGGCCGCGACAGGTTTGATCCAGCGTCTGGATCAGCTTTTGACGCCGCTTGACCAACTTGTGGCGACCTATGCCGCTGAAAGCCGGTCTGGCATTTAGATCAGGCTTCAGCCTGAACAAACTGGCCGGTGATCCTTTGAAGATTGGGTCACCGGCCATCGTCGTTTCCGGGTGAGGGGCCGTGCCCAAAGCAACATTGCCCGCATTTTAGGCAGGCAATCATTTCAATAGTTTGACCCGCGCCCCTTGCAGTTCTACTTTCGGTCTACGGCAAAAGGAGTGTGGCATGGGCGATCGTCCCCTTAAGAACATCGGCGAAGACGCGACACTGCTTATTGTTGATGACGACGAGCCGTTTCTGAAGCGGCTTGCCCGTGCCATGGAAAAGCGCGGTTTTTCGGTGGAAACGGCCGAATCTGTAGCGGCCGGTACCGCGATTGCGACAGCGCGGCCCCCGGCTTATGCCGTGGTGGATCTGCGGCTGGAGGACGGCAATGGTCTGGACGTTGTCGAACGTATCCGCGAGCGGCGCGCCGACAGCCGGATTGTTGTTCTGACGGGCTATGGTGCCATTGCAACCGCTGTTGCCGCCGTCAAAATCGGGGCGACCGATTATTTGTCGAAACCCGCGGATGCGAATGATGTTACGGCGGCGCTTTTGGCCCCGGAAGATGAACTGCCACCGCCACCTGAAAACCCGATGAGCGCTGATCGCGTGCGCTGGGAACATATTCAGCGGGTGTACGAGCTGTGTGACCGCAATGTCAGTGAAACCGCGCGGCGGTTGAATATGCATCGGCGCACTTTGCAGCGCATTCTGGCCAAGCGGTCGCCGAAATAGTCAGAGATCGAACCGCTTGAGCACCTTATCAACGGTTTGTCCGTTTGAAAGTCTGACGTTGGTCTGTCGGCCATAGTCTTCGAACCCACGACTTTGATAATAGGCCAGCCCGCTGGTGTTGTCGGCGCGGATGTTCGCATTGATCCACCGATAGCCAAGCGTTGTCGCGGCGTGCCGTGTTGTCTTGAACAAGCTGGACCCGACACCATGCCCGGTGTGTCCGATACGCGCAAAGGTCGCGATATCTGCCGCTTCGGCTGGCAGATAATCGGCGGGTTCGATCCATTGAAAGCCCAGCACAAAACCGTCGTCGCGTTCTGCTACATGCCAGGCGGCGTTGGCAGGCGCGTCGGACAGGCGCTGTTTCATATCTGCCGACGTCACAGGCTTGGTCAGCGCTGTCGTACCACCAGCGGCGATGATGTCATTCAGGATGCTGGCCATGTCGGCTGCATGAAGCGGGTTCGCAACGACGACTTTCATAGGCTGGCCAGCAAGGCGGTGTGCCGCGCGACAAAGGCTTGTCTGGCGTCGATGGGGGGGCGGATCACGATGGAAAGTCCCTGTATCAGAGACGAATCCGGTTTGCCAAAGAACTTGTCCGCCTCGGGGCTGGCGAAACCGGCGATTTGCGTGGCTTCCAGCCAGGCCGAGATTTTGTCTGCCTTCTTGATCCGGCGCTTGATGGTTTGCGGAATCGTTGCAGGCAGACCGAACCGCAGATGCACCGCGGCGGTCAGCCGGTCGTCCAGGTCTGAATAGCCAGGGCCGACGGCGGCCTTAACGGGTGAGATCATGTCACCAATCACGTATTCGGGCGCGTCGTGCAAAAGCGCGGCCAGCCGCCATTTGGCGGGCGCGGCGGGGTCAATCCGACCGAATAGCTCTTCGACCAGCAAGGAATGTTCGGCCACCGAATAAGGAAATTCGCCGTGTGTCTGGCCGTTCCATCGTGCGACAAAGGCCAGCCCATGGGCGATGTCTTCGATTTCGATATCGACCGGTGTGGGATCCAGAAGGTCCAGACGACGGCCCGACAGCATGCGCTGCCATGCGCGCGGGGATGCAGTGCGTTTCGACATCTGGACCTTGTGCAGAACTTGGCGGTTGGTCGTCAAGCGGGTGCAGGCGCGGCTGTTGTTAACAAGCTGGAAAGCCTGGGCGAGTTTGTCATGTTGTCGGCCTTAAACGCCAGTGCTATTGGGACGCGTCTTTACATCTGGAGCAGGTCATGCCGAAAGATTTTGTCGTCAAGGATATCTCGCTTGCTGCCTTTGGGCGCAAAGAACTTGATATTGCGGAAACCGAAATGCCGGGCCTGATGGCATTGCGCGACGACTATCGCGGCAAGGCACCTTTGAAAGGCGCGCGGATTGTCGGGTCGTTGCATATGACAATCCAGACCGCCGTTTTGATCGAAACTCTGAACGAGCTGGGCGCCGATGTGCGCTGGGCGTCGTGCAACATCTTTTCAACGCAGGATCACGCGGCGGCGGCGATTGCCGAAGGCGGCACACCTGTGTTCGCTGTGAAAGGTCAAAGCCTGGAAGAACATTGGGATTACCTTGACCGGTCGTTCCAGTTCGAAGACGGCCCGAACATGATCCTGGACGATGGGGGCGATGCAACGCTTTATGTTTTGCTTGGCGCGCGCGCCGAAGCGGGCGAAGATATCATCCCCGTGCCTCAGTCCGAAGAGGAAGAGGTGATCAAAGCGCAAATCAAAAAACGCATGGCCGCGTCCCCGGGTTGGTTCACCAAGATCCGGGACCAGATCAAAGGTGTGTCCGAAGAGACGACCACAGGTGTGAACCGGCTGTACCAATTGGTTCGTGACGGTCAATTGCCATTCCCGGCCATTAACGTGAATGACAGCGTGACCAAGTCGAAGTTCGACAACAAATACGGCTGTAAGGAATCGCTGGTCGATGGCATTCGCCGCGCCACGGATACGATGATGGCCGGCAAGGTTGCTGTCGTCTGTGGTTACGGTGATGTCGGCAAAGGTTCGGCCGCGTCGCTGCGCGGTGCCGGTGCGCGCGTCAAGGTGACCGAGGTGGACCCGATCTGTGCGCTTCAAGCGGCCATGGACGGGTACGAGGTGACATTGCTGGAAGATGAAACGGCGACCGCCGATATCTTTATCACCACGACCGGCAACAAGGACGTCATCCGCCTTGAGCATATGCGCGACATGAAGGATATGGCGATTGTCGGCAACATCGGCCATTTCGACAATGAAATTCAGGTCGCGGCGCTGAAAAACCACAAATGGACGAATATCAAAGATCAGGTCGATATGATCGAAATGCCTTCGGGCAGCCGTATCATTCTGTTGTCCGAAGGGCGTTTGCTGAACCTTGGCAACGCGACCGGCCACCCGTCTTTTGTGATGTCAGCCAGTTTCACCAACCAGGTTCTGGCCCAGATTGAGCTTTGGACGCGCAGCGATGCCTATGACAATACGGTTCACATTCTGCCGAAACATCTGGATGAAAAAGTCGCCAGACTGCATCTGGGCCGTATCGGCGCAAAGCTGACCAAGCTGGATACCGATCAGGCGGATTACATCGGTGTCAAAGCAGACGGACCGTTCAAGCCGGACCATTACCGGTATTGATGCGAACGCGCCCCTGCCAGACAGGGGCGCGGTTCAATGGCGCCCGATATCGTCAACCACCTGCCCATAGGCAATCATCGTAAACACCGCTGTGCCGCCGACAATATTGCCCGCCAGCACCGGCAGGAAAAAGCCTGTCAGCGCCGGGCCAAAGGTCAAATCACCATTGGTGATCAGGTAGGCCATCTCGACCGATCCGGCGATGATATGGGTAAAGTCGCCCGCTGCGATAAGCCATGTGAAGGCCAGGATCACAAAGAACCGGCCGGTGTTTGCCTGCGGCATAGACCAGACCATCGCGGCCACCAGAATGCCTGCGGGAATACCGCGCAAGAAGCTTTCGGTCCCGCCCATGCCGGTTGCATGTTCTGACAGCGATTGGATGGCTGGTCGAAATTCTTCCGATATTGCGCCAGTGTGCATGACAAAGGCTGCCGCGAACGCGCCCACCACATTGGCGGCCAGCACGATGGCCCACAATCGGCAGGTCGCGACAAAGGCGGAAACCTTGGGGTCAGCCAAAAACGGGAAAACGGTTGTGATCGTGTTTTCGGTGAACAATTGCAAACGGCCCATGATGACCAGCAAAAACCCGAAGCTATAACCCAAGTTTTCGATCAGATAGGCGTGCCGGACATCGGGCAGATATGTGCGGAAAATCGCTTCGCCCAGAACCGAAAAGCTCATCATCATACCGGCGGCGATGCCAGACCAGATCAGGGATCGGCTGCTGCGGGACAGTTCTTCTTCGCCTTCGCGGCGAATGATTTCGTAGATAATTGCCGAGGGTAGTGGGCTGGCCTGTTTGACCTTGGCTTCTCTTTTCGGGTCCGGGCGCGGTTCCTGTTTGGGCTTGATGATCAGATCGTCCATTCGGTTTCCTTTCCAAGCCCACGTTGTCAGCGGATCAAAATCGCTCTGAAATCGTTTACGTTTGTCCCAGTTGGGCCGGGAGAGTACAAGTCGCCTAACGCATTGAAGCCGGTCCAGGCGTCATGTTGCGCCAAAATCGCCACCGGATCCTGACCCATCGCGCGCAGGCGGGGCCATGTTGTGCCGTCCGCAAATGCGCCTGCGTTGTCTTCGGAACCGTCTATTCCATCGGTGTCCGCAGCAAGTGCGACCATATCCAGGGTTTCAATCTTGCCAGCAAATGCCATCAAAAATTCCGTGTTCCGCCCCCCGCGCCCGCCTGTGTTTTGAAGCGTTACCGTGGTTTCGCCGCCGGACAGGATAACCACCGGCGGCGCAAACGGGCGGTGTTTCATGCGGGTTTCGCGCGAAATGGCAGCGTGGACCTGTCCCACATCTTTGGCTTCGCCTTCGATGGCGTCGGACAGGATCACGGCCGGGACGCCCAGAGTTTCGGCGTGCCGGGCCGCCGCTTCCAACGACCGGGCCGCAGACGCGATAACCTTGACCTGATTTCGCGCGAACATCGGATCATCGGGCAAGGGCGGTTCGCCTGCCGTTTTCAGATAGTCCGCGATGCGGTGTGGCAGGGTGATCCTGTGGCTTTCGATCAATTGCCGCGTATCGGTCAGCCGCACCCGGTCCGGAACGGTTGGGCCAGACGCCACTTGCGCCGGATCGTCGCCGGGGACATCAGACACCACCAGACTGACGACACGCGCGGGATAGGCGGCTGCGGCCAGTCGCCCGCCTTTGATCCGGCTGACCTGCTTGCGGATCGCATTCATCACCGAGATCGGCGCGCCCGAGGCAAGAAGCGTTTCATTCAGCGCCTGTTCGTCTTTCAGCGTCAGCTCGCCCGGCGGTGATGGCAAAAGCGATGACCCCCCACCGCAGATCAGGGCAACGACAAGATCGTCTTCGGTCAAGCCCTGCAAGGCCGTGAACAGTGCGTCGGATGCGGCCAACCCAGCGGCATCAGGCACGGGATGCGACGCTTCGAGAACCTGAATACGGCGGGTCGGGCCACGATAGCCGTAGCGCGTGACAACCACGCCTTCGACCGGTTCGCCCCAAAGGTCTTCGAACGCTTTGGCCATTTGCGCAGCCCCTTTGCCCGCGCCGACGACCACTGTGCGCCCCTTTGGACGGTCTGGCATATGGGGGAGAAGCGCGGTTTGTGGGTCGGCCGCGTCGACCGCTGCGCGAAAAAGGGATGCCAGAAATTGCCGATCGTCCGAAATGGTCATTGTTTGCAAACGGTCCGGTCCGAACCGATGTCCGCCGCAACACCCCGGTTTGGGAACCGCATCGTCTTCTCCTTTGTCTGCCAGGCGTCAGGTTTTGACGCCCGCCATGTCGCAGATGATCTTCCATTCGTCCGATGTTACAGGCTGAACGGAAAGCCGTGTGTTGTTCACCAATACCATATCCGCCAGTTTTGGTTCGTTTTTGATGTCAGCCAAAGTGACAGGGGTGGCGACAGAGGACACCGCCTTGATATCCACGCATTCCCAGCGGTCGTCATCGGTTGTGCTGTCGGGATGCGCTTCGGCAATCACTTCGACAATGCCGACGATTTCCTTGTCTTTCTGCGAATGATAGAAAAAGCCCAAGTCGCCCCGTTGCATTTCGCGCATATGATTGCGCGCTTGATAGTTGCGGACGCCGTCCCACTCTTCGCCAGTGTCGCCTTTGGCCACCTGATCGTCCCAGCTCCAGTTCGATGGTTCTGATTTGAAAAGCCAGAAAGCCATGGGTCATTCCTTTCCTACCGGGCGCGCCAAGAGGTTTGTGATGGCCTGTGGGATGTCAAGTTTTCCCGCAACAACATCCGCCACCGTAGACATAAGCGGCAGTTCCAGACCCATGGCACGGGCTGCGTCGACCACCGGTTTGGCCGTCGCCAGCCCTTCGGTCGTTTGGGTGGGCCGCGCCGCGCCGCTGCCCAAGGCCTGGCCAAAAGAAAAATTCCTCGATTTGTCGGATGTGCAGGTCAGGACCAGATCCCCCAGACCCGACAGGCCGTGCAGCGTTTCGGTTTTCGCCCCTTTGGCCAGGGCGAAACGGCTTAATTCGGCGAACCCGCGTGCGATGACCGAGGCGCGGGCGCTGTCACCCAGACCGGCGCCCACGGTTATGCCGGCGGCCAGCGCGATGACGTTTTTCAACGCACCACCCAGTTCGGCCCCGGTCACGTCGGTGGTTCTGTACAACCGAAGGGCCGGGCGGGTCAGCAGATCTTGCAGACGGGTTGCGTCGGCGTCGTTTTCCGATGCGATGACAAGGGCCGTGGGCAACCCGGCTGCGATATCGGTCGCAAAACTGGGTCCGGTCAGAATGGCGGGCACCGCGTCGGGACGCTCTGCTTTGATCAGTTCGACCGGACCCAACCCCGTTGTCTGGTCGATCCCTTTTGAACAGGCGACAAGCGCCGCAAACGGGCTGTCGAACGTGCTTAAGGCGCTGCGCATCGTTTGCATCGGCATTGCCAGCAGGCATGTGGTATCCGCCAGCGTATCGGCATTGCTGGTCACATACACCGTATCGGGCAGATCGAACCCCGGCAGCCGATGTGACGCCTTGCGTGTGCTGGCCATCTGGCCTGCCGTGGCGGGGTCGCGGCAGAACAGCGTGACGTCACGACCGCCCTTCGCAAGAGCGATGGCCAAAGCGGTGCCGAATGCGCCTGCGCCGGCAACTGCGGTTTTCATACCTTGGCCCCCTTTTTTCCGGACCCAAGAACCGATGGCGTTTGTGTATCCAAAGGCCATCGCGGTTTCGCAATGATCGGTTGAGGCCCCTTGTCGCCGATCGCGGCCTGTTCGATCCCGGCCCATGCAATCATCGCGGCATTGTCGGTGCAAAGCGAAAGCGGCGGCGCAACAAAGCGACAGGCGCCGGACTTGGCCAAATCTTCCAGCCCGGCGCGGATTTGTCGGTTGGCCGCGACCCCGCCGGCGACGGCCAGAGCCGTTGATGCGCCATGGTCTTGCGCGGTCATTTCCAGCGCGCGGCGGGTCTTTTCGACCAGAACATCGGTGACCGCTGCCTGAAAGCCCGCACATAGATCAGACCGGTCGGTCTTAGTCAGACCGCCTTTGTCGGTCACGATCTTGTCGCGTTCGCGGCGCAGCGCCGTTTTGAGGCCTGAAAAGCTCATGTCGCATCCGGGTCGATCCAAAAGCGGTCTGGGAAAGCGAAACCGAAGGACATCGCCGTCGCGAGCGGACTGTTCAACCGCGGGTCCGCCGGGCTGGGGCAACCCCAGCAAGCGCGCCGTTTTGTCAAACGCTTCGCCCGGCGCATCGTCGATTGTTGTGCCCAGCCGATGGAACCGGTTCGGGGCCTGCACCACCAGAAGTTGGCAGTGTCCGCCGGACACCAGAAGCAGCAAAAAGGGAAACGCAATCGACGGGTCCACCAATCTGGGCGTCAAGGCGTGACCTGCCAGATGGTTGATCCCCATCAAAGGCAAAGCGCGCCCCGCTGCCAGACCCCGCGCAAAAGTGACACCGCTGACCACACCGCCAATCAGCCCGGGGCCTGCGGTGACCGCGATGGCGGATATGTCTGACAGGCTGACGCCTGCGCGCGCCAAAGCCGTTTCCACCGCGACGTCCAGCTTTTCGGTATGCGCCCGCGCTGCGATTTCGGGAACGACCCCGCCGAAAGCCGCATGCATGTCGTCCTGACCGACGACCACATTTGACAGGATTTGGCCCGCATCCGACACAACGGCTGCGCCGGTATCGTCGCAGCTGGATTCAATTCCCAAAAAGAGCTGTGTCATTGGATGAACTTGCGTGGTTTCCCGACCGCAGGTAACACCGGCGCATGATCCAGACAAGCAAGGCCCCCTGAATGACACGCTGCGATCGCACGCTTCTGCTGATCCGGCCAAAGGCGCAATCCGAGACATTTCTGGCGGAATGTCAGCGCCAGTTGGGGGGTCCGGTCGCACATGTCATTTCGCCCGTATTGAAAATTGCCCCGGTCAATGACCTGCCGGATTTGTCGCCATATGCGACTGTGATGGTCACGTCCGGCAATGCGGTCGACCGTGCGGGCGAACAACTGTTGGGGCGCAGGGTCGTTACTGTGGGTGAACGAACCGCCAGACGCGCGGCCGGTTTTGGCGCAAACGCAACCTGCCTAGGCGAAAACATCGAACAGTTTTTGCCCAGCTTGCAGACGTTGGAACAGCCTGTTCTTCATTTGCGCGGCCAATATGCGCGCGCCGATATGGTTGGGCTGGCGAAAGCGGCGGGTGTGCATCTGGACGAGGCCATCGTCTATGAACAGCGCGAAGAAAAACTGAACGCACAGGCTTTGGAGCTGCTTTCCAGCGGCGCGGCGCTTGTCCCGGTTTTTTCACCTAGAACGGCAATGCTGGCCAGCCGGTACCCCACGGATAGTCACACAATCGTCTTGGCCATCAGTGATGCGGCTGCCAAATCCTGGCACGGTTCGGGAACGATCCGGGTTGCGGAATATCCAACAGCCGACGCCGTGATCGAGTTGATTAGAAACGCTTTTTGACCGCGTCACCTTGTTGCCGCGCCGGATAGTGCTTACACTTTGAGAAATCTGCAAAGTGCGTGGGGATGGCGTGCAAGTAAAGGAATTCTCTTGTGACGCGTAAGTCCAAGTCCGCGAAAAACAAGGCAAAATCGTCAGTTGGCGAGACGCCAGAATCGTCCGAAATTGTACATCCAGACAGCGTGGAAATAGCCGAATCGGGCTCGGATGCGCCTGTTGTTATCGAAGCGGAAGCGGTCGATGTGACCGAACCGGTGTCAGAAGATAACCCTGAAACCGCCGCGCCCGCACAAGAGGCTTCGGACGAAACAACCGACAGCTCGGACGACGTGAAAGCCGAGGTGGAGCCAATCGAAACCGCCGCCACGGCGCCGGTGGAGCAACCTGCCTCGAAAGGCGGGTCGTCGTTCTTTGGTTTGACCCTGGGCGGGCTGTTGGCGGGTGGGATCGGATATTTCGTCGCGACACAATATCCATTGACCCAGGACGTGGCCGAACCGGTGGACACAAGCGGATTTTCCCAAGGCATCGCATCGAACACCGAACAATTGCAGGCGCTGTCAGACCGGATCGAAGGATTTTCGGGATCAGGCGAGGGCGCCGATTTGTCGGGCGTTGAAGCCAGTCTTGCCCAGCTGACCGAAACGGTGGGTGAAACGAAAACACTGGTGACCACCATTCAAGACGAATTGGGCGCGTCTATCGCCGCTCTTGGCGAGCAGGCGGATGGATTGGACCAGCGTCTGACCCAGCTTGAAACGCAAGCGGGTGCGCCTGTGGCGCTGTCGACCGAAGAAGAACTGGCGACCTTCAAAGGCGAGGTCGCGAAACTGACCGAAGACGCAGAAGCCCGTTTGGCCGAAGCGCAGACCAAGGCCGCCGAAGCCGAAGCCGCCGCCGCTGCGGCCCGGGCAGAAGCCGAGGCCGAAGTCGCGCGCGCTGAAGCCGAAGTTGCACGGCAGGCTGCCTTGGCCGAATTGAAAACCGCCGTCGAGAACGGAGCGGCGTTTGACAGCCTTTTGGAAAATGTCGGGGATGTCCCCGACGAGATTACACAATACGCAGAAAGCGGTGTTGCGACGCTGGGCGATCTTGCCCGGTCTTTCCCACCCGCCGCGCGCGCTGCGCTGAGCGTGGCGGAAACCGTACCAGCCGAAGCGTCAGCCGGTGAACGCTTTTCGGCGTTTCTGAAACGTCAAACCAACGCAAGGTCGCTGACGCCCCGCGATGGCGACGGTGCCGATGCCGTTCTGTCGCGTGCCGAAAAGTTTCTTGGCGAAGGCGATTTGCCAGCCACGTTGCGCGAACTGGATGCTTTGCCGGACCAAAGCAAAGAGGCCCTGGCCGAATGGCTGGGCCAGGCCGAGGCCCGAACATCTGCGCTTGATGCTCTAAACACCCTGATCTCAACCAACTGAGTATTTGTCATGCTTTGGACTTTGTTAAAAATCGTACTTTTCATGGGTGTCGTGGTCGCGGGCGCCTGGGGCGTCGGGCTGCTGATGGAAACCGAAGGTGGCATTCGTGTCTCGCTGGCCGGAACCGAATTTACATTGGGACCGCTGGAATCTGTCATCGCGCTGGTTCTTTTGATGGTCGCCAGCTGGCTGTTGTTCAAGATCGTTGGTCTTTTCGTGGCCTTCATCCGCTTTGCGCTGGGTGACACCACAGCCATCAACCGGTTCTTCAACCGCCGCCGCGAACGCAAAGGATACGACGCCCTGGCCGAAGGGATGATGGCGCTGGCCTCGGGTGAAAGCAAATTGGCTCTGACCAAAGCGGTGAAAGCCGACCGCTTGTTGCAGCGCCCTGAAATCACGACCCTTTTGACCGCACAAGCCGCTGAACAGGCGGGTGATACGGAAAAGGCAGCAACGGCCTATAAAAGCCTGCTGACCGATGAAAAGACACGGTTTGTCGGTGTGCGCGGTTTGATGAAGCAGCAGTTGGGCGCGGGCGATACTGCAAAGGCGCTTAAGCTGGCCGAAAAGGCCTTTGCGCTGAAGCCCAAACATACCGAAACACAAACGGTGTTGTTGGAACTGCAAGCCAATGCCAATGACTGGGCGGGCGCACGCAAAACTCTTGGCGCACAGCTGAAATACGGCGCATTGCCCCGCGACCTGCACAAACGTCGCGATGCGGTTCTGGCGCTTGGCGAAGCGCAGGACATTCTGGACGACAATAAGACCATTGAAGCCCGCGAAACCGCGATTGAAGCCAACCGACTTTCGCCCGACCTTATCCCTGCGGCGATCATGGCGGCCGACGGCTATATTGCGGACGGCAAGCCAAAGAACGCGACGCGCGTTGTGAAAAAAGCCTGGTCGGTTCAGCCGCATCCGGAACTGGCGGCGGCCTTTGCGCGGATCAAACCATCGGAAACGCCAAAAGAACGGATTGCGCGCTTTGGAGCGCTGGTCGGTCAGCACAAGGATCATCCCGAAACCCGGATGCTGAAAGCCGAATTGGCTATCGCGGCAGAAGACTTTCCGGCGGCCCGTGCGGCCTTGGGTGATCTTGCCGAAGCAGACCCGTCGGCCCGGTCGCTGGCGATTATGGCGGCCATCGAAAAAGGGTCAGGCGCAGACGATGCGGTTGTCAAAGGCTGGCTGGCGCGGGCTTTGACCGCACCGCGCGGCCCGCAATGGGTGTGCGACAATTGTCAGAAAGCACATGCCAGCTGGGAACCGGTCTGCGAAAGCTGCGGCGCGTTCGACACACTGTCCTGGCGCACCAGCGACAGCGCGACAGCATCTTTGCCAGCGGGCGCTGAAATGCTGCCGTTGATCGTCGGCCAGATCGAAGGCCCGGCCAGCGCCGAAGACGCCGAGATTGTGTCAGACGCAGACACGCTTGCCCTCGACACGTCAGAAGGGGACGCAAGCGACAGCGATGACACCCCGGACGCCGTCGAAATCGTCAGAAACGCGGCAGACGAAAGCCTGAACGAAATCGCCAACGCAGACGCCCCGCCCATCGACGTTTCAACCGCCAGAAAAGATACAATTTAGGTCTGGGCGGACGGGTCAAAGATTGCTAAACCCCGCGCCGGTACGCCGCTGTAGCTCAGCTGGTAGAGCACGTCATTCGTAATGATGGGGTCGGAGGTTCGAGTCCTCTCAGCGGCACCACTTTCCTGTACAGACAAGTCCCGTGAGATCCCTTTTTTACAGGATTTCCAGAAGATGAAGGCGCGTGAGCGCAAAGGACGCGAGTGGAAGCAGGCCAACGAGATATGCGCAAAGCATCCGCGTGTTTTGCCCAGGCGGCGTTCGACCAGCCACGTTCTATGACCACCCAACCAAGCGCGCTGACACTTCGCGGCCATCAGATCGCGCCAAGTTTGAAGCAGATCTGAAGCCTGAGATTGAGCGTGTCTTTGAGGAAAACCTCAGCCTCTACGGCGTTCGCAAAGTATGGCATCAAATGCGCCGAGTAGGCATTGAGGATGTTGTGCGAGGCAAAAAGCTAAGGACGACGATCCCAGACGCGGCGCTGCCATGTCCGTTGGGCAAGGTGAACCGCCCGTTCCAAGCGCCAGCGCCAAAGTTCTTTGGGTGAACGCTTTACCTACGTCGCGACACTGCGGGGTCTTTTGTACGTGGCCTTCGTCAGTGATGTCGTTGCACGCCGCATCCGGCAAACCCGGCGCGGTTCGATTATCGTTTCCATGCTGTGCAAGATCCGCCGATCTCAATAGAATTGTGGCAAAAGTTTGACGGAATAGCGGAGCCTGAGGCAATTATTCCAGTTGCACAAAACACGTGTTGGCACTATCCCACGTCTGCTCTTTTTGAGAGAGTAAACTACTTTTTTGGGTTCCCGATATGTCTTATGCACCGCAAGTCGTTCTTCTTGAGTTTAACGAACTCTGCCCAAGTTTCCTTAGTGACTTTATCAGTCGGGGGCTGCTGCCTAACTTCAAAGCGTTGTACGAAGATGCGACGATCTACATTACAGACGCCGACGAAGATCCGCCCAACCTTGAACCGTGGATCCAGTGGTTCACGATGCACTCTGGCTTGCAGTACGACGACCACAAGGTCCATCTCCTCGGCGATGGTAGAAAGTTTGACGGGCCTTTGTTGGCGCAGCTGCTTTCAGACGCGGGTGTGCGTTGCGGCATCTTCGGTAGTATGAACACCAACTATGAGAAGCTAGACGGCTACTTCATTCCCGATCCGTGGGATACGAAAGCGGCGGCACATCCTAGTTGGCTTGCTCCCTTCTACGACACCGTTGCCAAGCAGGTGCAAGAGTCTTCAAGGGAAGACTCGTTTACGAAAGCCGACATGGCGAAATTCGGAATGTTCCTTGCACAGAACGGGTTGAAGATGTCGACAGCTTGGAATGCGGCCAAGCAGATCCTCGACGAGAAAAAGACCAACGGTGGAGTGCATTGGCGGCGAGCCTGCACGCTTGAGCATTTGTCTTACGATCTCTTTCGTCAGCTCAACAAAAAGTTCGATGTGCAATTCGCCACGTTCTTTGCAAACAGCACAGCACACTTCCAGCACTATTACTGGCGAAACATGGATCCCGACCCGTTTCAAATCCCGCCGTCGGAAGAAGATCACCCAAGCCTAAAAGGTGCCATTCAGTACGGCTATGAATCGATGGATCGGTTGATCGGAAAAGTACTGGCCGACTATCCTGACTCGACCATCATCCTTGCAACGGCACTCAGCCAACAGCCGTGGGACACTAAAAAGTGTACTTTCCGTCCCAGAGGTTTTGATGAACTGTTGGCATTCGCTGGCGTGACGGATGAGTATGACGTCAAACCCGTGATGGCTGAACAGTTCCACGTGGTGTTTGAAGATGCTGCGGCAGCGCGCAAGAATGCCGACAAACTCGCAGCATTGCACGTCGAAGGCAGCGACGAATTGATGAGTGTCAGAGTGGAAGACAATCAGTTGTTTTCTGGATGCAGCATCACGGACTACGGCTATTTGGATAAGCCGGTCACCAATTCAAGCGGCGACCAAAAGCGTTTCGATGAGTTATTCTACATGATCCACGGGTTGCGAAGTGGGCGGCATCATTGCGACGGAGCCTTTTGGGTTCGGAATGGCAAGCACAGAATCGTAGAACAAAAGATACCGCTCGTGCATGTTGCGCCGGCAATTCTCAACGAGTTTGATACGCCTGTGCCAGACTTCATGTTGACGTCCGACGCAGACTTGCATCGGCTCGAAGAGTCACCAGTGCCAGCCTAAAAGGTCACCCCACTGCATGAAGCGAGAACATTGGGTCACCGCGGTCTCTATCAACGCAAAAGATCGGGAATAAACCATAAATCAGGCGGCAGACCTCTGCCGAAAGACACTTGTAGTTTGGAGATTTCACACCTCCAGAATTGTCTGCCTATATGTTTGTACGCTGGACGCATACCGAATGTCCGATGTAGGCCAATGTAGCGAAGCGTCTAACACCAAAAGACGAGTGAACGGATGCGAATTTGAAATCCATTTTTTTGCAAGTTCTGCAAAGCTATCGCTCGAGCGTAGCCATGGTTGGGTTGCGTCTGATTGGGGCATTTGCGGCAATCATCCTCAATTTGATCCTTGCCCGGAACCTGGGTGCAGATCAATTGGCTGTGGCCTGGTCGACCGTGTCGATGGCGATTGTCGCGACTATATTTCTGACGCTTGGGGTGGATGCCGCAAGTGTACGCGTCATCTCGCGACGCCTTGCGGTAGACGATTTGACCGAGGTCAAAGGTTTCACAGATTTTTCGATGCGGCTAACCAACGTTCTTGGTGTTCTTTGGCTGGTTGGGTTTTGGGCAGCAGCGTTGCATTTTGCTGCATCCACCGAGGAGTATCTGGCTGAACGTCTGCTTTTTATAGGAGCAGTCGCACCCATTATGGCTAATTTGCGGGTTTTGTCGTCCCACACGCTAGCAGATGGACGGCCAATTCCGGCATCATTTCCCCAACTTCTGCTGTTACAAGTTTTGCAATTGACGGGCGTCTTTCTGGCGACGCTTCTGTTTCCCCAATTCAACCTACTGATGTTTATGGGAATTTATGTTGTCTGCATTGTCAGTGTGACGGTGCTTCAATGGCGCTTGGTTCAGCCATTGCGCAGCCGGGTCAGCCGGGTCAAGCCTGATTTTACCATGCGGCGCGATTGGATGATCACCGGCGGTTTCCTGGCCGTGCCAGCGCTTTTGACCGATTTTTCGCGAGACATCATCAGCGCGCTTTCGGTTACGGTTCTGACATCGCAGGATGTTGCCATTTTAGCTATCGCCTTGAAACTTACGGCGTTTCTGCGTTTTGGAGTTGTTGCAATCAATCAGGTGTTCATGTCGCGTCTTGGGGCGGCCATCGCGTTGAACGACAAGGCTGAAATTGACAAGCTGCTGGCGGTCAGCACGTTGCTCAAAATTTGTCCCGTCATGCTTATGGCACTCGTTTTACAGCTGTTCGGTTCCGAGATTATGAACTTCTTCTCACCCGAACTGGCGGCAGGAGGAACAGTGCTTGTCATCCTTACGTTAGAAACGATTTTGCTTGTGCTTTGCGGGCCCTCGGCCGCCTTTATGTCGTTGGGGCAGGGGTATTACATGCTGCCCATCTTTGCGTTGGTGTCGGTCGCGACAATGTGCGCGCTGACGCTTTTGCTTGGACCAATCTATGGCGCTTTGGGCGCTGCATGGGCGTTTTCATCGGCTTGGGGAATCTGGGCGATAGTTGGTATGGTCTACGTGCGTTTGTCGCAAGGGCGCGACATATCTGTGGTTTCGGCACTGAAATGGGCACTTACTGCATTTCGTCGCAACGCGGGCTGATGCTTCGATGCCTGCCGCAACGTTAAAACAAAGCAGTAGCTCCCGACAGCTTTGCGTCGTTAGCCCATCTTTAATCCGCAGTGCCCGCCCTGAGCACACATATAATCAACAGAATGAATGCCCATTTTGTTGTGATGACGAGAAAATTTCGCACAAATCATAGAGACAGCCCAAAAAACCTTGAGTAAACAATACTTTCATATTACCCCAACGCCCCAAGTTTGGCCGAATTGTTTCGAGTTTCGGTCGAACGCGAAGCCTGAGATGCGTGAGTTTAGTCAGTACGTTTGGACAAGGTGTATAGCTCTTTGGCGCCGTCAACTAAAAGTGTGAGTAATGACGTGACAACACTGCTTGTATTTGGCTTCGACATTACCGAGGCCTCGCAGATCCGGCGCATACGTCTTATGCAAGCCGCTGGCTTTGACGTGTCGTCCGCAGCGATGCGGCGCGATAACATGAATAAGGATTTTGTACCGGACTGGCCCAATATCGAGCTTGCCAAGACAGGCAATGCAAAAATGTTGTCTCGCCTTATGGCGGTCTTTCGATCGGTCAAGACGATGCTAGGTCATCGGGCCAAGGTCCGCGAAAGCGATGTTCTTTGGGCGCGCAACTTTGACTTGCTTTTGGTTGCCTGGCTCAGCCGCCTTTTTTCCGGTGCAAAAAACCCAGGACCAAAGCTGGTCTACGAATGTCTTGATATTCACTATCTGTTCACGCGCAACGATTTCATCGGACGGGGCATGCGCGCCGCCGAACGCTTTCTGCTTCGGCGGATTGACCTTTTGATCGTGTCTTCGCCCGCATTCACGCGAAGCTACTTTGAACCACAACAAAAATACTACGGGGCATCAGCCCTGATCGAAAACAAGATCAGTTTCGGTAAAGATGCCCCAGCGCGGCCAGTTGAGCGACAACCAAGACCCCGTGATTCCGTGCCAGTCATTGGTTGGGTGGGTACGTTGCGCTGTCAGCCAAGTTTCGACTTGCTGCTCGGTTTGGCGGCTGAAATGGGCGCAGGCGTGAAAATTCGTATGGCGGGCATCGTTCACGAACACATGGTGCGTGATTTCCACGAACGCGTCGCCGCGCATCCAAATGTGGACTACACTGGCGCCTATGACTATCCGATTGGTCTTACTGAAATTTATAACGATTGTGATTTCGTTTGGTCGCAAGATATGTGGCAGCAAGGAGGGAATTCTGACTGGCTGCTACCCAACCGCATTTATGAGGCATCTTGGAACGGATGCCCTTCAATTGCTCTGGAAACTACAGAGACAGGGCGTTATGTGTACCTGAATAAATTGGGGTTTGTACTGCGCGAACCAACGCCTGCCGGATTAAAGGACTGCCTTGCAAAAAATTGGCCGGAGGCAGCCATTGCAATGTCAAATGACCTATTATCGCGCGATCGTTTGGATTTTGAGCAAGATGAAGCTGACGTTATCAAGGCATTGCAACGAGCGTGAGCGCTCTTTGGAGCACTCAATGGAGAATCGTATTAAATCCAATTGCCCAACCAGCCAGTCTTGGCGCGGCTTGGGCGCACCACGAGTAACGATTCCGCCGATTGTATCGTGTGTCGCTTTTGGTGTTCTGCAAAGATATGGCAATCAAACCTGTATTACGCAGGAACAGACGTATTTTGGTGTGCTTTCTTGATGCAAAAAACTGGAAATCCCGACTTTACTCCGTCAAAAAAAATCGCCCGGTTCGCAATTCGATTGGCCCGAACGCCATTCGGCGCACCGCGAAAAAAGTTCTGTTATGTGCATGTGCCAAAGTGCGGGGGCAACTCGGTGGCCATCGCCTTTATGAATCTTGTACCGCTGATGCATCGCTCAACCTGGATCCCGGTTGGGGAAACCCGACGTGCCGTATCTCTGTCCGAAATCGGAAAGTTCGACGAAGCGCGCTATCACGATGACGGTGTAGAGAGCAAAAAGGTCTATGCTTTGCGACGTCAGATGGCGTCGGTTTCAATGGACATGGGGCATGACTATGTGGGCGGGCATTTTCTTTTTGATCCAACGAGCTACCAATCCTTTTCCGACCGTTATGCATGGGTCACCATTTTGCGCGAACCAGTATCGCGTATGGTTTCGCACTACCGCGAAGAGTGTCGTTCGGGCTTTGTTGATTTACCTTTGGATGCCTACTTGAAGACGCCGATGGCTGAAAAGCACGCGACCATGATCACTCGGTATCTGGCAGGATGGGACGGGACAGCGCTGCCGCAGGGCGACGATGCCAAATCACTGGCGCTGTCCAATCTAGAGAAATTCGACACTATTGGATTCATCGACGATCTTGCTCCCTTTGAAGATCGTGTCAGCGAGATTTCTGGCAAACGTTTTTCGCTCGGGCATTCGCGCTCAGGCACCGTTGCTGCCCCGGATATTGACGAAGACGTCCTCACACAAATGCGACTGATGTGCCAATCTGACAGCGAGGTCTACAACCGCGCGCGTGCTTTCTTTTCATGATGCACCAAGCTGACAACACGGCCCAGGGAAACGACGCCAATCCACGTGACAAGACCGCCACCGTCATCGTTGCCCGCCGACTTGACGAGGCAAAAAGCGGGAACTCTGTCTATCTTAAGGCCTTTTTGACTTACACTTCCGAGATGGGCTATCGCAACCGGCTTGTGTTTGCACCCTCGCGCAGTTTTGCCAATTTGGCCTGGGCACGTATTCATTCGGACTTTCATCCGTTGGTGGACGAGATCAAATGGCCAAGCACAATGCGCTTTGGATCTCTCTATGTCTCAACACGCCCCAACGTTTGGTTTCGGCTTTTGCGACGCGTTGGCTTTTGGGCCAAGAACCGGTTGGCCGGGCGCAAAGATGACAAACCGAAAAGCCTACTGGGGTACGAATTGGACGCTTGGGAAGACGCCGCACTTGAGCAGCATGTAGGGGACGCGCCAATGACACTTGCGGTGGCCGAATATAGCGCCATCGCTCCGGTCCTGCGATACGCCAAAGCAAAGTCGAAGGCCGTGCTTTTGCATGATCTTTTTTCGCTGCGCGCTGAAACGTTCAAAAGGGCTGGCAAATCGCCGGATCACATCGACATTTCGATTGGGGACGAAGCAGCACGCTGTCGACATGCCGATACGTTGTTTCATGCCTCGGTCAGCGAGCTTGACGCGATGCAGAAAGTCATCCCGAGCACGACGCATATTTGGATGCAACCGATGGTGAATGTTCCCATGGTTGGAACTCCTCGGCCGGGACCAGCCCGCGCGGTTTTTCTTGGTGTGCGTCATGGGGGAAACGTCGCAGCGCTTACCCTCTTACTCGAAAAAATTTGGCCTAAAGTGCATCAGGCTGCGCCCACGGCAGAACTTTGGATCGCGGGCACAATCGGCAATCTTGTGCCCGAAGAGATGCGTGCGTCGCGCGGAATAAAAATTTTGGGCATCGTCGACGATCTGACCGAAATTGGCGGGACACAGTCTATTGGGCTCGCGCCGACTGCTTTGGAAAGTGGCGTGTCAATCAAAGTTCTAGAATACATGGCGCTCAAAATGCCAACCATCGTCTTGCCTGGCGCCCTGAATGGCTATGGGGACACTCTGGATGGCACTGTTGTTCAAACCGCGGACGTCGATGAATTTGTGCGCGAGCTTGTGACCCTTCTGGGGAATTCTGATCTGCGAACGCGACTGGCCGAAGAGGCGTTTGAACGCCTGCCCAAAATTATCACTAATGCTGCTTTGAAGCAGTATCTGCAGAATGTGACATAGGTACCTTCAATACGATCTTCCGAGAATTGCCACGCAACTCATTGCGTATAGATCAACGAAGATATGCTGGAATGACGTATTTCCAGGTAATCAACCTGCGCGGCGTGCTCATGAGGCCTTCGGTTTCGAGCGGTGGCCAGTTGCGCGATACTTCTGAAAACCTTGACGATCGACACGTCCGATGCGGGCGAAAAAGAAAAATGATTGAGGTCTATCAAAAAATGATTGACGTCTTGCAGAGTGTGTCACTAGGCTCAGATTCACGCGGTGAGGGAGGGACCACCGCAGCAAGGGGGGACTGTGTCAGGAGCAACTTTAAGTGACGTTGCCCATGCTGCTGGCGTCAGCTACGCGACAGCAGACCGCGTCGTCAACAAACGCGGAAATGTTGCGCAGAAGTCGATCGACAAAGTGCACGATGCTGTTGCCAGACTAGGCTATGTGCGCAATATCGCGGCAGCAAATCTGTCGCGCAAACACGTCTATCGCCTTGCTTTTCTTATTCCGACCGGATCGAACGCATTCTTTCTGCGCGTGCGTGAACAGATACTGCAAACGGCGCGCCATGTAAGGGTGGACAGCGTTACTGTCGACATTGTCGACGTGCCCGCTTTTTCGGTCGATGCATTACACTCGTGTATCGGGCAACTGACAGGCTATGACTTTGATGGTGTCGCTATTGTCGGCTTGCAAAGTGGCGCGCTGGAACAGCCTCTTGCTGATCTGCGTGCCCGTGGCGTGAAAGTCATTGGATTGGTGTCAGACCTGCCAAAGGAATTCAGATCGGCCTACATCGGAATCGACAATTCTGTGGCGGGCCGTACGGCTGCACGCATGACGGGACTGGGGAACAGGGACCGGGGCGGAGAGATTCAGACCTTTGTAGGTTCTCTTGATGCGCGTGACCACGCAGAACGTTTGCAAGGGTTTCGCGATGTGATCGCGGCAGATTACCCCCAAATGACCGTTCTTGACCCGATTTTGACAAAGGACGACCCGACCGTATTGCGCGACGCCGCCCGTCACGCCTTGCGGGCGGAACGCCCGGTCAGCGCGTTTTATAACGTTGGGGCCGGCAATGTCGGATTGATCGAAGCCATCCGCGAGACGACCAGCAGCCGACCGTTTTGCGTGGTTCACGAATTGGTGGCGCATTCCAAGCAGGCACTGATCGACAATCACATCGACCTGGTGATTGACCAACGCCCCGATGTTGAGGTCAACCGCGCCTTTGCCCTGCTGCGCGCGTTAATCGACGAGCGGGAACTCCCGCCGATGCCTGACCTCGTGCCGACCATCTACGTGCGGGACAACCTGCCTGCAGAAACATTCAAACCCGCAATGGAAACTCAGACCACATGACCAATTTTTTCAAAGACCTCTCGCCGCTGGCCTATGCCCCTGACAGCACCGATCTGGCATTTCGCCACTATAATCCGGACGAAGAAATCATGGGCAAGCGTATGGAAGATCACCTGCGCTTCGGCGTCGCCTATTGGCATTCCTTCGCCTGGCCCGGTGGTGATCCGTTCGGCGCCGAAACATTCCAGCGCCCGTGGTTTGGTGACACGATGGATTTGGCAAAGCTTAAGGCCGATGTCGCATTCGAGATGTTCGATCTTTTGAACGTCCCGTTTTTCTGCTGGCACGACGCCGACATTCGTCCCGAAGGCGATACCTTCGCCGAAAGCAAACGCAACTTCGAAGACATCATCGACTATTTCGCGGCCAAAATGGAAACGTCGAAAACCAAGCTGCTGTGGGGTACGGCCAATCTGTTCAGCCATCGTCGCTTTATGTCAGGCGCCGCCACGAACCCCGACCCGGACGTCTTCGCGTGGTCCGCCGCAACAGTAAAGGCCTGCATGGACGCTACGCTGAAATTGGGCGGTCAGAACTATGTGCTCTGGGGGGGGCGCGAAGGCTATGAAACGCTTCTGAACACTGACCTGAAACGCGAACGCCAACAGGCGGGCCGGTTCTTGCAAATGGCTGTGGAATACAAACACAAGATTGGTTTCAAAGGCGCAATTCTGGTCGAACCCAAACCGCAGGAACCGTCCAAGCACCAATATGATTTCGACGTCGCCACGGTTTACGGGTTTCTCAAGGAATTTGGGCTGGAAGGCGAAGTGCAGATGAACATCGAACAGGGCCACGCCATTTTGGCTGGCCATTCGTTCGAACACGAACTGGCGCTGGCCGCGTCGCTGGGCATCTTCGGGTCCATCGACATGAACCGCAACGACTATCAATCCGGCTGGGACACCGACCAGTTTCCCAACAACGTGCCCGAGGTCGCGCTTGCCTATTACGAAGTGATCAAGGCCGGCGGTTTCACCACTGGCGGCACAAACTTTGACGCCAAACTGCGCCGTCAGTCTCTGGACCCGGTTGATCTGATTGCTGCCCACGCCGGCGCAATGGACATCTGCGCGCGCGGCTTCAAGGCCGCTGTTGCGATGCACGAAGACGGGACGCTCGAAAACATGCGCGCCGAACGCTATGCCGGCTGGGACAGTCCGAGCGGAAAATCGTTGATGGAAAGCGATTTTGCCAGCATCGCCGCCCAGGTCGAAGCCGACGGCATCAACCCAGAACCACGCTCAGGGCGTCAGGAAATTCTTGAAAATATCGTCAACCGCTTCGTGTAGGCGGACAGGGAGGAAGACCATGAAAACCATCAAAGGCCCCGCGCTGTTCCTGGCGCAATTCGCCGGTGACGCCGCCCCTTTCAACTCGTGGGACAGCATCACCAAATGGGCCGCCGATTGCGGCTATAAGGGCGTGCAGGTACCAAGCTGGGATGCGCGCTTGATTGATCTGGACAAGGCCGCGTCCAGCAAAGACTATTGCGACACCTTCAAGGGCCAAGCGGCTGAAAACGGCGTCGAAGTGACAGAGCTTTCGACCCACCTGCAAGGCCAGCTTGTGGCGGTGCATCCCGCCTATGACACAGCGTTCGACGGTTTTGCCGACCCTTCGGTGCATGGCAATCCCAAGGCACGTCAAGAATGGGCAGTGGATCAGGTCAAAAAAGCGCTGACCGCGTCGAAAAATATGCGGATTGGCGCACATGCAACGTTCTCGGGTGCGCTGGCCTGGCCCTATATCTATCCGTGGCCGCAGCGCCCCGCCGGTCTGGTTGAAACCGCGTTCGATGAACTGGCTGCGCGCTGGTTGCCAATTTTGAACCACGCCGAAGAGTGCGGCGTTGATGTTTGCTATGAAATTCACCCAGGCGAAGACCTGCACGACGGCATCACTTACGAGATGTTTCTTGAACGCACCGGCAACCACGCCCGGGCGAACATGCTCTATGATCCATCGCATTATGTGCTGCAATGTCTGGATTACCTCGACAACCTCGACATCTACAAAGACCGGATCAAGATGTTCCACGTCAAAGATGCAGAGTTCAATCCGACCGGGCGGCAGGGTGTCTATTCAGGCTATCAGCCATGGGTGGATCGCGCTGGACGGTTCCGCTCATTGGGTGATGGGCAGGTCGATTTTAAGGCTATCTTTTCCAAGCTTTCTGCCATGGATTTTGACGGCTGGGCTGTGGTCGAATGGGAATGCTGCCTGAAGCACCCAGAAGACGGTGCCCGTGAAGGCGCGAAATTTGTGTCCGATCACATCATCCGTGTGACGGAGCGTGCGTTTGATGATTTCGCAGATGGTGGCACGGATGAGGCCGCAAACCGCAAAATGCTGGGGATCGACTGATGGCACGGATCAGATTGGGCATGGTCGGCGGCGGCAACGACGCCTTCATCGGTGGGGTCCACCGCATCGCCGCGCGCATCGACGACCGTTTTGAACTGGTCGCGGGCGCGCTTTCGTCAACGCCGGAAAAATCGGCAGACAGCGCCAAAGCTCTCGGAATCGCGCGGTCCTATGGCAGCTTTGATGAAATGGCCAAAGCCGAAGCGGGCCGCGACGACGGGATCGAGGCGGTGTCGATTGTCACCCCCAACCACGTTCACGCGGCGGCGGCCAAGGCGTTTTTGGCGCAAGGCATCCATGTGATCTGCGACAAACCTCTGACATCGACCATAGGAGACGCCAAGGCACTGGAAAAAGCTGTCGCACAGTCAAAAGCGCTGTTTATCCTGACCCACAATTACACGGGCTATCCCATGATCCGCCAAGCGCGCGATATGGTCGCCTCGGGGCAGTTGGGTCAGATCCGTATTGTGCAGGCTGAATATCCGCAGGATTGGCTGACATCGCCCATGGAAAACGAAGGGCTGAAACAGGCCGAATGGCGCACCGACCCTGCGCGGTCCGGCGCAGGCGGCTCGGTCGGCGACATTGGCACGCACGCGCATAATCTGGCTTGTTTCGTCACCGGGCTCACCGTCGAAAGCCTTGCCGCCGATCTGCAAGCCTTCGGATCGGGGCGCAGCCTGGACGACAACGCCCATATGATGCTGCGCTTTGCAGGCGGGGCGCGCGGGATGCTTTGGTCCAGTCAGGTGGCGCCGGGTAATGAAAACGCGCTGAAACTGCGGGTCTACGGCGACAAGGGCGGGCTGGAATGGTGCCAAGAGGACCCCAACTATCTTTGGTTCACCCCGCACGGCGAACCAAAACGCCTGCTGACCCGAAATGGCGCTGGTGCGACCGAAGCATCGCAATCCGTCAGCCGCATCCCCGGCGGCCATCCCGAAGGCTATCTGGAAGGCTTCGCCACGATCTATAACGAAGCCGCAGATGCTATTCGCGCAGTTCAAGGCGGTGCTGATCGCGGCACAGCTATGGGTGTGTTGCCTGGCATTGACGCAGGTATGGACGGCATGCGGTTCATCAACGCTTGCGTGACATCATCGGCCAGCGACGCGGCGTGGACCACGCTATGACCACTGACCCCGTTGTCGCTCTTCAAAACGTTAGCAAAAGCTTTGGCCCCGTCGAAGTGCTGCACGGGGTAAACCTCGCGCTGCATGCGGGCAGTGTGCATGCGTTGATCGGCGAGAACGGGGCAGGCAAATCCACCACGATGAAGATCTTGGCGGGCTATCAACCGCCAACAGAAGGGGCTGTTCTGTGCGATGGCCAGACCGCGCAATTCAAAAGCCTCCAAGACGGCGAAGCCGCCGGGATTGTGATGATCCACCAGGAATTTAATCTGGCCGAACAATTGACCGTCGAACAGAATGTCTTTTTGGGCCGTGAATTGAAACGCGGGCTTTTGCTGGACAAGACCGAGATGCGGCGTCGCACGCGGGAATACTTGGCACGGCTGGCCTGCGATGTCTCGCCCGACACGCTGGTGTCAAACCTGTCCAATTCAGAAAAACAAATGGTCGAAATTGCCAAGGCGTTGTCGCGGGACGCGCGCATTTTGATCATGGATGAACCCACAGCGGTGCTGACCAACCGCGAAACAGACGTACTGTTCAAACAGGTTGCCGCCCTGCGCGCAGCAGGCACGGCCATTCTATTCACCTCGCATAAATTGGACGAAGTCAAAGCCATCTCGGATCATGTCACCATCATGCGGGACGGCAATGTGGTGCACACAGGACCAACGTCCGAGATTACCGAGGATGCAATGGCCACCGCGATGGTGGGCCGCGATGTATCTGACCTTTATCCGGCCAAGCCGGGGGTTGCCGCTGATGCGCCCGTGGTGCTGGACGTGCGAAACCTGAGCGTGCCGGGCTTTGCCGAAAACGTGTCGTTCACGCTGCGCAAGGGCGAAATCCTCGGGATCGGCGGCTTGATCGGTGCCGGGCGCACCGAGTTGATGGAAGGGCTTGCCGGTCTGCGCCCGGCCACATCGACCAAAATCACATTGTTCGAAAAGCCAGCCCAATTCAAACGGCCCGGCGATGCACAACAGGCAGGGCTTTGTTACCTGACCGAAGATCGCAAATTGCGTGGGCTGCTGCTTGAACGGGGCATGCGGGAAAACCTCACGCTTCAAAATTTGCACAAATTCGGCGGCTTCCTGATTGATCGGGGCGCAGAAGAAAACGCCCTGACAGATGCCATCGCAGAATTCGACATTCGCGCAGGCACGCGGGATGTGCGGGTTGGCAATATGTCGGGGGGCAACCAACAAAAGCTGCTTTTGGCCAAAGTCATGCTGTCTGAACCTCGCGTGCTGATCGTGGACGAACCCACGCGCGGGATTGATATCGGGACCAAACAACAGATCTACGCGTTTCTGCGTAAGCTGGCTGATGCGGGGCACGCGATCATCGTCATCACATCCGAAATGCCGGAACTGATCGGCTTGGCGGATCGGGTTCTGGTGATGCGGCTTGGTGGCATCAGCGGGATGCTTGACCTCCATGAAATCAACGAAGACGCAATCGTCCGCCTGTCCATGGGACTAAGCGCCGAACAAACGCCTGAAATGGCCTGAGGAAGAACAGATGACCGATACAACACCAGATCAAACGCGCGGACCTCGGATGCCCTCAATGTCCGTGCTTGGTCCGATCATTGCCTTGGTGGTGTTGGTGATCATCGGCGCGATGCTGAATTCAAATTTCCTGAGTGCGGCCAACATCACAAACGTTCTCGCGCGGTCTGCATTCATTGGGATCATTGCGGTTGGCATGACCTTTGTGATCACCGCAGGCGGGCTGGATTTATCGGTCGGATCAATGGCGGCCTTTATCGCGGGGTTGATGATTTTGGTCATGAATGCCGCCCTACCCAGCATGGGGATCGGGATACCCATCATTTTGCTAGGGATGGTGACGGCGATTGTTGCCGGGATGCTTGCGGGGCTTTTGAACGGGTTTCTGATCACCACGCTAGGGATCGAAGCCTTCATCGTGACGCTTGGGTCGATGGGCATCTACCGCTCGCTTGTCACATGGCTTGCCGATGGGGGCACACTGTCGCTTGATTTCGGACTGCGGACCTTCTATCGGCCCGTCTATTTTGAAGGTATTCTGGGGGTCAGCTGGCCCATCATCGTCTTTGCCGTGGTTGTGATCATTGGCGAAATTATCATGTCCCGCTCTGTTTATGGCCGCCACTGTGCTGCGACCGGCTCGAACGAACATGTGGCGCATTACTCGAACGTGAATGTCCGCCGGACACGGCTGATTTCATACGCCGCCCTCGGCATCCTCGTGGGTATTGCGACCATCATGTATGTGCCGCGTCTTGGCTCGGCCTCAGCCTCTACCGGCGTTCTTTGGGAACTTGAGGCAATCGCCGCCGTGATCATCGGCGGCACTGTCCTTAAGGGCGGGTTTGGCCGGGTCTGGGGCACCGTCATCGGTGTTCTGATCCTCAGCCTGATCGGCAACATTCTAAATCTGACCGACTTTGTCTCGCCCTATCTGAACGGTGCGATCCAAGGGGTCATCATCATTCTCGCTGTGATCCTGCAGCGCGAACGTAAGGCTGCAAGTTAAGCCATAAGCCAACGCTTCAAGGGAGGAGCAAACAATGAAATATTCGCAAACATTTATCGCTGCCGCACTGGCCACAGCTGTGAGCAGTGCCGCATTTGCCGATGGACACGCGGTCAAGGTGGTCGGCGTGTCGATCCCGGCAGCGACCCACGGCTGGGCGGGTGGTATGAACTTCCACGCGAAAGAAACGGTCGAGCGTCTGGAAGAAGTGTATCCGGGTCTCGATTTCGTTCTGGCCACCGCCTCTGATCCGGGCAAGCAGGTGAACGACATCGAAGACATGGTGGCCACGCGCAATATCGACGCATTGGTGGTTCTACCGTTTGAATCCGACCCGCTGACACCACCGGTTCAGGCCGTCGCGGACAGTGGCGCATGGGTAACCGTGGTTGACCGTGGCTTGTCGGTTGCCGGGATCGAAGACCTTTATGTCGCGGGCGACAATAAAGGCTTTGGGACAGTGTCCGGTGAATACATGGTGTCAAAAATGCCCGACGGTGGTGACATCGTTGTGTTCCGCGGCATCCCAACGACCATCGATAACGAGCGTGTCGATTCCTTTACTGCCGCGATTGAAGGCTCTGGCATCAATGTTCTGGCGATGGAGCACGGCAACTGGAACCGTGACGACAGCTTTACCGTGATGCAGGATTTCCTGTCGAAATATCCAAGCATCGATGCGGTCTGGGCGTCTGATGACGACATGGCCATTGGCGTTCTTGCCGCGATCGAAGCTGCTGGGCGTGACGAAATTCAGTTCGTCCTTGGCGGTGCCGGTATGAAGGAAATGATCAAGCGCACAGCTGATGGCGATGCGATGATCCCAGCCAACGTGACCTACCCACCATCAATGATCGCGACAGCGATTGAACTGACGGCCGTTGGGCTGACATCAAACGCACCGGTATCCGGTTCCTTCGTGATCGGCTCTGTTCTGGTGACACAAGAGAACGCGATGGACTTCTACTATCCTGACAGCCCGTTCTAAGGGCCTTCCAAGGTCATCGGCGCGCCATGTGCGTCGGTGGCCATTTTCGTCCGCCTCTGTTGTCCTTGTTTCGCGTCAGAGAATCTTTGGCCCAGAGTTCGTCTGATGTGGGTGCTAAAAGCACAATGCGGAGCTTGAACCATGACAATCAATTGGGAGAATTTTTGTATAATCTCATTTTTTACGCTCACCAAATGAGTAGCGTAGCTTAGAAATTACGGTCTCCACTGCACAATGACAGGCCCGGTCACTCACCGCTGCGGCGTCGGATGCGCAGGCAAAGCAATATTGTGGGCACCAATCCGATGCCGGCGATCACAAGGCTTGGCACCGCCGCGCCTGCCAGCCGTTCGTCGGATGCCAGGCGAAAGGCCTGAACCGCCAGCGTGTCAAAGTTGAAGGGGCGCAAGATCAGGGTTGCCGGAAGCTCTTTCATCACATCGACAAAGACGATCAGCGCGGCTGTCAGAAGGCTGGGTGTCAGCAATGGGGAATGGATGCGCATTGCCGTCCGCATCGGTGACGCCCCCAGAATGCGCGCGGCATTGTCCAGGTTGGGGTTCATCGCGCTTGCCCCGCTTTCATAGGCGCTGATCGCCGCCGCCAGAAACCGAACGACATAGGCCACCAGCAACAGGGCAACTGACCCGGTGATCAGCAATCCGGTCGAAACGCCGAACAGCGTTTCGGCCTTGTCGCTGAGCCAGTTGTCGAACGCGGCCAATGGCACCAGCAAACCGACCGCGATAACGCCACCCGGCACCGCATATCCAAGCCGCGCGGCCTGAAGCGCTGTGCGCGTCATAATGCTTGGAAATATCCGCCGAGCGCTGCCTACGGCCATGGCGGCCAGAACGGTCAGCACCGCACCCATCAGGGCCAGTGTCAGGCTGTTGGTGATGAACCCCAGATAGCGTTGACCAAAAAGGTCTTGTTCACTGCCGATCGCCATTGTGATCAGCGCTATTGTGGGGATGATCGCGCCCAGAAGAACGGGCAGAAAACAGATCAACGTCGCCGCAAAGCCCTTGGCGCCCTGCAATTCAAACCGCGGCATGTCTTCTTGCCGCCGGCCATGGGTGGTGACAGATGTGCGCCGCGTCACGCGTTCCAACAAAGCCAGCAGCAAAGCAAAGCTTAAGAGACCCAGCGCCAGTTGCGCCGCCGCCGCGCGGTCGGCCATTGCGAACCAGCTTTGATATATGCCTGTCGCAAAGGTCTGGACGCCAAAGAACGACACTGTGCCGAAATCTGCAATTGTCTCCATTGCGACCAGCAAGACACCGCCAAAAGCGGCGGCCCGTGCCATTGGCAAGGAGACGGTGACAAAGGTGTTCCAGGGCCCGTGCCCCAAAGTGCGCGCTGCAATGAACTGTGCGCCGCTTTGCGACAAGAACGCAGCGCGCGCCAGCAGGTAGACATAGGGATATAGCACCAGCGACAACATTGCCGCCGCGCCGCCAAAAGACCGTATCTCGGGAAACCAATAGTCGCGCGGCCCCCAGCCAAAGAGGTCGCGCAAGCTGGATTGTACAATCCCCGGATGGTCCAGAATGTGGGTATAGGCATAGGCCATGACATAGGCCGGAAATGCGAACGGCAGCACCAGAAGCACCTCTAAGATGCGCCTGCCCGGAAACTCGGTCATGGTCACCAGCCACGCTGTTGAAAGGCCGATAAGCAGTGTTGAAAGCCCTGTCACAATCACCAGTCCGAACGTGTTCCACATATAGAGTGGCAACACTGTCTGGATCAGGTTTGACAGCCCATCGGTTGGCGCGCCCAAGGCTGCGACGGCGACAGCGATGATGGGAAACGCGCACAGAACAAGCACGACAAACACGGTCGTCATCATTAGGGCGTTTGTGAGTTTCAGCATTGAGAACAGGCGCGCCGGTTTGGGTTCAGGGGTTTAGCTATCCCCAGTTGCGCGAAAATCCAACAGAAATACTCGGAAAAGGTGGGTTTGAAAAAACTTGCCGAAACCGGTTCCGGCCCCGACACTCTGATTCGGGGGGACAGGTTCCCAGCATTCTCGGACATTGATCCAAGCCCACGCCCGGGGCGTGTGACCATTTCGGATGTGGCCGACGCGCTTGGCGTGACCAAAAGCACCGTATCGCGGGCGCTGAACAACTATCCCGATATTTCGGACGTCACCCGCAAGCGCGGCTTCCTGGACACTGACGGTTGCGACCTCGGCGGGGGGGGTCTGAGATGCAGACCACCACCGAACGGCTGGTGACAGAACGCAAAGCGGATGGGTTCATTCTCCCCCGAACCTTTACCAATGATCCGCGCGCAAATCTGTTGCGCAAGCTGGGCGTGCCCTTTGTGCTATATGGCCGCTTACAGGACATCGGGTCGGACGCGTGGTTCGATATCCTTGGTGAAGATGCCATGCAGGAAGCCGTACGCCGTTTGGCAGATCACGGTCACACGCGGATTGGCTTTGTGGGCGGCGGCACGGAATATAACTTCAGCCATTTGCGCGAAGATGGCTTTCGCACCGGGATGTCCGACTGCGGATTGTCTACAGATGAAACCCTGATCCACCTTAAGCCGGCTGCAAAATGGTCCAAAATCTAGGACCACCTCTCTTGCGCCCGGTCAAACAATCGGGCTCGATGCCCCAACCGACCGTCTGCATTTCTTCGATGCCGAAGGTCTGGCGATCTGATCGTTGCACAAGCACCACGTCGGCAGGCGCTCTGCGACAGACAAGGGGATACCCAGAACCGGTTTTGCCCTATAGAGGTTTGCAAAAAACAAGGGTTGAGGCATGCGGTTGTTTTTCAGGCTAACGCTGATCATGGCGTTGCTCTTGGCAGTGTCGGGCTGTTCGTCAAAGTTTCGAACTTATGACGGGCCCGCAGTGACGAAGATTATCGTCTTCAAAAACGCCCGCGCCATGCATCTGATGCACAACAAAAAGGTGCTTCGGTCCTATCGTATTGATCTGGGCTTTGAGCCGCGTGGCGACAAAAAAGTGTCGGGCGACGGGCGCACACCCGAGGGGCTTTATTTTATCGATCGCCGCAACCCGCGCAGTCGGTTCCACCTGTCGCTTGGCATCAACTATCCAAACGCCCGGGATCGCGCCGAAGCCAAAGCCTTGGGCAAAGACCCCGGCGGCGACATCTTCATCCATGGCCGTGGCAACCCGGCGGGGCTGCTGGTTCGGGATTGGACATGGGGCTGCATCGCCGTCAGCAATGACGAGATGGAAGAAATCTATGCGATGGTCCGCACGGGCACGCCCATCGCCATCTATCGCTGACGATCAACTGGCCGGGCGCGCGCCGCTTGATTGGCCCAGAACCAGGGTCCACCAAATCTTGCCCGACGATTCCTGAAACCAGGCAAACCCCAGATCACGGGCGCGGGGGTCCAGTATTACCTCGCGCGATTCCTCGATATCCATCCAGGCCGCCAGCGTTTGCAATTCGGTTTCGAACGTTTCGGAAATATTCTCGCCGACCAATCTGCCGCGATAGCCCGCGCGTTCGACCCTGTCGATCGGGCTGGACCCGTCAGACCCGAAATGCCAGGGCCGGTTCTGCGCCGACATATCCCGAGCATGGGTTTTCGCCGCGGCATTCAATTCCGAAGACAGTTGCACCGGCGGCGCACCGCGCGCTTCGCGCAATGCATTCACCCCGTCCAGCATTCTGAACTGGATCTCGGCCTCGTCGCCCGATGTGATCCGATAAACTTGGGGCAAAGGCTGCCCATCAGGCCCAAACCGGGGTTCAGGGGTCGAACATGCAACCAAAGCAAGGAAAGCAGGTATGATAAGGAAAAAGCGCAAGATTTCAGCCAATCTGTGTTCTGTTCACGCCAGCCTTACAATCATCTTTGCAACGGTTCAAACCAGATCGGCAAACTAACGCTTCCGTGAATTGCGAGACAAATCCACAATCCCTATGTAAGACGCTGTTTACGCCGACCAAAGGAGTCAGTGCCCGTGTCTCGATTTGATAGCCCGTTTCTGAACCGACGTTTGTTTCTCGCCGGCACAGTCGCCGCGGCAGCAACGCCTGCTTTCGCGCAGGATGGTGCGGAAACAACCGAGTTTCGCGACACCATCGCGACGGTACCGCGCAACGCGTCCAGCTTTCGGGCGTTGGATTGGCGTCCATATTTCGACCATACGCGCAACGGCGCGGTGCTTGTCGATCTGTCGTCGCGGTCGCTGCATTTCTGGAATTCGGATCGGTCGATTTACAAACTGTATCCTACCAGCGTGCCTTTGTCCGAAGATCTGACCCGTCGTGGACGCACCCGTGTGACGCAAAAGGTCGAAGGCCCGTCCTGGCGTCCGACGCCGGCGATGAAGGAACGTAATCCGAACTGGCCCGATTTCGTCGGCCCGGGCCCGGACAATCCACTGGGGACCCATGCGCTATACCTAAGCTGGACCTATTACCGCATCCACGGCACGCATGACACGCGCAAGATCGGGCGGCGGTCGTCGAACGGATGCATCGGGCTGTATAACGAACACATCGCCCAGCTGTTCGCGATGGCGACAGTTGGCACGCAGGTGCTTATCATCTGACCGCCTTCAAAGGCCGGAAAAAGCAAAGCGCGCCCGGGTGGCGCGCTTTTTTGATTCTGGTTCCCGGTCTGCCCAAATCGCGGGTGCCATCGTGCGATTGTTCACGGATCAGAACTATTGGGCCGAAATGTGTTCAAAAGACGCCCAAAAAGGCGATGATGTGGCAGGCCTGTGGCCCGTTTCGTGACATTTTGCGTCAAACCTCGTACAACCAAAATCGTAGTGTTCATCAGTTAAACGGTATCCCCATGCGTATCCTGCTTGCTCTTCTCTTTGTCGCCCCGCTGATCCCGATGGTTGCCATTTCTTTCGGTCAAACCGCCGTGACGCCACTTCTGGCCGGTGTCGCCCTTGTCGCTATGGCGGCACTGATCTGGTCCGAAGGTCGCGACAACGCCTGATCACGCGGCGCAGGGCTTAAGTGGCCCAGCCGTTCAGGCTTTCCTCGATGGCTTCGGATAGGGCCGCGATATGCGCGTCGTCGTCATTGAGGCAGGGAATATAGGTGAAATGCTCGCCGCCTGCTTCTTCAAAGCTTTCCTTGATCTCTTCATTGATCTCTTCCAGCGTTTCGATGCAATCAGCTGAAAACGCTGGCGCGCAGACGGCAATGTTCTTCTTTCCGTCCTCGGCCAGGCGCGCGACCTCTTCCACCGTATAGGGCTTCAGCCATTCTTCGGGTCCGAACCGGGACTGGAAAGTGGTTTTGATATCGGTGTTTTCCCAGCCCAGACGTTCTTTCAGCAAGCGCGTCGTTTTCTGGCATTGGCAATGATACGGATCGCCTTCCAGAAGATACCGTTTCGGCACCCCGTGATAGGAACAGACCAGAATGTCGGGCTTTGTTTCCAGCGCGGCATAGGCCCGTTCAACCGATTGCGCCAAGGCATCAATATAGGACGCGCGTGCAAAGTACGACGGCACAGTCCGCACCTCGGGCACCCATTTTTCGTCAATCAACGCGCGGAAGAATTCATCATTCGCCGTCGCGGTCGTGGCCCCGGCATACTGTGGATAAAGTGGGAAAAACAATATCTTACGGCACCCTTGTTCCACCAAAGCCCGTACTTTCGACTTGGTTGACGGGTTGCCGTAGCGCATACAGAAATCCACCACGACATTGTCGCCGAACCGATCGTGCATTGCTGTGGTGATCTTGGCGGCCTGCTGTTTGGTGATCGTCATCAGCGGGCTTTCATCCGCTTCTTCATTCCAGATCGACTTATACGCCGCGCCGCTGGTGAACGGCCGCTTGGTCAGGATGATCGACTGCAACAATGGCTGCCAGACCCACGGCGAATAATCGATCACGCGCCGGTCGGACAGAAATTCGTTCAGGTACCGCCGCATCGACCAATAGTCATAACCATCAGGCGTACCCAGATTGGCCAGCAAAATGCCGATCTTCTCCTGCGGGACCACAGGATGGTCCGAGGGCAGATGTTGTGTCGCGTCCACCATGTTCTTCGCGTCAAGCATAGCCCATACCTTTTTCCTTAAGATAGCGGGGAGTTAATTGGATTTCACACCGGGTCAACCGTGTGTCTGCGCTTGCGTCAATCTTTAAGGGGCGTCTCGCGCACGCCAAGAGCTTGGGAAAGCCGCGTTGTCGCACTGCCGGGACGCAAGGGTTTTGGCTGGTTCGCATCGGGCGCCCAACCCGTCAGGACAACAATTTCAAACGTCGCCGAAAGCAACCCGTCCTCGGTGTGAACGGTGCGGTAAATCTCTTCGGTCCGCTCAAAAAAGGCCCGGCCCATAAACGCCCGATGCCGCGTGGCCAGCGCATTTGTTTCGCCCATGCCCCGAAGATCGCGAACCAAACTTGACAGATCAGGATAGCGCACGGTCCATTTCAGACTATCCGCCACGGGCAGGGCAAAGCCAGCGCGTTGCATCAAACCACCCAGATCGCGCAAATCGGCCATAGGCAAAACGCGGGGCGACAGCCCGCCGCAAAGCTGGGTTTCCGCTTCGGCCAGACAAACGCGCAACTCTTCCAGCGTCGCACCGCCGAACATCGCGCCCAGAAACAACCCGTCGGGCTTCAAGGCCAGCCGCGATTGCACAAGCTGCCCCACCAGATCATCCGCCCAATGCAGCCCGAACGCATGCACCACCAGATCCTGCTTCCCGGACTCAATCGTCAGCTCGGGCAAATCTTCGATCACGGGTGCATCCGGAAAGATGGCGTGCAGCACCGGTGGCACCGCCCCGACAAACAAAGGCGCATTAAACGATTTGTTAACCTCGGAGAGCCTTTCTTTCAGCTCGAAAGCCACCTCTTTGTGCAGAAAGTCCACGGGCTGCGTCTGCGACCGGGCGCGGTGCAGTCTCAGCGCTGAACGGTCGGTCAAAAGGGGGGGTTGGGTCATAATACGCGGAACCTATCGCCAGATGCGTCAATTGCAACGGGCCCTTGCGCTCATCTACCCCAATCAATGTGTGATGTGCGACACCCGCGTTGACCTGCCCGGCGCGCTTTGCGGCCCGTGCTGGCGGGACACGCCGTTTCTGACCGGTCTGGTTTGCCACGCCTGCGGCACCAGTTTGCCGGGCGACGAAGATCAGGCGACCTTTTGCGACGATTGCCTGACTATGCCTCGGCCCTGGGCAATGGGTCGGGCCGCGCTTGCCTATCGCGACAAAGGCCGCCGGGTTGTTCTGGCGTTGAAACACGGCGACCGGCTTGACCTTGTGCCTGCCGCCGCGCGCTGGATGGTGCGCGCGGGCAAGCCGGTTCTGACCGATGACACGCTTCTGGTGCCAATCCCGGTGCACTGGACCCGTCTTTTGGCACGGCGCTACAATCAGGCGGCCGAACTGGCGCGCGCCATCGCAAACCAGACGAGGCTGCCGTTTTGCCCCGACGCGCTTGTGCGCCCGAAACGCACCCCGTCACAGGATGGTCTGTCGGTCGATCAACGCTTTGCCAACCTGGCCAACGCGCTGCACCCAAACCCAAAACGGATGCTCAGGCTGGATGGGCGCACCGTCTGTCTGGTCGATGATGTGATGACGTCGGGCGCGACGCTGACCTGCGCAACCCAGGCCGCGTTCCGCGCAGGTGCCGCGCACGTGAACGTTCTCACACTGGCACGGGTCGAAAAATCACCCTAAGTACGGGGCCAACTTAATGGAGAAGCCCCATGAAACCCGTCGAAATCTATACCTCGCCGCTTTGCGGCTATTGTCACGCCGCCAAACGCCTGCTGAAAACCAAGGGCGTCAGTTTCACCGAAATCGATGTGTCACGCGACCAGAACGAACGCGCAAAAATGATGGAACGCGCGGGCGGGCGTCATACGGTTCCGCAAATCTTCATCGGCGACACCCATGTTGGCGGCTACGACGATATGGCGGCGCTTGAACGCACGGGCAAGCTTGACCCGCTGCTTGCCGCCTGAATGCGCGTCGCCCTGATCCAACTGAACAGCTCGGACACCCCGGCAGAAAACCTTGCGATCACATCGGACCACATTCGTAAGGCTGCGGCACAGGGCGCGCGGCTTATCCTGACACCCGAGGTGACGAACTGCGTCTCGGCCAGCCGCACCCACCAGAACACGGTGCTGACGACCGAAGCCCACGACATCACGCTTGCCGCACTGACCGGTCTGTGCGCCGAACTTGGGGTCTGGCTGATCATCGGTTCACTCGCGTTGAAACTGGAAGATGAAGACCGGTTCGCCAACCGATCCTTCTTGGTCTCGCCACAAGGCAGGGTCGCGGCGCGGTATGACAAAATGCATATGTTCGATGTCACGTTGTCAGACACCGAAACCTATCGCGAAAGCGCGGGCTATCGTCCGGGCGAACAGGCGGTCCTGGCCCGGGTTGATGACACGCCCGTTGGGCTGACAATTTGCTATGACGTGCGGTTTCCTTATCTGTACCGCAACCTGGCTCAGGCGGGCGCACGTATATTGACGGTGCCCTCGGCCTTTTCCCCGGACACAGGCCCCGACCATTGGGGCCCCTTGTTGCAAGCGCGCGCCATTGAAAACGGCTGCTTTGTTCTGGCGCCCGCGCAAACCGGCACGCATCGGGTCACGCGTGGGCGACCCCGCAAAACCTGGGGGCATTCGCTGGCGATTGATCCCTGGGGCCGCATTCTGGCCAATGCCGGTGTTGAACCGGGCGTGACAATTGTGGATCTGGACCTGTCGCAGGTCGATGGTGTACGTCAACGCTTGCCGTCCTTGACGCATGACCGAAGTTACCGAAAGGTCCAGTTTGAGCGAGGTTGACGACCAGACCGACCAATTGGCCATTGCCATTTTCAGCGAATTGTTCGCGGCTGATCAATTGGCGCGCGCTCGTTTGGCCAAAGTCTTGCCCAAAGGCATGGAACTCAGCCATTTCGCGGTTCTCAACCAGCTGGCGCGTTCAGGCGGCGAACGATCCCCGGCTGATCTGGCGCGCGCTTTCAACGTAACTCGCGGGGCGATGACCAACACGATCAGCAAACTTGAATGGGCCGGTTACGTTCATATCCGCCCGGATTGGGACGACGCGCGGCGAAAACACATCTCGATCAGCCCGTCGGGAACCAAGGCGCGCAACGCAGCGCTCGGGGCAATCGCGCCCATTCTGGCCGATGCAGTGCGTGACATTGGCGTCGACAAGGTGAAGTCTGCTCTGCCCGTGATCCGGGCACTTCGACGTCAATTCACCGACGAAGCGACGTCGTGACGTAATTCACTGACAGATCCTTTGCCGACAATTGCCAGCTCCACCCAATCGGATTGAAAACGAACCCTTTCCGGTCCACCGGGTCCAACCCGGCCTGTTGCAATAGGCCATATAATTCGTCCGGCGTGATGAATTTGGACCATTCATGCGTGCCCTTCGGCAGCCAGCGCATGACATATTCCGCGCCGACAATTGCCATGGCAAAGCTTTTAGGGTTTCGGTTGATCGTCGAACAGGTCATCAGCCCGCCGGGTTTCAGCAAGTCATGGCAGGCTGTCAGAAAGGCCAGCGGATCGGACACATGTTCGACCACCTCCATGTTCAGAATGGCGTCAAACGTTTCGCCCGCGTCCACCAAAGCTTCGGCTGTGGTGTGGCGATAGTCGATCTTCAATCCCTGCGCCTCGGCATGGACCTGCGCGACCGGGATATTCCGTTCGGCCGCATCGGCCCCGACGACATCGGCGCCCAACCGCGCCATCGGTTCAGACAACAGCCCGCCCCCGCAGCCGATATCCAGAATGCGCAATCCCTCAAACGGACGGGCGGCGCTCAGATCACGGTCAAATTCAGCCGCAATTTGCGACGTGATGTAATCCAGCCTGCACGGGTTCAGCATATGCAAAGGCTTGAATTTGCCGTTCGGATCCCACCATTCGGCGGCCATGGCCTGAAACTTTTCAATCTCGGCACTGTCGGTCGTTGTCGCTGCTGCTTTCGCCATTCTCGGCCCCGTTAAGTTTGCCCCGTAAAAACGCCGTGTCATGGCATGCGCAGCAGTATATAGGTCGCTTATGGACCGACCGTCAGGAAAAAAGACTGCGTCACAATATCTCTACCCGCCGATCGACCCTTTCGATCAGCGCATGATGGATGTGGGCGATGGTCACCGCATCTATGTCGAACAATGCGGCAACCCCGACGGCATCCCTGTCGTCGTTCTGCACGGCGGGCCAGGCGGCGGATGCAGCCCGACCATGCGCCGGTATTTCGACCCGCGCGCTTATCGGGTGATCCTGTTTGACCAACGCGGCTGCGGCCGCTCGCGCCCCCATGCCAGCGTCGAAGCGAACACCACCTGGCATCTGGTCGCCGACATCGAACATATCCGCCAGAAACTGGGGCTGGATCGCTGGGTTGTTTTCGGCGGCAGCTGGGGCGCAACACTTGCTCTGATCTACGCGATTTCGCATCCCGACCGCGCAGCGCATCTGATATTGCGCAGCGTGTTCCTGATGACCAAAGGCGAACTTGACTGGTTCTACGGCGGTGGGGCGTCAATGTTCTGGCCCGACATCTGGAAAAACTTCGAAGCCTTGATCCCCGAAGAAGAACGCGGCGACCTGATCGCGGCCTACGCAAAGCGGCTGTTCACCGGCGACATTGCCAGCGAAACCCGGTTCGCGCGGGCCTGGGCCAGTTGGGAAAACTCGCTGGCGTCGATCCGCAACGACGGGCCGGTGGGCGACAGCCCGGCCGAATTTGCGCGCGCCTTTGCCCGGCTGGAAAACCACTATTTCTCAAACCTCGGCTTTCTGGGCGAAGACCACTGGATCGAAAACAACATCGACAAAATCGCCGACATCCCCGGCGTCATTGTGCAGGGCCGTTATGACATGATCTGCCCGCCCATCGTGGCGGATCGGCTGAACAAGGCCTGGCCCGCCTCAAAGCTGCGCATCATCCCACGCGCAGGCCATGCGCTGTCCGAACCGGGAATCAGCGCCGAGCTTGTGCGCAGCACCGATTCTCTCAAAACGCGCGGTTTCTGAGGCGTCGGCAAAGTTTTCCCATTGGAACCAATCGCCTTGTCTACAAGGCTTTTCGGCGTGCTCATTTACCCAATGAAGGTCGGAGCTGCGCCGTTGTTTTGCCTTAATGACAGGATTGAGTATTAATAAGGTATCTGTGAGGGACCTGGGGAAAAATGATCAAAGCTGCATCTATTGCGGTCGCCGCCGCAGTTTGCTTTTTATTGCCGAATATCGCGGAAGCCTGTTCGCGGAATGCATCGCAAGAAGCGTCGCAAACCGTCGTTCCGGCCGGACGAATTAATCAAAACCTTCTCGACAAGGCCATTCGCGTCGAAGTGAATTACCACCGGTGCCGCGCGGGCATGCGGAACTTGGGAAATGCCGGAAACGCTTTGGCGCGTCAGGCACTCAAGCACAGCATCTGGATGGCCAAAAGTCAGCAGTTGACCCACCGCAGCACGGTGCCAGGTGCCGCAACGCTGAAACAACGGGTGCGCGCCTCGGGCGTCACCTATCGCATCGGGTCTGAAAATATCGGCATGGTCCACCGCTACCGGATCGACAATCGCCGCTTCAAGATTCTCAGCTCGGCGTCCTGCAAATTCGCCACCAAGGAAGGCCGGGTCTTGCCGCCACATTCCTATGCATCCCTTGCACGGCATATCGTCAACTTGTGGATGGAATCGCCCAATCACCGGAAAAACATTCTGGACCGCGGCGTCACACGCGTCAGCACAGCGGTGGCCTATGACCCCAAAGCCAGATTTTGCGGGCGTTTCTGGCTGACACAGAATTTTGTGGGCTGACGCGCAGAGACGCACGCGCCATCTACACCCAAATAACGCCCGGGCTTGCGCCGGGCGTTTTTCGTCAAACAGGCTTTCACCGGTCCCCCCTTGCGGAACACCACAGCGCGGCGTATATGACGATCAATAGCGGTGCCTCGGCTTCCACCCCCAAGGCTCCACCGGAAAACACCACGGGCCCGCTGGCCCGTTTTTTTATGTCTGAACACCCGATAAACCATGACCGATCTGATCGCCAAAACAAGCATGGACAAACGCCTGGCCGAAATCATCACTCCGGTGATCGAAGACCTGGGCTTTGAACTGGTGCGCGTCCGCCTGATGGGCGGCAACACGGCAACTTTGCAAATCATGGCAGAACGTCCCGATGGGCGGATAGAGGTGGACGATTGCGCCGCAATCTCGACCGCCGTAAGTGCTACGCTCGATGTTGAAGACCCGATCGAAGATCAATACACGCTCGAAGTTTCCAGCCCGGGTATCGACCGGCCTTTGACGCGGCTCAAAGACTTCGATCTCTGGGAAGGCTATGTGGCCAAGCTGGAAACGACCGAATTGATCGACGGGCGCAAGCGCTTCAAAGGCAACCTGACCGGGACCGAAAACGATGAAGTCCTGATCGAAATCGAAGAAGGCACGATTGGCCTCAAATTCGATTGGCTGGCAGATGCGAAACTGGTGCTGACCGACGACCTGATCCGCGACGTGCTAAAGGCGCGCAAGGACGCAGGGCAAGTAGACGAAACGCAGTTTGACGAAGTACAGACCGTCATAGATGGCGACGAGGAGACCTGAGAATGGCAATCACATCCGCAAACCAGCTTGAGTTGTTGCAGACCGCCGAAGCGGTCGCGCGCGAGAAAATGATCGACCCGGGTCTTGTGGTCGAAGCGATGGAAGAAAGCCTCGCCCGCGCCGCCAAGTCTCGGTACGGCGCGGAAATGGACATTCGCGTATCCATCGACCGCAAGACCGGCAAAGCCACATTCACCCGCGTCCGCACCGTCATCGACGAGGCGGAAGAAGAAATGGAAAACTATCAGGCACAGCTGACGGTCGAACAGGCCAAGCAGTATCTGGATGATCCAAAGCCGGGCGACACAATCGTAGACGAAGTGCCCCCGGTCGATATGGGCCGGATCGCCGCGCAGTCGGCCAAGCAGGTCATCCTGCAAAAAGTGCGCGAAGCGGAACGGGATCGGCAGTTCGAAGAATTCCAGGATCGCGCCGGCACCATCATAAATGGCGTGGTCAAACGCGAAGAATACGGCAACGTCATTGTTGACATTGGCCGTGGCGAAGGCGTGCTTCGGCGTAACGAAAAGATCGGGCGCGAAAGCTATCGCCCCGGGGATCGGATCAGGTGCTTCATCAAAGACGTCCGTCGCGAAACGCGCGGGCCGCAGATCTTTCTCAGCCGCACAGCGCCTGAGTTCATGGCCGAGCTCTTCAAAATGGAAGTGCCCGAAATCTATGATGGGATCATCGAAATCAAGGCCGTGGCACGTGATCCGGGATCAAGAGCAAAGATAGCCGTCATTTCTTACGAAAACTCTATCGACCCGGTCGGTGCCTGTGTGGGTATGCGCGGCAGCCGTGTTCAGGCCGTCGTGAACGAGCTTCAAGGCGAGAAAATCGACATCATCCCATGGAACGAAGACGCGCCGACGTTCCTGGTGAACGCCTTGCAACCCGCTGAAGTTTCAAAGGTTGTTCTCGACGAAGACGCCGGAAAGATCGAAGTCGTCGTGCCCGAAGAACAGCTTTCGCTTGCAATTGGTCGGCGTGGTCAGAATGTGCGTCTGGCGTCTCAACTGACCAACCTCGATATCGACATTATGACGGAAGAAGAAGAATCACGCCGTCGTCAGGCCGAATTTGAAGTGCGCACCAAGCTCTTCATGGACACGCTCGATCTCGATGAATTTTTTGCGCAACTTCTTGTTTCCGAAGGATTTACCAACCTCGAAGAAGTCGCTTTTGTCGAAGTCGACGAACTGCTGGTTATCGACGGTGTCGACGCCGACACTGCGGGCGAATTGCAGGCGCGTGCACGCGATTACATCGACGCTCAGAACAAGAAAGCCGAAGAAAACGCGCGGTCCTTGGGGGCTGAAGACAGCCTGTTCGCCTTCGAAGGCCTGACCCCTCAGATGGTCGAAGCCCTGGCCGAAGATGGGGTGAAAACTCTTGAAGATTTCGCCACTTGCGCCGACTGGGAACTGGCCGGCGGCTGGACAACAGTCGACGGCGAACGCGTCAAAGACGATGGCCTGCTAGAGAAATTCGACGTCGGCCTCGAAGAAGCGCAAGCCATGGTGATGACCGCGCGGATACAGTTGGGGTGGGTCGATCCGGCGGATTTGGAATCGGACGAAGCCGAAGAAGACGGCGAAACCGCAGAGGAGGCCGAGGCCTGATGGCCTCGGATCGTGTTGCCCAGAGGCAGAAAAGCCAAGCCACGGATCGAACCGGACCGGCGATGCATCGTCACCGGTGAGACCCAACCCAAACGGGGTTTGATCCGCTTCGCGGTCGGCCCTGATGGCGAGATTGTGCCTGATATCCTTGAAAAATTGCCCGGAAGGGGCATATGGGTCGCAGCGGTTCGGGGTGACCTGAACACGGCTGTGACCAAAGGGTTGTTCGCCCGTGGTGCCAAACGCACCGTTAACGTTTCTGACACTCTTGTTGACGATGTGGAAAGCCTGTTGGCGAAACGTTTGATTGACGGGATTTCGATGGCCCGCAAAGCCGGGATCGCCGTGGCTGGGTTTGAAAAGGTAAAAGACTGGTTGGGACGCGACGACGCGCGCATCCTGTTTCAGGCGTCGGATGGGTCCGAACGCGGTAAATCAAAGCTGTATGCGCCGGGCGGTCGGGGCAGTTTTTTCGAGGTATTATCTGCCTCAGAATTGGGTTTGTCCTTTGGGCGCGAACGTGTGATACATGCGGCGCTCGGTTTTGGCGGACTCACTGAACGGATCAGAGAGGACGCCATCCGGCTATCTGGCGTTCGCGAATTGGACAGTGGCGAGACCACTGGAAAGGTAAAGAAGACCACATGAGCGATAGTGACGGCAAAAAGACCCTTGGGCTGCGACGCGGCCCCGGCCAAGTGAAGCAAAGCTTTAGCCATGGCCGGACAAAGAATGTCGTGGTCGAAACCAAGCGCAAGCGCGTTGTCGTTCCAAAGCCAGGCGCGGCTTCGTCGTCCAATGCCGGGGCCTCGGGCGCAGGTGGAGACCCAAGAAAACGCCCTGCGGGCATTTCGGATGCCGAACTTGAACGCCGTATGAAGGCCCTTGCGGCGGCGAAAGCCGTCGAAGCCGAAGAGGCTGAAAAACGTGCCGCCGACGAAAAAGCGCGGGCCGAAGACCGTGAACGCCGCCGCGCCGAGGCAGAAGCCAAGGAACGCGAAGAAAAGGAACGCGCCGAAAAAGCGCGCGTTAAGGCCGAAGAAGAAGAACGCAAAAAGCTTGAAGAAGCCCAGGCCAAGTCGCAAAAGCCAGCAGAACCGGCTGCCGCTGCGGCCGCGCCACAGGACGCGCCGGCGGCAAACCGTGGTGGCGGCAAAGCGCCGCCCAAACGGCGCGAAGACGATCGCGGTGGCGAACGCCGCGACAACCGGAACAACCGGGGCCGCGACGATGGCGGACGCCGTTCTGGTAAGCTGACGCTGAACCAAGCGTTGTCGGGCGGTGAAGGCGGTCGCCAGAAATCCCTGGCCGCGATGAAGCGCAAGCAGGAACGCGCCCGTCAAAAGGCTTTGGGTGGCAGCGAAGCCCGTGAAAAAGTTATGCGGACCGTTCAATTGCCAGAGGCCATCGTTGTCAGCGAACTTGCGAACCGCATGTCGGAACGTGTCGCGGATGTTGTGAAGTCACTGATGAACAGCGGCATCATGGCGACTCAGAACCAGTCCATCGATGCTGATACCGCTGAGTTGATCATCGAAGAATTTGGCCACAAGGTTCAGCGCGTTTCGGACGCGGATGTGGAAGACGTGATCGATTCAGTCGAAGACAAAGACGAAGACCTCAAGTCGCGTCCTCCGGTCATCACGATCATGGGCCATGTCGACCACGGCAAAACCTCGCTTTTGGATGCAATCCGTGAAGCGAACGTGACCGGTGGCGAAGCGGGCGGCATCACGCAGCATATCGGCGCGTATCAGGTCACCACCAAAGATGGCGCCGTGCTGTCATTCCTGGATACACCCGGCCACGCGGCGTTTACGTCGATGCGAGCCCGCGGTGCGCAAGTGACGGACATCGTTGTGCTTGTGGTGGCGGCGGATGACGCGGTCATGCCGCAGACGATCGAAGCGATTAACCACGCCAAGGCGGCAGAAGTGCCGATGATTGTCGCGATCAACAAGGTCGATTTGCCAGCTGCCAATGTGGACAAGGTGCGGACCGATCTTCTGCAACACGAAGTGATCGTCGAAAAGATGTCGGGCGAAGTACAGGATGTCGAAGTCTCGGCCCAGACCGGGCAGGGCCTGCCCGAACTGCTGGAAGCAATTGCGCTTCAGGCGGAAATTCTGGAACTGAAATCAAACCCTCAACGCGCAGCGCAAGGTGCTGTTATCGAAGCACAGCTGGATGTTGGCCGTGGTCCGGTGGCAACGGTTCTGGTGCAGAACGGCACACTTCGTCAGGGTGATATCTTCGTCGTCGGCGAACAATGGGGCCGTGTTCGTGCAATGGAAAACGACAAGGGCGAACGCGTCAAGGAAGCCGGTCCGTCGGTGCCGGTCGAAGTATTGGGCCTGAATGGCACGCCCGAGGCAGGCGACGTTCTGAACGTTGTGGACACCGAAGCGCAGGCGCGTGAAATCGCTGAATATCGCGAAAGCGCCGCCAAGGAAAAACGCGCAGCCGCCGGGGCCGCGACGACGCTGGAACAGCTTATGGCGAAGGCAAAGGAAGACGAAAACGTCTCGGAAATGCCAATTGTCGTAAAAGCAGACGTGCAAGGTTCAGCCGAAGCCATCGTTCAGGCGATGGAAAAGATCGGCAACGAAGAAGTCCGCGTCCGCGTGCTGCATTCCGGTGTGGGTGCAATCACGGAATCGGATATCGGCCTGGCCGAAGCTTCGGGTTCACCTGTGTTTGGCTTTAACGTGCGGGCAAATGCGCCGGCGCGGAATGCAGCCAACCAGAAGGGCGTCGAAATTCGCTATTACAGCGTGATCTATGACCTTGTGGACGATGTGAAAGCGGCGGCTTCTGGCCTGTTGTCGGCCGAAGTGCGCGAAAACTTCATCGGTTATGCTGAAATTCGCGAAGTCTTCAAGGTGTCGGGCGTTGGCCGCGTGGCCGGTTGTCTGGTGACCGAAGGCGTTGCGCGACGGTCTGCCGGCGTGCGCTTGCTGCGCGATGATGTTGTTATCCACGAAGGCACGCTGAAGACCTTGAAGCGCTTCAAAGACGAAGTGGCCGAGGTCCAGTCGGGCCAGGAATGCGGCATGGCGTTTGAGAATTACGAAGACATTCGCGCAGGCGATGTGATCGAAATCTTTGAACGCGAAGAAGTCGAACGCACGCTAAGCTGATCGAGATTTGAGAATGAAGAAAGCGCCGCTGTAAATTGCAGCGGCGCTTTCCATTTGGTCCGGCATGCCGTTCCAGATGTGAGGTTGGGGGTTTCACGCATCCGACCCTACCCACGGCCTTTGCCGACTCATTTCTATCATATAATCAGAAACAGTGTGACTAATTTTTTTTCACTGTTTCTTTTCGCGCTACAACCAGTCCCTCAAGATCGGGATCAGCGGGATGTCGGCGGGCGGCATTGGATAGTTTTTCAAGGCGTTGGGTCGCACCCATTTCAGGCTTTGACCTTCGTTCGACATCGGCGTGCCGTTCCATTTGCGGCAGGCAAAAAGCGGCATCAGCAGGTGGAAATCGTCATAGCTGTGCGACGCAAATGTCAGGGGCGCAAGGCAGCTTTCCCAGGTGTCTATCCCTAGTTCTTCGTGCAATTCGCGGATCAAGGCTGCCTCGGGGGTTTCGCCGGGTTCGATCTTGCCGCCGGGAAATTCCCATAGCCCTTCCATAGATTTGCCCGGGGGGCGTTGCGCCAACAAGACGCGCCCGTCAGGGTCGATCAGGGCAACTGCCGAAACAAGGATGACAGTCACGACCGGTAGTCCGCGTTGATAGCAATGTATTGGGCGGTCAGGTCACAGGTGTATACCGTGGCACTGCCCTGGCCGAGGCCCAAATCGACACCGATTGTGACGTTTTCAGTTTTCATATGCGCGGTTGCTCCGGCTTCGTCATAGCCTTCTGCGACCTGGCCGTTCAGGGCAACCTGGACGTCACCAAACCGAATGGACAAACGGTCACGGTCAGCCGCCGCACCGGATTTGCCGACGGCCATGACGACACGGCCCCAGTTTGCGTCTTCGCCCGCGATGGCTGTTTTAACAAGCGGCGAGTTGGCAATAGACATCGCCACCTGTTTGGCATCCGCGTCTTGTTCAGCGCCGGTGACCGCAACGGTCACAAATTTGGTCGCGCCTTCGCCATCGCGCACAACTTGTTTCGCGAGTTCATCCATGACGTCGAACAAGGCCGTTTCAAACGCCGCTTCGTGACTGACATCAACGCCAGACGCCCCGGTTGCGGCGACAAGCAGGGTGTCCGAGGTCGAGGTGTCGCTGTCCACGGTGATGCAATTGAACGTGCGTTCGCAGTGGCGCGCGACCATGGCCTGCAGGTCGTCAAACGTGATCTGGGCGTCGGTGAAGATATAGACCAGCATGGTCGCCATATCGGGCGCGATCATCCCCGACCCCTTGGCGATCCCCGCAATAGTGACTGTTTTGTCGCCGACGCTGACAGTTCGCCCTGACCCCTTTGGATAGGTGTCGGTGGTCATGATTGCCTCAGCCGCCGCGTCGATGGCATTGTCCTTCAGACCGGCTTTCAGGTCGCTCAAAACGCTGGAAACACGGTCATGCGGCAAGGGTTCGCCGATAACGCCGGTGGACGATGAAAAGACGCGCGTTTCGCTTATCCCAAGTTCCGACGCAACCCCGTGGGTGATTGCTTGCACAGCTTCGATCCCTTTGATCCCGGTGAACGCGTTGGCATTGCCGGAATTGACGATAATGGCGGCGCCGTCCTTGGCATTCTTGCCAAGTTTGGCTTGGCAATCCAACACCGGCGCGGCGCGGGTTTTTGACGTTGTGAACGCGCCAGCAATGACTGTGCCGGGTTTCAATGCGGCCAACATAACGTCGGTGCGATCGGTGTATTTCACACCTGCCGCAACCGTCGCGAATTGCACACCCTTTACGACGGGCAAGTCCGGGAAACCGTTCTTTGGTGCAAGCGGAGAGACCGCCCAGTCGGTCGCCATGGATCAATTCTCGAGAAGCGAACGGTCGTCCATCAAAGCCGGGTCGATGTCTTCCGCCGTCATTCGGGTGATGTCGGCCTGATCGGTCAGCTGCGACACCTGCGCGTCGACCGCACCCATGCGCACGTCTTCGGTCACTTCGGCGCGCACCTCTTCCAGATCTGGCGCGCCTTTCAGGCGGGTTTCATTCAGTTTTATGACATGCCAGCCAAACTGGGTTTGCACCGGGGCCGAGACTGCGCCGACTTCAAGCGCCACCACCGCTTCTTCGAACGGTGCGACCATTGCCCCTGATCCGAACCAGCCCAATTCGCCCCCGCGCGGGCCGGATGGGCCGGTGGATTTTTCCTTGGCAAGTTCCGCGAAATCCGCGCCGCCTTCCAAATCTGTCACCAAAGCCTGAGCTTCTTCTTCGGTGGTCACCAGAATGTGAGAGGCGTTGTATTCGTTCGAAGGTTCGACATCGCCGTAAAGCCGTTCATAGGCTTCCTGCACAGCGTCTTCGGTCACCACGTCAGAGACCAGCAACCGCAAAGCTTCGGCAGCACGGACGGCGCGATCTTCGTTTTCAAGCGTCAGCTGGGCTTCTTTCGAAAGTGTGTCAATGGAATTTCCCAGCAGTGTTTGCTGTACCAATTGATCCAGAATGCCATCGAACAGAACATCTGGTGCAATTTGTTGGTACTGTTCGGGCAGGCGCTGTTTAAGGATGATCATATGGCCCAGCGTGATATCCGTGCCGTTTACGGTAGCAACAACAGTGTCCGCACTGGCATGGCTTTCTGCTGACGCGAATGTTGGCATCGCCAAAAACGCCGTCACAGCAAGCATCGACACTTGGGATTTGAATGACATTTCCTTACCTCACTTGATGCCGCGCTTTGCAGGCGACGTTGACAGTCATAAACCCGACCCTTACATCGCAACCGATGGCGAGACGGAGACCCGTTTTGTCCTTCTATGGCGGGCCAGAGGCACGGGCAAGCGCAACCCCTCACACATCCGCGTCAGACATGCGTAAGAAGGCGAATTGAATGCTTGGATTTGGCTCCATCGCTAAGAAGGTTTTCGGCTCGGTCAATGACCGTCAGGTCAAGGCTCTGGGCCCGTTGGTCGACAAGATCAACGCGCTGGAACCCGAATTTGAAGCGCTGTCGGACGAAGGTCTGATCGCCAAGACGGAAGAGTTTCGCGAACGTATCAAAGGGGGCGCAAGTCTGGACGACTTGTTGCCGGAAGCCTTTGCAAATTGTCGCGAAGGGGCCAGACGTGCTTTGGGGCTTCGTGCCTTTGATGTGCAATTGATTGGTGGCATTTTCCTGCATCGCGGCAATATCGCCGAAATGAAGACGGGCGAAGGCAAGACGCTGGTTGCGACCTTCCCGGCCTATCTGAACGCGTTGACGGGCGGCAATGTGCATATCGTCACCGTGAACGACTATCTGGCCAAACGCGATTCAGGGTGGATGGGTAAGGTCTATGGGACGCTGGGGATGACCACCGGTGTGGTTTATCCGGGCCAGGATGAAGAAGAAAAGAAAGCCGCATATGCGTGTGACATCACCTATGCGACGAATAACGAACTTGGGTTTGACTATCTGCGCGACAATATGAAGTCGTCGCTGGATCAGATGGCGCAACGCGGGCATTTCCTGGCGATTGTGGACGAAGTAGATTCGATCCTGATCGACGAAGCGCGGACACCCTTGATCATTTCCGGCCCGTCGCAGGACCGGTCCGAGCTTTATATTCAGATCAACAAGATCATCCCCGAAGTTCTGGACGAACATTTTACGCTGGATGAAAAGACCCGGAACGTCACCTATACGGATGAAGGCAACGAGTTTCTGGAAGAACGTCTGCACGAGGTAGAACTGCTGCCAGAAGGTCAGTCTTTGTACGACCCGGAAAGCACCACAATTGTGCACCACGTCAACCAGGGCTTGCGGGCACATAAACTGTTTTCGAAAGACAAAGACTATATCGTTCGCGATGGCGAAGTTGTTTTGATCGACGAATTTACTGGTCGGATGATGGCCGGGCGCCGTTTGTCGGAAGGCTTGCATCAGGCGATTGAGGCCAAGGAAGGTGTCTCGATCCAGCCCGAAAACGTGACACTGGCAAGTGTGACGTTCCAGAACTATTTCCGCCTGTATAGCAAGCTTGCGGGCATGACCGGTACAGCGGCGACCGAGGCCGAGGAATTTCAGGAAATCTACGGTTTGGGCGTGATGGAGATCCCGACCAACCGCCCGATTGCGCGGGAAGATCAGGATGATCAGATTTACCGCACAGCGCGCGAAAAATTCGATGGCGCGGTCGAGGAAATCAAGGCGGCCTATGCCAAAGGACAGCCGGTTCTGGTCGGGACGACATCTATCGAGCGGTCTGAATTTTTGTCAGAACTGCTGACTAGTGCCGATATTCCCCACAAGGTCTTGAACGCGCGGCACCACGAACAGGAAGCCCAGATTGTGGCGGACGCGGGCAAGCCTGGCGCTGTGACGATTGCAACCAACATGGCCGGTCGTGGCACTGACATTCAATTGGGTGGCAATGTCGAAATGCGGGTGTTGCAGGCCATGGCGGAAGACCCCGAAGCGGACCCGGAAGAACTGCGCGCCAAGATTGAAGCCGACCACGCGGGGGACAAGGAAAAGGTGTTGGCCGCTGGCGGTCTGTTCGTGCTGGGCACTGAACGTCACGAAAGCCGGCGCATCGACAACCAGCTTCGCGGTCGGTCCGGCCGTCAGGGCGACCCCGGACGCTCGGCCTTTTTCCTGTCGCTGGAAGATGACCTGATGCGGATATTTGGATCGGAACGTTTGGACAGCGTGTTGTCCAAACTTGGGATGCAGGAAGGCGAAGCCATTCAGCACCCTTGGGTGAACAAGTCTCTGGAACGTGCGCAGGCCAAGGTGGAAGGTCGGAACTTCGATATCCGGAAACAGCTTCTGAAGATGGATGACGTGATGAATGACCAGCGCAAGGTCATCTTCAGTCAGCGCATGGAAGTGATGGAAAACGACGATGTCGAAGAGGTCGTTCAGGATATGCGTCACGAAGTAATCGACGACCTGGTTGATCAATATATCCCTCAGAAATCCTATGCTGATCAGTGGGACACCGAAGGGCTGAAAACAGCGATTGAAGAAAAGATCGGCATCTCGGTGCCCGTCGTTGAATGGGGGGACGAAGAAGGTGTTGACGAACAGGACATCCGCGAACGGCTTTATGAAAAGTCTGACGAATTCATGCGTGCCAAGTCAGATACTTTTGGCAACGAACCGATGCGGTCGATTGAGAAGCAAGTGCTTTTGCAGACAATGGATGGCAAGTGGCGGGAACATATTCTGACGCTGGAACATCTGCGGTCTGTCATCGGTTTCCGGGCCTATGCCCAGCGTGATCCGGTGAATGAGTACAAATCCGAAGCCTTCGCCTTGTTTGAAGGGTTGCTGGATGGATTGCGCACGGATGTGACCGAAAAACTGGCGCATATCCGGCCTTTGACCGAAGAAGAACAGCAAGCCATGATGCAGCAGGTTTTGGCGCAGCAACAGGCTGCGGCGGCAGCCGTTGAACCAAGCGTTTTGCCAGAACCGACGGAAGATGCCGTTTTGGCCGGGTTTGATGCGGACAACCCCGAAACCTGGGGCAAGCCCGGGCGCAACGATCAATGCCCGTGCGGATCAGGCAAGAAATTCAAACATTGTCACGGGACGCTGTGACGCAATCGACTCAGTCCAGAACGAATTTCCCGCCATCGGGAATGAAGCGCAGCCAAACGGCAAAGCTGCGCTAATGTTCTGACCATCACTGGACCTGCCACCAAAGAGCAGGCCGGATGGAGGCAGAACATGAAAAACCTTGCTGCGCTGAACAAGCGTCGCGCGGTGACAATTGGGGTCACTCTTTTCCTCGCGCTTATGTCCGGGCATTTGATGCAATCGGTCCTGACTGATCGCGTGCCTGTGGTTGTAGTTGACACCGGACCAAAGGACACCGTCCAATCCCCGTCTGTTGCTGCGCCTGACTTATTGCCGGTTTTGCCGGTGTCACTGGATGTTCCGGCGTTGCCAAAGCCGCCGGTCATGCCGTCGCGGGTGGATGAGGCAAGCCTGGATCGGACGGTCGGATGTGACCCCACGCTTCAGGTAACGCCGGCGCCTGCAGCGACGCTGCGTATCGATTTGCTTGCACCCTGCGCACCCAATCAGCAATTCATCTTGCGGCACGGGCCATTGACGGCGGATGTCGTGACAGATGCCCAGGGGCAATTTCAGGCGCGTATCCCGGCACTTGAAGAACAAGCGCAGGTTCTGCTGGAGTTTCCCGAGATTGCGTTAAGCGCTGACGCGACTATTTCGGACCAGTCAGACTTTCACCATGTCATTCTTCAATGGCATGGGGCGCAAACGTTGAAACTGAATGCCTATGAGTTTGGTGCATCGGATGGGGAAAGCGGTCACGTCTGGCCGGGGTCGCCCAAGTCACCCGAACGCGCTTTGGACGGCCGAGGCTTTCTGACTTCTCTGGGGCGCCAGGGCGGCGACGCATTTCAGATATATAGCGTTCCGGTCCGTGAACTGCCCGATACCGGTGTCATCCGTTTGGTCGTCGATGCAGAAATTATGCCAAACACCTGTGGACGCGATTTGCGGGCAGTTGCCTTTCAGACCGGACCACTGGGGCGACTGTCGCGGTCTGACATTCGTGTCACACTGCCGGATTGCGACCGGGTTGGCGATGTCCTTCGCTTGCAAAACCTGTTTTCGGATATGAGACTCGCGCTACGCTGAAAAACGTTTTGCTGCTGCTACATGCCCTGTCGATTTCTAATTCTCGCCCTTTCGATGGCGTGGCCTTGGGCTGCGGCTGCCGATGCTTTGCAACTGACGTCCGCCGATGGTGCGCTGACGATCGAGGGCGAATTGCTGTCTTATGACAATGAACTTTTCCGCCTGAACACAGCCGCGGGGCCGATCACGGTGGATGGTGGCAATTTGCGATGCAGTGGCGCGGGCTGTCCTGACCCGTCCGATCTGGTCAGCCGGGCTAGCGTCGGGGGTCCGCCGGAAATGGTGCATCGGTTGATGCCCGCCCTGCTGGAGGTGTTCGCCGACACTCGCGGCCTGAGCTATCAGCGGATCTTCGAAAAGGACGCGCTGGCCAGCTGGCAATTGCGAGACGCCGAAACAAATCGTTTGGTGGCCGTTTTCGAAGGTCGGGTTCTGCCCGCGCCCGAGGCTGCGTCCCAACTTGCGACGCGACAATTGGATATCGCGCTGTCACGCTTGCCCGCAAAGGGTCAGGTGCGACAGGATGTAATTGCCCTGGACGCTTTGGTGCCCATCGTCGCGCCAGAGAACCCGCGGGCCATGGTAACCATAGTTCAATTGCAAAACCTGCTGAACGGCCGGATCACGACTTGGGATCGGCTGGGCGGTGATGCGCGTGACGTAGCCTTGCATCTGCCCGATCAACTGGACACGCAACTCAGGCGCATATCCCCGAAAGATGCGTTGCGCCCTGCGACCCGCCACGCCACGTTTGATGCCTTGGCAGACGCCGTCGCATCTGATCCGGCCGCGTTGGGGCTGGTGCCGTATTCCAACATCGGCAATGCGGTGCCCCTGGTGGTCAGCGGTGCGTGCGGTTTGGCAACGCCTGCCACCCGGGACACGATCCGTGCCGAAGATTACCCGGTGACCGAGCCGATGTTTCTGCAACGTCTCGGGGCGCGACAGCCGAAGATTGTGCGCGACTTCATCGCCTTTGCGCGCAGCCACGAAGCGCAACCCGTCATACGCGCTGCCGGATTTGTCGATCAGGCGGTCGGTATCATTCCGTTCGAAGACCAAGGTGACCGGATCGCCAACGCGGTTTTGGCGGCCGGCGATGATCCGGATGCGATGATTGCTGTGCGCGATATGATTGCCAGTCTGATGACAGCGGATCGTTTGACGCTGACCTATCGGTTTCAGGACGGATCAAGCGATTTGGATATTCAGTCACTGTCCAACATTCAGCGCTTGGCTGAAACGATTGAACGCGGCGATTTCGATGGGCGCGAAATTGTGTTTGTCGGGTTTTCTGATGGGAATGGTCCAGCGGACGGAAACCTGCGCTTGTCGATACGCCGCGCGCAAGTGGTGCGCAAGGCCGTCGCGGCGCTGGTGCGTGACGCAGATGTGCCGCTGACGCTGTCGGCCTTTGGTGAAGCGCTGCCGATGGCATGTGATGACACGCCTTGGGGGCGTCAGGTTAATCGCCGGGTCGAGGTGTGGGTGCGCTAGCTACAAATGCCCGGCGGCGCGAAACGAAAACTCCTCGGTTGCGCCAATGATCAGATGGTCGTGGATAATGATGTTGAAGGTCTGCGCCGCCGCTTCGATTTGCCGGGTGACCGCAATGTCTGCGTCAGACGGTGTCGGGTCACCTGACGGATGATTGTGAACCAGAACCAACGCCGAGGCGTCCAGTTCAAGGGCACGTTTGACAACCTCACGTGGGTAGACCGGAACGTGGTCGATTGTGCCTTTGGCCTGGGGTTCGTCGGCGATAAGCACATTTTTGCGGTCAAGGAAAAGGATACGGAACTGTTCAATATTGCTATGTGCCATAGTGGTGCGGCAGTAGCTGACCAGGGCTTTCCACCCCGAGATCGCAGGTTTGTCGAGGATGCGCGCCTGGGCCAGACGATGCGCGGCGGCTTCCACGATTTTGAGTTCGGTTATGACCGCCGGGCCAATGCCGGTTTCGCGCTCTAGACGTTCGATGGGGGCTGAAATGGTTGCGCTGAATGTGCCGAAGCTGTCGATCAACTGGCGCGCCAGTGGTTTGACGTCTCGGCGCGGGATGGCCCGGAAAAGGACCAGTTCAAGAAGCTCATAGTCCGGGACCGCATCTGGGCCGCCTTTCAGAAAGCGGTCGCGAAGACGCTGGCGGTGGTTTTTCAGATAGGATGGTTGGCCTTTGGCGTCTGCCTTGAACCGGGGCAGTGGCATTTCGTCAAAGGAATATTGGTCCGACATGCGCCGGACAATTCGCGATCAGGGTTAACAGTGGGTTAAGCGCTGGCGAAGCGGATTTGCACGTGGCGCGCGCCAGGAAAATGTTCGGCACAGGCGTCTTCTGGCATATCAAAATGGCCACCGCGGGCGTCGCGATGGTCAAAAGACAGAAGCTTCGGCATGACGCGGCGTGTGTCGTGCAGCATGCCTGTTGGCACAGCGACGATATTTGTGCCCTTGCCCAACTGGCTGGGCACGTAGAACGTCAGATAGCGGCCTTTGCGATAGATCGCTGTTGCTGTGTGCAGGGTGCCTTCTGCATCTTCGTCTTCCAGAGCCTTTTTGCATTCAGCAATGGTGTCTTCGTCAAAGTTGGTTTCGGTCGCCGTCACTGTTGGGCGGGACACAGGACGCGAGACCGGGCGCGTGCGCGCCGACCGTTCGGTTGCGGGTGCGTCCGTGATATTAAATTCGTCTTCGTTCTCGCAGATCGTGCGATAGGCTTCGGTGATCCGGGAAAATTCATTTGCGCTGTCTGGATGCCGGTCAGGGTGCTTTTCAAAAGCCAGCTTTTTATAGGCGCTGCGAATGTCGGATCGGGTTGCTGAAGTTGTGACGCCAAGCGTCGAAAGAGCTTGCGAACGTAAGGATACGCGATCGATCGGGGACATGAACACCACTCGCTACAAAACACAAAAACACACCATCAGAATAGAACATGTTTCAGCAAAAATTTCAAAAAATGCGTCTGAAACCGGGGTTATTCAGCTTGCTGTTCGCAACAAATCAGCTGGCTGGCCTGAATTGTTGCCAAACAGTGTTACGCGCTAGCTTTTCATGCTTTCCCAAAACGACTTCATCTTTTTCAGAAAGCCCGAGCTTTCCGGGTTGTTTTCCTCGCTAAGCTTTTCGAACTCTTTCAACAGTTCTTTTTGCTTGGAGGTCAGGTTTACGGGCGTTTCGACCGCAACCTCAATCAGCATATCGCCCGCGCCACCGCCGCGCAAAGACGGCATGCCTTTGCCACGAAGACGCATTTGACGGCCTGATTGGCTGCCTGCGGGAATCTTCACGCGGCTGCGTCCACCGTCGATTGTTGGAATCTCAATATCACCGCCCATGGCCGCCGAGGTCATCGAAACGGGAACGCGGCAATACAGGATGTTTCCATCCCGCTGAAAAAGCGCGTGTTCGGCCACTTCGATGAAAATATAGAGGTCGCCCGTAGGACCGCCGCGCAACCCGGCTTCACCTTCGCCCGCCAGGCGGATGCGGGTGCCGGTTTCTACACCTGCCGGAATGTTGACGCTGAGCGAGCGGTCTTTTTCAACACGCCCGGCCCCACCGCAAGACTGGCAAGGGTTTTGAATGATCTGACCGGCACCGGCGCATGTAGGGCAGGTCTTTTCAACCGTAAAGAAGCCTTGGCTGGCGCGGACTTTGCCCATGCCAGAACAGGTCGGGCAGGCGGTCGGTTCGGCACCGCCAGCGGCACCCGAGCCACTGCATGTGTCACAGGCAACGGCCGTTGGAACCTGGATGGTTTTTTGAAGGCCCTCATAAGCATCTTCGAGCGATATACGGAGATTATAGCGCAGGTCTGAGCCGCGAACGGCGCGGCGTCCGCCGCTGCCGCCGCCGCGACGGCCCCCCATGATATCGCCGAACAGGTCATCGAAGACGTCCGAAAACGCGCTTGCAAAGTCACCTTGTCCCTGGAACCCACCACCGGGACGCGCGCCGCCGCCCATACCACCGTCAAATGCAGCATGGCCGAACCGGTCGTACGCCGCCCGTTTTTCGGCGTCTTTCAGAACTTCGTAGGCCTCGTTCGCTTCCTTGAACTCGGCTTCGGCATTGGGATTGTCTGCATTGCGGTCCGGGTGCAGCGCTTTCGCTTTCTGGCGATAGGCTTTCTTGATCTCGTCGGCGTTTGCGCCTTTCGAGATCTCAAGAACCTCATAGTAATCACGCTTGGACATCGGTCACTTTCCCATTTGAACGCGAAGACCGGCCCGAAGGCCGGTCAGGATGCGTTCAGCGGCCTTAGGCGCGCTTGTCGTCGTCGCCAAGATCCTCGAAATCGGCATCGACAATATCACCATCAACGCCCTGCGGACCTTCATCGTGATCTTCCGGGTCTGCTTCGCCGGTGGCTTCGGCCTGCGCTTTATAGATCGCTTCACCCAACTTCATCGACGCTTCAGTCACGTTCTGGATGCCGCCGCGGATTTTGCCCGCATCTTCGGTTTCCAGTTGTTCCTTGAGGTTGGCAATCGCCAGCTCGATAACTTCGATCGTGGTTGGGTCGACCTTGTCGCCATGTTCTTCCATCGACTTTTCAGTCGCATGGATCAGGCTTTCGGCACCATTTTTGGCTTCGATCAGGTCCTTTTTGGCTTTGTCCGCTTCGGCATTGTCTTCTGCGTCGCGCACCATGGCTTCGATTTCGTCATCCGACAGACCGCCCGAGGCCTGGATCGTGATCTTCTGATCCTTGCCGGTGCCTTTGTCCTTGGCGCTGACGCTGACCACGCCGTTGGCGTCGATGTCAAAGGTCACTTCGATCTGCGGCAGGCCGCGGGGTGCCGGTGGGATGTCTTCCAGATTGAACTGGCCCAGCATCTTGTTGTCAGCGGCCATTTCGCGTTCGCCCTGGAACACGCGGATGGTTACAGCGTTTTGGTTGTCTTCGGCGGTCGAGAAAATCTGCGATTTTTTCGTCGGGATCGTCGTATTGCGGTCGATCAGACGTGTGAACACGCCACCCAGCGTTTCAATGCCCAGCGACAGCGGCGTCACGTCCAGCAGGACCACGTCTTTGACGTCGCCTTGCAGAACACCGGCCTGAATGGCAGCACCCATCGCCACAACTTCGTCCGGGTTCACGCCCTGATGGGGTTCCTTGCCAAAGAACTTTGTGACCTCGTCTTTCACTTTTGGCATCCGGGTCATACCGCCGACCAGAACCACCTCGTCGATGTCGTTAGTCGACAGGCCCGCGTCTTTCAGAGCGGCCTGACACGGTTTGATCGAGTTCTTGATCAGGTCGCTGACCAGCGATTCCAATTTGGCGCGGGTGAGTTTGATCACCATGTGCAACGGCGTGCCCGAGCCTGGGTCCATCGAGATGAACGGCTGGTTGATTTCGGTCTGGGTAGAAGACGAAAGCTCGATCTTGGCTTTTTCGGCAGCCTCTTTCAGGCGCTGAAGTGCCATTTTGTCTTTGGTCAGATCGACCGAATGCTCTTTCTTGAACTCGTCCGCCAGATAATTGACGATCCGCATGTCAAAGTCTTCGCCACCGAGGAAGGTGTCGCCGTTGGTCGATTTGACCTCAAACAGACCGTCGTCGATTTCCAGAATGGTGATGTCGAAAGTACCGCCGCCAAGGTCATAGACCGCGATGGTTTTCGTTTCTTTCTTGTCCAGACCATAGGCCAGCGCGGCTGCGGTGGGTTCGTTGATGATCCGCAACACTTCAAGACCGGCGATCTTGCCGGCGTCTTTAGTGGCCTGACGCTGGGCGTCGTTGAAATAGGCTGGAACGGTGATCACCGCTTGGGTGACGTCTTCGCCAAGATAGCTCTCGGCGGTTTCCTTCATCTTTTGCAGGATGAACGCGCTGATCTGGCTGGGCGAGTATTTCTCGCCGCCCGCTTGCACCCAGGCGTCACCATTGCCGCCGTCGACAATGGCATAAGGAACGATGTCCTGATCCTTGGTCACTTCTTTATCATCGACGCGGCGTCCGATCAGACGTTTCACGGCAAAGACAGTGTTTTCCGGGTTTGTGACGGCTTGCCGTTTGGCGGGTTGGCCGACAAGACGCTCATTATCGGTGAAAGCAACGATAGATGGGGTGGTACGCGCGCCTTCGGCATTTTCGATGACCCGGGGCTGAGACCCATCCATGATGGCGACACAGCTGTTGGTGGTCCCAAGGTCGATCCCGATGACTTTACCCATGCTCAAATCCTCTTCTAAGGCGATGTTCGAACCGTTAGCCCGTTATGGCGCCGACGTTCGATCCCAATGGTTAATCGCGGTTCTGTTGCGAACCGTTCACGGCTTCGTGCGGTATATAGGGAGGGGCAAATCGCCCTGCAAGCGACTCTATGCATGGAATTTTCGGTTAGGGTAAAGGAAACCTCAGTACATGAGCACGGCAATTGATCTGAATGGCGTCGCGATTTGGAAATCGCTGATCGACCGGGGCCAGCAAAAGGCGCTGACCGATGCCTTGCGACGGGTGGCCGAACATGCGCCGTTTCGCCAGTATGCAACGCCTGGCGGCCAACGGATGAGCGTGCGGATGTCTGGCGCTGGCCAGGCCGCCTGGATGTCAGATCGTTCGGGATATCGTTATGCGGCGCTGCAACCGAATGGCGAAAGCTGGCCGGAAATACCCGGGCAGCTTCTGGAGATTTGGCGCACAGTTTCCGGTGTCGCGCGCGATCCTGATACCTGTCTGGTGAATTTCTATGGCCCAGGCACCAAGATGGGAATGCACCAGGACAAGGACGAGGCTGACTTGTCTTGGCCGGTTGTTTCAATCTCGCTTGGCGATGACGCATTGTTCCGCGTGGGTGGTCCAAGGCGGGGCGGCAAAACACAGAGCATCTGGCTGGCTTCTGGCGACGTTGCCGTTTTGGCGGGCAAGGCCCGGTTGCACCATCATGGGATTGATCGGATCAAGTCCGGGTCAAGCACGCTTTTGCCAAAGGGCGGCCGCCTGAACGCGACGTTGCGGGTGGCGGGATAGCAGCGCTTATCGGCCCGCGAACCAGCTGATTGATACGTGTTTCCGCGTTTGGCTTTCGCCCAAAAGCCCGACGACCAGCAGAATCACCGTTACGATAATGGGGTATTCCAGATTTGACTTAAGCGGGTTGTAGTTGATGAAAATGTACCCGCGCCCTTGGTCGATGATATGAAACAAGGGGTTCCATGCGAAAACGGCGATCATCGTTGCCGGCATGGCGTTGGCAACGAACATTTTGCCGGATGCAAACATGTTAAAGCGGCTGTAAATCTGCTGAATTGTGCTGGTTGCTTGCGGCATCCATGGTTTGACCGCAAGCAAACAAACACCGACCGAAATGCCAGAGAACCACGCGAGCAACATCATCGCCAGCGCACCAGCGGGTTGGTGGATTTCAAGTGGCGACCACAACAGGTGATAAGCCAAAAGGATCGCGCCTTTTGCCACGAACTGAGTATACAGCATGCTGAGCGCGGCGGACAAAAGCGACACGGTCGGCGTCATCGGAAGATGCTGCATGATCGACGAGGTGGGCCCATCCGCGCTGGCGACAGCGGCCATCGTCTTGATATGCACCATAAAGACGAAAATGCCCGACATGACATAGAGCAGAAAATCGCCTCGGATCGCCATGCCAGCGCCCAGTTTTTTGAAGAAGCTCATAAAGAGATAGAACGCCCCGACCATTACCATGGTCTGGAGAATGTTGGTCAGGATAGCGAAGACCGCGTCGCGATGTCCCTTTCGCACAGACCGAACGGTGTTATGGAACGTAAGATCCATAAGCTTGTAGGCACCGCGGCCCAGGGACGTTCTGTATTCATCGACGAAGGGCATGGTCGGAACTTGCTTGTTCAATCAGTGCAGATCATAAGCCTGTGGTCAGCCATTTGGTAGAGAATTGGAACCGTTTATGAGCACTGTCGACAAAAAAATCCTGATTTCGGCAATGCGCCGCCTGTCGATCGAAGCAGGCGTGGCCATCATGGAGGTTTACGAACGCGCGGACCTTGGCGTGCGCGCCAAAGCCGATGCCTCGCCTGTGACCGAAGCTGATGAAGCTGCGGACGCGATCATAGCGTCAGGGCTTCGTTCGGCTTTCCCCGATCTGCCAATTGTCACGGAAGAACAGGCTGACACCCACAATCTGGATGTCTCGACGTTTCTGATCGTTGACCCGCTGGACGGGACGAAAGAGTTTATAAACAGACGCGGTGATTTCACGGTAAATATTGCGTTGGTTGAAGACGGTGTTCCGACGCTTGGTGTTGTTTACGCCCCCGCCAAGGCACGGATGTTCCTGACCGGCGCAGATGGTTTGGCTTACGAAGAACTGGGGTCTTTCGATCCCGAGGTGTCTGGCGATCTGAAACAGATATCCGTGACTGACCCTCAGGATCGACCTTTGCGGATCGTCGCGTCAAAGTCACATCGGGATCAGGCAACCGACGACTATATTGCAAAGTATGCTGTTGAAGACCTTGTCGCAGCTGGGTCGTCCCTGAAATTCTGCCTAGTGGCGACGGGCGAAGCTGATTTTTACCCGCGTCTTGGCCCGACGATGGAATGGGATACAGCCGCGGGTCACGCCGTACTGTCTGCTGCGGGTGGTGTCGTTTTGGACAAGGACACGCATTTGCCGCTTCGATACGGCAAGGCCGCGTTTCGGAACCCGTTCTTTTTGGCTGCGGCACCGGGTGTTCAACTGGTCACTGAATGACGGCGGGCGGTCCGGCAAAGCTTCGATTTAGCGTAATCGTCGCAAGCTGGGACCGTGCCGATTGGCTGCGCCGGTGTCTTATGTCACTGCGCCAGCTGGACTATCCAGCATTTGAAATTGTCGTGGTTGCAGATGCGCGCAGTTTGGACGATGTCGACACCTCAGGCTTGAAGACCGTGCAGGTGGACGAGCCTAACCTTTCAAGGGCGCGGAACCGCGGGGTTGGTGTAGCCGCGGGCGATGTCTGCGTTTTCATTGATGATGACAGCGTTGCCGAACCTTTGTGGCTGGCGCATTTTGCAAATGCGTTTCAGGAAACCTCCGCCGATGCGGTGGTTGGATATGTGCGCGGTCGAAACGGCATCAGTTTTCAATCGCGTGTTTCATCCGTGGATGCCGAAGCGGAAACCCATGTGATTGATGATGCAGGCGACGCCCCGTTCGTTCCGGCGCTGCCATCGGGTCAGGCGTTGAAGCTGGTTGGCACGAATTTTGCGATTCTGCGGCATCGGCTTCTGTCACTTGGGGGATTTGATGAGAACATGCGGTTTTTTCTGGAAGACACCGACCTGTCCTTGCGGCTTTTGCAGTCTGCCGGTGTGGCGGCTGTCGCTCCATTGGCACAGGTGCATCATGGATTTGCGTCATCCAGTCGTCGCACCGGGTATCGGGTGCCGCTTGATTTGTGCGACATTGGGCGCAGCACGCGTGTTTTCCTGTTGCGACACTTTTACGGCGACCCTACCGAGATTTACGACCGAATGCTGCGCCGCGAGCGTGCGCGCCTTTTGACCCATATGGTTCAGGGGAACCTCGAACCCCGGGATGTACCTCGGATACTCGCCAGCGTGCAGGTGGGTTGGGCGGATGGGCACCACGCAAGCCGCACCACGCTTTATGTTGAAAGGCAGGATACGGTGTTTCAGGCGTTGGAGGTGCCGTGTTCAGGACATCAAATTGCCGCAGCCCTTTTCCTTTCCCGCCGCAAAAAGGTACAAACTTTCGCTAAAGAACAGGTGGCGCGGGGTGCGCGTGTGACGGTGTTCAGCTTTTCACTGACCAATGCCCGACACTATGTGCGCTACGTTGAAGATGGCTTTTGGTTGCAAACTGGGGGGTTGTTTGGCCGGACCCGTCGGTTAGACAGGCGCTTCAAGTGGTGTAAATTTGCCCATCGCGTTCGACATGAGATTGCGCGGATTGCAAAACTGCGTGGCTTGGACAACAATCAGCCCGTTAATTGGTGGGGCGCCGAACCTTCGGGTGAGGACAAAGTAAAGTGAGGGCGCGACTTGAAGCGTAAAGTAACTAAAGCCGTATTTCCCGTTGCCGGATTGGGCACGCGATTTCTTCCAGCCACAAAGTCAGTACCCAAGGAGATTATGACCTTGGTCGATAAGCCATTGATCCAATATGCGATTGATGAAGCTCGGGAAGCTGGCATAACTGAATTTATCTTTGTGACGTCGCGCGGAAAATCCGCGCTTGAGGACTATTTCGACCACGCCCCCGAACTTGAGGCCGAGTTGGAACGCAAAGAAAAAACCGAACTGATGGATGTGCTGCGCACGACCTATATGGATTCGGGTGCGATCGCCTATATCCGTCAGCACAAGCCGATGGGGCTTGGGCACGCGGTTTGGTGTGCCCGTCGTTTGATCGGCAATGAACCCTTTGCGGTTATTTTGCCGGATGACGTCATTGCGGGTGATAAACCCTGCCTGGCCCAAATGGTGGAAGCTTACGAAGAAACCGGCGGGTGCATGGTGGCTGCCATGCGTGTGCCGGAACAAATGGCATCGTCCTATGGCATGCTGGATGTTGAGAGCGATAGCATTGACCGCAAGATTTCGGTCAAGGGCATGGTCGAAAAACCTGCCCCTGGCAAAGCACCGTCTGACCTGGCCGTTATCGGTCGGTACATCCTGACGCCTGACGTCATGAACACGTTGAACGCCGGCAGAACCGGTGCAGGCGGCGAAGTTCAATTGACCGATGCCATCGCCGAAGAGATCGTGCGTGGCCGTCCGGTGCATGGCTATCGCTTTGAAGGCGAACGTTTTGATTGTGGGTCGAAAGCAGGGTTCCTGCAGGCCACTGTCAGCTTCGCTTTGGATCGCCCCGATCTACGCGAAGAGTTCTCGCAGTATCTTGCGGACATTGTTCCTCTGGTACGAGCGGCGGAATAGGGTAAAAGACCCTGAACAAGGCAGATAACGAGCAAGAGACTTGGCTACCCCCGTACTTGATCTCAGCCGTTCATTCTCTCGTCTCGGTCGCGGTGTTGCGACCGGGATAGATCGTGTTGAACGCGCCTATCTGGAAGAAACAGCAAAGCGGAATGGCTGGGGCATCATCCGAACCCCGCGCGGGTTCCTGTTGTTCGAACCCGATCGGCTGGCCCGGTTGCCTGAATATCTTGACCGAACTGATCTGGACGGCGCCGATCAGGCGTCGACCATTCGTGCGGTTGCGTCGTCGCGGTCATCCAACTTGTCGATCCGCAAGATCATGTGGCGTATGCCGAACGGGTTGGCTTACATCAACGTCGGGCACACCAACCTGAATCCGCAAACCATGCGGGCGATGATGGAAATGCCGGATCATTCCAAGGTGGTGATGATCCATGACACAATTCCAATTGATCATCCGACCTTCCAGACCGAAGCCAGCCGCGCCAAATTCGTGGAACGCCTGACGACCGTGATCAATTTCGCGAACCACATTGTGGTGCCATCTGACGAAGTGCGGGAAAATGTCGAAAAACGCATGGTCGGGACTGGTCACCGTGTTCCCGTGACTGTCTCGCCTTTGGGTGTCGATATCGGATCGACGCCGATCGACTATGAAAAGTCGGACAAACCCTATTTCGTCATCGTCGGCACGATTGAACCGAGGAAGAACCACAAACTGCTTCTGGAAATCTGGGAGCGGATGAACCGCAAAATGGACGAAGACCAAATTCCCGAATTGCGCATCATAGGCGCACGGGGTTGGGGCAATTCCGAGGTTTTTGATATTCTGGACCACTCGCCGATGATGGGTCGCACGGTCCGCGAACTTGGTCCACTTTCCGACCGGGAAATGAAGCGACACCTTGCCGGTGCGACGGCTTTGCTGTTCCCAAGCCTGGCCGAAGGCTACGGGCTGCCGCCGTTCGAAGCGGCAACATTCGGGGTGCCGTCGATCTGTGCCCCTTTGCGTCCGACCGAAATTCACTTGGGCGACATGGCCATTTACGCAGATACGGACGACATGTATCAGTGGTTTCAGGCCATCCGTGATCTGGCCAGTGAAGATTTGGCAGAACAGACAAGACGCATATCTGCGTTGCGGGCGTTCCAGCTTCCGACCTGGGAAAAGCACTTCGAGCGTGTCTTCAGTCTGTTCTGATCGCCAGGGCAATTGCCCTAGCCAGAGGAAGTGAAATCTTGGGCGCCATCTCGGCCTTCAAATTGCGAATGGAACGCCGGAGGTGTCAGGTCAGGGCCATCCGGAAAAGCAAGGACCTTGTCGAGGTCGCCAACCGTACGCAAGACATCCAACAAAACGACGTTCTGGCTTTTGTCACAATCCGGAACGAGATGGTCCGTCTTCCATACTTTCTGGAATACTACCGGGCGCTGGGCGTGTCGCATTTTCTGGTGGTCGACAATGGTTCGACCGACGGCGGGTGCGCGTTTCTGGCTGATGAAAACGATGTTTCGGTCTGGAAGACGGAAGCAAGTTACAAGCGCAGCCGTTTCGGGACTGACTGGTTGAATTGGCTCAAATTTCGGTATGGCAACAAGCACTGGACGCTGACGCTCGACCCGGACGAGTTCTTTGTTTACCCATTTTGCGATACTCGCCCGCTGCAATCGCTTTGCGACTGGTTAGATCAGTCCGGTGTCCGGTCGCTGGGAACAATACTGCTTGATATGTACCCGCGCGGGGCCGTTTCGGGCGCGCAATATCAAGCAGGGCAGAACCCATTCGACATTGCACCATGGTTTGACGCGGGAAACTACATGGTTTCCAAGAACCCGAAATACGGAAACCTTTGGATACAAGGGGGGCCGCGCGCGCGGGTCTACTTTCACGATGAACCCGAAAGCGCCCCGTCGTTGAACAAAATTCCACTGGTCAAATGGGACAGGCGTTATGCCTTTGTCCGATCGGCGCATATGCTTTTGCCGCGAGGCCTGAACATGGTCTATGACGAAGCGGGGGGTGAAAAAACCTCGGGCTGTTTGTTGCATGCCAAGTTCCTGGACACCCTGATTGACAAGGCGAACGAAGAACAAACGCGACGCCAACATTTCGCAGGCGGGCGGGAATATGATGCTTACCGCGAAAAAGGAAACGGTCCCAATGGCTTGTGGTGCGAATGGTCGGAACGATATGTGGATTGGCGACAGCTTGAGCTGTTGGGCTTGATGTCCAAGGGCAACTGGGCATGAGCGTCGGGTTCATCATGCTGGCGCACGCCGCGCTGCACAGGGCTGCGCAAGTTGCAAGTGCGGTGTCTGAGGCGGGATGCCCGATGATTGTCCATGTAGATGCACGCGTCGGGGCACCTTATGACCCATTCGCAAAGCGGATTGCTGGCCTGCCGGGGGTTGAGGTCAGCCAGCGTGTTGTTTGCGAATGGGGCACTTGGTCATTGGTTGACGCCAGTCGTACCGCCGCCGAGAAACTGTTGGCCCGTCATCCTGATCTGACGCACATCTATCTGATCTCGGGCGCGTGCCTTCCGATCAAGCCAATCCCAAAGCTTGTGGAATTTCTTGGGAATCATCCGGATACTGACTTCATCGAAAGCGTAACCATAGAAGACGTGCCCTGGACCAAGGGCGGCCTTAGCGAGGAACGGTTTTCGCTGACTTTCCCGTTTGCCTGGCGACGTCACAGACGGCTTTTTGACATTTGGGTCGAAACGCAACGTCTTGTGCGCCGCAAGCGACGTATCCCCCAAGGTTTAACGCCTCACATGGGATCGCAGTGGTGGTGCCTGACCCGCGCGACCCTGCAAAAGATTATTGAAGACCCGCGTCGGGGCCAGTTGGATCGCTATTTCAAACGCGTTTGGATTCCTGATGAAAGCTATTTCCAGACGCTGGTGCGGCTTTATGGGTCTAAGGTTGAAAGCCGGTCGCTGACCCTGTCAAAGTTCGATTTTCAGGGCAAACCGCATGTGTTTTACGATGATCATCTGGTGCTGTTGCGGCAAAGCTCGGCGTTTTTTGCACGCAAAATCTGGCCAGGTGCCAATCGTCTTTACCGCGTTTTTCTGGAAAGCCGACGTGTGCCGCCGCAAGTCGCTTTGACAACACCGGCTCATATCGAACGGACATTCGCCCAAGCCACAACGCGGCGCACAAAAGGGCGACCGGGTATGGTCATGGCCAGCCGTTTTCCCAGCCTGGAGCACGAAACCGTGCCAACTGCTGCGCCCTATTCTGTGTTTCACGGGTTCAGCGATATTTTTGCCGAATTTCCAAAATGGGTCCGCCGACATACGGGCAGCCGTGCGCATGGGCATTTGTTTTGCAAAGACCGGGTCGAGTTTTTCGGTGGCCAGACGGGCTATGCCGGGGCGCTTTCGGACGGTGCCGCTTTGCGAGACTATGACCCGGACCAGTTTCTGAGAAACCTGATCTGGAATACGCGCGGCGAACACCAATCATTCCTGAACAGTCCGCGCGACACGCAAAAGATCGGATCCTTCCTTGCGCGCGATTCCAACGCGACCATCGCGATCATATCTGGCGCGTGGGTTCTGCCGCTGTTGCGATCCAAGCAACCGATAGACGTTATTCGCAAGGAAGCAGCCCGACTGCAAAAGCGCGAAGCGGATTTTATTGAATTGTTGGGCGAACGCCGCGCCCGCGCCCGGACGCGAATGTGGACCCTGGCCGAATTTCTGGAACGCCCCTTGGATCCGTTGCAGGAAACGGTCGACAGTTTGTCTGGTGTCGATTCCAATATGCTGGTCGACATGCCCGAGGCCAAACCTTTGATCGGTTTGGCTGATTTCCTGCAGTCGCTCCGAAATTCGGGTATGAACCCCTATTTGGCGGGCGAGATTGGTGAAATTTCAGAAGATCTTTCGACGCAAAGTCGAACAACCGGTTTTGGGTAATGACTGAAAAGAAATTTGATTACTTTGTTGTTTTGGCCGGCATGCGAACAGGGTCAAACCTTTTGGAAGAACAGCTTGCGGCGATGGGGGGCATCGAATCCCATGGCGAGCTTTTCAATCCGCATTTCATCGGCAAGCCCGAGACCAAGACGTCTTGGGGATTGTCGACGAAAGACCGGGATGCCGATCCAATTCGCATGATCGGGCTTATGAAACGAGCGGCCGAGAAGTTGCCGGGGTTTCGTCTGTTTCACGATCACGACAAACGCGCGATTGACCATGTCTTGGAAGATCCGCTTGCGGCCAAGATCATTCTGACCCGTCGCCCGATAGACAGCTATGTCTCGCTTAAAATCGCGCGCAAGACGGGGCAGTGGTGGCTTGGCGACCTAACGTCGGCCCGTGCGGCCCGAGTGTCATTTGTTGCTGAGGAATATTCGGATTTCCTGAACGAACTTTCAGATTTCCAGAAACGAATCGCCCATGCGTTGCAAGTCAGTGGGCAGACGGCGTTTTATATCTCTTACGATGATCTGTCGGACGCGGCTGTGATCGAAGGTCTGGGGAAATTTCTTGGCGCTGATGGACCGCCTGATCAGAACAAGATCATGGCAAAGGTGCAAAATCCAACGCCTGTAGAAGACCGACTGACCAACCCCAAGGTCGCGGAAGAGGCTTTGAACCGCATGTCGACGCCTGATTTGGGGCGCATGTTCAGCTATGAACCGGATCGTGGGCCGGGTCTCAAGTTTTTCCGTGTTGGGCGGACCGTGCCGCTGATTTACATGCCCATTCGGGGGGCGTGGATTGACCCTGTGCCAGAATGGCTGAAAGCGATCGACCCCGATCAACAAGTCGATACCGGCATGACACAAAAGGACCTGCGGAGATGGAAGCGCCAGCATCCGGGGCATCGGTCGTTCACAGTTTTGCGCCACCCGCTGCCAAGGGTATATGACGCGTTTTGCCGATTCATCCTGCCGCTGAATATTGAAACCTATGCCGATATTCGCGACACGCTGATGACACAGTACAATCTGCCGCTGCCCGAAGTGTTTCCAGATGATCTTTACGACATCGAACGGCACCGGGATGCGTTTCTTGCGTTTCTCAAGTTTCTGGCGGGCAACCTGGGCGGTCAAACATCGCTTAGGGTGGACAGCACTTGGGCCAGCCAGAATGCGTTGGTGCATGCGATTGGGCAATTTGTGGTGCCAGACCGGGTCATTCGCGAAGACCGACTGGCCGACGAATTGCCCAAAATTGCCGAAGAGGTTGGGTACGATGCGCCTAAAGTTGACACGGATACCGAAACAACAGCGCCATTTTCGCTGGACGCGATTTATTCACCAGAGATCGAGAAAGCCTGCGAACTGGCTTACCGGCGCGACTATATCATGTTTGGCTTTAACGCCTGGCGTGCGTAACGATCAGGCCGCCCGCATGCTGGGTGCTTCGGTCAGCAAGGTGTGCAACGTGGTCGGGTCTGAATTGGCGCGCAGTTTTGCGCACAGGCCGCCATCGCGCATAGTGCGCGACACCATTGCCAGCGCTTTCAGATGGTCAACGCCTGCATCCAGCGGTGCCAGAAGCGCAAACACCAAATCGACAGGCTGACGGTCGACTGAATCGAAATCTAGCGCTTTGTCGATGCGAACAAACGCGCCGTGTACGCGTTCCAGTCCGGGCAAGCGCGCGTGTGGCAAAGCAATGCCCTGCCCAACGCCTGTCGGGCCCAAGGTTTCGCGATCCTGCAACGCGTTGCAAACTTCGCCAGACTTCAATCCATAAGCGGAACCAGCGATATCGCTGACCTCTTGCAGAAGCCGCTTTTTGCTGGTTGCAGTCGAAAGCGTTTTGACCGCCTCAACACAGAGGATCGTCGAAAGTTCCATCACGTTTACCGTGTCCCCAGTAAAAACAAGCGGGTCGTACCGTTACTACTTCGGATCGATCCAGCCAATGTTCCCGTCGTCGCGGCGATAAACGATGTTTAGGCCATCGCCGCTTTTCTCATTCCGGAAGACCAAAACCGGTGCGCCTGCCAGCTCCATTTGCATCACCGCTTCACCGACCGAGAGCAGCGGAATCTTCGATTCCGTCTCGGCGATGATCATCGGTTGCAGCGTGTCAGGCTCTGATTCCCCATGATCTTCGTTTGAAGCGAGGATATATGAGGCTGCTACGCTAAGTTCAACAGGTCGTTCACGGTGGTGGTCTTTCAGACGACGCTTGTAGCGGCGAAGCTGCTTGTCCATCTTGTCCTGGCACTTTTCAAAAGCTGCATAAATCTCGTGATCATGGCCCTTTGCTTGAACCGTCAAACCGGTCGAAAGATGAATAACAACTTCGCAGACAAATTCATGCCCGCTTTTGGAGAACACGACATTGGCGTCCGTCGGTCGGCCAGAGTATTTTGCAACCATATCGCCCAGCCCGTCTTTGACATGGGTCTGTAGCGCGTCCCCGATGTCGATTTGTTTGCCGGTGATCTGGTATTGCATGGGCTTCTCCTGACAGGGTTGCAAAGCCTCGCGATAAAGCGATGGCCTTTGATGTCGTCACGCTGATCGTGATGCGCCGTAAGGCAACTTTTTCTGGCCGGACAGTTTTGTTTTCAAAACGGGTCGTTCCATCATTCCTATTTGGCGACAAAGAGTTAGGGTCTGTCAAACAAAACCTAAGTATGGTCAGGAAATTCGGAAACTGTCGCCCAGGTAAACACGGCGCACATTCTCGTCATGGACAACTTCTTCGGCTGTTCCGCTCATCAAAACACCGCCATCGTGCAGGATGTAGGCGCGATCAACGATTTCCAATGTCTCGCGAACATTATGATCCGTAATCAGGACACCGATGCCCCGGTGTTTCAGATCGGTGACAAGGTCACGGATGTCACCGACGGCAATAGGGTCGATGCCGGGAAAGGGTTCGTCCAACAAAAGGTACTTGGGATTGGCGGCCAGACTGCGCGCGATTTCGCAACGCCGACGTTCGCCGCCAGACAGAGCGACTGATGGCGTCCGGCGCAGGTGTGAAATGGAAAACTCGTTTAAAAGTTCTTCTAGACGCTCACGGCGCTTTGTTCTGTCTTTTTCAACAATCTCTAGGATTGCGAGTATATTGTCTTCAACATTCAAACCCTGAAAAATCGAACGTTCCTGAGGCAGGTACCCGATTCCCAGTTTTGCGCGGCGGTACATCGGATAGTTTGTGACATCGCGCCCATCGATCTTGATCTGCCCTGCATCCGGCATCGCTAGACCGGCAATTGAGTAAAAGCAGGTGGTCTTGCCTGATCCGTTCGGTCCAAGCAGTGCCACCACTTCGCCCCGGGTTACATCCATGCTGACGTCGCGAATAATCATCCGCTTGCGATACGACTTGCGAAGATTGCGGATTTTCAGGCCTTGATCACCGTCTGAAACTGATAGCTCAGGCGTACCCATCAGTTGTCATTCCCTGCTGGTGTAATCACCGTGCGCACGCGTCCTTCCATGCGCCCACTGCCCGCCCCCAAGTTCATTACCAGTCGGTCGCCCGAGATGGCGCTTTGGCCTTGGGTCAGCAAAACATTTCCGTCTAGCGTCACGGTTCCGTTTTCGACCGAGTAGATTGCGGTTTCGGCTTCGGCTGCATCGGTTGTGGTCACGAAGGTCACGCCTCCGGTAGCCAACAAGCGCGACACGCCCGACGGCGAGCCATCGTCGGTGGCGTATTCAATCGTCACTTTGCTGGCCGATATCCGGACCTGGCCCTGAACGATCAGCACATTGCCATCAAGCACAGCCTGTCCGCTGGACTGATCCACGCGAAGTTCATCAGCAGAGACTTCCACAGGCAGGGATGTGTCTACGGTGCCAGTGCCCAATGCCACGCTTGCACCCTGCGCCAGGACCATACCTGAACTGACGGCAAGTGTGAGACAAAGAATAGCACTGCGCAACATATCGGTTCCTTTAGCGGGGCGGTTGAATGATCAACCGAACACCGTCTTGAAAGACAAGATGATGGTTCAAAGGCTCTGTGTCTATGCGTCTAAGCATAACTTTGCCGGCACTGATCATCCCTGCAGGCCCGGACGCTTGGACACCGGCGTTAGCAAATACTGTCGCATCTTCGATTGAAGCCACGATTGAAGATGTTGTGATCACGTATCCGGTCGAACTTGTCAGCCGCGCGCCACCTGCAAGCTCGGCTGTTTGACGCGCGGAATCAATGGTGCCTTCCGGGCTTTCAATGAGCACATCCGTTCCATCGTCCTGTTCCAACACCAACCTAAGCGCTGTGGCGGTCCATCGGTCACGGTCGTTTTCATCCGGCCGGATTGCATCGGCTTTCAGCGAAACAGTGACCCCGCCCGCTGTGACCCCGCCAAATGCGGGTGCCGTAATGCCTTGGTCGCGAAGGATACGCGCAACGTCGACCTCGGCATAGGGAATGGCAGCTTCCGGGTCCAAAGTTTCGGCAACAAAGAACAGCGTCGACAGAATTGCCAGAGCCGCAAGCGGCAATGCAACCTTCATCCAAAAGACAAGACGCGAGTATCTGTCGGCGGTGGCCATCAACATTTATATAGGTGCAATTCGCTAATGCGCGAAGATGTCCACATCGGGCCAACCGGCAAGATCCAGCCGAGCACGGGTGGGCAGAAAGTCAAACGCCGCTTTGGCAAGGTCTGCCCGGCCTTCACGCGCCAAGCGTTCGTCCAGCTGTTCTTTCATCTGATGCAGGTACAGAACATCGCTTGCCGCATAAGCCAATTGCGCTTCGGTCAGTTCAGCCGCACCCCAATCGCTCATCTGTTGCAACTTGGAAATATCAACGCCAAGCAGCTCATCCAGCAGATTCTTAAGGCCGTGCCGGTCCGTATAGGTACGCGTCAGTTTTGACGCTATCTTGGTGCAATAGACCGGGGTGGCAAGTGCGCCGAAGGCATTCAACAAAGCGGCGATGTCAAATCTTCCAAAATGGAAAAGCTTCAACACATTCGGGTCAGACACCAACCGTTCCAAATTTGGCGCCGAGGTTTGGCCTTTCGCGATTTGAACCAGATGCGCGTCGCCATCGCCTGCGGAAAGTTGCACAAGACAAAGCCTGTCGCGTCCGGGGACAAGCCCCATTGTTTCGCAATCAATTGCGACAGAGGTTCCGAAATCCAACCCGTCTGGCAGGTCGTTTTGATACAGGTGATTGACCATGGCCTGTCATGTACCGAAAGGCCGCGTGAAAACAAGACATTTAGGCCAGGCTGGGCAACCAAAGTACAATTGCAGGAAAGGCAACCAAAAGGGCAATGGTGATAGCATCTGCAATGAAAAACGGTGTGACGCCTTTAAATACATCCTGCACCGTCAGGTCGTCGCGCACCCCTGCCACGACGAAACAGTTCAAACCGATAGGCGGTGTGATCAAACAGAACTCGGCCATTTTCACGACGAGAATACCGAACCAGATGGCGCACATCGGGCCTGACATGCCAAAGGTGCTGTCGGCCGCGCTGACAAGCTCGCCCCCGTTCAGGGCCATGACAGCAGGGTAAACGACCGGCAGTGTAAGCAGCAGCATGCCAATTGCGTCCATGAACATGCCAAGTACCGCGTAAGCCAGCAGGATGCACACAAGGATCAGCATAGGCGACATCGTCAGTGACGTAATCCAATCTGAAAACGCACCGGGCAAATCCGCGAACCCAAGGAAGCGGACATAGATCAGAACGCCCCAGATGATCGTAAAGATCATGACGCTCAGCTTGGCGGTTTCCAAAAGGGCATCTTTCAACTGCGGCCATCGCATGCCGCGGTAAACCGCCATCAGGAAAACAACGAAAGCACCTATGGCGCCGCCTTCCGTTGGCGTTCCCCAGGCATCACCGCCAAACGGATTGTAGACAAAACAGATAATCGTCAGCACGACAAAGATGATTGGCAGCGCAGGAGGCAAGGATACAAATCGTTCGCGCCAGGTAAAGCCGCCGACCGGGGGGCCAAAGTTCTTTATCGTCAGCGCCATCCCGACAATCAGAATGCCATAGATCAGGGCTGAAAACGCACCGGGTATGAACCCGGCAAGCAGCAATTTTCCGACATCTTGCTCGACGATGATGGCATAGATCACAAGAATGGCCGAAGGCGGGATCAAGCTGGCCAAAGTGCCGCCCGCTGCAACAACCCCGGCGGCAAAGCGTTTGTCATATCCAATTTTCAACATCTCGGGGATGGCTATTCTGGCAAAGACGGCCGAGGTCGCGACAGAGGCGCCCGAAACGGCGGCGAACCCGGCGGTCGCAAAAATGGTTGAGACCGCAAGCCCCCCCGGAACCCATGCGATCCAACGTTTCGCAGCTTCGAAAAGTGCGCGCGTCAGACCTGCGTAATACGCCAGATAGCCGATGAGGATGAAGGTCGGTATCAGGCTCAAAGCCTGACTTGTCACTTTTGAATGCGGCACTTGGCCGGCAGTTTTGACGGCGACGCCCAGCGCCCAGCCAAATTCGGACGGGTCATAGCCTTTCTTGGCCCAGAATATCCAGATCAGCCCGATCAGCCCCGCCAAGGCAGCCGCGAACGCCACGCGCATTCCCAGAACGACCAGAACCAAAAGCCCGCCGGTGACCCACAAGCCGATGTCGATTGGCTCCATCAGGTTTCGCCCTGCAATTGCTCGGCTTCCAGGCTGGCCTGTTTTGCCGCATCAATCACTGTCGGCACGGCAACCGCTTTGCCCGTAAATATGGCGCGCCCAAAGGCCAAGGCTTGCAGACAAAGCCTCACGCAAAGCACCGAAAACGCAACGGGGACCAAAAGCTTCGCCGGCCAGATTGGCAATGCGATATCCATCGAGCTGTCTCTGCTCCACAACGGGGCAGCAAAATCAAAGCTGCGCTGGAAATGCGACCACGTGCCCCAAACCAACAGGATCATTAAGGCCAGCACAGCCAGGGTGGTTATCAGTTCGACCGAGTAAAGCAAACGTCCGCGCAACTGTCCGACGACAATATCCATGCGGATATGCGCGCCTTCGCGCATCACATAAGACGCGCCCATAAACGCAATCAACGGCATGACCTGTTCAATATAATCAACATAGCCGGGCAGGGGTCGGTTGAAACCGTTCCGGCCAGTAACCGAAACAACGGCCAGAACCATCAGTGAAAACACAGCAATGCCGCTGATAAGCGCAAAAATCTTCTCCAGCTTCAGGAAGGATCGGTCGATCCTGCTAAGCGTACTGTCGTCGCTTAACACCAGAGAACCGGTTGCCATGTGACCACCCCAATCGGAAGGATGTTGCCCCGCGCCGAAACAGCGGGGCAACGGTTTTGCGTCAGCTGCCGTCGGCGATCATGCCTATGACCATGTCATACAACTCCTGCGCGGGCAGACCGGCTGCTGTGTTGGCTTCAATCCAACTGGCGGCTGCTGGCGTGGCGGCGGCTTCTTTGAAGGCTGCGATTTCACTGTCTGCGAAGGTCACTTTTTGGATGCCGCGTTCTTCCAGGGCGGGTCCCCAAGCGTCCATGGTCGCACCGTTGTAGTTGGCGACATAGTGATCAAGCGCTTCGTCGATCGATCCCAAAAGTGCCTCGCGATGTGCGTCCGACAGGCTGTTCAGCGCGTCCGAGTTTGCGACCACCGGGCAATTGACCGTTCCGGGGTTAAGGTTGGTTGTCCACCAGGTTGCATTTTCGATGGTGCCAAAGGACATATGCGCGTGCGGCGCAAAGCTGACCGCTTTGACGACACCGCTGTCCATTGCCTGACGCACTTCTGTGGCCGACATTGATGTTGGCACTGCACCAACGGCTTCCATGGCCTGACCAATTCCACCCGTGGCACGAACGCTAAGGCCTTCGAAATCGGCCAAGCTGGAAGGCGCTTCGCCAACGCCTGCGATATTATACTGTGGCAAAGGTGACGGCATCAGCAGTGTTGCGTTCCAGCGTCCTAGATCAGCTATGGTGGCAGGGTGTTTGTAGACCGCCATCGACAGGTCGATTTCCTGTTCCAGTGACGTCACACCCAGAAACGGCAATTCCAGCACGGTGATCGAAGGGTTCTTGTCGCGGTGATAGCCAGCGCAGAACTGAGCCATTTCGAATGCTCCGATTGAGATGCCATCCAGGTTCTCGCGGTTCTTCGACAGGCCACCATAGCTGATGTTCAAAGTGAACTCGCCATCAGTTTTTTCGGATACAAGCTCGGCAAGTTTTTCAACATGCTCGGTAAACGCGCGGCGTTTTCCCCAAAGCGAGACATTCCATTCGGTTGCCATGGCTTCGCCACCAAAGGCGAAAATGACGGCAGCTATGGCCGAGCGGCTGATATACTTATTCATGGTCTTCCTCCCTTATTTTCAAACAACATCATGCAGTTCTTGTGTCTGCTTGAAAATGCCTTTTCTGTCTGAAACTGGCATTGTGATGGGTCACGGGGACCGTCAGTTGATGTCCAACTCGGCAATAACGCTGGCCCATGCGGCGCCATGCATGTCGCGATCGTCCAGGCTTCCTTGAATAACGGGTCTGGGCAGGCTGATCTTGATGACATGCAAAGCGTCGATATCAAAACGCTTAATCTCAGTTTCCAGCACCCCAAGAGCATCGGCAACACGGGCGGTAGAAAGTCCGGTGGTGATTTGCCGGTAGGAGGATGCAGTGCAGCAAAAGATATCAATCGTCAGCCAGAATGGTCCGGCATTCTTTGACCTTACCTTGGACGCGAGCTGTCCGACATCAGGCATCCATGACCTCTAAGCGAAAAGCGTCCATCGGATCGTCCAGTACAAGTACGTGGTGCAGGCAAAATTCAAAACACGGGCCACGATCAATTTCGGCCGGCGAAAAGGGAAATGAAAAAGTCGGCTGTTCTTCCTGTTTCGTCAACGGATGGTGCAACAGATACGGGTTCATCAACTTGCCGATTTCGTTCGCGCGTTCTTGCGTGTCACTTGTGATGACGCAGACCACACCGATTTCGTTCGGGACGCTATTGCCACGTTCGATGTCCCCAAGCGTACTGTCGATGCCGACAAGCCGCAGATCGCAGACATAGTCGCCTGTGGAAAGACCCATCCGGTCGGCGACTTTGGCAGCATGCTTTTCCGAAATATCGGCAATCCATGTTTTTGCATTCTCGACATAGCGTCGATCCCGCAATGTTGCCATCAACAGGGTCTGATACCCTGCGACCCGCGCGCCTTCCAGCTTTACGGTGTATTGCGTGCTTTCGTTCCAGGTTGAGCCTTCGACACGCACGCTTGTCTCGTCCAGGGCCACATATGTCGCCGAAGTGACGTCAAGATGCCCGCCAGGTTCGTGCAATATGAACGGGTCTGAATTCTCATACAGCATATGTGCGAAAACGGTTTGCGGTGTCGAACGCGCGCCGTCTGCCAAGGGCGTGACGAGAAACCCCGTTTGGTCAAAGTCGACCATCAAGACGCCTGACTGCGGATTTGTTGCGCAAAGTGCGCCACACTCACCGATTTTTGCCCCATGCCACGCCGCGCCTGCATGGTCGCCGCGCAGCAAGGGCAACGCAGCAATTGTTGCGGTGTCGGTTGTGCGTCCGGCGATAACAATGTCCGCGCCTGTGTTCAGCGCGGCTGCAATCTGTTCGGCTCCTGCAAGGGCGACAATGTTTGCGCAATTTTCAATTGTGGCGCGGCCAATTTCTGGGGCGGCGGGAAGCGCGGAAACCTTGCCGTTTTCGAAGGCATTGGCAATCGCGTCCGGATCCTGACTGGACTTCAACGTGGTGATCTTGGCGTTCATGTCCAACTCCGCCAGACATTCTTTGGTGATCTCAACCAGCCAATCGACTGTATCATCGGTCCCACATGTGCCCGCAGTCCCGATCACCAAAGGGCACCCTGCGTCCCGCGCCGCTTCGATCAGACCTTTCCATTCAATTTTGGTCGACGTCCGCGCGTATTTTGATACGCCACGACCCAGATAAGACGGGCCGCTATCTGTGGACCCGCCGTCAATTGCAATCAAATCTGGCTTCATCGCGACGCCCCGCGCAAGGGCAGCCTTGTCGTAGTCGAGACCCAACGCGCCGGATGGGATAAGAACGCGGGTCATCAGTCGCTGACCGCTTGTGGTTTCTTGATTAGGTGCCGCAGGAATAACGGCGCGACGAACCCCAGTACAGCAAAGGCCCAAAGCCCAATCGCGATGCCCGATGAAAAGAGATAGGTCCAGTCCCCATCCGATAGGATCATCGCGCGGCGCAAAGCATCTTCCATATGCTTGCCAAGAAGGATGCCAAGTATGATGGGAACTGTCGGGATGTTCAGTTTGCGAAAAAGCCAGCCGATGATGCCGAAGACAATCATCAAAAGCAGATCAAAATAGCTGCCCGTCAAAGAGAATATACCGACGAAGGAAATCATCATGACGCCCGGCAACAGAACCCATGCGGGCACGGTCAGGATTTTGACGAATATCTTCACCAATGGCACGTTCATTGCCAACAAAACGAAGTTTGCAATCAGCAGTGACGCGATCAGTCCCCAAACCACCTCTGGTCGGTCGGTGAACAATGTTGGCCCCGGTGTGATGTTCAGTGTCATCAGCAACGCCAACAGAACAGCGGTTGTGCCTGATCCCGGCACGCCAAGCGTCAGCATGGGGACCAGCGCGCCACCGGCGGCCGAATTATTGCCCGCCTCAGGTGCGATGACACCTTGCGGATTGCCTTTGCCGAACCCGCTGCTTTCGCCGCCGCGCCATTTCTTTTCTGCGACATAAGCCAAAAAAGACCCAAGCGAAGCGCCGGCCCCCGGCAACACGCCGGCAATGAAACCGATGACGCTGCACCGAATCATCGTACCAATGCCACGCACCAGTTCGCGCACAGGCAAAGTCACCTTGTCCAGTTTTACACCAATTGATGACCCGCGCCCGTGACTTTCAATGAAAATAAAGACCTCGGCCACAGCAAAAAGTCCGACGATCGCCACCAGAAAATCAATGCCATCCAACAAATGCAGGTTGCCGCCTGTCAGGCGCGGCATGCCGGTCTGATTGTCCAGTCCGATCATTGCGATCCCCAGCCCGATGCAGGACGCCAGAGCCGCCTTCGCTTGATTGCTGGATGCAATGCCACCCAAGGTCGAAAACGCCAGCAGGTAAAGTGCGAAATATTCGGCAGGGCCAAATTGATAGGCGATACGCGAAAGGATCGGGGCCAAAAGCATCAAACCAATCGTGGCGAAAAGCGCGCCGAAAAAACTGGCAAAACCAGAAAGCACCAGCGCGTCGCCAGCGCGTCCGGCTTTGGCCATTGGGTACCCGTCAAGCGTGGTCATCAAGGCTGGCTCGTCGCCCGGAATGTTCAGCAGGATGGACGAGATACGCCCGCCATACATTGCGCCGTAGTAAACAGACGTCATCAGGACCAGAGACGATGTGGCATCCAACCCCAGCGAAAAGGCCAGTGGGATAAGGATTGCGACACCGTTCGACGGCCCAAGACCTGGCAATGCCCCGATAATCGTGCCCAGAAAGCAGCCGACCACCGCCAGGAAAAGCGTGAAAGGTGACAAAGCAACGCTAAAGCCCAGCGCGAGGTTGGCCAAAAGATCCATTCAGAACCATCCTTTCGGAAAAGGCTGCAGTCCAAGCCCCAATGCAAATTTGAAGACAATGAACAGGCCAACCGATAGGCCGACACCGGTCAGGGCCGAAGGGACAGCGCGCGGTGAAATTTGGAAACTCAAAATCGCGGCGCAGAGGGCTGTTGGTAGCATAAAGCCCAACGGCTTGATCGCATAAGCATAACCAACCATGACAATCACTGAGATGGCGAGACTACCCAAAGTGGCCAGCCCCGGCCAATCCGGGTCGGCTTCGGGGCGGAAAATCATAATCAGCCCGCAAATCACAGCCACACCGGCCAGCACCAGGGGAAAGGTCTTGGATCCAACGGGATCAGACATGAAACTGGTCTGTATCTGTAGAGCGCCCGCCGCATAGGCGAGCGCTCCGAGAATGACGACCACTCCGAAGAGACGGTCGCTGTTCATCACTGGATCACGCCGATTTCTTTCGAAAGATCGACGGTATCGGCAATCACGCCATCAACCCAGCTTTGGAAATCGCCACCGACTTTGGTGAATGGCGCCAGGCCGTTTGCAGCCATCGCTTCTTTCCATTCGTCGCTATCGGCAACAGCTTGCAGTTTTGCGCCCCAAGCTTCGAAGTCCGCGTCGCTGATGTCTTTTGGCACGTATAGCCCACGCCAGTTCACGGCCACGACGTCAAAGCCTTGCTCTTTCGCGGTTGGCACATCTTCAAAGCCCGGCACGCGTTCTTCGGTCAGAACCGCCAATGCGCGCACTTCGCCCGATTGCAGAAAGCCCACGACTTCCGACATGTCGCCGGTCATGCCTTGGGTAAAGCCGCCGATGGTCTGGGTGATCGCGTCAGCGCCGCCGTCCACACCGATATATTTGACCGATGTGATGTCGGTGAAATCGGCATCTTTCAGAACCATAAGCACCTTCAGATGGTCAAATCCACCCGCAGCTGAACCGCCTGCAAACGCAACCGAACCAGGGTCGGCCTTGATTGCGTCAACCATATCACCCAGCGATTGGTAAGGGCTGTCGGCGGCCACCACGATCACACCGGGGTCTGCGCCGATGGCGCCAACAAAGCGCACTTGATCGGCCGTCATGCCAGCGTAAGCGTTCTGCGCCAAACGTGTCGCCGTGGCCTGTGAGGCCGCCACGATCAGTTCATTGTCATCAGCGCGTTCGTTGACAACGTGGCTGAACGCCAGACCGCCCCCGCCGCCCGCCATATTCGACACCTGTACAGGTTTGTCGACCTGTCCAATATCAAACAGAATTTTACCGATCTGACGGCAGGTAAAGTCCCAGCCGCCGCCCGGATTCGCCGGAGCGATACATTCAGCGGCGTAGGTTGCCGTGGCGCCCAGACCCAATACGGCACTGGTCGCCAGCGCCCTTAAAAGACGTTTTGTCATAGATTCCTCCCTTAGATTGGCGGTTGTTCCCGCTCATTCATTTTCAAAGAAGGACTTAGTTGTTGGTGTTCTGTCAAGTGTCGCCGTGTAAGGCCAACGGCAAAGCCGCGCGACGACGGCCTGACACAGCACAGGCCTCTATTCTTGCGCCTTCGTACTTCATCCACTATTCGAACGCCAAAGCGTGCCGCGCAACTTTCCAGAATTTCAAAAGGACGAAACCCAATGAGCGATACAGGTCGAGCCGACATATTGTATACCAAGGTAGACGAAGCACCCGAGCTTGCCAGTGCCTCGCTTCTACCGATCATTCAGGCGTTTGCGTCCGCTGCCGGAATTTCGATTGGAACCAAAGATATTTCGCTGGCCGGTCGCCTTCTTGCCGCGTTCACAGATCATCCCGACGATCTGGCAGAACTGGGTCAGTTGGTGAAAACCCCCGAGGCCAATGTCATCAAGTTGCCCAACATCTCGGCGTCGGTGCCGCAATTGAAGGGCGCTATTGCTGAACTGCAAACACAAGGCCACGCCATACCGGACTATCCCGAAGACCCGTCAACCGACGAAGAACGTGCGATCCGCGAAAAATATGACGCGATCAAGGGCTCGGTTGTGAACCCGGTTCTTCGCGAAGGCAATTCAGACCGCCGTGCCGCTAAGGCCGTCAAGAACTATGCCATGGCCAATCCGCACAGTATGGGCGTCTGGGAAAAGACCAGTCAGACCCGCGTATCTTCGATGAGCGGCAGTGACTTCTTCTCGAACGAAGTTTCAGCCACGATCACAGCGACACAGGCGGGCAGCGCAAAGATCGAATTTGAGGCATCGGACGGATCGGTAACGGTTTTGAAAGATGGCCTAAAAGTGGAAGAAGGCACCGTCGTCGACGCAACGTTCATGTCGGTCAAAGCGCTTCGCCGGTTTTTGGCAGAACAAGTTGCGGCCACGAAATCCGATGGCACGTTGTTCTCGCTTCACCTGAAAGCGACCATGATGAAAGTGTCTGACCCTATCCTTTTCGGTCATGCGGTCGAGATTTTTCTGAAAGACGTTTTCGAAAAACACGCCGACACATTCGCTGATCTGGGTGTGAACCCCAACTTTGGCATCGGCGATTTGGAAGACAAAATTGCAGACTTGCCTGCCGACAAAGCGGCAGAGATCCAAGCCGATATTCAAGCCGCCTATGACGCAAACCCACCGCTGTATATGGTGAACTCCGACAAGGGCATCACCAATCTGCACGTGTCGTCGGACGTAATTATCGACGCATCTATGCCGGCTCTGATCCGCGCGGGCGGAAAAGGTTGGGGTCCGGACGGCAACGAAGCGGACAGCAACTGCGTCATTCCAGACAATTCTTATGCGCCGGTCTATGATGAGACGATCAAGTACTTCAAAGAAACTGGTGCGCTTGATCCAACAACCAGCGGCGCGGTTCAGAACATTGGTTTGATGGCGCAGAAAGCCGAAGAATACGGCTCGCACCCGACAACGTTTGAAGCACCTTCTGACGGCACCATCCGCTATGTATTGGCCAGCGGCGATGTTTTGCATGCGCACAAAGTCGAAACCGGCGATATCTGGCGTTCAGCGACCGCCAAAAAAGCCCCGATTGAAGACTGGGTGAAGCTGGCGATTTCGCGACAGAAAGCCACTGGAGCGCAGGCGATCTTTTGGTTGGATGCAAACCGGGCGCATGACGCTGAACTTATCAAATACGTTCAGCCGATCCTTGCGGCCGAGGGGCTGGAAAACAACTTCCAGATTATGGCCCCTCGCGCGGCGACCCGACTGACGCTTCAGACGATCCGTGAAGGCAAGGATTCCATAGCGATCACTGGAAATGTGTTGCGCGACTATCTGACCGATCTTTTCCCAATCCTCGAACTGGGCACCAGCGCCAAGATGCTTTCCATCGTCAAACTAATGAACGGCGGCGGTATGTTCGAAACCGGGGCTGGCGGGTCTGCCCCAAAACATGTGCAGCAGTTGCAGGACGAAAACCACCTGCGCTGGGACAGTTTGGGCGAGTTTTGCGCCTTGGGCGAAAGCTTTGACTTTTTGGCTGATTCGACCGGCAACAAAAAGGCTGCAATCATGGCGCGGGCAATTGAAGCGGCGACCCAGGGTGTGTTGGACGAAGATCGAAGCCCGGGCCGCAAGCTGGGTCAGCCAGACAACCGCGACAGCCATTTTTGGTTCGCCCTATACTGGGCCGAGGCTTTGGCGGCGCAATCGGACGATGCCGATCTTGCAGCACATTTCGCGCCAATGGCGACCAAAATGCGCGAGAAAGCAGATACAATAATCGGCGAATTTGCAGCGGCGCGTGGCTCGGCCGCAGACACGGGTGGCTACTATAACCCTGATCCTGTAAAACTGGCGGCCGTTATGCGTCCCAGCCAAACGCTTAACGCTATTTTTGGGCATTAAGGCCTAGTGCAAAGGATCTACTTAGGGCTGGTTCTGTTCAAATCGCGGCGATTTGCGCCTTGCCGCAATGAAAGGCCGGGTCTAAGTCTCGCGCAGGGAATGCAAAGGCGACTGTTATGACAAAACTTGTCACGATTTTCGGTGGGTCCGGTTTCGTTGGTCGGTACATCGCACAACGCATGGCGCGGCAAGGTTGGCGCGTACGCGTCGCAGTGCGCCGCCCGAACGAAGCGCATTTCGTTAAACCCTATGGTCGGGTTGGGCAGGTGGAACCCGTGCTTTGCAACATCCGCAATGATAACAGTGTGCGTTCGGTCACGACGGGCGCCGATGTTGTCGTGAACTGCGTGGGCACTTTCGATGCACGTGGAAAGAACAATTTTGACGCCGTCCAGGTCGAAGGCGCGTCCCGCATAGCGCGGATTGCGTCAGAAGAAGGCGTGGCACGCACGGTTCATATCTCGGCGATCGGCGCTGATGTTGACGGGGCCAGCCGCTATGCCCAGACCAAAGGCGAAGGTGAAGCACAGGTTCTGGAACATATGCCAAATGCCGTCATCCTGCGGCCTTCGGTTGTTTTCGGTCCCGAAGATCAATTTTTCAATCGCTTTGCAGGCATGGCACGGATGTCGCCCATCATTCCATTGGTTGGCGCAGATACAAAGTTTCAGCCTGTCTACGTTGATGATCTTGCCCAAGCAGCCGAACGCGCTGTGCTTGGTGAAGCAACCCCTGGCATTTACGAATTGGGCGGGCCGGATATTGCAAGTTTCCGCGGTCTTATCCAGGTGATGCTTGAAACCATTCGCAGAAAACGGCTGGTGATTGGCTTGCCGTTTAGGCTGGGCTCACTGATGGGCGGCGTGACAGGGTTGGTTTCATATGTGACTGGCGGGCTTGTCCCGCAACCGATCACATCTGATCAGGTTAAAAGCCTGCGCCGCGACAATGTTGTCGGCGACGGCGTCAAGACATTCGCTGACCTGGATATCGAACCGACTGCGATTGAAGCTGTTTTGTCGTCTTACCTTTGGCAGTTCCGCCCATCGGGCCAATATGCCGAACTTAAGGAAAGCGCGCGCAACTTGCGCTAGGTATAGGCAATCGCCAAAAGCAGCAGACCCAAGGCAATTCGGTAGATCACATACGGTGTGAAGCTGACCGATTGCAAAAGACGCATCATGAAGTGCAGCGCGACCAAGGCGGCAACAAAGGCGAATGCGGCCGCGATGGCACTGTCGCGCGCCGCGCCCATGTCCATGTCAGACAAGACGTCGAAGCTTAAGAGGACGCCTGAGGCCAGAATGGTCGGGATAGACATCAGCATGGCCAACCGCGCTGCATCGCCACGATCATATCCAAGCTGACGCGCCCCGGTAATCGTGATGCCCGAACGCGAGGTTCCGGGGATCAACGCCAGAACTTGCCACAGCCCCATGATGACGGCGTCTTTCAGGTTCCAGTCCTGCGCCGTTTTGGTCACCGCGCCGCGCTGATCGGACCAATAAAGTACAATGCCAAAAACCAATGTCGACCAGCCTACAACGGTGATGGATCGAAGCGCTTGGTCGTATCCGCTAAGCTTCAACAACAGTCCTGCGATGACAACCGGCACAGTCGCAACCACCAACCCAAGGGCCAGACGCGCATCGGGGTCAGTCAAATCTGACAGCTTGAACAGACCCCAAAACGCCCGTTTCACATCCGACCAGAAATACAGAACGACGGCTCCCAATGTGCCAACATGAACTGCGACGTCTATGACCAGCCCTTGATCCGCAAGTCCGGTCAGATTCGGTAAAAGGATCAAATGCCCCGAGGACGAAACCGGCAGAAACTCAGTGATGCCCTGAACAATGGCGACAAGGATAAGTTGGAAGAGAGGCATGTGCTCGATGTGCTTGCTTGAATTGTCCACACCCTAACGCATTGAGAAATTTGGAAAAGCAGAAAAAAATAGCCGAAACGGACCTAAAGTCAGCCAAAAATCCAGATAATCTGCAAGGCGTCAAGATATTTATTCGCATTTAGGTCAGAAAGAATGACTTTTATTTCCCGAACAATTCGTTAAACCGACAGTCTGTTTTCCGGGAGGGTCACATGGCAGAGAACCCAATGCTGAAATTTGTCACCGTTGATCGTGACATGCCAGAAAAGCGTGACGCGCAGGTTCGCAAGGAAGATTTCGACGAAATCTACGCTGACTACGCAACGGCGAAAGCAGCAGAACAATCCAGCCGGTGCAGCCAGTGTGGGGTGCCTTACTGCCAGTCACATTGCCCGTTGCACAACAATATTCCCGACTGGTTGAAACTGACAGCCGAGGGCCGGTTACAGGAAGCTTACGAGGTCAGTCAGGCTACCAATACGTTCCCGGAAATTTGCGGACGTATCTGTCCGCAAGATCGCTTGTGCGAAGGCAACTGCGTCATCGAACAATCAGGTCATGGCACGGTCACAATTGGGTCTGTTGAAAAGTACATTACCGATACCGCTTGGGACAAAGGGTGGGTCAAGCCGATCGTTCCCACATCCGAGCGCGCGGAAAGCGTTGGTATCATCGGCGCCGGGCCCGGTGGTCTTGCCGCCGCCGATCATCTTCGCCGCGCCGGCATTCAGGTCACCGTCTACGACCGGTATGACCGCGCAGGGGGTCTGCTGACCTATGGCATTCCTGGCTTCAAACTGGAAAAAGACGTGGTGATGAAGCGGATCGGTCAACTTGAACAGGGCGGTGTCGAATTTGTACTGAACTGCAATGTCGGCGACGATATCTCGTTCGCGGATATTCGCCAGAAACATCAGGCGGTTCTGATCGCCACGGGTGTCTACAAAAGCCGTGATTTGCCCGGTCCTGACGGTGGCAGTGCGGTTCGCGCGCTAGATTATTTGACCGCTTCCAATCGAAAAAGCTTTGGCGACAAGGTGAACGCCTTCGAAAACGGCGAGTTGAATGCTGAAGGCAAGCGCGTTGTTGTCATTGGTGGCGGCGACACAGCGATGGATTGCGTGCGCACCGCCATCCGGCAAGGTGCAACCAGCGTCAAATGTCTGTATCGCCGGGATCGCGCAAATATGCCCGGTTCGCAGCGCGAAGTGGCGAACGCAGAGGAAGAAGGCGTCGAATTTGTCTGGCTGACCGCGCCCGTTGGCGTCAGCGAGAAAGGCGTGATTGCACAGAAGATGCGCCTTGGCGCGCCGGATGCCACGGGGCGCCAAGTGCCCGAAGTGATCGCAGGTTCGGACTATACCGAAGGCGCTGATCTTGTGATAAAGGCGCTTGGGTTTGAACCGGAAGACCTGCCCAAACTTTGGGGTGTGGACGGTTTGGAAGTGACCGGTTGGGGCACAATCCGCGCGAAGCACCACCAAACCGCGCTGGACGGCGTCTATGCCGTTGGCGACATCGTGCGCGGGGCGTCTTTGGTTGTCTGGGCTATCCGAGACGGGCGCGAAGCGGCGGACGCCATTCTGGAACGCTTCGCATTGGCACAGATCGCGGCGGAATAGTCATTTATGTGCGTGTCAAACAAATATCAGGGTCGGCCATGTCCTTAAGAACAGGCCAGTGCATGTGCGGACAGGTGACGTATCGGGCGGACGTCGGCGAACGTGTCAGCGTTTGCTATTGCAAAATGTGCCAGCGCTGGGCGTCAGGTGTCTTTATGGGCGTCGAAACCCACAGTTTTGACGTGTCAGACGGGGCGGAACATTTGGGGATCACAAAATCTTCCGACTGGGCCGAACGTGGGTTCTGCCGGAAATGCGGCGCGAACCTGTACTATCACGCGACCGAGGCGGGCTACCTGAGCGTCGCGTTTGGAAGCCTGGATGACACGGCGGGCCTTAGCCCGCGCATCCAGTTTTATATCGACAAACGGCCTGCCGGTTTTGAACTTGCGGCCGAAACAAAAGAAATGACGGAAGCCGAGTGCATCGCGTTCTTTGCACCGGACCAGATGGAAGGGGATCAGCAATGACCACGTTCGACACAGATTGGGCCAAGGCTGAAGAAAACCGCCGCACTTGGATGGCTGAAAACAGTCTCTATTCCGAAGACATGGAACATGCCTCGTGTGGTGTTGGCCTTGTCGTTGCAATTGACGGCAAGCCAACCCGCAAGGTTGTCGAAAACGGCATCGACGCGTTGAAAGCTGTTTGGCACCGTGGCGCGGTCGATGCTGACGGCAAAACCGGCGACGGTGCCGGCATTCACGTGCAGATCCCCGTGCCGTTCTTTTATGATCAGGTCGAAAGAACCGGACACGAGCCGAAACAGGACGAACTTTTGGCAGTCGGCCAGGTCTTTTTGCCGCGTACCGATTTCAGCGCCCAGGAAACCTGCCGTACGATTGTCGAAACTGAAATTCTGCGGATGGGGTATTATATTTATGGCTGGCGTCACGTGCCCGTCGATGTCAGCGTTTTGGGTGAAAAGGCCAATGCCACGCGGCCAGAAATTGAGCAGATCCTGATCTCGAACGCGAAGGGCGTTGATGAAGAAACGTTTGAACGCGAACTTTATGTTATCCGTCGCCGCATTGAAAAGGCGGCCGCCGCCGCGCAGGTAAACGAGCTGTATCTTGCCAGCTTATCCTGCCGCTCCATCATCTACAAAGGCATGATGCTGGCCGAGCAGGTTGCCGAATTCTATCCCGATCTGAAAGACGACCGGTTTGAAAGCGCGTTCGCGATTTATCATCAGCGCTATTCGACCAATACATTCCCACAATGGTGGTTGGCCCAGCCCTTCCGCATGTTGGCTCATAACGGCGAAATCAACACGCTGAAAGGCAACGTCAACTGGATGAAAAGCCATGAGATCCGCATGGCGTCCTCCACATTTGGCGATACAGCGGACGATATAAAACCGATCATCCCGAACGGGGCATCGGATTCGTCGGCGCTGGATGCTGTGTTTGAAGTGCTGGTGCGCGCGGGCCGCAACGCGCCGATGGCGAAAACGATGATGGTTCCGGAAAGCTGGTCCAAACAAGCGATTGAGCTGCCGCAAAGCTGGCGCGACATGTATTCGTATTGCAACGCCGTCATGGAACCTTGGGATGGTCCTGCAGCGCTTGCCATGACGGATGGACGTTGGGTCTGTGCCGGCCTTGATCGGAACGGTCTGCGCCCGATGCGCTATACCGTGACAGGGGACGGTTTGCTGATCGCTGGGTCTGAAACCGGTATGGTGCCGGTCGATGAAACGACAATCCTTGAAAAAGGTGCGTTGGGTCCGGGTCAGATGATTGCCGTCGACATGGCTGAAGGCAAACTGTTCCACGACACCGAAATCAAGAATGCGCTGGCCGCGTCGGCCCCTTTCGGCGAATGGGTGGGCAAAATCACCGAGCTGGACGAAGAGCTGTCTGGTTTGACCGGAAAGGCGCTGTTCCGCGAGGATGATCTGCGCCGCCGTCAGATCGCGGCTGGGTATTCGGTAGAAGAACTTGAGCAAATCCTCGCCCCAATGGCAGAGGATGGGAAAGAGGCGCTTGCCTCGATGGGCGATGACACGCCATCGGCGGTTCTCTCAAAACGCAACAGACCGCTTAGCCATTTCTTCCGGCAAAACTTCAGCCAGGTTACAAACCCACCGATCGACAGCCTGCGCGAATACCGCGTGATGAGCCTTAAGACGCGGTTCGGTAACCTGAAGAACGTGCTGGATCAGGATTCGTCGCAGACCGAGATCATCGTGCTCGACAGCCCGTTTGTCGGCAATGCGCAGTTCGAACGGCTGTGCGAAGGGTTTGACACTTCGATGGTCGAAATCGACTGCACCTTCGCCGTCAACGCCGGCCCCGGCGCGTTGCAAGCTGCGCTTGAACGCGTCCGTTCAGAAGCTGAAGACGCGGTTCGCTCGGGCGCGGGACATATCGTTCTGACCGACCAGCATCAGGGTCCAGACTGGGTTGCCATGCCGATGATCCTGGCGACCAGCGCCGTTCACAGCTGGCTGACGCGGAAGGGGTTGCGTACGTTCTGCAGCCTCAATGTGCGCTCGGCTGAATGTATTGATCCGCATTATTTCGCGGTTCTGATTGGCTGTGGCGCGACAATCGTGAACGCGTATCTGGCCGAGGATTCAATTGCCGACCGGATTGACCGTGGCCTGATTGACGGCACGCTGACCGAGGCGGTCGCGCGCTATCGTGCCGCGATTGACGCCGGGCTTTTGAAAATCATGTCAAAGATGGGGATCAGCGTCGTTTCATCCTATCGCGGCGGTCTGAACTTTGAAGCAGTTGGCCTGTCGCGGGCCATGGTGAACGAATACTTCCCCGGCATGCACAGTCGGATTTCGGGCATTGGCATCGCGGGCATCCAGCACAAATGCGAAGACGTCCATTCCAAAGGCTTCCTGACGGACGCGGTCCTGCCGATCGGCGGATTCTATAAAGCGCGCAACACAGGCGAAACCCATGCATGGGAAGCGACATCTATGCATATGCTGCAAGCGGCATGTCAAAAGGCATCCTATGCCATGTGGCAGCAATACAGCAGCAAAATGCAATCCATGCCGCCGATCCATTTGCGTGATCTTTTGGCGATCAAGCCTTTGGGCGAGGCTATTTCGCTGGATGAGGTGGAAAGCATCACCTCTATTCGCAAGCGCTTTGTCACGCCGGGCATGTCTCTGGGTGCACTCAGCCCCGAGGCGCATAAGACGCTGAACGTTGCCATGAACCGGATTGGGGCCAAATCAGATTCAGGCGAAGGCGGCGAAGACCCGGCGCATTTCGTCCCTGAACCAAATGGCGATAACCCGTCAGCCAAGATCAAGCAGGTGGCGTCCGGTCGCTTTGGGGTAACGGCCGAGTATCTGAACCAATGCGAAGAGCTTGAAATCAAGGTCGCTCAGGGCGCGAAACCTGGCGAGGGAGGCCAGTTGCCCGGCATGAAAGTGACGGAACTGATCGCACGGCTGCGACATTCGACCCCGGGGGTCACGCTGATCAGCCCACCGCCACATCACGACATCTATTCGATCGAGGATCTGGCGCAGCTTATTTACGACCTGAAACAGATCAACCCTCGTTGCAAAGTGACGGTGAAACTTGTCGCTGCTTCGGGCGTTGGCACCATTGCAGCCGGTGTCGCCAAAGCGAAAGCGGATGTTATTCTGATCTCGGGTCACAATGGCGGTACGGGTGCTTCGCCTGCGACCTCGATCAAATACGCAGGCCTGCCTTGGGAAATGGGTTTGACCGAAGCACATCAGGTGCTTGCCATGAATAACCTTCGTGACCGCGTGACACTCAGAACCGATGGCGGTTTGCGCACGGGCCGTGACATTGTGATGGCCGCCATGATGGGGGCCGAAGAATACGGCATCGGCACTGCGGCACTGATTGCCATGGGCTGCATTATGGTACGCCAATGCCAGTCGAACACTTGCCCGGTTGGGGTCTGTACGCAGGATGAACGTCTGCGCGAAAAATTCACCGGTTCAGCGGACAAAGTGGTCAACCTGATTACCTTCTACGCACAGGAAGTTCGTGAAATTCTTGCCAGTATCGGCGCGCGATCCCTTGATGATGTCATCGGCCGCGCCGACCTGCTTAGCCAGGTTTCACGTGGTTCGGCACATCTTGATGATCTTGATCTCAACCCGCTTCTGATCACGGTCGATGGTGCGCATGACATCACGTATGACCGCGACCGTCCACGGAATGCCGTGCCGGATACGCTGGATGCAGAAATCGTCAAGGACGCTGCGCGCTTTCTGCAAGACGGTGAAAAAATGCAATTGTCCTATGCGGTTCAAAATACGCACCGGACCATTGGCACACGCACATCATCCCATATCGTGAAACGCTTTGGCATGCGCAACACGCTTCAGCGCGACCACCTTACAGTAAAGCTGCAAGGCAGCGCGGGCCAGTCGCTGGGCGCCTTTGCGGCTCCGGGTCTGCGGCTTGAAGTGGCCGGGGATGCGAATGACTATGTCGGAAAGGGCCTGTCGGGCGGCACAATTGTTGTACGCCCGCCGATGGCATCACCCTTGATCGCGGAAGACAACGTTATCATCGGCAATACCGTGCTTTACGGTGCAACAGATGGTTGTCTGTTTGCCGCCGGGCGCGCGGGTGAACGCTTTGCGGTTCGAAATTCGGGCGCAAAAGTCGTTGTCGAAGGCTGTGGCTCGAACGGTTGCGAATACATGACCGGGGGGGTCGCGGTGATCCTTGGGGACATTGGTGCCAACTTTGGCGCCGGAATGACCGGCGGCATGGCGTATCTTTATGACCCGCAGGGCACGGCCCACACGATGATGAACCTGGAGACACTGGTCACGGTGCCGGTGAACGAAGGTCACTATATGGGCGAACTCGAAGCGCTTCTTGAACGTCATCTTGAAGAAACCGGCTCGGCCAAAGCTGCTGGGATCCTTCAACACTGGGATGACGAACGGGGTCACTTCCTGCAGGTTGTGCCAAAAGAGATGCTGAACAAGCTGGACGTACCCGTCGAAGGCATTCAAGAGGCTATTCCGGCCGAGTGAATCTGACGCGGCGTTTTTGGTGACACTGCGGGTCACGTCATGCACGGTCGCCGCCGCAACAGGAGGCGACCGATGACGCAGTATCCCCACCTTTTTCAGCCGCTAGATCTGGGTCATGTGACGCTGCCAAACCGCATTCTTATGGGGTCGATGCACACGGGTCTGGAAGAGCTTGGCGATTTCAACCGGGTCGCAGCCTATTACGCCCGGCGCGCCGAAGGGGGCGTCGCTCTGATGGTAACGGGCGGTATGGCCCCCAACCGCGAAGGGGGCGTCATGCCTGGGGCCGCGGGCCTTTTGTCAGACAAAGACATGCAGAACCACGGCAAGGTCACCCAAGCAGTCCACGACGCTGGTGGCCGTATCGCAATGCAGATCCTTCATGCCGGTCGCTATGCCTATAGTCCTGAATGCGTCGCGCCTTCGCCGGTCAAGTCACCCATCTCGCCATTTCCGCCCGCCGAACTGGACGAAGACGGTATCGAGAAACAAATCGCCGATATCGTCGAAGCCGCGCGCCGGGCCCGTGACGTCGGATATGATGGGGTCGAGATTATGGGGTCCGAGGGCTATTTCCTGAACCAGTTTCTGGTGACCCACACTAACAAACGCACCGACCGTTGGGGCGGCACGTATGAAAACCGTATGCGCTTGCCGGTCGATGTTGTGCGGCGGGTGCGCCAGGCCGTTGGCGACGATTTCATCGTGATTTACCGGCTTTCGATGATCGATCTTGTGCCCAACGGATCGACCTGGGACGAAGTTGTGCAGCTTGCCCATGCTGTCGAAAAGGCTGGAGCCAGCATTATCAACACCGGCATTGGCTGGCACGAAGCGCGTATTCCGACCATTGCCACCAGCGTGCCGCGTCGCGCGTTCACTTGGGTCACGAAGAAACTTATGGGCGCAGTTCACATACCAGTCATCACGTCGAACCGGATCAACACCCCTGAAACTGCCGAAGCCGTTCTGGCCGATGGCAGTGCCGATATGGTGTCGATGGCACGCCCGTTTCTGGCGGATCCTGATTTCGTGAAAAAAGCCCGGACCGGTCGATCCAAGACGATCGCACCGTGCATTGCTTGCAACCAGGCTTGTCTCGACCACACGTTTGAAATGAAAATCGCCTCGTGCCTCGTCAATCCGCAGGCTGCGCATGAAACCGATTTGGTGTATGCGCCAGCGGCGAAGCCGAAAAAGATTGGCATTGTTGGTGCTGGGCCGGCGGGCCTGTCCACTGCGATCATCGCCGCCGGTCGCGGGCACAAAGTGACGCTGTTCGACCGCGCCGACAGAATAGGTGGCCAGCTCAACCTGGCCAAAGAAATACCGGGGAAAGAAGAATTTCACGGTCTGGTCGATTGGTTCGCGACAATGCTGGACGAAACAGCTGTTGCTCTGCGACTGGGTGAAGAGGCCAAACCCGGCACGCTTGCAGGGTTTGATGAGATCATAATCGCCACTGGTGTGACCCCCCGTGACCCGGGGATACCGACCGACGGCGGGCATGTTGTGTCTTATGCTGACATTCTGACCGGGCGCGAAACCGCGGGCAAACGGGTCGCAGTTGTCGGGGCGGGTGGCATTGGGTTCGATGTCTCTGAATTTCTGACGCACGAAGGCCAAAGCCCGACCGAAAATCTTGAGGACTGGCTTCAAGAATGGGGGGTCGCAGATCCGGGTGACTATCGCGCAGGCCTTGCGCCCGATGGGCCTCAACCGTCGCCGTCGCCACGAAAAGTCTCACTGTTCCAGCGGAAAGCCGAACGTCCCGGTAAGCGCCTTGGCAAAACAACTGGCTGGATTCATCGTGCATCCCTGCAAATGAAAGGCGTCCAAATGATCGGTGGCGTGTCTTATGACCGGATCGACAGAGCAGGTCTGCATATCACGCGCCAGGACGGAACGGTTGAACTGGTGCCCTGCGATACCATCGTCCTTTGCGTCGGGCAGGAAAGCGACCGGCGGCTTGCAGATGCCTGTGAAGCGGAAGGGATGAAGGTGCACGTTATCGGCGGCGCTGACTTCGCAGCAGAGCTCGACGCAAAACGTGCGATAGATCAAGGCGCGCGGCTGGCGGCGTCTTTATAGTGGTTAGGTTTTTAAGAACCCCAGAATGTGTTCAAGCACCCTGTCTGGGTCTTCTTCATGCGCAAGATGTCCCAGACCGTCAAACTGAACAGTCGTTGCATTCTGCATCCGCTTGGCGGCGTCTTGGGCGACGCGGGGCGGCACGGCCGTATCCTTGGCCCCGGTCAGAAACAAAGTTTTGGCTTTGATTGTGGGCAGGTCGGCCAATAGCTGATCCAGCTGCCACCGCGCCATCATCTGCAACGCCCCGTTGACATGCGTGCGATCACTGATCAGGCGCGTGTAAAACGTGAGCCCTTCGTCTGAGATGATCGACCCCGTGCCTTCGATCAAACGCCGCGCGCGCGCTTTCGACGCCCCCATCGTAAAAAGACTGGCGGTGAATGGGCTTGCCGCCAGAAACCGCGCCAGAATGGGAAAAAGCCAGCCCGCAACACCGTCGAAATTGTCCAAAGCAGGATTGATGCCGACGACCTGTTTGATGTTCAAAGACTGGCTTAGCCGCAAGGCAATCGCGGTGCCTGCAGAATGACCAATCACGGCGTGGGTGTCCCAAGCTTCTTGACGGGACAGTTCAGCAATGTCGAAGGCCATTTCATCCAACCCCGAACGCCCAGACGCCGGCGATTGCGTGAACCCCTGCCCGGGCAGATCGATGGAACGCACCAAGAAACGCTTGGCGAGAACAGGGATAAGCGCGCGCCAGGTATGTGTGGACGATCCGGCCCCCGGCAACAGCAGCAATTGGGGCCCAGCCCCCATCGTTTGGACATGCCACCGATGCGGGCCACAGACTATCCGGCTGGATTGTTCATGCAGGCTCCAGCCCGGAAGATCACGCGCCCAGTCCATGGTCCAACGCCTGTTCCAATGCATCGCTTAACCGGTGCGCATCAGCGCGCGGCAGCGGCAGATAAGTTCCGGCCATATCCCGCGCCAGACCGGCCAGTGCCGGTTGCGGGCGTGTGCCTAAGTCGAGAACAATGGCCGGCAGGCCACGCGCCCTTATCCAGCGGGCCATCTGGCTGGCGTCTTCGCCTGCTTTGGCGCGATTGCGGGATCCATCCAGCGCAATATTCGCGCGCCCATCGGTCAGAATAGCCAAGGTCGGAGACATCCCTTGCGATTGGCTGTGCAGCGCAAGTTCGGCGGCGGTTTTCAAACCATGGGCCAAAGGGGTGCCGCCCCCGCCCGGTAAGGATGCCAGACGTCGTTTTGTTTGCACCAACGACCGTGTCGGCGGCAAAAGTACGTCTGCCTTGTCCCCCCGAAACGCAATCAATGCCACATGATCCCGCGCAGCATAGGCCCGCGCCAGCAATAACTCGACAGCGCCCTTTGCTTCGCCCAACCGCGCCAAAGCGGCCGAACCAGAAGCATCGACCGCAAAGACAAGAATGCGGTCAGATTTCTCTTCAAATCGTTTCAAGCGGATATCGGACGGATACACACACAAGCGCGCGCCCGTCCGGCCACGCAGCTTTTGCCAAGGTGCAGCCGCTCGTAAAGTTGCAATCAAATCCAATCTTGATTGCCCGTCCAACCGCCCCGGCTGCGACGGGATCGGACGACCGCGCCGATTGCTGCGCTTTTTCTGACCCGCGCCCGACCCTTTGGCTTGTGGCGTGCCACCTGTGGCAAGCGTGTCCAGCAAATCCAAAGGCAAAACAGCGCGCACCGCGTCTATCAGCATATCGTCGGGCAAACGGTCGTCTTGCGCTTGTGTTTGCTGCGGCGCCGGGGCCTCGGGCTGTTCTTCTTCTGCCGGTTCCGGTTCGGGCAATCGGGTCGCGCGAGGCGCCAAAACCAATTCTGCCGCTGATTGGATATCTGCGTCATTTGGCACTGTCCGCCGGTCCATGTGGGCAAGCGCCTTTGCCGTTTCAACGGCAAATGTGGGCGCGCGCAATGTGTCTATGCCCAGTCGCTGGGCCAATATCGTAAGATCGCGGATCGCGTGCGCCACATCTTTCGCCGACCGTGACCCGTGTCTAGGGACGGGATGTGCCGCCAATCGAAACGGTTTGGCTTCAAGCCGACCAATCCCGTCCAGTTCAACATGAAACGCCAATCGGTCGCGCAACGTTTGCGGAGCCTGTTCGTCGGGGTCGGCCCCTTCATCAAGCATGATCAGCGACAGGTCCGGATTTGTATCCAGTTTGGCGGCCAAAATGGCGGCGATATCCGGCGGGCATCGTTCGGCCATTGCCAAGACAACCGTCCCTGGCTGATCCAGCAGGCCGGCGCGCAACCGAACCTGCCCACTTGCCAAGGTTTGGCTCAGGTCCAAACCACCCAAAAGCGCATCAAACCCCATGCCCGAATGCACTTTGCGCACCGGGCCCGGTAGTCCCGCCACCGCTTCAAGAAACACGTCCCTGACAGGTCCGGCCCGCGCTTTCACCGTGACACCGCGCAGACGCGCCGGGTCCAAAGCAAAGAGCTCTAGCGCCAATTGCGCGCGTGCCCAGACCTGGCTCCCAGCTGTCATCCCAAAACGTCTTTGACCGTGCGCGCAACCCGCGCAGCAGACCCGGCTTCGTCCAGCGGGTCACGCCGCAATCGATGCGACAAAGCCAACGGGGCCACTGTGCGCAAGTGGTCGCGGTGCAGGGCATCATCGCCTTCGAAAGCTGCCAATGCGCGTCCGGCCCGCAGAAGCGTCAATTCACCCCGCAACCCGTCGGCGCCAAGTGTCACACATAGCTGTGCGCAGTCTTTCAAAACCGGCCTTTTCGTCTCTATACCCGGCAATTTCTCACGAGCTGTCAGGATGCGGTCCCGAATTTCGGCGTCTTTCGGACGGAACCGACGCAGGAAATTCTTTGGGTTGCTTTCAAAAGCGTCGCGCCGTTTGATGACTTCGATCCGTTCGTCAATATCAGTGGGCGACCGCACTTCGACCGACAATCCGAACCGGTCCAGAAGCTGCGGTCGCAACTCGCCTTCTTCGGGATTGCCCGACCCAACCAAGACAAAACGGGCCGGGTGCCGGATAGACAGGCCTTCACGTTCGACTACGTTTTCGCCGGATTGCGCCACATCCAGCAAAAGATCGACGATGTGGTCCTCCAGCAGATTCACTTCGTCAATGTAAAGATAGCCCCGGTTCGCTTGTGCCAGCAGTCCGGATTGAAACGCTTTCTCGCCGCGTGTCAAAGCCCGTTCGATGTCCAGCGCGCCGGTCACCCTGTCTTCCGTCACGCCCAGTGGAAGATCAACCACCGGTGTGGGGCGTGTGACAGGCGTGCGGGTTTTCAATTCGGCCCAATCCGGAACCTCCTTGGCGGTTTCCGAATTGATCGGGCAACCTTTGATCGCGCTTATCTCGGGCAGCAAAGCCGCCAAGGCGCGTACGGCGGTGCTTTTGCCTGTGCCCCTGTCTCCAAAGACCAATACACCCCCTAGTTTGGGGTCGATGGCCGTCAGGATCATCGCACGTTTCATATCGTCCTGGCCGACGATTGCGGAAAAGGGGAAAGCTTGTGTCATGTCAGTGAAAGTGCCTTTAGCGGGCTTTCGCCCCGCCATGTTCCTATGTCGCCAATGATCTGAAAACGAGCGTACAGTTCTTCGCGAAACCAGTCGCCGTCGCGCACAGCCTGGATGGCATGCGCGTGCGGCCCACTTTTATCGCGTGCGAATGCCGCCATGGTCGTGGTGTCGGGCCAAATTGAAAACGTCACTTGGTGCAACAGAGGCACCTCGCCAATCCCGATCTTGAACGCCACATTCGGATCCGATCCAATCACGCTGCTGATATCCGGCACCCGGCGCCAAAACCGAAGCAGTGCGCTTGGCCGAAGAGAAGCGCGTGTCAAAGCGGCCAAAGGTCCCTGATACCCGGGTTTCTTTGTTGAAAATGGCGTGACCCCATCCCATGCGCCCCAGGTTGAAACCGGGGTCATCAGCACAGTCCAGTCTTCAACGGATCGCGCTCGGTATCGCGCAAATATGGTTTCGTCGGCCAATCGTGCCCGCGCGGTTTCTTCGTCAGGCCAAACACATAGGATGGCATAAACGCGGGTGTTCGGCTTTGGCGTAAACCCTTCGCCGGTTCCCGATCCGCAAAGCTTCCAAAACGCCAGATCCGGCATGCGCGTCATGGTTCCCCGCGCAAGTCCCATCATGGCAAACGCCCACAAGCGCGCCGACAGAGTATCGAAACGAAAGAAACTGAGCGTGACGATTTGGATGGCGGGCTCTCCCATACACTGTCAATCCAGAGTTACATTCTCGACGAATAACAGGAAGATTGTCAATTCAAACTGACACATATACCATTTCCTTATGACTCGGTCCGATCCCAACCTGTCCGCCCTTGCGCAATCTCATACAGCCCCCAAGGCTATTGTCATCGGCGCCGGGTTGGGCGGCCTTGCATCCGCCATGCGGCTGGGGGCCAAAGGATACCGCGTCACGCTGATCGACCGGCTGGAAGGGCCAGGTGGTCGCGGTTCGGCACTTTGGCAAGATGGGCACCGGTTTGATTTGGGGCCAACGATTGTCACGGTACCAAAGGTCTTTCGCGAACTTTGGGCAGCGTGCGGGCGCGATTTTGATGCAGATGTTGATCTACGCCCATTGGATCCGTTCTATGAAATCCGCTGGCCCGATGGTTCGAAATTTGCAGCGCATCAATCAACTGACGCCATGCGCGCCGAAATTGCGCGTCTGTCACCGCAAGACACAAAAAGTTACGACCGTTTTCTGAAAGACAGCGAAGCGCGCTATCGGTTCGGGTTCGAAGACCTTGGGCGCCGATCCATGCACCGGCTCTGGGATCTGATCGAGGTGCTGCCAAGATTTGCATGGTTGCGCGCCGACCGTTCCGTCGCGCGGCACGCTGAACGACGGTTCAAAGACCCGCGCTTGCAAATGGCATTTTCGTTCCATCCACTTTTCATTGGTGGCGACCCGTTCAACGTCACATCGATGTATATATTGGTCAGCCATCTCGAAAAGGAGTTTGGTGTTCATTACGCCATGGGCGGGGTCGAAGCGATTGCCAAAGCCATGGCCGACGTTGTTCAGGATCAGGGCGGTTTGGTCCGATATGAAACGGAAGCGGACGAAATTCTGGTTGAAAAAGGTCGCGTGCGTGCGGTTCGTCTGACCAGTGGCGAAATCCTGACAGCGGATATTGTCGTTTCAAACGCAGACAGCGGCCACACCTATAACCGGCTGCTTCGAAACCACAAAAAACGTCGCTGGACGCCCGCGCGTCTGAAAAGGTCACGTTGGTCCATGGGGTTGTTCGTCTGGTACTTTGGGACGAAGGGCACCCGCGATCTTTGGCCGGATGTAGGGCACCACACCATCCTGAACGGCCCCCGTTACACAGGGCTGGTCAATGACATTTTTATCAAAGGTAAGCTAGCCGATGACATGAGCCTTTATGTCCACCGGCCAACGGTCACCGATCCATCGGCCGCGCCCGACGGCGATGACACATTCTATGCACTCAGCCCGGTGCCGCATCTGGGCCATGACGATCCTGTCGATTGGAATGCTATGGGCGAAACATACCGCCAGAAAGTTCAAACAATGCTTGAAGATCAGCTTTTGCCGGGGCTTGGTCAGCACGTCACCGCGTCCGAAGTCTTTACGCCAAATACGTTCCGCGACCGCTATTTGTCGCCCATGGGCACCGGCTTTTCGATGGAGCCGCGCATTTTCCAAAGCGCGTGGTTCCGCCCGCACAACGTAAGCGAAGAGGCGTCGGGTTTGTATCTGACAGGCGCTGGCACGCATCCCGGTGCTGGCCTGCCGGGTGTTGTCGCCAGTGCCGAGGTTTTGGCAAGTCTTGTCCCTGATCCGGAGCACGTGACATGATCGACGCCGCTGATCTGGAACACTGCCGCGAGGCGATCCGACACGGATCGCTTTCATTTCACGCCGCTTCGCGTCTTTTGCCGCGCAAAGTGCGGGACCCGTCGCTTGCGCTTTACGCCTTTTGCCGCCTGGCAGATGACGAAGTTGATTTGTCCAACAAAAAACGTGCGGCTGTCGAAGACCTCTCGGAACGCCTTGAACTCGTCTATGCAGGCTGTCCCCGCAACGCCGCGCCCGACCGGGCGTTTGCATCGGTTGTTGAAGATTTCGACATGCCGCGCGCGTTGCCCGAGGCGCTGCTTGAAGGGCTGGCGTGGGACGCGGACGTTCGCCAATACCGGACGCTATCGGATCTTGTCGGTTATAGCGCGCGCGTTGCCAGCGCTGTGGGCGTGATGATGTGTGTCCTGATGCGCATTCGTGACCGCCATGCACTGGCCCGTGCGGCTGATCTGGGTATCGCGATGCAATTGACAAATATCGCACGCGACGTGGGCGAAGATGCGTTGGAAGGCCGTCTTTATCTGCCCCTTGCTTGGCTGGAACGTTCAGGCATCGAAGGGGATGCGTTTCTGGCCAACCCGCAACCGACCAAAGCGGTGCGCGCTATGGTGCGCCAACTGTTGATCGAAGCCGAACGGCTTTATGTCCGGTCCGAGGCTGGCATCGGCGCACTGCCCTTACGCACACGCCCCGGCATTTTTGCCGCGCGGTTCATCTATGCGGCAATCGGCACGCGCATTCGGACCATGGGTCACAATTCCATTGCCAAGCGCGCCATTACGACCAAGGCGCATAAGATCGGGTTGGCGGGCTGGTCACTGGCCCGAACGGCAGGCACCGTCGCCATGCCGGTATCGCCGATGATCCACGCGCGGCCGTTACCGGAAACCGCCTTTTTGATCGACGCCACCGCCCATGCTGAACCCGATCATTGGAGCGACAAGATAACCGACGCCCTTACGCAGCTAAAGCGTCAAGACGCGGCTCGTGCCGATTTGATCACCGCTGGGGCAGGTTCGAACCTATGATCTGGATGTTTTTTGCAATCTTTCTTTGCGCTTGTGCAGCGGCAGGCGTGACCGGTGGTGTTTTCCCCCCGGGGCAATGGTACCGGGATCTTGAAAAGCCCAGCTGGACACCACCCGATTGGCTTTTCCCTGTCGCATGGTCGCTTCTTTACCTTTGCATGGCAGCTGCTGCGGCACGGGCGGCCGTTTTGCCGGCAAGCAGTCTGGCCCTGGCGCTTTGGGCGCTGCAAATCGCGTTCAACACGCTTTGGACCCCAATCTTTTTTGGGCTGCAACGCATCAAAGGCGGCCTGATTGTCTTGACCGCGCTTTGGTTGTCGGTCGCGGCTTGCATGATCGCGTTGTTCCAGCTTGATACGGTGGCGGGTCTGTTGTTCGTGCCCTACCTGATCTGGGTCTCGATCGCAGGCGCGTTGAACATTCAGGTCATGCGCCTCAATCCCGGACAGTAATTCTAAAAGCGCCAGCCAGCCCGGCGGGGCACCCGAACGGCAATCATGGGCATAAGCCAGGGCCATCGATAGCGGCGAAGATCCAGTGCCTCATGCACGCCAACCGTTTCTTGCCCGTCCAATTTCGTCCTGACCATTGCACGTGAATAAAAAGGCGCATCCAGCATCGCCTTTACCTGCTTTGGCCCATACCCTGCATCGGCGCGGGTTTCCCGCGCCACAGCCCAAAGCGAGCGTCGAAACGTAACCTTTGACGGCGCGTCTATCGCCCGGGGCGTCCCATCTTTGCCGAAGGCAATGGCTGTGTTAAGTTCCGTGCCATCGCGGCGCTGGGCGTCGTAAAAACAAGTCGCGCCATCTGCAGTCGGGTAACGCCCCCAAGTCCACGTGTCGAAATCCGCTTCCAACGACCGTGTCCCGAAATTAGCGTCGAAATACCCGTGCCCCGACCATTGCCAACCTTTTGCATCCAGTGAAACGTCGATGTCGGCTACAGGTGCGAATGGTCGCCAAATATGCGCTTCATCCGGGGTCAGGGCCACGTCGATATCTGTTACAGCAGCCGGGGTCAGCACAATCTGACCGCGCACCCGGCTTACCATTGGTGGCGCACCAATTTCGTCGACATTGATGACCAATCGATCACCGTGCCAAGTAAGTGAGGATGGTCCAACCGTGAAGCTATGCTCGGTCTGTCGTAACGCAGACCGTCCGCGGTCGGTCATAGTGAACCGTCCGCCCGGCCCGTATGTGGCGACATTGATGCAAACGTGGTTGTGCGGATCACGCCGCCCCGACCACCGATACCACGGCGAAAAGACTGAACCGATAAATGCAATGATCGAAATTGCGCGTGTTCCGTCGTGGCTGATTCCGTCGATATACCACCAGGCATAGCCATCAGGCCCAACTGTCAGGTCAAAGCGTGGTCCCGCATGATCGCCTCGGCCGCGTGCTTGCCGGAAAGCGCTGCCATCGGCACACCCGCCCCCGGATGCGTCCCGCCGCCCGCCAGATACAGCCCGTTGATCGCCGTCCGTGCGCGTGGGCGCTTCAACGCCGCTGTCATGCCGTGCGGGCTTTGTCCGTAAAGCGATCCCGCGCTTGCCGGAAACAGCGTGTTGTATGTCGTTGGCGTGCTCAACGCGTTGTCCGCTGGCAGAGGATCGAACGTCAGGCCGAAGCGCTTCAGGGTCTGAAAGGTCGTTTGGCGACATATCTCTTCCTCGTTGTGTCCGGCGAAAGCATCGGTCAGCGGGGGCGCGTTCAGAATAATCTCGAACCGCTCGGCCCCGGACGGCACGGATTGAAACGTGCCGCGATCCTCAGCGCAGATGTAAATTGTTGGGTCAGTCGGGATGGCACCGCCCGCCAAATCTTCGAACTCGGCTGTTGGGTCCTGGGCGAAGAACACGTTGTGATGCGCAAGGGGCAGTGGGGGTTCAACCTGTGCCGCAAAGCTCCAGACGTGGGCAGACAGGCTGCGCGGTGCGGTTCGGGTTTTCGCAGCTACGCCCGATACGCTGCCGCCAAGGTGACCGTTGGCCAAGGCGCGCGGGTCCCCGCAATAGACGACGCATTCCGCGTCCAACGTTTCGCCGGTTTTCAGCCGAACACCATCGACGCCATTTGACCCGATCATTATTTCGTCGACGGGCGTATTCAGACGCATCCGTCCTCCAATGGCCTGAAACCGGTCTGCCAAAGCCTCGGCCAGATGATGCATACCGCCGGACACACGCCAGACCCCATTTGCCTCGGCTTGCCAGATCAGGGCCAGCAGGGCCGGGGCGTGCGTCGGCGACCCGCCCACATAAGTGGCATAGCGACCGAAAAGCTGACGCAAGCGCGGGTCTGAAAATTGACGCCGCAACAGCGACGCCAGCGTCGCAAAGGGCGAAACGGTGGCCAAATGCTGGGGCGAACGCAGGACACCTTTTGCCAACTGCGACACGCGCGGTTCAGCCGTTTGCATCATGGGCGCTTCGAACATCTCGAACAGCTCGCGCGTCTTATTTGAAAACGCAGCAAATTCAGACGCGGACTTTGCATTCGAAAAGTTTTCTATGGCCGCGATATTCTGATCGCGGTTCGACGTCAGATCCAGCGTGCTGCCATCTGGCCAGAAATGGCGCGCCAACAAGGGTTCTTCAATCAGCGTAACTTGGTCATCAAGCAGCGCACCTGTCGATGCAAAAAGATCGTCAAACACAGGCTTCATCGTCAAAACAGTTGGCCCGGCATCCACAGGGCCGGCGCCGGACGGGACGGTGCGCATCTTGCCGCCAACCCAAGGGTGGCTGTCCAAAAGGGTTACGTGAAACCCTCTTGCCCGAAGACGCAGTGCGGTCGCCAGGCCACCCATGCCAGCGCCGACGACAATGACCCGCCGCTCGGACCGCGCATTTGGATCTACATCGTACATGCCTGAATTGTTGACTCGATCCATCAAACTGTCCAGTATAATTGACACTTAATGTGTCGCTATAAGCTGACATAACGCAGGGGAGAAAGTGTTGGACCTGAAAGCCCGCATCAACAGCGCTGTGCGCGAAGCCGTCGCCCTGGGGCAAAAACCACCGGCCCCGGCCAAGCTGGCTGCGGCACTGGAGTATGCGACGACGCCCGGTGGCGCGCGTATCCGACCAACAATCCTTTTGTCGGTGACAATGGCATGCGGTGACGACAAGCCCAAGGTTGCCAATGCTGCCGCCGCGGCGCTGGAGCTTTTGCATTGCGCATCGCTTGTGCATGACGACCTGCCCAGTTTCGACGATGCCGATATGCGGCGTGGTAAACCTTCGGTGCATCACGCGTTTTCTGAACCTCTTGCGGTGTTGGCAGGCGACAGCCTGATCATGCTGGCCTTCGAAGTGCTGGCCCATGCTGCTGGCGAAGACGCCGAACGCAGCGCATCGCTGGTCCTTACACTGGCGCGCCAATCTGGAATGCCGGGTGGCATTTGCGCCGGGCAGGGTTGGGAAAGCGAAGACAAGATTGACATGCGTGCCTATCACCGCGCCAAGACGGGCGCGCTTTTTGTTGCGGCGACGCAGATGGGCGCGATTGCTGCGGGGCAGGAACCCGAACCGTGGGCCGAACTTGGCGATCGCATCGGCGAAGCGTTTCAAGTGGCCGATGATCTGCGGGATGCGGTCTTTGACGAAGAAACGCTGGGCAAACCGGCCGGGCAAGATGACCGGCACGGTCGTCCCAGTGCTGTGTCTGAACTGGGGATCGAGGGCGCGACGGCGCGCTACCATGACATTCTCAGCGGTGCGATTGCGTCTATCCCGTCATGCCCGGGCGAGGCGATGTTGGCAAAAATGGTCAATATGCAAGCCCGTGCGCTGACCCCAACGCCAACAACATCCGAAGCCTGATGGCCTTCGTCTCGGGACGGGGCGGAAGAACGCCTGCCGGTTGGCTGAACCGTCAGATTGCACGGCCCTCGTTTCAGGATTTTGCGAACAGATGGCCCATCCTGCGCGGTTTCGCGCACCGCGATGGGGCGCAAATTTTCGACATCGTCCAGGGCTTCGTTCAAAGTCAGGTTTTGTTCGCGCTTGTTTCGCTCGACATCCCTGAACGCCTGATGGACGGACCCGTTTCAGTTGACAGTCTGTCACTTGGGTTGGGCATTGATGCGCGCCGAACAGAATTGCTGTTGCAAGGGGGTGCAGGCATTGGCCTTCTAAAGCGTCGTCGCAACCGCACCTTTGCGCTGACACGCAAAGGCGCCGCGCTTGTTGGTGTCCCGGGCCTTAAGCAGATGATCCTGCACCATGATGTGTTTTATCGCGACATGCAGGATCCAGTCGCGCTTTTGAAGGGCGAAACAGAAACTGAACTTGCGGGGTTTTGGCCATATGTTTTTGGCGCGAAAGGTGACATCGACCCGGGCGTGACCCGCACCTATTCCGACCTGATGGCCGACAGTCAACGGATGGTCGCACGCGATACGCTGGCGACGGTTCGGCTGGACGGCGTAACACATCTGGCTGACATCGGCGGCGGCTCGGGGGCGTTCTTGGCCGAAGTCGCAAAAGACTATCCCGAGATGGCGCTGACCTTATTCGATCTGCCGCAAGTCATGGCCTCGGCTGACGAGCGCCTGAGCCGTGTGGGTCTGTCAGATCGCATTGCGCGAATCGGTGGGTCTTTCCGCAAAGATCCCTTACCCGGAAACGCCGATTGCATCTCCTTGATCCGCGTTCTTTATGATCACGACGACGCAAGTGTTGATGCGCTGATCACAAAAATATTTGCGGCATTGCCTGCGGGTGGGCGTCTTTTGATCTCGGAGCCAATGTCGGGGGGCGCATCCCCTGACCCAATTACAGACGTCTATTTTGCCTTTTACACGCTTGCCATGCGGACAGGGCGCACCCGATCTGCGGCGGAAATCGCGCGCATTTGCAAAACGGCCGGATTTAATCAGGTGGCAACGCCCAAGCCCCGCCGGGGCTATGTGACGTCTGTTGTGACAGCCGTAAAGCCCGGCTGACAGCCATCCGCAATACATGTCCATTTAGATTGACACTTTGTACTGTCAGGTTAAGGTGACAGTCAGTCGCAGTCCTTTTGGCGAGAGTCGCTTGGCCTGACGCAGGGAGAGATGAGGTTGGAATGGACACGCGTGCTGTCCTCTTGACTGGTCCGAAAGACCTGACGCTGGATACGCTGGGCCTTGCCGCCCCGGGTCCACAGGACCTTGTTGTCCAGATCAGTCATTCCGGCATTTCCACCGGCACCGAGAAACTGTTCTGGTCCGGAAAGATGCCACCGTTCCCCGGCATGGGTTATCCCCTTGTTCCGGGTTACGAAGCGGTGGGCGAAGTTGTCGAAGCCGGTCAGCTTTCAGGATTGTCCGTTGGCGACCGTGTCTTTGTTCCTGGCGCAAACTGTTTCGAAGGTGCGCATGGACTGTTCGGCGGGGCGGCCCGCCGTGTCGTAACAAGCGCAGATCGCGTGACATCCATCGACAAAAGTTTCGGCCCCGAAGGCGCATTGCTGGCGCTAGCCGCCACCGCGCGGCATGCCATGGCCGGTCTTCAAAAACGCGTACCGGACCTTATCGTTGGTCACGGTGTCCTTGGGCGCTTGCTGGCCCGTTTGACCATCGCAGCTGGTGCGCCTGCACCTACAGTTTGGGAAATCGACCCATCGCGCCAGGACGGAGCCGAAGGATATGACGTCATTCACCCCGATGGTGACGACCGTCGCAATTACCAAGCAATCTACGATGCCTCGGGCAATGGCGCTTTGTTGAACGACCTCGTTGGGCGCATCGGAAAAGGCGGCGAAATCGTATTGGCCGGGTTCTATACCGAACCGCTCAGCTTCGCCTTCCCGCCTGCTTTTATGAAAGAAGCCCGTTTCCGGGTTTCGGCGGAATGGACACCCGATGATCTGGTCGCAACACGCGCGCTGGTCGAAGGTGGTCTGCTGTCGCTCTCGGGTCTCATTACACACACTGCACCGGTGGACGACGCGCCGGAAGCCTATCGCACGGCCTTCGATGATCCGGCCTGCCTCAAAATGATCCTGAATTGGGAGGGAACGGCGTGAAGGACGAAATACCAAACCTGTCCGAATACGACGATCGTCTGCGTGACGAAGCTTCGGAACCAACGCTGGAAGTCCCGCAGGGCGAGCCCACGAAGAAAACGCAGATCATCGCGATTTACGGTAAAGGCGGGATCGGAAAATCTTTCACGCTTGCGAACCTAAGCCACATGATGGCCGAACAAGGCAAGCGTGTCCTGCTGATTGGCTGTGATCCCAAATCTGACACCACCAGCCTGCTGTTCGGCGGCAAGGCATGCCCGACCATCATCGAAACCTCGACCAAGAAAAAGCTGGCTGGCGAAGAAGTCAGCATCGGCGATGTCTGCTTCAAGCGGAACGGCGTTTTTGCAATGGAACTTGGCGGACCCGAAGTAGGGCGCGGCTGTGGTGGGCGCGGCATCATCCACGGGTTTGAATTGCTGGAAAAGCTGGGATTCCACGATTGGGATTTTGATTTTGTTCTGCTCGACTTTTTGGGCGATGTGGTCTGCGGTGGTTTCGGTCTGCCGATTGCCCGTGACATGGCGCAAAAGGTCATCCTGGTCGGATCGAACGATTTGCAATCGCTTTATGTGGCAAACAACGTCTGCTCGGCGGTTGAGTATTTCCGCAAACTGGGCGGCAACGTCGGCGTCGCGGGGCTGGTGATCAACAAAGATGACGGCACAGGCGAAGCGCAGGCTTTTGCCAACGCGGTGAACATCCCGGTCCTTGCCAGCATTCCGGCGGATGAAGACCTGCGCAAGAAATCGGCCAACTATCAGATTGTCGGCACCGCCGCAGGCCCTTGGGGCCAGCTTTTTGCCGAACTGGGCGTGAACGTCGCCGAAGCCCCGCCTTTGCGGCCGGTCGCCCTGAACCAGGATCAGCTTTTGGATTTGTTCGACGGGTCTGAAACCGGCGCTGGCGTCGTGCTGGAACCGGCCACAGACACCGACATGCGCGGCAAGAACGCCAAGCCTAAGGAAAGCCTGGAGGTGATCTATGACGAAGTTTGATGCACCCGGAACGTCGGCGGACGATCCCGTGTCGCTTACCATGGAACTGCGGGAACTGATGTCCTTGCTGGACAAACGACTTGAGGAAACACGCGCGATCCTTGTCGAAACTGCATCGACCAGAAAACGGTTCGCCCGCCTGCAGGTGCCCGATCAATTTCTGAGAGACCATGCATGACCAACCCGGCCTGTCATAAGGAAGCTGAAGTTCAGTGAACGACGAAGTCAAATACGACAAAGCCGACGAGGCTGAGGTGATCCGCGGTGACGCGCGGGATGAACCTATGCCTCAAAGCGTGGGCGAGGCCGGCACGGGATGCCACGCGGGCGCGACCATGGCTGATGCGGCGCGTCAGGCTGGGCAATCGGAATTGCTTGATAAGTTCGCGGCCGACTATCCCAAAGGCCCGCATGACAAACCGCAATCCATGTGTCCCGCCTTTGGATCGTTGCGCACAGGGCTGCGTATGCGCCGCGTCGGCACCATCCTGTCGGGGTCGGCCTGCTGCGTATACGGCCTGACTTTTGTGTCGCATTTCTACGGCGCGCGCCGCTCGGTTGGCTATGTGCCGTTCAGCTCGGAAACACTGGTCACCGGCAAGTTGTTCGAAGACATCCGCGACAGTGTCCATGAGATGGCTGACCCAGACCGGTATGACGCGATCATCGTCACCAACCTTTGCGTGCCGACCGCATCCGGTGTTCCGCTTCGCCTTTTGCCGGATGAAATAAACGGTGTCCGTATCGTCGGCATCGATGTGCCGGGTTTCGGCGTCCCCACCCATGCCGAAGCCAAAGACGTGCTGGCGGGTGCCATGCTGAATTATGCGCGCCAGGAAATCAAAGCGGGTCCAGTCGCCCGCCCCGATGGCACCGCAGAAGACCGGCCAACCGTCACGCTTCTGGGCGAAATGTTCCCCGCTGATCCAATGATGATCGGTGCTATGCTTGCCCCGATGGGGCTTGCGGCAGGGCCAGTGGTGCCGTGTCGCGAATGGCGCGAATTATATGCAGCGCTGGATTGCGGCGCGGTTGCAGCCATCCATCCCTTCTATACCTCAGCCGTTCGTGAATTTCAGGCAGCAGGTCGCCCTGTCGTCGGGTCCGCCCCAGTCGGATATGATGGCACAGCCGCATGGTTGTCCCAGATTGGTGACACGTTTGGGCTGTCGTCCGATCTGGTTGCAGCGTCACAGAATGCGTTCCTGCCTGCGATCAAAGGCGCGCTTTCGCAGGCAGCGATCAACGGCACAATCACGCTCTCGGGCTACGAAGGCAGCGAGCTTCTCGTCGCCCGCCTTTTGATCGAAAGCGGTGCGCATGTGCCCTATGTCGGCACGGCCTGTCCGAAAACCCCCTGGAACACCGCTGATGCCGAATGGCTCGAAGCACACGGCGCGACGATCAAATACCGCGCGTCACTTGAAGACGATTGCGCGGCAGTCGAAGCAATCAAACCCGATCTCGCAATCGGGACCACGCCTGTCGTCCAAAAGGCCAAAGAACTTGCCATCCCGGCACTGTATTTCACCAACCTGATCTCGGCGCGCCCTCTGATGGGGCCCGCGGGCGCTGGTTCGTTGGCCGAAATCATCAACGCGGCCATTGCGGGCAAAGACCGGATGGACAAGATGAATGCGTTTTTTGACGGTGTTGGACACGGCGACACGGCCGGTGTCTGGGAAGGCGACCCAAATCTGCGTCCGGATTTCCGCGCGGCGCATCAAAAGAAGCTCGACAAACAAGCGCGCGCCAAAGCGGCGGAGGCGATGATTTGAGCCAGCACCGCCATATCACGCCCGCCGTTGTCCGCGCTGAAAACGGCACGACACTTGCGCAAATGTTGCCACCCTCGATCCAGGGGGATGTCGCATGCTGATACAAGACCATGACAGGGCTGGGGGATATTGGGGCGCGATCTATGCGTTCTGCGCCGTCAAAGGTCTGCAAGTTGTAATCGACGGTCCAGTGGGTTGCGAGAACCTGCCGGTGACAAGCGTCCTGCACTATACGGACGCCTTGCCCCCCCACGAGCTGCCAATCGTGGTCACCGGCCTCGGCGAGGAAGAATTGGGTCGCGATGGGACCGAAGGCGCGATGAAGCGCGCTTGGGAAACGCTTGACCCTGCTCTCCCCGCCGTTGTTGTGACGGGATCCATCGCTGAAATGATCGGTGGTGGTGTGACACCCGAGGGAACGTCTATCCAGCGGTTCTTGCCGCGCACCATCGACGAAGATCAATGGGAAGCCGCCGACCGCGCGATGACCTGGATCTTTACCGAATTTGGCATGACAAAAGGTCGAATGCCGCGCGAAAAGGCCCGCGAAGACGACGCCAAGCCGCGCGTGAACATCCTTGGGCCAATGTACGGCACGTTCAACATGCCCAGCGATCTGGCAGAAATCCGGCGCCTTGTCGAAGGCATCGGGGCCGAGGTCAATATGGTCATGCCGCTGGGCGCGCATCTGGCCGAAATGCGCAACCTTGTGAACGCCGACGTCAATGTCTGTATGTATCGCGAATTTGGCCGCGGTCTTTGCGAAGTTCTGGCCAAGCCTTATCTGCAAGCCCCCATCGGCCTTGACAGCACAACACGCTTTTTACGCAAACTTGGCGATCTGCTTGGGTTGGATCCCGAACCTTTCATCGAACGCGAAAAGCATTCGACGATCAAACCAATCTGGGATCTCTGGCGTTCGGTCACGCAGGATTTCTTCGCAACCGCCAGCTTTGGCATCGTCGCGAACGAAACTTATGCACGCGGCGTGCGCAATTTCATGGAAAACGATCTTGGCTTTCCATGCGCCTTTGCGGTCGCGCGCGAAGCTGGTCGGAAAACCAACAACGAAGAAGTCCGCGCCTTCATTGCGCAGAAAAAGCCGCTTATCGTTATGGGCTCGATCAACGAAAAAATGTATCTGGCCGAAACAAAGGCGGGCCACGGGCCAAGCCCCGCTTTTATCCCAGCCAGCTTCCCGGGCGCCGCTATCCGCCGCGCCACCGGGACACCGTTCATGGGCTACGCCGGCGCGACCTATTTGATGCAAGAAGTGTGCAACGGTCTTTTCGATGCGCTCTTCCACATCCTGCCGCTGGCGTCCGATATGGATGATGCGGCGGCCACGCCAACCAATCTTCGTCGCGATATGCCTTGGGATGCAGACGCCCAGGCCGAACTGGACCGCATCGTCGCAACACACCCCATTCTGACCCGCATTTCTGCTGCGAAAACGCTGCGCGATGCAGCTGAAAACGCGACCCTTGAACAGGGTGCGGAACGGGTCGTCATCGAAACTGTCAAAGGCCTGGCCCCTGCCACGGCCGACGACATGAGGGAGGGTCAAACATGACCGATATGACAAATACACCGATGCCACGCACGGCCAATCGCCAGAAACGCGGGCTCGAATTCAAGCTCTATTTCACCCTCATTTTCATCCTGGCCATCCCCGTTGGAACGGAACGGTGGATTGCCAATGTGGTGCGCAAGCGTTCGCTCGATACGCGGGGGCCTCTGGCCCGCGCCTGGGCCGACGCCGACCGTGTCACCCCGCTCATTTTCTCGGCATGAGCCCGCACGCCGAATACCAGATCCCTAGGGGGCAACCCCAAGGGTCCCTGCCGCAAGGGTCTTGCGGCGTCAGCATAACGTTCCGGAGGAAAGTTCATGGCTGATAATCATGACCTGTCATTCACAGGTCTTACCGACGAGCAGGCTCAGGAGCTGCATTCGGTCTATATGGGCGGCCTTTGGCTGTTCGTGATCGTTGCAGTTGTCGCCCACCTGGCGACTTACATCTGGGCTCCGTGGTTCTGAGGGGATTGAAATGGCAAAATTCTACAAGATTTGGCTTATCTTTGATCCGCGCCGTGTGTTTGTCGCACAAGGTGTCTTCCTCTTCCTCCTGGCGGTGATGATCCACCTGGTGGTGCTTTCGAACGGTGTGAACTGGTTCGAAAACGCTGCTGCGTCTCGCTCCGCCTCGGCCGAGTAACCACGGGTCGCTTGCTCGATATCGTCGTGGGCGGTGGGTCACCGTCGCCCACGACAAACAAAACGAACAGAGCGGTTCCCACTGGGATCCGCTGAACGGAGAGTAAGAAGATGGCATTGCTCAGCTTCGAAAGAAAATACAGGGTCCGCGGTGGGACGATCATCGGTGGTGATCTGTTCGACTTCTGGGTTGGACCGTTCTACGTCGGTTTTTTTGGGGTCACCGGCGCGTTCTTTGCGCTTCTGGGCACTATCCTGATCTTCTACGGCGCATCCGTCCAAGGCGTTTGGAACCCATGGTTGGTCAGCATCGAACCACCGGATCTTAGCTACGGGCTTGCCGCCGCGCCGCTTCTTGAAGGCGGTCTCTGGCAAATCATCACAATCTGCGCCATCGGGGCCTTTGTCAGTTGGGCGCTGCGCGAGGTCGAGATCTGCCGCAAGCTGGGTATGGGCTATCACGTTCCCTTTGCCTTCAGCTTCGCGATCTTCGCCTATGTCACGCTGGTCGTGTTTCGCCCGATTCTGATGGGCGCGTGGGGGCACGGTTTTCCCTATGGTATATTCAGCCATCTCGACTGGGTGTCGAACACGGGCTACGCCTATCTGCACTTCCACTACAATCCGGCGCATATGCTGGCGGTGACGCTGTTCTTCACCGTGACACTGGCGCTTGCGCTTCACGGGGCGCTGATCCTTTCCGCAGCGAACCCTGAAAAGGGCGAGACGATGAAGACGCCGGATCACGAAGACACGTTCTTCCGCGATTTCATCGGCTATTCGATCGGCCCCCTCGGCATCCACCGTCTGGGCTTTCTTCTGGCCATCAGCGCCGTCTTCTGGAGCGCGGTTTGCATCATTATCTCGGGACCCGTTTGGACAAAGGGTTGGCCTGAATGGTGGAACTGGTGGCTCGAGCTGCCGATCTGGGGCAGCCAGGTGGGGTTCTAGGACATGATTACAGAATATCAGAACATCTTTAACCAGCTACAGGTCCGCGGACCGGCTGAAATGGGGACCGACGACTACGGGACCCTGACGGAAGATCGGACCAAGAGCGCCACGTTTTCCAGTTTGTTCGGGTGGTTTGCGAACGCGCAGCTTGGCCCGATCAACCTGGGCATGGCAGGCGTCGTTTCGCTGGCCTCCGGTTTGATCTGGCTGAACATCGTGGGCTTCAACATGCTAGCGCAAGTCGGCTGGTCGATCCCTGAATTCATCCGTCAACTCTTTTGGTTGGCGCTGGAACCGCCTTCGCCGGAATACGGCTTGTCCATCCCGCCCCTGAATGACGGTGGATGGTACATCATTGCCAGTTTCTTTCTGCTCTTTTCGGTCATGGCGTGGTGGTATCGCGCTTACCAACTGGCGGCGGAACAGAAGATGGGCAAACACGTCTTCTGGGCCTTTGGCTCGGCCATCTGGCTGTTCCTGGTGCTTGGTCTCTTCCGTCCTGTCCTGATGGGGGCCTGGTCCGAGGCTGTGCCTTACGGCATCTTCCCGCACCTCGACTGGACCACGGCGTTTTCGATCCGCTATGGCAACCTTTACTACAACCCGTTCCATTGTCTCAGCATCGTCTTTCTCTATGGCTCGTGCCTTTTGTTCGCAATGCATGGCGGAACCATCCTGGCGGTTACCCGTTACGGTGGCGACCGCGAGCTTGAACAGATCGTTGACCGGGGCACAGCCACAGAACGCGCCGCATTGTTCTGGCGCTGGACCATGGGTTTCAACGCCACAATGGAAGGCATTCACCGCTGGGCGTGGTGGTTTGCGGTTCTGACCCCGATCACGGGCGGTATCGGTATCCTTCTGACCGGCACCGTCGTCGACAACTGGTTCATCTGGGCGCAGGAACACTATTTCGCCCCGACCTATGACGGCGAATACGGCTACGAAGCCTACCGTACCTATGAAGACTTCATCGGGAAGGAATGAGACCATGAATCTTGAAAAACTCATGAACTTCCCGAAGTGGTTCGGCGATTGGAACAAGAACAATCCGACCGATATCTATGGTCCCGTCATTGTGATGGGTGGCCTCGGGGGCGCAGTCCTTGTTGTCATCGCGTTGTTTTCCTTTGGGCAACCCTTTGCGACAGACAGCTTGCAAACCGGACCGCGCGGTATCGGCATGTCGGTGCCCGAATTTAAGTCCGACCTCGCCAAGCCGGACCCGACCATCGCCGAACTGGATGCCATCGGCAATCTTGACGGCGACCTGATCGCGGCGATGCAGGCCTGGACAGGTATCCCGAACCTCTTCGAAGATCCCGACAGCTATCAATACGCGGTCGGTTCGATGATGATCAGCATGACCCAGAACATAAACGAAAACTGGGCCGGCCATGTGAATGCCAACGGTGAAGTTGGGGTAACCTGTTACACCTGTCACCGCGGCCAGCCGGTGCCGTCGGAAATCTGGTTCTCTTTGATGCCAGTCACCGAACGCACCGCTGGGTGGTCCGCAAACCAGAACCGGGCCACGTCGCTGTCGCAATCGACATCGCTGCCATCGGATGCGCTGGAAAGCTATCTGTTGGATAGCCAGACCATCGGTGTTCACGATCTGGAAAGCCGCGCGGCCGGTATCCCCGGCCAAGACGGCCATCCCGGCATTCAGAATGCCGAACGCACGTTTTCGCTGATGAACTATTTTGCCAATTCGCTCGATGTGAATTGCGTGTTTTGCCACAACTCGCGCGCGTTCTACGACGCGGGACAGGTGACACCGCAATGGGCGACGGCATCCCTGGGCATCCTGATGGTTCAGGAACTTAACAATGACTACATCGTGCCGGCTGGCGGTCTTCTGCCCGAAAACCGTCTGGGTCCTCGCAATGGCGACGAACCCAAGGTGGCCTGCGCAACTTGCCACAAAGGCTATCAGCAACCGTTGCAAGGCACGAACGTAATTGGCGACTGGCCGCAGCTTCAGTCCACCGAAGAAGTGGTGGACCTGCCCTAGCTCGCCTCACGAGGTTCGGTCTCGCGGGCAACAGAGATCGAACATCCGGGAACACACCATCCCGTGTTCCCTTTCCTGGGTCACCAGGAAAAGGCGGCGCGTTCTCCGTTCCCTGAACGCGCCGCCATACCCGCCCAGCCAGGGAACAACAGGGAGCCGTCCATATGACCAAATCACCAATCTTGGACACGATCGCAGGACCGTTCGATCTGAAAGGACTGACGGACGACAAGCTGTCAATGCTTGCCGACGAACTGCGGTCCGAAGTGATCTCAGCGGTTTCGGAAACCGGCGGACACCTAGGCTCGTCGCTGGGCGTTGTCGAACTTACCGTTGCCCTGCACGCGGTATTTAACACGCCCATGGACAAGCTGATCTGGGATGTGGGTCATCAATGTTACCCACACAAAGTCCTGACCGGCAGACGCGACCGGATGCGGACCCTACGCCAGAAAGACGGGCTGTCGGGCTTCACAAAACGCGATGAAAGCGAATTTGATCCGTTCGGCGCGGCCCACAGCTCGACCTCAATCTCTGCCGCATTGGGTTTTGCCGTCGGGCGCGACATGGGACGCCCCACGGGCGACGCAATCGCTGTGATCGGCGATGGCTCGATCAGCGCGGGCATGGCGTACGAAGCTTTGAATAACGCAGGTGCAGAAGGCCGTCGCCTGATCGTCATTTTAAACGACAACGAAATGTCCATTGCTCCGCCGGTCGGCGCGATGTCGGCTTATCTGTCCGGCCTCTATGCCGCCACCCCGGCACCCATGAAAGCGCTTGCCGAAGGAATGGAGGCACTGATGCCGCCACCCGTCCGTGAAGGGGCCAAACGCGCGCGTCAGCTGGTAACCGGCCAAGGTCTGTCCGGCACGTTGTTCGAAGAACTGGGCTTCGATTATATCGGCCCGATCAACGGCCATGACATGCACCAGCTTCTGCCCGTCTTGCGCAGCGTCAAAGCGCGTGGCGAAGGCCCGGTCCTGATCCATTGTTGCACGATCAAGGGCAAAGGCTATGCACCGGCCGAGCAAAGCTCTGACAAATACCACGGCGTCTCGAAATTCGACGTGGCGACCGGCGCACAGGCAAAATCCAAGCCGAACGCCCCCAGCTATACCGGTGTCTTTGGTCAGGCACTGACCGACGAAGCGGCGCGTGACCCGCGCATAGTTGCGGTCACAGCCGCCATGCCGTCGGGAACAGGCGTCAACATTCTGGCGGATCGCTTTCCATCCCGCGTCTTTGATGTGGGCATTGCCGAACAACACGGCGTGACCTTTGCGGCGGGCATGGCAGCCAGCGGGTTGAAACCGTTCTGCGCCATTTATTCCACTTTTCTGCAACGGGGCTACGATCAGATTGTCCATGACGTGGCGCTTCAGGGCTTGCCCGTGCGGTTCGCCATTGACCGCGCCGGGCTGGTGGGGGCCGACGGGGCCACCCATGCAGGTGCCTTCGACATCGCGTTTCTGACCAACCTGCCGGGCTTCACTGTCATGGCCGCCGCGGACGAGGCTGAACTGGTTCACATGGTTGCCACCGCTGCTGCGTATGACGACGGTCCTTGCGCCTTCCGCTATCCGCGCGGCAATGGCGTCGGTGTACAAATGCCCGAACAGGGCCAGCTTCTTGACATCGGCAAGGGCCGCATTATCCGCGAAGGCACCGACCTTGCTATCCTGTCGTTTGGCACGCAACTGACCGACGCGCTGACCGCGGCCGAACTGTTGGATGCGCAAGGCATAAGCGTCACCGTCGCAGACGCGCGTTTTGCCAAACCACTGGACACCGATCTGGTCGAACGTCTGGCGCGCGATCACGCAGGGCTCATCACGCTGGAACAAGGGGCCGAAGGTGGCTTTGGGTCAGTTGTCCTGCATCATCTGGCGCGGCGCGGATTGTTGGACAAAGGTCTGGCCATGCGGCCCATGACCTTGCCAGACCGCTTCATCCATCAGGCCAGCCCGGCCGAGATGTATGCCGATGCAGGCCTTGCGGTCGATGACATTTGCCGTACGGCGCAATCCATCCTCCGCCCGGATCAAACCGTCGTTGATTTCAACGCGCGCGGCGCGTGACGGGACAGAATTCTGGGACGCTGCCGCGACGACGTCGCGATTTGCGCAGACGTTAAGACACCAGTGACGCGTCGAAAATCTTGGCGCTGTGCTTCTCAAGATAGATCCGCAGCCACGGCGTGAACCGGTTTGGAAAATTTGCCACCGCCTGATTCAATTCACGAAACGCCATCCAGCGGGTTTCCATCACCTCGTCCGGGTTCGGTGCAACCACTAGATTGGCGGGCGCTTCGGCAGTGAACAGATCGACAACCTCATGCTCGACCAAATTGTTCCCGACATCCGCCCGGTACTCAATCGTGTCGCAGTGGATTGGGGTCAAACCGGTGATCCCCAATTCTTCGCCCAACCGCCGGACAGCACAATCGGGCGCGGATTCATCCCATTCCGGATGCGTGCAACAGGTATTCGCCCATAGCCCCGGTGTATGGTATTTTCCCATCGCCCGGCGTTGCAACAGCACCTCAGCGCCGCGCAGAACAAATACCGACACCGCTTTGTGCCGCAGCCCGCGTTCGTGGGCTTCCAGTTTTTCAACAGGGGTCAATTTGCCATCGACCCAGGTAGGGATCATAATTGTCATACGTGCTCCGGCCGGACCATCCCGGTCAAATGCGCAAGGTTTTTGATGCCGATTTTCAGATGCGCCATCGGGCGGGCGCGCACCAGCTTCTTGTTCATATAGGCTTCAAACGTCAACCGTTGCACATCGGTATCGTGGCACAGCGACACAAAGCGTTCGCGGCGTTCGTCCGACTTGTAATAGGCGTCCTGCATCGAACGCAGAACACGGAACACCATTTTGTGCTCGCCCATGAACAGCTTGCGCGCCAATTGAAGGTCTTTTACGCGCCCCGAGGCCAGACAAGCCGCCGCCGCAGTCGCAGCCACGCGGCCCCCCATCATCGCATAATAAATGCCTTCGCCCGAAGACGGCGCAACCACGCCCGCCGCATCCCCGGCCAGAACAACATCTTTGCCGTTGTCCCAACGGTCCATAGGACGCAGTGGAATGGGCGCACCTTCTTTACGAAGGGTTTCGCAGCCTTCGAGACCGCTGGCCTTCCGCAACGCGGCGGTGGCGTCTTTCAAACTTACATCGGGGTTCTCGGTTCCCATGCCCACGCTGGTTGTATTGCCATGGGGGAAAACCCAGCCATAGAAATCGGGCGAAATCGCTCCGTCGTAAACCACGTCGCAGCGCAAAGGGTCATAGACATCATTCGCAGGCGGTGCGGCAATAATCTCGTGATAGGCAAAAACCAAAGGCACTTTTTCAGCGCCCTCCACCTCGGCCAAAGCGACCCGCGACTTGGCCCCATCGGCCCCAATAACAAGCGTGGCGTCCAGGTGCTCGGTCTCGCCGGTTGCCTTTTCCCGATAGTAAACACGCGGGTGCCCGTCTGCGCGGGTGATCTTCAAAAATGTCCCCTCAAACGCGTCCGCCCCGGCCTTTTCGGCGCGCGCGCGCAGAAAAGGATCAAAATCCTTTCGGTCGACCATGCCAACAAAGCCGTTCTCGATCGGTATATCTACCTTTCGCCCGGTGGGTGAAATCATCCGTGCGGTGTTCACTTTGGTCAGCAATTGTTCGTCGCCAATATCAAAGTCCGCCATCAAACGCGGTGGAATAGCGCCGCCACAGGGTTTGATCCGTCCGGCCCGGTCCAGCATCGCCACGCGTGCACCGCTCCGAGCAAGGTCTTCTGCCGCCGTCGCGCCCGCAGGGCCGCCGCCAACCACAACAACATCATATCGCATCACTTACTCTCCCGGTTGCAAAATCGGTGCGGGTTTCAAAAGCCGCAGCGCCACCAACGCTGCGGCCAGGAACAAAACGGCCTCTAACCCAAAAACCAGACCGTAAGCGGCGGCATCGCTGAACGCGATCCGCGCCAAATCCAAGGTGCCGGTGGCGACCAGCCCGGCAAGGCCCGCAGCAATCGCCTGCGCGGCCCCAAAAACACCCATGCGCGTGCCAGTGGCACCCGCGCGTTCGGCCGCCAGCCGCATCATCGACCCAATCGCGCCGACAACGAACAACCCGTTGCCAAAGCCCAGGATCACGGTGAACGGCACCAGCGGCAATGCGGCCCCCAGCCCAACCAGACCGATGGCCGAAACGATACAGCCCAGAACTGCCCAGCCGCGCAGACTACCCACCCCGAAGGTCGACAGAATACCGGCCCCGATCATCCCCGCCAAAGCAGCGCCATCCTTGCCGCCTGACAGCTTTGTCGACGCGTCCGGGGTCAATCCATGAATATGCCCGGCAAAGGGTTCAAGGATCAGCTCGCTCAAGTAAAATGCAAAGATCGACAGAAACACAAAACCGGTGAAAGCCTTCGCCGCCGGGTCCGCCCAGGTTGCGCGTAAGGCAGCGCCCAGAGACGGCTCGTCCGGTTGCGGCACGTCGCCCAGTCGTTTTTCGACACCCCAGGTGGCCACGCAGGCCAAAACCCAGGCAAGCCCTGCCACAATCGGGACGACCAGCATCAACCGTTCGGGCGAATAAGGCTTCAACGCCACGCCGGTGCCAATCGATGCAAAAATCGCGCCTGCAATCAACATCAACCAGGCAATCGTCGCAGCCGCCCCTTTTCGGTCATCGGGTGCAGCGGTCGCCAGAAGTGCCAGAAAAGATGTGCCCGCCGCGCCAATGCCAAAACCGATCAGCACATAGGCCAGAACCCAGATGATCATCGCCATCGCCCCACCGGCCTGCGCAATGCCCCAGGCGGTCATCACCAGTCCCAACCCAACGCAGGCCAGACCGCCCAGAATAAACGGGGTCCGCCCACCTTTCGCATCGGAACGATGCCCCCAGACAGGCCGCGTGATCTGCACCGCATAATGCAAGGCCACCAACAAGCCGGGCAGCAAGGCGGGCAGGGCCAGTTCAACGGTCATCAAACGGTTGAACAGATTGACCGGCAGGGCGGACATGCCGCCGATCGCCGCGTTGACCAGACAAAGCCGCAAAATGCCACCCCATCCCAGCGTCATGTCAGCCCCCTTAAGGCAAACGCCGCAATCATCATGCCGCTGACATACAGCAACACGCCGGTGCCGTTATACCAGGGCGCGCGCTCTTTCGGATCGCGCAGCATCACCCGCATCGCAAATCCCTGACCGATCAGCACCGCGAAAACCCCAAGCGCATGAAAGGGCCGGTCCCACAAAAGCAACAAAGCGACCACGGCGACCTGTGGCACGGCCATGACCCAGCACGCAACGCGTGCGGCCCGTTCAGGCCCCAGTGTCACAGGAAGTGAATTTACACCCGTCTGCCGGTCGCCCTCCAACGCCTTAAAGTCGTTCAGCGTCATAATCCCATGCGCGCCAAGCCCATAAAGAACGGCGATGATCACAACCTCCACCGCAGGCGCGCCCGATGCCAGAACGGCGGCGCCGGTGAACCACGGCAATGTCTCATAGCTCAGCCCAACAAGGCCTGGCCCCAAAATGCCCGAACGCTTCAGCCGCAAAGGTTCCGCCGAATAGGCCCAGGCCGCCAGCACGCCGAAAACGGTTGCGCCGAAGCCCCAGGGACCCAACTGCCACCCGATCAACAGGGAAAGACCAGACATGGCCAGTGCAATCCACAAACCCCACCTGCCGGGAATGCGTCCCGATGGAATAGGTCGGTTCGGTTCATTGATCGCATCCACATGCCGGTCGCACCAGTCATTGGCCGCCTGGCTCATGCCGCAGACAATCGGCCCGGCAAGAAGAACACCCAAAACAACCAGGCCCCACTGCCCGGCAGGATCAACCCCGGCAGCGACTGCGCCGCACAGATAGGCCCACATCGGAGGAAACCATGTGACCGGCTTAATCAGGGTCACCATGGCCGCCGGATCAGGCAAAGCGCGCGACTGTATCTCGGACGAGACAGGCATATGTCAACTTTGCATGACAGTCAGGGTTTTCGCAAGGAAAAGCAGACGAAAATCACCGCCAAAAGGCGCAATAAAATCAACTGACTAAAGCCTTGGTCCGGCCAGCTGCGGCAAACCTTCAAAAGAATCGGGAAAAATGCGTCAGCTCTTGTCGTCGCGCTTCAAAAGCCCGTATTTACGAAGCTTTACATAAAGGCTTTGCCGCGACAGGCCCAGCATCTCGGCGGCGGCGGCGCGATTGTTGCGCGTCAGCTCGACGGCAGTCTCGATGCACATCCGCTCGATCACTTCGTTCGTTTCAGCGACGATCTCTTTCAGCGGGGCCGACCCGACCAGTTCGACCACGTTGTGGTTCCCGCTTTCGGGTCTGGTGCCGGCTTTCGGCGTGCTGCGCACAGCCTCGGCCCGACCGGCATCGCGAATGATGAAACCAACCATCGCCTGATCCTGATCGGTGATCGACACAACCGATATCTCGACCGAAGCGCGCGGGCCAAAGGCATTCGCCAGCTTAGTCGCATAAACCCGCATGTGACCCGATCGGATCGCGTTTTCCAGCATCACACTTAGATCAATCTGCCCGCGTTGCAGAAACTCAGCCAGACTGCGCGATGTGACTTCGCTTAAACTGGCCACATCGGCAATTTCCAAAAACGCTTCGTTCACGTCATGGACGATGCCGCGCTGGTCACAAATCACAATCGCATCTGTGCTTTTCCGGAACAATTGCAACAGGTTATCTGCCAGACGGCTATCGCCCGTCGGCAAGCTTGTTTCGGATTGCAGGCGGCAGACAATCATCCGTTCGCCCGCGGCGCGAAATACTTTGGGCGTGATCCTGATCTCGCGGCGGCCTCGCGTGGTCTGGGCTTCAACATCGTTCTCAAAGTCAGACGATGCGACCGACAAAAGCTTTTCCACAAACTCGCCCCGGCGGCGATGTTTGAATTCCTGCGCGATGGGCGAACCGACCAATTCTTCGCGGTCGGACCCAAGCAGGCTGGACGCCGTTGCATTGATATCCTTGATCCGACCATCGCTGGCCGAGACGAACAAAAACGCTTCATGGGTCGATGCCATCAGCATCCGATACCGCGCGTCGTATTCACGCCGTTCCTCATACCCGCGTTCCAGCGCGAATTGCGCCTGCACAAGCTGCTGTTGAGTTTCGGCGACGATGCGCAAATCATGGCCCAGCATCAAAACAGATGCGTCCGGGCCGACCCGGTGCAACGAATAGCGCACGGGATATTCCCATTCGGCCTTGTCGGTGTGGTTCAGCTCGACCGGACGCAGGGTCTGTTGGTTCTCGGCAATCGCCTTCAGCGCAGCTTCAAACTTGGGCACGCTTTCCAGGGTCAAAAAATCCTGCATCGGCCGACCGGCCCAATGGGTCAGGCGCGTTTGACCTTTGGTCTCGCCATCAATCAGGATCGAACGGACAACGCCGTCACCCGATACCATAAAGGCCAGATCGCAGGCCGAGGCCAGTATGCCGGTCAGATACTCCGGCTCGATCATCGGCATTGGGCCTTCGACCCAATTTGCCTTGCCACCCGCCTTCATTCAGCCACCCGAAGATCAATATCATTCCCGGTCATGGCATCGAGCGCTTCGTCGATATTGTTCGTCACCAAGTCTGCGCCCGTCGTGTCTTGCCGTAGATTTGCCAATGTCAAAGCCGCCCCGCCCAGCACCACATGCACGTTTGGGAATGCTTTTTTTGTTTCTTGAATGACTCCTTTCGCTTTTTCAAGCGAATGGGTCGTGGCAACCGATACAAGAACGGCGTCATAGGCGTTTTTCTGCAATTTTTCCGCAAGGCTGGCCGCCGATGCATTCGAATGCAACCGCACCGAATGACCGCGTCGCCGCAGCTGATCCGCCAGAACGGCGGGGCCCAGAATGTGATCTTCGCGCCCGACAGTCACCAAAAGCAGGGCGCGGGCGTTCAAATTGGGATGTGCATTGTTCCAGCTTTGGCCAATCGCCTTGCAAAGCCCGAACAGCCGTGCGCTTGCCACGGTGACTTCGGCAAAGCTCAGCCGGTCGTCTACCCAGTCACCGCCCAGCGCGATAGCAACATCGCGAATGCAATAGTCAACGATATCTGTGGGCGAAATCCGAAGCGTGGCCAAATCGGCAATCACAGCCGGTTCGTCAAACCCGTTTGTGTCCAGAACGGCCGCCAGCAGGATCTTCGATCCAACCTCCATCCGCCTGTTGCGGCGTTGATGCGGAAACGAATTGACATGCGAAATGACAGATTTGGCCAGCACATCGACCAACGAACCATTACTGGCCGTAAGTCCGCCACTGCCCTTTCTCACCGTCATAAGCATCACCGTGTTAAGCCGCGTGCTTTGCAGGACAACCCCGCGTGCGACTCTCTCACGGGTGGGCGCAGTGTCAGTGACATGGCACAAATTGTCAAAGAGAATAGACATTCATCGGAAATTTGCCGTTGAAACAACGGATCAACCTTAAGAAAGTCGCGTTAATTCATAGGCTTGAGAATTTTCAAGCCCCGCGCGCCGCCCCACAGAGTGTCAGACTCTAAAATGTAAGTTTAGATTGACACTTTTCTGACTTGCCCCGTACGCTGTCATCAGAGGAAGACAGAGGAATCGGCATGGGCCGCACGACAGGTGCCCGCGGGGACACCCCCTTTTTATACACGCCCGAAGAACGCGTGCGCCGGGATCAGACGATCTGGACGCTGGTTCAGGGCGTGTTGGCGCCCGTTCAATTTCTGGTCTTTCTCGTTTCGCTTGGGCTGGTGCTGCGTTATCTGGCAACCGGGCAAGGGTATGAAATCGCGACATTCTCGATCCTCGTCAAAACAGGCTTCCTCTACCTGATTATGGTGACCGGGGCGATTTGGGAAAAAGTCGTCTTCGGGCAATATCTGCTGGCACCCGCCTTCTTTTGGGAAGACATGGTCAGCTTTGCCGTTATCGCGCTGCATACCCTTTATCTGGTTGTTTTATTTACAAAAACCCTGCCCCCGTCCGGTCAGATGATCATCGCGCTTGCGGCCTACCTCCTCTATGTGATCAACGCAGCGCAGTTTATCCTCAAACTGAGACAGGCGCGTCTTCAATCGGCGGTACCGGCATGATGGATGGCGCACATACCCAATCCGGATGCCGTGATGCGCCGCTGTTAAAAGAACGCGGTCAGCGCGAAGTGTTCTGCGGTCTGACGGCCATCGTCTGGCTGCATCGCAAGATGCAGGACGCGTTCTTCCTTGTCGTGGGGTCACGCACATGCGCGCATCTTCTGCAAAGCGCGGCCGGGGTGATGATCTTTGCCGAACCCCGGTTCGGAACCGCCATTCTGGAAGAAACCGATCTGGCGGGCATGGCTGATGCGCAGGTCGAACTGGACCGCGAGGTTGAAAAGCTACTGTCACGCCGCTCTGACATTCGCCGGTTGTTCCTTGTCGGCTCTTGCCCGTCCGAAGTCATCAAGCTTGACCTGGCCAAAGCCGCGGAACGGCTGTCTGCCAAATATAACCCGCATGTGAACGTCGTAAATTTCTCCGGCTCGGGGATTGAGACCACCTTTACAGAAGGCGAAGATGCCTGCCTTGCCGCCCTGGTGCCGGAATTGCCCGAAACGCAGGACCGCCAGTTGATTGTGGCAGGCGCGCTTCCCGATGTTGTCCAAGATCAGATGTTGGGGCTTCTTGATGATATGGGCATTGGCCCGGTCACGGTCCTGCCAACGATGCGGGCCGACGATCCGGCGGCGGTTGGGCCGAACACGGTCTTTGCGCTGAACCAGCCGTTTTTGAATGAAACGCATGCCGCACTGATCCGGCGCGGCGCGCGCCACATCGCGGCCCCGTTCCCCTTTGGTGAAGAAGGCACGACGGCGTGGTTGCGCGCCATTGCCAATGAATTTGGGGTGGATCAAGACACGTTCGACCGCGTGACCGCCGCCCCCCGCGACCGCGCCCGCCGCGCCGTGGCCCAGGCCGGTGCAACGCTGCATGACAAATCTGTCTTTCTCTTCCCCGACAGCCAGCTTGAAATCCCGCTGGCACGGTTTCTCACCCGCGAATGCGGCATGACAGCAACCGAAATCGGCCAGCCTTATGTTCACCGCGATATCGTCGGCCCCGACATGGCGCTGATCGGCGACGGCCCTGTGTTCTCCGAAGGTCAGGACGTCGACAAACAGCTGGAACGCGCCCGTGACGCAAGGGCCGACCTGACGGTTTGCGGTCTTGGCCTTGCCAACCCGCTTGAGGCCGAAGGTCTGACCACCAAATGGGCCATCGAACTGGTCTTCACGCCGATCCATTTCTACGAACAGGCAGGCGATCTTGCCGGTCTGTTCGCCCGACCACTGCGGCGTCGTGATCTGCTGAAAGTGGACGCGCCATGAAACTGTCGGTCTGGACATACGAAGGCCCGCCCCATGTGGGGGCCATGCGCGTCGCCACCGCGATGAAGGGCCTGCATTACGTGCTGCACGCCCCGCAGGGCGACACCTATGCCGATCTGCTGTTCACGATGATCGAACGCCGCGACCGGCGCCCGCCCGTGACCTATACAACCTTTCAGGCGCGCGATCTTGGCGCCGATACAGCGAACCTGTTCAAAACCGCCTGCACCGAGGCGGTCGAACGGTTCGATCCCCAGGCAATCATCGTTGGCGCGTCCTGCACGGCCGAACTGATCCAGGATGATCCGGGCGGCATGGCCGAAACCATGGGGCTTGGCATCCCGGTCATTCCGCTGGAGCTTCCAAGCTATCAGCGCAAGGAAAACTTTGGCGCAGATGAAACCTTCTTCCAGATCGTGCGCACGCTGGCGCGTCCGACAGACCGCACCGGCCGCATCACCTGCAATCTGATCGGCGCAACGGCGCTGGGCTTCCGGCACCGCGACGACATCACCGAACTGACCGGGCTGCTTATGGAAATGGGGATCGAGGTCAACGTCACCGCCCCCTATGACGCGACACCGGCCGACATCACCCGCCTTGGGGCCGCACATTTCAATGTCTTGATGTACCCCGAAACTGGCGAAGCCGCCTGCCGCTGGATGGAACGCGAACTGGGCCAGCCGTTCACGAAAACGGTTCCCATCGGTGTTGGTGCAACCCGCGATTTTTTGCGCGAAGTGGCCGAGATCACGGGGCTGACGCCAAAGATCGACGAAACCCGCCTGCGCCTGCCGTGGTATTCGGCCAGCGTTGACAGCACCTATTTGACCGGCAAGCGCGTTTTCCTGTTCGGCGATGGCACCCATGTTGCCGCAGCCGCGCGCATCGCCCGCGATGAAATGGGGTTCGAAGTAGTGGGTCTGGGGTGCTACAACCGCGAACAGGCCCGCATGATCCGCGCCTTGGCCAAAGACTACGGCGTCGACGCGCTGGTCACAGATGACTATCTCGAAGTCGAAGCCCGGATCGAAGCGCTTGCGCCCGAAATGATCCTTGGCACCCAGATGGAACGCCATATCGGCAAACGTCTGGGCATCCCCTGCGCCGTTATCTCGGCCCCGGTTCATGTCCAGGACTTCCCGGCGCGCTATTCGCCGCAAATGGGCATCGAAGGCGCGAATGTGATTTTCGACACCTGGGTCCATCCACTGGTCATGGGGCTGGAAGAACACCTGCTGCATATGTTCCGCGAAGACTTCGAATTTCACGACGACGCCGGGGCGTCGCATCATGGCGGCAAGGCAGTTTCGGCGTCTGACGCCGCCGATCCGGTCGCCGAGACTGCACCGCACCCCCCCGCCGACAGCGCCGCAATGACAGAAACCGCAGATGTCGTCTGGCACCCTGCGGCGGAAAAGGAACTGAAACGCATCCCCTTCTTCGTCCGCGGCAAAGCCCGGCGAAACACCGAAAGCTATGCCACCGAACGCGGCATGGCCGAAATCAGCGTTGACACGCTTTACGAGGCAAAGGCCCATTTTGCGCGATGAAACCGGCATAACTGGCCCCAAGGCGGGGTATCGCGTGGCGATCATCACGCTGGACAGCCACGCGGCTGGTCCCGTCGAACGGGCGCGCGACCGGCTACAGCGCGACTTTCCGGGCCTGACCGTATCTGTCCACGCGGCCGCCGAATGGGGCGAAAGCGCCGACCGGTTGACCGAAGCGGTCGCTGCCGTCGAAGCTGCCGATATCGTCGTCAGCGCGTTGTTGTTTCTGGAAGAACATGTCTCGCGCATCCTGCCTGCTCTTCAGGCCCGCCGTGACACCTGCGATGCCATGGTCGGCATGGTCTCGGACGCGGCCATCGTGAAAACCACACGCATGGGCAACCTCGACATGGACGCCCCGTCGTCCGGCACCATGAGCTTTCTCAAACGCCTGCGCGGGTCGTCGAAACCGTCCACGGAAAGCGGCGCGAAAAAGATGCGTCTCTTGCGGCGTCTGCCCAAGATTCTGCGCTTCATTCCGGGCAAAGCTCAGGACCTGCGCGCCTGGTTCCTGACAATGCAATACTGGCTGGCTTCGTCCGACGAAAACGTCGAAAACATGATCCGCCATCTGATCTCGCGCTATGCAAGCGAAGCGCGGTGGCAAGGCACCGAAGTGTCCGCACCACAGGATTACCCGGATGTGGGCCTGTATCACCCCGATCTGAAAGACCGGATCACCACTGATATTGGCGCGCTTCCCGGCCCGAAAAAGCCGGTGGCGACCGTGGGTCTCTTGTTGATGCGGTCCTATGTGCTCAGTTCGGATACCGCGCATTACGACGGCGTCATCCGGGCATTCGAAGCGCGCGGCATCCGCGTTATTCCCGCCTTCGCAGGCGGGCTCGACGGACGCCCGGCGATTGAACATTACCTCAAACCCCAGGGGATCGACGCACTGGTGTCGCTGACCGGGTTCAGCCTTGTTGGCGGGCCCGCTTATAATGACAACGACGCCGCGGTCGAAGTGTTGAAAGACCTCGACCTGCCCTATATCGCAGCCCATCCGTTAGAGTTTCAGACGCTCGGCCAATGGGCCGACAGCGGGCAGGGCCTTGGCCCGATTGAAACGACAATGCTGATCGCCTTGCCCGAACTGGACGGCGCCACATGCCCCACCGTCTTTGGCGGTCGCCACGGGGCAGACGGCTGCGCCGGGTGTCGCCACGCGTGTCAGTCAACCGACGCCCGCGCCATGGCCCCCTGCCATGAACGGATCGACAGCCTTGCCGAAAAGACGCTGCGTCTCGCGCGTTTGCGCAAAACCGAGAACGCAAAAAAGAAAGTCGGCATCGTCATCTTTGGCTTCCCGCCAAACGCAGGTGCAGCGGGCACAGCGGCCTATCTGAATGTCTTCGCGTCGTTGCACAACACGCTGAAAGCCATGCAGGCCGAAGGCTACTCCGTGGATGTCCCTGAAACGGTCGAGGCGCTGCGCACCGCCGTTCTGGACGGCAATGCGTCACAATACGGCCAGGACGCCAATGTCGCGGCCCATGTCGATGCGGAAACTATCGTCGCCAACACCCCGCCGCTGGCCGCCATAGAAGACGCCTGGGGACCAGCCCCGGGGCGCGTGCAATCCGATGGCAAAGGCGTCTTTGTTCTGGGCCAACACTTCGGCAATGTCTTCGTCGGCCTGCAGCCGGCCTTCGGATACGAAGGCGACCCGATGCGCCTTTTGTTCGAAAAAGGCTTCGCCCCGACCCATGCTTTCGTCCAGTTCTATCTGTGGCTGCGGAACACATTCCAGGCCGATGCGCTTTTGCATTTCGGCATGCATGGCGCGCTTGAATTTATGCCGGGCAAGCAAGCAGGCCTTGGTGCAGATGATTGGCCCGATCGGCTGATTGGCGAAATGCCGAATGTTTATCTCTACGCAGCCAACAACCCGTCCGAAGCGACACTGGCCAAGCGCCGTTCGGGTGCCGTCACGATTTCTCACCTGACACCGCCTCTGGCGACCGCCGGTCTGTACAAAGGTCTGGCCGAGCTGAAAGACAGCCTCACCCGTTGGCGCGGTCTGGAACCGAACGCCGCCGAACGCGTCGAGTTGGAAACGCTGATTGCCGAACAGGCCGAAGCGGTCGATCTTGGCGGCGAACTGCCCGAAACGCTATGGCTCAAACTGTTGGAAACCGAAGACGCATTGGTCCCTGATGGTCTGCACGTCGTCGGTCGGGCTCTGTCGGACGAACAGAAAACCGAATATCTCGACATCGTCGCCAACGCAGATGACGACACCAAATCCCGCGTGATCGCTGCGCTTGATGATATGGGCGAAACCGCCGCCATCCTGCGCGCTCTGGACGCCCGTTTCACAGCGCCCGTCGCCGGCGGTGACCTGATCCGCAATCCCGACATCCTGCCCACAGGCCGGAACATTCATGCGTTTGACCCGTTCCGCATGCCAACTGAATACGCAGTCCGCGAAGGCGCACGTCAGGCCCAGATGCTGCTTGCCACGCACCAGACCCTGCCACGCTCGGTCGCGCTGGTGCTTTGGGGGTCGGACAATATCAAAACAGATGGCGGGCCCATCGGTCAGGCGCTGGCGCTGATTGGGGCCAAACCGCGCTTTGACAGCTTCGGGCGACTTTCGGGGGCCGATCTGCTCCCGCTGTCCGAACTGGGTCGCCCGCGCATTGACGTGATCATGACGCTTTCGGGCATCTTCCGCGATCTTCTGCCCTTGCAAACCCGGCTTCTTGCCGATGCGGCATTGCAAGCGGCCCAAGCCGACGAACCGCTTGATCAGAACTTTGTGCGCGCCCATGCGCTGGCTTATGTCGAAAAGACCGGGGCCACGATGCAAGACGCCGCGCTGCGCGTTTTCTCCAACGCCGAAGGCGCCTATGGCTCGAACGTCAATCAATTGGTCGACAGCAGCGCCTTTGGCGACGAAAACGAACTGGCCGATGCCTATCAGGCCCGGAAAAGCTTTGCCTATGGCACCGATGGCAAAGCGGCCCAAAACGCCGAACTTTTGCAAGACACGCTGCGCACGGTCGAGGTTGCCTATCAAAACCTGGAAAGCGTCGAACTGGGCGTCACCACCGTTGATCATTACTTTGACACGCTGGGCGGCATCAGCCGCGCGGTCAAACGCGCCCGTGGTGAAGACGCAGCGGTCTATATCAGCGATCAGACCCGTGGCTCGGGCACGATCCGCACATTGGCCGATCAGGTCGCGCTGGAAACCCGGTCGCGCAGCCTGAACCCCCGGTTTTATGAACCGCTTCTGGATCACGGGGCCGAAGGCGTCCGTCAGATCGAAGCGCAGATCACCAATACGATGGGCTGGTCGGCCACAACCGATCAGGTGGACCCTTGGGTTTATCAGCGCCTGTCCGAGACCTTTGTGCTGGACGAAGACATGCGCCAGCGCCTTGCCGATTTGAACCCCGTCGCCTCCAGCCGCATGGCCAACCGCCTGCTGGAAGCCTCGGACCGTGACTACTGGACACCGGACGCCGAAACGCTCGCCGCTTTGCAAAATGCGGCCGATGCGCTGGAAGACCGCGTCGAAGGGGTGGCCGCAGAATGACGGTGCATTTCGTATATGCGCCGGATGCGGGCAAACGATTGGCACCGCCAATTGTCGCCGCACGCTGTCGAGGAAAGGACAGAAGATGAGCCCAAGAGACGACATACCCACCCTAAACGGCCAGGACGGCGAAGGCTCGGTTCAGGTTCATCAGGATCCGTCGATGAAGATCGAAGGCGCCAAGGTGTTTTCGATCTATGGCAAAGGCGGAATCGGCAAGTCGACGACCTCGTCCAATCTGTCGGCTGCATTTTCCACC